>JACKHH010000009.1 GCA_020639095.1 Phycisphaerales bacterium | reverse complement strand
GTCACTTTCTTCTGCTCGGGTATGCGGCGGTGTAGCGATCAGCAATGCGCCGATCGCGAGAAGCAGCGCCGGCAGTCGCGGGCGAGATCGTTTTCGCTTGAAGTCCATTCGTGGTCATCTGTACCGGCGGAAAGCGTGCCGGTGAATCGTCGGGCGCGTTCGGTGTTCGTGCCCCGGGCTTGGCGCCCGGGGTTCCGATTCCTCGGGTCGGTGCCCGGGATGCCGGCTCCCGGCCTCTATCCGAGTGTATGCCGCGACCTGTCGATGACCAACGCTCGCAGCTTGCGTGTCCTGATGCAGGGTTCGCTTATCGGCGACCGGCGGTCCGCGCTCGCTGGTGGTTGCGCAGCTTGGTTTTCATGTCGCGTGCCTGGCTGCGTTTGGTTTCGAGCGCTTTTGTTGCCCGTTCAGGGTTTTGTACTTTGAAGATTCCGATGGCTTTTCCGCCGGGAGCGCCGGTGGTGGAGTAGAGATACGAAATCTGCACGCGGCTGGCGGAGAGCTTTTCGCAGACGTCAGCCAGTGCGCCCGGTTTGTTGGGCATGGTGACCGCGAGGACGCTGGTCGGCGCGAGTTGCAGGTTGAGCGGATCGAGCGCCGCTTTCGCTTTCGCGGCATCACGCGCGACGATCCGCAACACGCCGTGTTCGCTCACGTCCATCATGGTGAGGGCCACGATGTTGACTTTGGCCGCGGCCAGGGTGGCAAAGATCTGGCTGAGAAGACCCGGCTTGTTTCCGAGGAAAATGGAGTACTGCACCATGGTTTCGATCATCGCGCCGCCTCCGATCGGGGTTGAGTTGATGTGTTGACGCTGTCGCCCGCAAACGCCTACTGTCCACGTGGCAGCGGAGTATATCAGCCACCCGCGCCGACGCCAAACGGCTTAGCGGGGCTTGCCCGCGCCATGGTCCGCAGCGTATGCTTGCGCGCGTCCCAATTCGGAGAAGCATTGATGGCGACGTGGTTCGCGACATTCTTGGTGATTGCGGCTTGCCAGTTCGAGGCGGAGCAGGACGGTGTGCGCATCCGCGCGGAGGTCGCGTCCAACCTCTACACCTGGACGGTCACCAACGTGTCGGCAGAGCCGATTACCAGCTTCGCCATCGATGTGCATCACACGTATGATTTCCAGGGTCCGGAAGACTGGGAGCTGGATGGCCCGATGCCTTCAGGCGCCTTCCGCGCGTGGACGACAGACGAGTTGCGCGCCATAAGACCATACAAGTCCGCGACTTTTTCTGTTCGCGTGAATAGCCGCGGCGCAATCCTGGGAGAAGGCGTAGCGACTATTGGACTATCGAATGGTATTGAAGTCGTGATTCCCGGTGTTTGGCAACCCGTGCCCGAGTCGCGCACAACGATTGCGATCGTCGCCGCGGGCGCGTGTGTGCTGGCGACGCTTCATGTACTTGGCGGTGTCGTTCGAACACGCCGTGAGCGCAGCAGGGTCAACGCTTCCGCAGGTCTTCCTGAGTCGGCAAAAAGTCATTGATCAGAACGGGTATCGCTTCGCCCAGCAGTTTACGGCAACGCGCCATCGCGGGATCGGCGTCAGCGCCACGCGGACTCGATGTGACTGCTTCGATCTTGCAGAAATAGACGCGCTTGTCTCCGGGTAGTCCCATTGCGAGGCGCACGGCATTGCGCGACGTTTCAAACCGTCCATTGGTGCAGAACAGGTATGCAATTACCGCATCAACAGCAGGCTCTTCGATGACTACACTGCGTGCGGTGGTTTGCTTGGGTGATCTTGACGCGGACAGCGTGATCGGTGCCGAACCGATCGAGCGAACAACACCGCCAATCTGCCGGTAACACACCTCGGGCGTATGGGGCACCTTGTCGTCTGGATCGCTGTAGTACGTGACGAACAGCAACACCTGACCATCGAGTCCGTCCGCGCCCGCCTCCTGTAGGCGGAGCAGCAGTATGTCATCGGTGCCGACATCGTTGTCTGATTGATGATCGATGAACGGTGATCCCTCCGGCGCTGGTTTGAAACTCGGCAGGCACTCGGCTGAGAAGTTTGCAAGCGGCTGGCGCGGCATGATCGATGTCTTGCGATATCGTTCAGCCAGATTCGTGAGCAGGGGGTCGAGACCGAGCGCAGCAAGCAACAGCAAGCCAGCGCACACCGCGAAAGGCCATTGCATCCATCCGCGGGAGACCGATTTGCTCGTTGCGCTACTCATGCTGCGTCGTCCTCGGTCAATTCGGAAGGCAGCCCATCATCATCTGCCACAACGAGGTTTTCGAGAACGAAAGCGCACAAGACCATTATCAGATACGCGAGCACCATTGCGGCAGCCATCGACACGTTTCGCGGCCATGCGTCCAATGGCGCGGCCTGACCGTAGATCGTAAGCACGCCGTGTAGCAACAGCCGGGACAGGTTGGCGACAAGAACCATCGGAAACATAAGGACGCCAAGCGCAAAGATTTGCCACAGTGGTCGGACCCTTGAGTATGTTACGAAAATCAAAATGGTGAGGTAAGCAAACGGAATGACTACGCCGCGATGCGGGTCTCCGAGTGCGATTATTCCGTCCGTGAACGAGCTATGATAGTGCAGGTCAGAACCGTGCAGCTCGACAAACACGGACGGTAATAGCGACAGTGATTTGGCCGCAATGTCGAGTGTGATAGTTTCCGGTCGAATGACAAACGTGGAAAATGAATTCCAACCAATCGGCATCGCAACAAATACAATTATGACAATTGGAGCACAGCGCCACAAGACTCGCCATCCGCCGACTGTCAGGAGAATCCCCGCCGCCGCGACGACAAACTGAAGCCGCCGTGCGTACCCGAAGTAGAATGGCCAGGTTGTCGCAGCATAGCCGAGCACTGCGACCGCAACCAGCAGTGGTCCCCACGCCGAGCCGCGCCGTATGTCCTTGCGAATGGCATCGCGTCGCGCGAACACGAGGAGCGCTACCATGACGGGCAGTGCGAGCGTGTGCCCAGCCTCCGCCATCGTCGTCGCCTGTTCCGTTATTTTGTAAAACTCACTTCGGAACGTGCAGGCGCACAATACTGTTAGTATGATCGCCTGCACTATTGGGCGAACCAAGTCGCGATGACCCATGTCTCGTAACCGATGATCAGCCAAAACGGAATCTTTCAATGGGGTCTCTATTCGGCGGCTCTTCTTGCGTCGGGCACGTAGTATGCCCAGGCTGAACGACCTGCCGCGAACGCTCGCCAATGGTCAAAGAGTAGTCGATCGCGAAACCGCCGGGGAGAAAAGTATAAGTACGACGCTTGCTTCCATTCGGTGATATCCGCAATTGCGTTGGTCTTCGCATTTCCTTCGAGGTCGCGCGGAGTGAGTTCATGCGGATCTTGATCGAGGTCGAATACCACGACGCGGTCTGTGTATGGCCAGTAGACGTACTTCTGGTTGCCTTCAATGAATCCTTCCGGACTGTCCTCGAACCATGAAGAGAAATAGAGTCGTCGCTGTGGTTCGGCTGGCGTCAGGGCATTTCGACCCTCAAAGCCGGCGTCATCAATTCCGATTCCGAGCAAGCTCAACAACGTCGGTGTGACATCCATCTGTGAACACGGCCAGGTCACTTGCGTGCCCGGATCAATATGGCCGGGCCAGCGCAGCAGCCACGGAATGCGGATGACTTCTTCGTATGGAACCCATCGGCCACGTTTGGTTTCTGGTCGAAGGCTTTCTCCATGATCGCCGAGTACGCAAACGATTGTGTTATCGGCAATCCCCAAATCGTCAATGCGCTTAAGCACTTCGCCTACGAATGCGTCAGTATACTCGATGGTCTTGTAGTACGCCGCGTCCCGTGACTTTGGTGTCTCGCCGTACCATTTGGGCAAGACGAACGGGTCATGCGCGACGGACGTAATCGTCGTAAGCAGGAAAGGTGACGATTCGGCGGTGGCCCATTTGAATGCGGGGTCGAGCAGGCGAAAATCGTCGCCCGCAAGGTAGCCGAGGTTGGCGGATGGGTCTTCAAGGTTTTCACGCCACCAGCCCCAGTCGAACCCCATGTTCGCGAATGTCCCTGGAGCACATTGAAATGTGCCCTTGGACATTTCAAAGAACGCGGTGCGATAGCCAAAGCGCTTCAGGATCGTCGCAAGGTTCTCGTAGGGTTCGTCAACCAGAATCGCCTCGGAATAGTCATAGTGCGTGTCGGGGCGCGTGCCGGTTAGCGTCGACCAATAGGCTTTGCCGGTTTGCGAAACGGGAACCCGCGTGTATATGAATTCAGCTCCCTGCGCCGCGAGTGTTTCCAGGTTCGGCGTGGGGGCTCCGCCGCCTTCGGCGAGCGATGTCGCCGCATGTGATGTGCTTTCCATCCATACGAGCACGATGTTCGGCAGGTCGCCGAGTTGATCCGGTGTTTGCACGGGGCGTTGTCCCGCGCGCGGCACTTGGCGACCGCGGTCACCCTGGGCGGACATCTCCTCTGGACGAACAAATGAGGTTAGCGCGTACCAATGACTGCTGTGGTCGAGTACCTCCCCAGAGAACTGAAGACCGGAATGTGTACGAAGGTATGGTTGAACCAGCGTCAACGCTACAAGGGCAACCAAGGTAATTGTACAGATGGCAAGAGTACGCTTATGCGCAGCCTGCACTCTCCGGGGTCGTACAACGCGATAGAAGATCCAGCCGAGAAACAAACATGCTCCACCAATGGACGGTACCGCCAGGCGCATCCTTCGTCGCAGGTGCCGCCGCACATGCGGCCAGAACTCCTCAGGGGAATAGCCAATAACACGGAGAATACCTGGTTGGAGCTGAACACCGGAATAAAGCAACCACGCGGCGTCCAGCAATGACCAGCACAAAATGATGAAGGCAAGGAGCAGTGACAAACGGGCGCCGAACCTATCCGGAATCAAATGTCGAGCAGCAGTTGACAGTACGAAACAGCATCCGAAGAAAACGAAATCGCGCGCGACGACGGATAGCCACGCCGAGGCAAGACTCTCTGGATCCAGTTCCCGAAGCGCCAAGAACTTGGCAGCGACAGTTGTCAGGAAGGCCAGCACAAGCAGGAGCGTTTCCGGTCTTGGTAGGCGATCGCGCAATGAGCGCTGCGGTGCTTCCGAGTCGATGCCCGGCAACATCCCCGTCGCTGACTTGTCCGCGCCGACACTCTCATTGCTACGACTCGATTGGTTCAACAAACGTGCTCCGAATGACGTTCACCGCGGACATACGGACCGGGTCAGAAGTCTGAATCCTAGCACAACCTCCGCGGCCCTCATAGCGCATGCCACTTCAGTGACATACAGGAGCCCCAAGTGAACGCGTGTGCCAATCTGTGCTGTCAATTCAGCCGCTGATTTGTGCCGCCAAGTTGTCAGGGTACCGGGCAACCCGCCGCCGGTACATCCGCGCCGCTGAATCGGTTCAGGAACTCGGCGTGGTCGTTGTGGTCCACGTCACCGTCGCCGTCGTAGTCCAGGCAGTCGCAGCCGGGCGGGTATATCGGCGTTCCCGTGCCGACGTCGCCCGTGTAGCAGCGCTGGAAGACTGCGAAATCGGCGAGGTCGATGTCGCAATCGAAGTCGCAACCGACGTCGCACCCCGTGTACACACCGGGTTCGCAGCCGTTGGTGCCGCACGTTTCCATACCGTTACACGACCGGCCGTCATCGCACTGACTGTCCGTGGTGCAAAGCGTCGGGAAGTTGTGCTGAATGTACGCGCCGATGTCCGCGACGTCCTGCGTCGTTCCGCGTGAGACGTAGTTCGGCATCGACGTACCGGGCGGAGCAAATCGCACCTTGTGCAGGAATTCGCCACGATCGTCATTGGCGACATGCGCGAGCCACTCGGGCTCAAGCGGCGTGCCGAAGTTGATGTTCGTACCATTGGCTCCGTGGCACACGAGGCATGACGGCCCCATCGGATTCGTCTGGTACTTCGCCTGTCCCTGCACCTCGTCACCGATGAACATCCCGCCGCCGTCAACGTACGCGTCGATATCAACCGTGCCCAATCGCAGGAACGCGATCAGATCGATGATGTCCGCTTCCGGCATGTACGCGCCGAGGTCGTGTCCGTTCAACACGCCCGGGCCACCGTCGTTTGTCGGCGGCTGATCGAGCAGCGTGAAGAGGTCCTCATCGCTCAACGTCGTCCCGAAGATTCCCGGGAAGCCGGTGCGGTGCGAGCCCGCAGCGTATTCACCGTCCACACCCTGGTAATCCCAACCATGGCACTGCCAGCAATACCAGGTCGTGATCCCGGTTGCGGAATTGCTGATCAGGTCGGGCCGGAACGGCCACAGCGGGTGGTTGCTGGTCGGCGTGAGACCCGTCGAGACCAGCGGCCAATTGTCGTAGAGCAATGCGCCGCGGATCACGTCGCCGTCGACTTCGCAGTCGTCGGGGACGGTGTTGGCGTTGATGTCCGTACTGTGCTCATTGGCAATGTCGTAATAGTCGTCAATGCTGTTGCTGTTGCAGTCGGTGCAGGTGGTGATCTGGAATGCATCAACCGCGCCTTCGATCAGATCGTCAACACCGGCACCATCGCTCACGCCGAAGCGCACGCGAACGGTGTTGGTGAACGAGATCAACGAATCCAGTTCGAACGCGGACACCGTCCAGTTGTTCGCCTGCACGTTGTCGTCGACCAATTCCAGCGTGACCCACGATCCGCCGTTGTTGTCCGAAATCTCCGCGATGAAGTAATCGTTCGCATCACCGCCCTGCACGCCGTTGTAGAACCAACGATCGTAACGCACGCGCGCATTGGGCAGACCAGTCAGGTCGTACGGCGGCGAGAGCAGATACGTGACGCCACCGTCAACGTCGCCGTCGTTGAGCGACGTGTTTGGCGAGGTGAACGCACAGCCACTACCAGCCGACGCGTCTTCCGGTTGCACGAAGTCGCCCCCGGTGTTGGTGCCGTCAGGGTCGCCCGCGACCCAGGCGCCCTGTGTGGCAGTGCTACCGGCAGCGTTAAACGTCCAGCCCGCAGGCGCGCCGGATTCGAAACCCTCGACATACGTGGGATATGCACACACCGGGAACTGACACTGTGTGTCACAGTTGGCTGAGTCGGGCGGTTCGCACTCTTCGCCCACTTCAACGATGCCGTTACCGCACACGGATGTACACGTCGGACCGGATACGCTGAGCGTGTATTCACCGGCAGCTCCGTCGTACCCGGAGACGCGCAGGTAGTACACCTCGCCCGCATTCACCGCGAGCACGATCCGCGAACCCTGATCACCGGTACCGCAGCCGTCATCGTTGCAGGACAATTGATTGTCTTCGCTGGCAGGGCAGCCGCGATGCACCGAAAGCACCGTGTCAAAGTCCGAACCGCACGTGTTGAATACTGCGACGCCATCCGATGCTGGAACGTAGCGATACCAGTGCGTGGGGCCGCCAGCCGAATCGCCGCAACTTGCGGACCCATCCGAAGCTGCCCCGGTGGTATCGCCGATTTCGGACATGTCCGGGCAGAGCGTGATCGCGCCCGCGCAGTGATCCTCGACGACGGACTCAAGTTGGCAGTGCTCATCGCAGCCGTCGCCGAACGACGTGTTCCCGTCGTCGCACATCTCGCCGTATTCAACGATGCTGTTGCCGCAGGTGGCTGCGATGCTCGGCGCAGGCTCCATGCGATAGACGTTGCCCGTGAACGTGAGCACGTACAGCTCCCCGGCAGCATCTTCCGCGAATGACGTGATCAGCCCGTCAACCGCGGCGAATTCGTCGCTGCGATCCTGCACCGCTGGTGGCGTGGGGCCGCCGGCATGATGTCGGAAGCTGCGGACCCAACCGGCACAGAAATCGGCAAAGAAGTAGGTACCGCGCAGTTGCGGAAACTTGCATCCGCGATAGGCGAACCCACCGATGATCGTACACGCGCCACCGGAGTGGCCGTATTCGTACAACGGGAACTCGTACGCCGAAGCAGCCGAGCAGCCCGCGAGATTGAACGGCGCGGTGCCCTCGTAGCAGCGCCAGCCGTAGTTCGCACCGCCCGTGCTCTCCGCGGGTTGGAAGTCGATCTCTTCGCGCGTGCTCTCACCGGCATCGGCGATGTACATGTCACCGGTCTGCCGATCGAAGCTGAAGCGCCAGGGATTGCGCAAACCCAGCGCCCAGATCTCGTCGAGCCCGTTTGTGCCCACGTACGGATTGGTTGGCGGAATGTACGGATCGGCTGCGTCTACGTCGAGGCGCAGGATTTTCCCAAGCAGCGAGTTGACGTCCTGCGAATGATTCAGTGGATCGCTGCCGCTCGTGCCTTCGCCCGTACCGACATACAGGTAGCCGTCCGGGCCGAACGCCAGTTGCCCGCCATTGTGCAGCGCACTGTCCTGCGTGATCGCTTTGAGGATCACCGCGGAGGCCGCGTTGGCGATGTCGGGATCACCGGCGGACACTTCGTAGCGCGCAATGATCGTGTTGCCGCTGACATTTGTGTAGTTGACGTAGAAGTAGCCGTTGCTCGCGTAGTTGGGGTGGAACGCGATACCCAGCAGACCGCGCTGGCCGAACGCGCTGATCAAACTGCCGATGTCCAGGAACGGCGTGGGCAACAGCACGTCGTTCTTCAGAATACGAATCCGCCCGGTGTTTTGCTCGCAGATGAACAGGCGATCGAAATCCTCCGGCGGCGAGGCAGCCGCCACGGGCGAAGCGAGTCCGGTCGCAACCTGGACCGCCGTCATGCGCACCGCCGCGAAATCTTCGCACTCGTCGGGCAAACCGTTGGTGTTGCAATCGGCGCTGTCGCCGTTCGCGATGTCGGACGCATCGGCTGTTCCGTTGGTGTTGCAGTCAAGCAGTTGCGGCGCAGGACCGACCGTACGCACATAAACTGTGTCGGGGTCGTTGGGTTTTCCGGATTTGAACATCGCCAGTGCGATGGTGGTCTCTTCCGGCGGGGCGTCGGCGTCGAAGCGCACGTTGTAGAGCGAGCCCCAGCGCAGCGCGTTCGCGTCCGGGTTGGCTGCGTATGTGTCGGTCATCCAGCGCACCGCGCCGCTGATGCGCAGGCCGGGCCAGTCGGTTCCGTCGAATGGTTCGCCGCTGTGGTAGTCCACGTCGTGGAATCCGATGTTCTGCACGGTGGCGGCGTCGAGCACCGGCACGGTAACACCGCGAATCGAACGATCGGAGTTGATGTTCTGGAGCGCGTATTCATAGTGCCACATGCCCCCGCCGATGTCCGACGCCTTCGCCGCCAGCAGCACCAGGCCTTCATTGGGAATACGCACATCGGTCTCGACCACGGACGGGTCTGCCGTCTTCCAGGCGCGGATCGCCGGCTTGCCGCGCACCGTCGCGGGCATCCCCGCGACCGACGCGGACCAGGCTGCCCCCGCGCCGCTGAACGTCACCCGGCGATAGGAACAGTTGTTGTCCGGTTCGGTGTTCGCGTCATCGGCGGTGATGTATTGCCCTTCCGCGAAGTACGTGCCGCCGCCATCCTGCGAGGGGTCGATGTCGGAAATGTGTACCTGCAAACGCTTGTAGATCGTGTCGCCGTCAACATCCTGGTACCCGTACGGGTATAGGAATTTCCCGGTGAACGCGTTCACTTCCGATCGCGGGCCAAGATACGTTTGCAACCCGTTCAAGCCTGACGAATACGGATCGGAACACCCAACACCCAATCGCTGCGACGTGCCGGGATCAACGCACCCGCACCCGCAAATGTCAAAGGTGAGCGCGGCGAACCCGTGCTTCAACCAACTCATGCCGATCTGCTCGAACCGCCCGTTCTTCATGCGATACATGTTTTGCGCGATGACCGGGTGCTGGTTCTTGTTGTAGACCCAGAGCAATTCGTTGTCGC
This sequence comes from Phycisphaerales bacterium, assembly GCA_020639095.1. GTDB lineage: Bacteria > Planctomycetota > Phycisphaerae > UBA1845 > UBA1845 > JACKHG01. The sequence goes on along the minus strand of JACKHH010000009.1, from coordinate 106,744 downwards.
CGAGATTGCACGATGTGGTGCCGACCGCAAACGCGGCGATTCCGCCGATGCTGCCGTAGCTCGCAACTGCCGGTAGATCGCCGATGATCACGTCCGGTCCGGTCGCGCCGCCGCACGTCGCGTTCGGACTGCGCGCGAATGCAGCTTCACCCTCGCGTGCGATCGCCTCCGGCGTCATGACGATTTCGGCACGCGTCACGAGATACCCGATCGACTGGTCCGCGAGCGATGGCGCGCCGAGCGCGTCGGCTGCGATTTGAGTGACGACAAGCTGCCCGGAATGAATTAACGCGAGCGACGTCGCAGGATCGTTCTCAAAACGAATATCGCGCAGCTCGAGCATCGCGCGATTCCGCGCGTCGAGTACAGAAATGCTCGATGCCCCCGCGCGCCCACGGAGCACAAAGCCGTCGAGCACGATCGAACCCTTGGCCCCGCGTAGCGTGATGCTCTCGCGGTGCGTCAATGTGAACGCACTGGCTGCACCCAAACGCGCGCCCGGTACGACGGTGAGTAGCCCGCGTTCCGCCGACGTTGTCGCGTCGTCGTCGCCGGGCCAGTCGATCGACACGCCGTGATCCGCAAGGCGATCCTGGTCGAGCACGACCAGTGTCGAGCCGCGATCGACGGTACGCGGATCAGCCCCCCGAGCAAAATCCGCAACGCAGGAAACGGCAATCGCGCCGCAAAGCAGAGTTGTTCGCATCATGGTTGGCACTGGTTGTTCGTCTCTGTTCTGTAGGTCTAGTATTGCCCGAGCGTCGTGACGCCCCTGAGCAACTTGTGCGCAGGAATTCCCCGGAGCGCGCAACTGCCAGCGGCCCGATGACCACCTTCCGCTGAGGATATCGGTTGCCCAAACCGCGATGTGGCGGCTTGGGACGCCCCAAAAGTGCGCGCTTTTTCCCCGCTTACCATCCATGATAGCCCGCCCGCGTCCCCAAAAACAAGGTGCGCGGAAGGGGCGGGCGGCGATCTATCGGACGTTTCTTCGCAACATTCATCGCGGCCTTCGCGACAACTGGCTGTGAGAGCGTGCGTTAGACACGCTTTCGGGCGACCGACATAATGACAGGCCGCGCGATGCATGGCGAAGGCGGCGCGGCGAACAGCTCGCGGACGGGCAGCGTAGCCACCATACAGGGAGCGAATTGGACGGCATGACCGAAACCGGCGAACAGAAATCGAATGCCAGCCGCCCGATGCGGCCCGTCATCCTGGTCGTGATCATCGTGGTGGTCGTTTTCGGGGTGATCTTCGGCAACGGCAAGCGTTCCACGGGAATTGACCCAGCCGCTGTGCTCTCGCCCGGTTCCGCGAAGGGCTTCAACCTGCTCTTCGTCACGTTCGACACCACCCGGCCCGATCGATTGGGCTGCTACGGCTACAACAAGGCGAACACGCCAACGGTCGACGCGCTCGCGGCGAACGGAGTGCTCTGCGAGGACGCGGTCACCAGCGTGCCGCTGACGATGCCCTCGCACTCGGTGATGATGACCGGGAAATATCCGCCCGAACTCGGTGTGCGCGACAACGGTCAACCCCTTCGCGAGGATCAGTACACACTTGCGGAAATCCTATCGACGAATGGGTACGCGACTGCGGCGTTTGTCGCGGCGTTCGTGCTCGATCAGCGCTGGGGCCTCAACCAGGGTTTCAAGACATACGACTTTCACATCGACAACGAGGGGCGAGCCAATCCCGATTCGCTGACCAGCGAGCGTCGCGGCGACGCGGTCACTGACAGCGCGCTCGCATGGTTGTCGGAGCGCAAGCAGAAGGGTTCGACCGACCCCTTCTTCATGTGGGTGCACTACTTCGATCCGCACCATCCGTACGACGCGCCGTTCGCCGTGCTGGATGAATACAAAGGCCGGCCCTACGACGCGGAAATCGCGTTCGCCGATACGCAACTCGCGCGTTTACTCAAAGAGATCGATGCGCAGGGCCTGCGCGATTCCACGTTGATCGTCTTCACAACGGATCATGGTGAAGGCTTCTATCACAACGGCGAAGCGTACCATGGGATTTTCCTGTACGAGTCCACGCTGCACAGTGCTCTGATCCTGTCGAACCCGGTGCTTTTTGACAAGCCGTCGCGGGTAGCCGATCGCGTAGTGGGCACCGTGGACATCATGCCGACAGTGTTGGATTTGATGGGCATCACGGCGCCGGGCGATCTCAGCGGGCGCTCTCTGCGTTCGCCGCTGGATCCAGATCGCGCGATTTACATCGAAACGGAATTCCCGCTGATGAACGCGTGCGCCGCGCTCTACGGATTGCGCCGCCACGAGGACAAGTTCATCCTCGCGCCGACAAGCGAATACTACGATCTCAATGCGGATCCGGCAGAGTCGCACAGTCTGATCAAGGACAAGCCTTTGGTTGCCGAGCAGTTGGAAGAGCAACTCGCGGCGCTGCGCGCGGCGATGCCGAACATTGCGGGGCATTCGACGGCCACGCCGGTGACGCAATCTGACATGGCGAAGCTTAGTGCGATCGGATATGTAAGTGGAGAAGCTGCGTCCGGTGACGATCTTCCAGATCCGAAGGACCAGATCAAGGTTATCAACAAGATGACCGACGTGCTTCACTTGCAGCACTCCGGTCGGCTTGAGGAAGCGTTGGAATTGGTCCGGCAGGTTGCGGCTGAAAGCGAGTGCTGGGACGCACCGGTTTGCACGGAGGCGGGGATTTGCCTGGCGTTGGGTCGTAGTGCCGAAGGCACGCAAGCGTTGGGCGCGTTCGCTGAGAAGTGCTCATCCGCAAAATCGCATTTCGACTACGCCAAAGGGTTGTTCGCGGACAAACGATACGATGAGTGTCTGCATGAAATCGCGACAGCAATTCAGGGTGACAAGGACTACGGTGCTGCCTACATGCTGCGCGGCGATGTCTACATGGAGCAGAAGCGTTATCATGATGCGCTGGACGCCTACCTGAAAGCTAAGGATGTAGACGAAGATCGCATAGGGGCTGACATCGATGTGAAGATCAATAAAGCTCGCCAGCTTGTGAACTAGCTTGAGTCCCGTCGCGCGATCAATTGCGCACTAATCTCAAGGCGGGGGTAATATGCGGTCGTCATTATTGCCCAATAATCGACAGGTCAATTCATGAGCGATAATACGACACCTGATCCAGTCAACGTTCCTGTACGCACGAGGCCGCGGAAACTTGAGCTATTGATATTGCTGGGCATCGTCTTGCTTGCACTTGGCCTGCGTACCGCCTACCTGTTGCAAGCTCGCAGTAACCCGTTGTTCGACCAGCCGGTACTTGACGCACGCATGCATGTTGAATGGGCTCGTGCCATAGTCAATGGCGAGTCGTACTTGCAATTGCCATACTTCCGTGCCCCCCTGTACCCGTGGTTCCTCGCCTCAATCTATTGGTTCGGCGGATCTACGTATCTAGCGCCACGCATCATTCAAATACTCCTTGGAGCCGTTTCGACCGGACTTGTCTACTTACTTGGACGCGAAGCATTTGGACTGCGCGTTGCGATCCTGGCGGGGCTCGGGGCAGCAACATATGGTGCGTTGATCTATTACGATTGCGAGCTGTTAATGGAATCACTCAGCGTGTTCCTAAACCTGCTTGCGCTATGGCTTCTGCTGCGCACGCGGCGCGTTGGTGGGCGCGTTGGCTGGTTGCTCGCCGGATTGGTATTGGGGCTATCTGCCATAAACCGACCGAACGTGCTGTTGTTCATTCCAGTCGCCGCAATTTGGGTTGCCCTTCGCCGACTGCATCAATGGCGCTCCGGCGTTGTGGACGGCGCTCTGTTCTTGCTGGCGTTCATGGTGCCTATCTTGCCAATCACCGTGCTGAACTATGTGCGCGGTGGGGATGCGGTACTCATCTCCTGGCAGGGCGGTCCGAATTTCTACATTGGCAACAATGAGTACACCGATGGCAAGACGGCGCGCCTTCCTGGAGCGCGGCGCGACTGGTGGGGTCTTAAGGAGGATGTTGTCTATATCGCTGAGCGATCCACCGGGCACTCACTGAAGCCTTCGGAGGTATCGCGTTTTTATTACAAGAAAGCGCTTCGTTTCATGAGGCGCTCTCCAGCGCACGCGGCAGGGTTGATGTGGCAGAAGTTCCAGTACTTCTGGAACGATCTGGAAGTGCCGAGCGTGTCCAACATGTATTTCTTCACCGCGCGCTACGCACCATTTGTTCGTTGGCTTCCGCTGCGCTTCGGGATCGTCGCTCCGCTTGCGGTGCTTGGATTCTGGTACAGCCGGCAGCAAATGGGCCGGAGCCTTCCGTTGCTGGTGTTTACGTTGCTATATGTCGCGTCGGTAATCGTGTTCTTTGTCAATTGCCGATTCCGAATTCCGGTCTTGCCGCTTTTTATAATCTATGCTGCGGTCGGCGCGTCGCATTTGTGGATGTTGGCTACCCGGCGTGATTGGCATCGCCTTATTGTGGGCTGCGCCGCCTTTGCACTGCTCTATGTCTTTATGAATCCTGGCATTCCGCAGGCCTATATTGATGCTCCCGGAGCGCGTTGTACCGTAGCTCGCGCACTGATGATAAAGGGAATGCTATCCGAAGCTTATGATGAATGCGCCGATGTCATTCGTATTGATCCGAACTACCCGAGTGCATACATTACTCAAGGTCTGATCTGCGGGAAACGGGGCGACATTGCGTGTGCCGAAGAGCGGTTTCGCAAAGCATTGGAAGTCGATCCGGCTGCGCCAGTTCACGAGTTTCTTGTCGAGATGTACGTGACACAGGAGCGCTACAGAGATGCAATGCGCGCCCTTCGGGAAGGTGTGGCCATCAGTCCGGGAAACGCCGCGTTACAGGTTAGGTTGGCGCGAATGCTTGCGTGCTGTCCGGACGGAAGCGTGCGGAACGGGCGCGAGGCGGTGGAGGTGGCGCAGACAATTCTGAATACCTATGGTCCGGCGGCAGAAGGTCTGGATGCGCTGGCTGCGGCCTACGCTGAATCGCGCCGCTTCGACGAAGCGTTGGACGCGGCGCAAAAGGCGCTGCGCATGGCCACAGAACAGCACGATGCTGACCTAGCCGCACAAATCGAAGGCCGAATTGCGCTCTACAAACGGCGTCAGCCCTGCCGTGAGTTGTCAGAGAGCCGGAAGGATTGAGCCAATGGAGATGAAACGCGCGCGAATGGGCGTTGCCCTAATAGCCGTAGTGACACTCGGCGCTCTTGTGCTGTGGCGCGCGACACGAAACCATGGCACATTCTCTAGTGATTCCACGACGCCAATCGTTCTTTGCGATGTTGTGAAGGCCGGAGCGGCTGCGGGGTTCAACGTGTTGCTTGTCACGCTTGACACCACCCGGCCGGACCACCTGGGTTGCTATGGTCACGCCAATGCGATGACCCCGAATATCGATTCGCTGGTCGGCCATGGAGTGCGTTTTGATGACGTTACGGTGAGTGTGCCGATTACTCTCCCCTCACACTCCACGATCATGACCGGCTTGGATCCGCCAATGCATGGCGCTCGAGCGAATGGGGCGTTTCGACTCGGGCCGGAAGTTACGACGTTGGCGGAGCTATTGAAACAGGAAGGGTATGATACCGGGGGATTCGTATCCAGTTTTGTTCTTGACTCTCGCTTTGGAATCGATCAGGGATTTGACTACTATGACTTTAAGGTCGGCGACAACGCAGTCCGTCAAGTCTTGACCGAGCACAATGAACGCCGTGCGGATGATACGACGGCCTCTTTCCTAAAGTGGTTTCGGAGTCGGCTGGATTCCGGAACGACATCACCGTTCTTCGCCTGGATCCATTACTACGATCCGCATTCACCGTATGATTCTCCGCTCCAAGGTCTCCGTCCTGAACTTGACGGACGTCCATATGATGCAGAGATTGCGTTCGTGGATCTACATCTTGGGCGCGTACTTTCCGAATTGAAGGCGCGCAAGTTATACGAACGGACTCTCATTGTGGTAACCACTGACCACGGTGAAGCCCTGATGGAGCATGAGGAGCCCGGGCACTCGCTATTCATATACGAATCCACCATGCGCGGTGCGCTCATCGTGTCTTGTCCGAGTCTCTTTAGGCAGGGATACCGAGTCGATGATCGCCTTGTTGGAGTCATTGACGTTACGCCGACCATTCTCGCCATGCTCGGTATTGACCATGAAGTTGAAATGCAAGGTCTGAGTTTGCTCGACCCGGCGCCATCGGACCGAGAGATTTATACGGAGTCATACTATGTTCGGCAGGTGTTCAATTGTGCGCCGCTGTACGGTCTGCGCCGTCATGTTGACAAGTTCATCCTTGCTCCGCGGCCGGAGTATTATGATCTATCGCGAGATCCCGGCGAGCTCGACAATCTCTATGATCGGCGTGTCGAGACGAGTCGGAAGCTTGAGAGCAGTCTACAAGTGCTGATGGCTGCGCACGACAAAGCACCGTCGACGATAGGTGCCAGTCGCCAACTCGCACCGGAGGATCGGGAACGCTTGGCTGGTTTAGGTTACCTGGACAGCACGCTGGATTCTGCTCCTCAACCGTGTGATGCGAAGGACGAGGTTGAGCTACTGATGGCAATGAATGTCATCAAAGAGCATCTGAGCGCTGGTCGATATGACGAGGCGCTTGAGCGTTGTCGTGCTTTGGCCGCAGAGAACCCCGATTGGGATGTGCCAGTAATGTTTCAAGCGCAGGCATTTCTGCAGCTAAAGCGCTGGCCGGAGGCCGCAGCTGTTCTCGAGCAGTTTGTGAGACGCCGGCCTAATTCCGAGCTCATTTTTCGGCTTGCGTGGATATACTTTCAAAGCGGTAATGATCAAGCACTGCTGGAGACGCTCGACGCTGCGGAGGCGCTTGACCCGCTCATGGGGGCAATCCCTATGTTACGTGGCGATTACTACGTCCGCGGCGGTCAATATGCCAAGGCCATTCACGAGTACGAGCGCGCTCTTGAGATTGATGGTGACCGTGTTGGCCCAGATGTGGCTCCGAAACTGAAAGAGGCCCGCCAGCGGCTGCCGTGAGGGCTCGCCAACTTCGGCAGGTCGCGCATTTCTGTGTGCTACTTGATTACCTGATATAACCCAGCGCACGCAGAGCGCCCAGCGTTTCGGGGTCGTCCGGAACGCCTCGCCCGCCGTCGGGTGCGGCTCGATGCCTTCCATCGTGTGCTGCAACTCGGCGATGAGTTGATCACGCACCGCGACCGCGGACGATGCGATGTCATATTTTTCGTCCGGGTCAACGCGCATATCGTAAAGTTCGGAGTCGCGCTCCCGCCGCCAAATCAGCTTGTGACGGAGCGTGCAAAAGGCACGCGCGGGTTGCATGTATCGCGTCACGTCGAAGTCCGGGTATGTCGAACGCAGCCACGGAAGGATTTGCCCGATCGGTTGTCGCTCAGTGAGCAGGGGATTCTATGGCCGGGAATTGTTCAGAATGATGTTGAGAAAGCGTTCCTGTCATGCGTGACCTCCGTGGCGATCGCGTGGATGTTCGGGGGTCGTGCGAAATCCGAATCGGTAGCACGACAGAAAGTCGGCACGCGCCGTGCCTAGAGCATTTTAGATTTTAGTGTAGCGCGATCAGTCACACTTTAGTAGGTTATCATTGGTTTTCAGCAAGGAGGCTGATGATGGATACCTACTCGATGGATTTGCGTGAACGGGTGCTCGCGGCATGCGACGCGGGTCAGCCGACGAAGCGTGTTGCGGAGCGGTTCGGTGTTTCCCCAGCGTGGGTGCGACGGCTGAAGCAGCGTCGGCGCGAGAGCGGAAGTGCCTCGCCGCGTAAACGTGGCCGGCAGGATCCGGGGATGTTCGATCGCAAGCGATCAGCAGCGTTGCGACGCATGATCAAAGAGTCGCCGGACACGACGTTGGCGCAGTTGCAGATGCGTGTCGAGGACGAATTGGGCATCACCTGTAGCGTGTTCACGATTTGGCGGACGGTGCGTCGGCTGGGGATCACGCTAAAAAAAAGTCCCTCCGCCCGTCCGAGCACGAACGTCCGGACGTGAAGCATCGACGGCGTTGGTTCTCACGGCGGATGGCGCGTTGCGACCTCGAACGCTTCGTTTTTCTCGATGAGTCCGGGGCGAAGACGAACATGACGCGGCGTTACGGCTGGGCGGATCGCGGAGAGCGTTGTCACTTTGCCGTGCCTCACGGTCACTGGGAGACGACGACGATGGTCAGCGCTATTCGTGCCGACGGCGTAATCGAAGAGGCGACGCTGGTGCTCGATGGACCGATGAACGGCGCGACGTTTCGCGGCTACGTCGAACGAATGCTGGCGCCGGCACTCCGAACGGATGACATCGTGCTGATGGATAATCTGGCAGCGCACAAAGTGACCGGCGTTGCGGAGGCGATCGAAGCACACGACGCCGAACTGTGGTACTTGCCGCCGTACTCGCCGGACCTGAATCCGATCGAGAAGCTGTGGTCGAAGATCAAAACGGCGGTCCGGCAACTCGGCGAACGAACATGGCAGGGCTTGCTGGATGCGATTACGTTGGCGTTTCACCAAGTGAGCTTCGACGAGTGTCGTAACTACTTCCGGAGTTGTGGATACGCTACGAAATAATCAAAAATGCTCTAGGACGATCAAGACGACATTCGGACCGGTTGGAATCGGACGAGGCGCGGCTGACGCAGTGACCTCGGTGGATTCCTCATTGTGCGGTTTACACCCATAGACGAACAGTATGCACTTGGCAAACCGAGGCGCAAGATCTGCGACACACAAGCGCGTCGGTTGTCCGTCCGCAAGCCGACTGGCGCAAAAAAAGCGGCGCGGGCACAAGTTGCCCGCGCCGCGGTAGGTGCCGCTGGTTGTGGTTTGCGGCTTAGTCGCGATTGTCGACCGGACGATAGGCCGGGCAACCCACCTTCACCTTGATGTCGTCGATCTTGGCGAAATCCTTGGCTTCGCCGTCGATCCAGAACGCGACCCACACGGTTTCCTCGCCCGTGGGCAGCGCGAACGATTCGTACTTCCATGAACTGCTCCGCTGGCGAACCAGTTCTGTCCACAACGTATCCCAGTCCGGACCATCGACGTCGAAGCGATGCACCGAGTCGTCGTGCTCGCCATCCGGTGTGTCGCCGGAGAAGTCGATGTCGCCGACGTAGTAGCCCATCACGAAGTTGTCCGCGGTGTCCACGTCAAACGTTCGCCACCTGAACGTCAGCGTCGCCTGCGTGAAGTTCCGCGTGTCGACCTTGAAGAGCAGACCGGCATCGTCATCGACCCTGCCGACCGGGGTGAAGTTGCCGTCACCGCCCGCCTGCTGGACTGCGAGGTCGCTGTTGATCGTACCGCCGCCGCCTTCGAAGCGACCGCCATACCAAACCTCGTTCGCGCCTTCCGACTTGAGCGGCAGACCAACGTTGATCGGATCACCCGTGGGATACTGATCCGGGAAGTAGCTGTACCCGTTGAACGTCTCCCAGAAGATCTTGATATCATCGCCACCTTCAACCGTGATGGTCTGTTCGCAGGTGCTTTCATTCCCGCAACGATCGATCGCGTGCCACGTGCGGATGATGTTCGTATTCCGCGCGAACGGATTGGAATCCTCGAACCACACCGTCGGGAACGGATCGCACTCATCGGTCGCGGTGGCCATGCCCGTGTCGTTCGGATCGGTCGAATCGCCGCATGCGACGGTTGCGTCCGGCGGACAGGTGAGTACCGGCGGCGTGGTGTCGCCGTCCGGCGTACACTCACACGTCTGGCATTCCTCCAGCACCACGCGGTACGAACACGTCGACACGTTGCCGCAATCGTCGGACGCCTCGCACTTGCGAATGATCTCGCCCGGCGTACACGAGAACTCGGTATCGAGGTGGCCGGTGTCGAAGTAGCCGTTCGGGCTGACGTGCGCCCACTGCGTCAGGCGACCCATGTTGTAGCTCGTCGCCAGTTGCACGTACGCGCCCAACCACATACCGATACCGCCGTCGAACTTCACGCCCTGATACGGCAGGCCGTCATGGTTCGGGAACAGCGGCACGTGGCTGTTGATGCCCGACGCGTCGATCGAGAAGCGGAACTTGCGCTTGCCGCCGAAGTCGGTCACGCTCAACTCGTTGATGAAGCTGGCGTCGATCAACGAACTCGCCACCAAGTCACCGCCCTGGCTACCTGCCGTGATCGGATCACCGTCGTACCAACTGCTGCGATCGTTGCGTCCGTTGTAGGTGTACGCGAGCAGCTTGAGGTTGCCCATGTCGGTCGCGTCGAGGAAGAACATCACCCAGACGCTCTCGACGTTCTCCGGCATCGGGCCGTTGTTGACCACGAAGGTCATACCCTCGGTGACCTGGTTCGAGAAGACAACCTCCCACACAAACTTCTGCGTGGTCGCGTTGTACTCGCCGTGTACCGATTCCCACTCACCAGCAGCCGTTCCGTACCACACTTCCGGCTGGCCCGGATCCCAATCCCACTGGTACGCGCTACCGCCGCTGCCGACACCCGTCGTTGCGATGTCATAGCAGTGGACGACCGCGTTGGTGTCGCAGTTGTCGGTGACCGTCGGCACGCCCGGCTCGCAATCCGGTTCGCAGACCGGCTTGAGTCGAATCTCCGGAATCGAACCCGAGCCCGGCATGTTCACGCGGATGCGGTTGAACACGCCACCGTCAAACGCGATCTCCTGAATGGAGTTGTCGCCGAGTTCGACGATCGCACGCGAACCGACCAGCGCAGCGTTGAGGTAGAAGTCAATCGATCCGCCGGTCTCGCCCTGGTCAACGTCGCAGATGACCAGCACCGCGTCGGTGAACGAATCATCGAACGCGAGATCGATCCAGCCCTGCGGGCGACCCGCTTCATCGTTCGGATCATCCACCAGCGTATCAGCTGGGCTCGTGTCGATGTCGTCCTGGGCGATGATCAACACGTTGCCATATGGCACGGTGTTGGTCGCGTGATAGCCCGGCGTCGCAAGGTCGGGATCATTGCCCGTCGGGTTGGCGGAATCAAAGATGATCGCCAGGTCGGGATGTCCCGGAGTCGCGTTGTCGGTCGTCACGGTCACGCCCAGACCCGGGAAATAACCATCGAAGATGAAACCAGCCGGTAGCGGGTTGATGCCATCGTTCGAGAAGTCAATCAATCGCCAAGCCGACGTGCACACGCACTCGTCGTCGTCGGGGCAGGTGATCTCCGGCGGTGTAGTGTCGTCGATGTAGATCAACTGGCCGCACGTGGTCACGTTGCCGCAATCATCGGTCGCGACGTACTCGCGTTCGATCAACGTCGGACACGCGCCCACCGGCGGAAGTTCACGACACTCGACCACCACGGAACCGCAACTGTCCATCGCGATGACACCGTTGGTGTCGCACGGCGGAATCGGCTCGTCGCACTCGAGTTCGAGCATCGGCGGGCAGATCAACAGCGGCGGTTCTTCATCGACCACCGTAATGATCTGTCCACACGTCGTAACGTTGCCGCAATCGTCAGTGGCTTTGTACTTGCGGATGATCGTTTCCGGACAGCTGTCGCCGACCGGGTAATCACCAGCGCACGCCACCGTGACGGTACCGCAACTGTCCATCGCAACCACGCCGTCCGTCGTGCAGTCCGGAATCGGACGGTCGCACGGGACTTCGATCGGCGCGGGACACTCGATCGTCGGCGGTTCCTCGTCATCGATGATGATGTAGTGGCCGCAGGTCGAAACGTTGTCGCAATCATCGGCAGCGATGTACTCACGCCAGATCATGGTCGGGCAGCTGCCCGGAATCGGCGTGTCGACGCAACGCACGTGCGCGTCGTGGCAATCGTCACCCACCAGCACGCCGTTCGTATCGCAAGCGGGGATGTCGTCCTCGCAGTTCAGACGGATGTCGTCCGGACACGCGAGTTCCGGCCCGTTGGTGTCCACGATCGTGATCGTGTAACCGCACGAACTGACGTTTCCGCATTCGTCGGTCGCGACGCACTCACGCGTACTCACCTGCGGGCAAGTGCCCGTGGTGCCCAGATCGCGGCAAACCAAATTCACCGGACCGCACGAATCCATCGCGATCACGCCGTCGGTACTGATCGGCGGAACCGGATCGGTGCAGTCGATGACCGCATCCATCGGACACTCGATCACCGGCGGCTCGTCGTCGCCGATGTAGATGTAGTGGCCGCAGGTCGTGACGTTGTCACAATCATCCGTCGCGACGTACTCACGCCAGATGGTCCGCGGGCACATGCCCGGCAACTCGGTGTCGACGCAGTACACATCGGCATCGTGGCAATCGTTACCCACCAGCACGCCGTTCGTATCACACGGCGGGATGTCGTCCTCGCAGGTGATGCGGATGTCGTCCGGGCACGCGAGTTCCGGCCCGTTTGTGTCCACGATCGTAATCGAGTAGCCGCACGTGCTCGTGTTCCCGCACAGGTCCGTCGCCACGCAGATGCGCGTGCTGATTTCCGGACAGGTACCGGTCGTGCCAATGTCCGTGCAGACCACTTCGACCGGCCCGCACGAATCCATCGCGACGACGCCATCGGTGCTGACGGCTGGTATTTCGTCACTGCAATCGATCCGCATGCTCGCGGGGCAGGTCAACGTCGGCGGTTCGCGATCATCAACCGTGATCGTCTGCACGCAGCCATTGGTATTTCCGCAATCGTCAACGACCTCCCACCAACGCTTGAGCGTGTACGGGCAGTCGCCGGAGCGATCGTCGTGATACGTGACCTCAGGATCGGGGTCGCAATCGTCACGTACCGTCGGGAAGCCAGTGCTGCCAGCCGAGCACTCGAAGAAGAGGTCGGCGGGGCACGTGATCGTCGGCGGCGTGGTGTCGTCGATGTAGATATGGTAACCGCACGTCGTCACGTTGCCGCACACGTCGGTCGCGATCAATTCGCGATCGATCGTCGTCGGGCAGGTATCACCGTGCCGCGTTTCCACGCAGTCCACACCCACCAGACCGCAGGTGTCCGCAGCCACACCGTTCGTGTTGCACGGCGGCAGCGTATCGTTGCAGTCCAGGTACATGTCGTTCGGACAGGTCAGGACCGGCGGTTCGGTGTCGTCGACCTCGATCACCTGCATGCAACTGTTAGTGTTGCCGCAATCGTCAACCGCGATCCACGTGCGGTTGATCGTCAGCGGGCAGTCGCCCATCGGATCGTCCACGTAACGCACGCTCGGATCCGGATCGCAATCGTCGTGTACCCACGGCATACCGCTGCTGCCGGCGAAGCACTCGAAGAATGCGTTCGTCGGGCACTCGATTTCCGGTGGCGTGGTGTCGTCGATCGTGATGGTGTAACCGCACGATGAGACGTTGCCGCACTCGTCGGTCGCGACGAGTTCGCGGAAGATCGTTGACGGGCACGCACCCGGCGACCGCGTTTCGATGCAGTCCACCTGCGGCACGCCGCAACTGTCAATCGCCACGCCGTTCGTATCGCACGGCGGAATGATGTCGCCGCAATCCAGTTCCATGTCACCCGGACAGGTCAGGACCGGCGGATTCTTGTCGTTCACGTCAATGATCTGGTCGCAGGACGCGTGGACGTTGCACGGCGCCTCGGCGAACCAGGTACGCTTGATCGTGTAGCTCTGCGGGCAGTCGCCTGGAATGATCGTATCGCGATAGCCGTTCGTGGTGAGGAAGTCGCAATCATGGAAGATCATCGGCTCACCGGTGAACGACGGATCGGTCGGATCCTCGCAGTCGATCTTCAGCGGATCGGGGCAGGTGATGTCGATGTTGCACCTCGGTTCGAGGCAGACATCCACGCTGCAACCCGACGCGACGTCCGGATCGACATCGTCGGTGCAGTACAACTCGGTATCGATCGCGCCGCGGCCCTCGGAGTTGTTCGTGTAGCAACCCGCGTTGGTGTTCATGTCCAGGTCGGCGAACGCGAGCCACGCGTCACGATTCGGAATCTTGATCGTGCAGTACGCGTACTTCGATTCGAACAACGCGAGCGGGCCGAGGTCGGCACACTCGTCATTCACACCGTCGCACGGGCCGTCGCACAACTGGCAATTCTCAAACTCGAAGCCGGCAGCGGCTGCGTCCGCGATGAGATCCGGATCGCACGCCTGGGCGTTGACCAACGGCGTCTCGCCCGGATTGCTGACGCGAATCTCATAGATCAAGTTGAACGGGAACTCCGTTTCGCACGGCAGGTTCAATCCTGGCAGGAAGAACGTGTCGCAAGCGCCGTTGGTGTCCGCGTCGAGGCACACGCTCTTGCCGCAATCGACGTCGGGACGCAGCACGTCGATGTCGGCGCTGGCCATCTTCTGCGGGCAGGGGTTGTCCGGCGGGCCGCAAAGCTCGGTGAAGCCTTCGACCGTCACCTTGTTGGTGCAGTCGGGCATCAGGCCGAATTCGGAGTAGTCCGGCGGGACAACCACCTCAAACGTGATGACCATGCACTCGCCCGGCAGCAACCCGCCCGCGTGGCACGCGGTGAGGTCCTTGGTGCCGGTCGTCGGTCCGACGTACTGCGCTTCCGGATCGTTCGCGCCGATCTGGCGGAGCAGCACCGGCAATGGCAGGGCGTTGGAGTTGATCGCCGCCAACGTCGCACAACTTCCACCGTCGCACAGGCACGCGGTGACGTCGTCGCCGCCAATGTTCGCAACGACCGAATTCGCGACGTACCAATCCTCGCAGTCGAGCACTTCGGAAATGCCAATCGTGGTGATCGCGGCATCGCCGGTATTGCACAGCTCGATGCGGAAACCGTTCGTCGCGCCGGGAATCGACTCCACCTTGGCTTCGTAGAACGCGTTGGTGTTGAGCATGCCGTCCGGCAAACGCGGCTCGTCGCAAGTGACGTCCTTCGTCAGGTCGAAGTCGCAGCGAAGCACCGGAATCATCGCGTCGTCCATGGCTTCTTCGCCACAAACGGTCCCGCCATTCGGACAGCCATTGCCGTCGTCCGGAGCACAGTCCACTTCGACGTGATTCTTCACGACGCCGGTCGCGTTCAAGCCGACAACACCGGGGAAGTGGATCAGTACCATTCCGGTCGGCTCAAGCAGCACGCCGCAATCCTGCTGCAAGTTCAGCGTGAACGTCACGCCGTTCGTGTCGATCCAATCCGCCGGCAGCACGCACGCGTGATCGCCATTGCTGTCGACCACCGTCGCGGTGACGCCCGCGTCCTCGCACAGGTGAATATCGCCCATCAATTCGTCGCGGAAGTTCAGCTCGCAGATTGGTTCGTTGCCTTCGTTGGTGGCTTTGATTTCGAACTCGACCGACGCGCCCGGGGCAGCCGGCAAGCTGTCAACCACACCCATCCGCGCGCTTTCGAGGTACGCACAGTCGCGAATGTCGACGTCGTGATCGCCGTCAAAGTCAAATGCCGCCAGACACGACATCGCGCTGAGCCGCGCGTCCGTCGGTGCGGGCATGATGTCCGGACCGAAGTGGCACTCGGTGAACATCGCGAAGTCGCGCAGGTCCATGATGCCGTTGCCGTCGAAGTCGCCCGGAGGCGCGTCGGCAAAACGCGCGTCGCCGTTCACGCTGCGCGACACGCAACCATCGATGCAGCGCACGCCCTTCATCACCGAAACCGCACAACGCGGCGCGACGCACACGCGCGCTTCGCACGACGACTCAACCACGTCGTCCGCGTCCTCGGTGCAGTAGTCGTTCGCGGAAACGTGCGCCTGCGTGTGCATGCCGTTGGTGTGGCATTCGGCACTGCCGTCGTCATCGAGCCCGGCGAAGGTCTCCCAGGCTTCACGCGAGGGGACCTGAATCCGGCAGAGCGCGACGGCTGAGGTGTTGGGATTGAGATTCACCAACCCGGCACAGGTGTCGTTCGTGCCGTCACACGCACCGCTGCACAGGTCGCACGAGACAATATTGAGCCCCGCAGCCAATGCGTCGGCGACGAGGTTGTCGTCGCAGATGCTCACGCCCGCGAGAGGCGTCTCGCCCGTGTTGGTCACTTCGCCGCGGTAGATCAACGTGAGCGGGAAGCTGGCGTCGCACGGGATGTCCAGGTCGGAGCTGAACGGCAGATCGTTCGGATCGTCGCAGCTACCGTTGTTGTTCAGGTCAGCACAGACCGTCTTGTCGCACTCGATGTCGGGAATTTGCACGTCGATCTTCGCGTCGTCGCTGTCCTCGTCACACGCGGTGCTGCTCGATGCCGAGCACACATCGGAGAACGCGCCGACCGTAATCGTGTTCGTGCAATCGACCGGCGTGCCCGTTGTCGAGAAATCGGCAGGTACGCTCACCTCGAACGTGATGTCCAAGCACCCGTTCGTCGGAATGCCCTCAGCCACGCACGCGGTGAGGTCCTTCAAGCCGTCGAGGTCGTCGATCGTCGTGCAATTACCGCCGGGGCAAACGCAACCGGTGACGTCAACGCCCTCGATGTCCGCGACAACCGAACCCGCGATGTACCAATCGGAGCAGGAGAGTTCGTCGTCGATCTCCACACGCGGCACGGTCACGTCGCCGTCGTTGCAAACCTGCACGCGGAACCCGAGCGTCGCGCCCGGAATCGTCTCCGCCAGTTCCGGCTCGAAGACCGCGTTGGGGCTGCGCGGGTTGTCGCAGGTGACGTCCTTGGTCACCTCGATGCCGCACTCGCGCACGTCCAGTCCGACCGTTGAGACGTCCTCGCAGTCGAAGAAGTTCGGCGTCGGGTCGCAGAACGATGCGCCAAGGACGCTGACGATGTTGAGCAGTTCCGCATCGGGGCTGACGTCGGGCGCGAGCTTCGCGTCGAACAGCACCGTAACGGTTCCGCCCGGAGGCACCGGCTGACCAGGCTGCAAACCGCACATCGCCGGCGCGCCGTCCCAGTTGAACTGGCCGGGCAGCAGCGGGCAGGCGGGCGGAATCACTTGCACGTTGTCCGGCCCGCTGATGAACGCGTTCGAGTTGAGCATGTCATCGACGAAGAGCAACTCGCAGATATCAACGTCGTCCGAAATGTTCGTCGCGGTGATGCGATACTGCACGCACGCACCGGGCAGCACTTCGAGTTCGTCGGGATCGGTGACCCAGCCCGCGTCGGGATCGAGCGGCGGAACGCAATCGGGCAGGCAGCGCACTTCCTTGATCACATCGACGAGGCAGGTTTCGCCGCAGATGGTCGCAATCGAATCGGCTTGCAGCGTCGGCGCGCCGTCGCAAATTTCGCCGAGGTCGTAAGCGTCAGCCGTCGCCGTCGCGCAGTTGCGATAACACGTGTTCATCTCGGCGGAGCACTCGGGACGATTGTCATCGCGACTCAGGAAGTCGGTGAGTTGGTCCTGATTCTCGAAACGCACCACGCAACTTGTGCTGTAGGAGTCACCCGGCTGAACGACTGCTGTGTACGTGCCGTTGCTGTCGCACAGCGGGCAATCAACGATGGTCACGCCGACATCAGCAAGATCCGCGCAAAGCTGCGGGTCGGAAATGGTGATGGCTTCCGCAACCTCACCGGTGTTGTTGCCGGAGTAGCGGAACTCAACGTCAAGCGGTGAGCCGGGGGGAATCGGCGGAAGCTGCAACCCGTTCGTACCCGACATGAACGAACCCGGCATACCCGGGAAGCCGACTTCCTTGATGAAATCAAACCCGCGGCAGCGCAGGTCGATGGTGATGACGTTGTTGTCCTTGTCGGCGATGAATTCCGCCGGCGTATCGATTGTCGATTCCGCATCCGCCACGTTGCGGAATGTCGTGGTCTCGTCGTCGAATCCGCAGGTGTTCGAGAACTCGTCGCAAATGTCGATACCCGCGCATGGCGGCGTGCCCGCTTGGCAGAACCCGGCTACGCACTGTTCGACGCCGTTGCAAAAACGTCCGTCGTTGCACGACTCGCTGAAGGTGCAGGGATCATTGAAGGCTACCGAAGGCGCTACGGGAATTGGGGGGGTTCCGCTGACGGAGATTGCATTGCGCGCATCCTGGTCAACGAAATCGGAGCAGAACGCCTCCTCATCCGTCACGTCGGCAAGCGACTGGTAGGTCAACACCAGCTTGTCGCCCGGCAGCAGAGTACAATCGCCGTCATCGCGTGAGACGCGAGCGCCGAGCAAGTCGCCGAGTTCGATTGGTGAATCGTTGCGCACGGCGCCGAGAAAGCCCAAGTTCGGGTTGACGCAAGTGTCGATGAAGAATGTGACGTTGAGACCGAAGATCGCCGCGTTGGCTGGCGTGATTGCCGTTGTCGCGCCGTCGCGCGTCAACATCGCGGTGAGCGTTTCACAAACCGGCTCAACCGTGACATCGCCCGCCTGTGAACCGACCGACTCCATGACGTCGGTCACGATGACGTCATTCAGCCGCCGGTTGCCCGTGTTCTCGATGACGATCTGCATCTCGACGAGGGAGCCGGGAAGGGCAATCGCGTTTGTCCCGAAGTTCAGATTTCCCGTTTCCGCGCAACGCACTTCTTTGGAAACCTCAATGCTGGGGAGCGAGGTGAAGTTTACGGCGCTGGCCACCTCCTCATCGCCGAGGTCACCAGAGGACGCGCCGCGCAGGCGCGCCAGGAGCTGTGCCAATGCAAAACGCCGCTCCATCGGGCTTGCACCGAATACCGCCTGTGACTCGACGTGCTTGACGATCATCTCAATGTCATTGCCCGCGCCGCAAAGTCGTACTTCCCGATCGATGCACCCGTTCGAGCGGTCAGTATTGTTGTCCGCGGTGGGGAACGTCAGCAGGTCCGCAACCGGAATCGCCGAGCCCGGCAGGGACGCGGAATACAGGAAGGGGAACAGTCCAGGGTCGATGCGCATCGACAGCGATACGTTCTGATCCGTGTCGATATTGTTTGGGTCGAGCACCTGCGGATCGTAGTTGTCCACATCGGTGCAGATTTGCAGGTCAACGTCGTAGCGCTCTGATTTGTCGTCGCTTGTTCCGGAGTGACCCCCGGTAACGATGCACGCCCGCCCGTCATCGTCGGAATCGAACTGCGTCGGTGCGATGCCGTCCGCGTCAAAGTCGGCGATGTCCCAGCCGATGTACAGAAAACTATTGTCATGATCCTTTCCGGCCAGAGGATCGGTGTCCGGAACGAACAACAATACCGACCGCTCAACGTTGAAACCGTTGGGGTCGCCGTTGTCACGCGGCTGGTCGCCGTAGCCGGTCATGCCCGGAAAGACGTTCCCCGCGTCGGGTGCTTGATCAAGAATAACCGTACCATTCTTGATCGCGTCGCCAACGTTGCCGTCCAGGCGGATTCCGAATTCGCAAAGATGCTGCTCAACGGATCCGGCAGGCAGAAGTTCACAGTCTCCGGTGTGCCCGTGCCAGCGGCAGTCCGCGGGTTCCTGAATACCGCACGTTTGAAACCCCGTTGTGTTACAGTCGGCTGCTTTTGCGCTCGTGCAAAACGCGTAGCCAACAACAGCCGCCGTTGTCGTGACGACGAGCAGACGGGACCTTAGCATCACTAATCCTCCTGGCCGCAGGCATACGACGTCGCCGACCTGTCGACCGTCGCTGCATTTCGGTTTGTATGTTGCACAGCCCCTTTTCCGATCGGGCTGCTGTACTTGCGAATCTCGTCTACCCGGTGCGGCTGGCCTATCCGCGACGCCGGTACGTTTGTGCTTGGGATTTTCCTTGTCCAACCTTGCGGTCCGGCCGCAGGTGACGCTGACTTGGCATCATCCACAACGGCGACCAGTGATCGACAATGCGGAAAGGTAGAGGAATCTGTGCCAGCGCCGAATCTTTGCTTATCCTAACAAGCGCATTCGGATTCGAGGCAAGATTCTGGCTTTTGCTGATATGCGCGCAGCCGGCACCCTCCATCTCATCGGTGCCAATGGTTGTTGACGAGTTGGGTGACCACAATTCCGGCCGCCGGTCGTCCCCTCCTCTGAACGGCGTCATTGGCCCGACGAATACCGCAGCTGTCATCAAAGTATTGCAGGGCCGAGTATTACGTTATCGGCGGGTTTAAGTCAAGCGGATTGCATAGAGTGCGCGCACTTGGAAGGTTGCGCGGTTTGCAACGTGTTGCCTAAGGCATTTAAAGCATGGGTCCATCGATCCTCCCCAATTTCCTTCCCTTGCGAAGTCAGGCATTTTCCATACTTCGCAAGCGTAACCTACGGCGTGCATTGTGTCGCGTTTGCAGTAGCAATGCATTCGTGGATATGGGTAGAGATTTGCGCGTGCAACGATTGTATAGAAGGTTCTGGCCCCTGAACTCTGAAGTTCGCGTCAATGGGGGGCCGTGAGTTGGTCATACCTAGAAATAGGTCCGGGCTGAAGTGCGTTGCCGCACTCAGCCCGGACCGTGTTGCGTTGCGATCGGTTCCAACGGGTTGGAACCTGGCGTCGTTCGTTCTCAGTTGGTCTACGGTTCGAGAATCGCGACGACGCGCTGCGCCAAGCTGGCGTACAGGAAGTCGCCTCGATACTCCAGGCGGTAGGTCAACAGCCCGGTTCCGACCTTCTGAATCAACCAGGGATTCGCGGGATCAGCGATGTTCAAATCGTCGATACGCGAACCATTGGCGACGTACGCGTGGGTTCCGTGCAGCGCGACCCCCATCGCACCTTCACCGGTGTAATCCCGGTATGACAACTCGACCGGAGCATCGATATCGGTGATGTCAAAGAACTGGACACCTTCGCGGCCAACGGCAACAGCCAGGAGGTTGCCTTCGACTGCGGTATCGGTCGGCGTATCGCGCGTCGCGAAGCTGGCGACCTCGACCGGCGACGTAGGCGACGAAACGTCAAGTATGTGATAGCCGCCAAGGATCGCGTCGTAGACGTAGGCGCGATCACCAATCAGATCGACCTGTCCAATCACGCCGTCGCTCTCCCACGCCCCAACTTGCACCGGATGTGCGGGATCAGAAATATCGATGACCTTCATCGCGTCATCGCACGCGGCAAAGACGTAGTCGCCCTGAATCGCGACTTGGTACGTGTAGCTGCCGTCGAGTGCGTAGGTATCGAGATGCCCCATCGGCCAAAGGTAATTTGGACGCGTGGCGTCGAACAGGTACAACCCGTTCCAAGCAGCCGCGACGGCGACGACCGATTCATTGGCGTCGAGATGCCAGGGCGCACCATAGAGCGAAGCGGAATTTGAAACCGCGGGCGCCATCACGTCGCCAACATTTGCAGTTGCGATCGACTGCACGTCACCCGCTGACCACACCACATCGCCAACCACGGCAAAACCGCGCGGCATGTTGACGGCGCTACCAGCCGCGACGCTGAGAAGCGTCAGGCCCGCATTGATCGTCACTTCGTCGCTGTTGACCAGGACGGAACCGTCATTCGCGATGACCGTCAATTCGACGGGATAGGTGCCGGCATTGTCATAGGCATGCGTGACTTGCGCACCATAGCCGGTCGAGCCGTCACCGAACGACCAAAGGAACGCGATGACCATGCCTTCCGGCGCCAATGCGCGGAATGAGAGGGGCGTCTTCAGATCGGCAGGGTTGTTGTCGACAACGAAATTCGCCGAAAGGCCCTGCTCGCCCTGCACGTCCACGGTGGCCGAGCTCGTTGCGGTTTCGCCGCATGCGTCAGTGACGATCAACTCGACGTCGTAAATGCCGGGAAGCGCGTACGAGTGCTCGATGATTTCACCGTTGCCCTCGCTACCGTCGCCGAAGTCCCATTGGAAGTCGACCAGCGCTCCGTCCAGATCTCCAGATGCGCTCGCGTCGAACGTGACAGGTTCATCGACCGATGCTGACTGATTCGCCCCCGCGTCCGCACTCGGGCTGGAGTTGTTCGAACAGTGCATTCGGTTTGCGACAAGCCCGATGTCGAAGGCGTTGACGAAACCATCACCGTCGACGTCAGCACGCGGATTGCTCGGTTGCGATTGTCCGAAGTTGATGCGGCTTGCAATGATGCCAATGTCGCCCGCGTTGATCCACCCGTCACAGTTGACGTCTGCCGGGTCGTCACAAGCGCGTGCGTAGTCTACGTTCGACCAGCCGATCGGTATGGCGAATACGCACATTGCGCAGATCAGCCGGTGGGGGCGTTGAAGACGTGCAACGCCCGCGTTTGAGAGCCTACAGTTCCCCCCCATCAGACCCTTCCTCCCCCTGGTTGTGAGCAGAAAGGCCCACACGACGTGCGGTATCGTGATACCGATCGTGCGGACCTCCAAGGGCGGGCCTGTTGCTCGGTTTCAGTTGTGCGGGCCAAGTTCGCGCAATTGTTCCGCTGCGGAGCGATACCCCGAATGCGGACCAACTCACTGCCTGGACGGCACAGTTTGCCTAAATTTCCAAACGATGTACGAATAGTAAAATTCCGATGTATTCACGTCAAACTAAGGGAATGCCTCCGACCCTTCCGACCGTTTGGTTTTGACGATATCGGCATATCCGGCGTTTGCGGCTGCACCCTATCGGACTTCCTTGCCGGGCGCCTTATGGGCGTCTGGCGACACCTCTCCGCAGGCTGATCCTGTTCAGTCTGGCTTATCGCTGTGCGATTGTCGCGTGGATCCTGAATTCGGGGCCTTGGCTGCGTCACCCGCGATCTCAGTACAGGCAGTGCGTCAGTACAGGCAGTGCGTCCAAGTTTCTCCTTGGCGGGGTGAACAAATCATTCGGGGCATCGATGGCTTGATCAATCATCCGGCGTACAGAAGTACTTCAGGCGTTACCGCCGATCCGGCTTGGCATTCTCCCCTACACGAGACCCTCTTCCAGCCCCCGCAGTGGTTGCAACAAGCATAGCGTCAAGTTTCGTGCCAAGTCTACAGGAAGTTACAATATTAAAATGGCGCAACCTGTGGCTGTAATTCCTGTTCGCCCGGTCGATTCAGACTTCGCGAACTGTGTCCACTGCTCACCTTAAACTTGGCGTGTCATCGTGGTGGCCGTTGATTCATTCGTTGTGGTCGTCAATGTCTTCCCAGTATTCCCAGACTGCCTGAATTTGCGACAGTGCACCGCGCGTCTGGTCACGTTGGGTAATCCGGCGACGCCTCAAGCGCGCATTGTGACAATCCGCGTCCACCTTTACGTCAGAGCTGAAACACTTGAACCGGCATACGAAATAGATTAGAAGAACACGCTAAAGCAGGTCGTAGTGATTCGTCGGGCCAGATACGATGGACAAGCGACAGGTGTGGGGATTGTCTCTGTCTCGCTTGCGTATCTTTCCTGACTTCGCTCGATTGGCGTCATTGGGCCGCGCGTAGTGGATTTCGCAGAGACAACTTGCGCAGTCGGTCTGTGACGGCTTGGGAAGATGCGATGGCTGTTGGAGGGGCACGGCCGTTTCAAGTCTCATGTCCAATGGTCTGAATTGCTGGACCTGATATTCGGGTCGGGGTCGGCACTGCAACAGTCACGGGGGCGCGCAGGGCTCGCGCGCGCTGTGCCGTCTGCGATTAGGAGATTCGCAATCCCGCCACCTCCGCTCACCGGCGGGCGAACCGAACAACAGCGACGTCCGAGAGACGACTGAAGGGGAGACGAACCACAATGAAAACCCAGTCACCTAAGTGGTTGATTTTCGGGTTGGTATGTGTGCTTGCGCCAATGATTCTCGTCGACCACGGTGTGGCTGACGAAAATGGAGCGCAGTCGCGACTCAAGCGGTACGCCGAGCCGCCTGTTGCGCAGCTTGTCGTTACGCCGCTACTTGAGGAGTGGTTTAACCTGCTCGATTCGGTTCGTCTCGGCGTGCTGCCTGGAACGGACTGCAACACGACGGGTTGCGTATCGCGCACGGAGGATGATTGCCCCTGGCGCATCAAGCTCGACATGGCGGCGGGCGGTTGCAATCTGTTGAGCGACCCGGTTGATCGGCATCTTTGCGATCTTGGCATTTACCTAGACGGTGACGTGTCGGATGCGCTGGCTGCCGGCGCGACCAACTTCGTTGACCACATTCCCGATGTGACCGGTTTTGATCCGGGGCCGCTGGGCGACAACGAACAGCCGCTCGATACGTTGGAACCCAATGGCTTCAACATTGGACATTCCCTTATTCTCTTCGTTCCCGACACCGACCCCGACCCGCTGGTCGACAATAGTTTCCTCTATATCGCTTGGGATATCTCGGACTTCGATGGTCCGACGGCGAACACGCCCGGCGTTGCGCCGGTGCAGTTCGACGCGGATGACAACGGCAAAGCCTGTTTCGAGGTGAGTCCGCTCGCGCTCAGCGACCAGGGGTCAGAGGCTTACTTCGTTGATCTTCAGTTGTGCGCCGATTTGTCGCAATACGATCCGGTTGATCGCGAACCCAATGATATTGAAGTGGACCACGACGCGAGTTTCGTGCCCACCATTGCGCCGCCGATTCCGCTCTTTGTGGGGACACCGCCGAACTTCTTCCCGATCATTGCGGTTGACGATGTCGAGATGTTTCCGACGGCGAACATCAACACCAGCGGAGCGATCTTCCCGGATGGGAGCGACACGGTTAACCCGACGAATGGTTGCATCGATCGAGAATTGGGCAACTGCGGTCAAGGCAACAATATCGAAATGGTGATCAAGCGCGTCGAATCGCAGCAAGCGACTTTCGACAATCTTGCTCCGCGGATCATTCGCTACGGTTTGGCCCAACTCGTCGCGCGCACCGGTTCCCGCGCGGATGCGGACTTGGGCGATGAGGAAATCGCCAGCATTCCCGTGCGCACGTCGTTGCCGGGCATCGAGGTACACAAGCGTGTTCGCTGTGCCGACTCGGGCGATACCGAACTGTCGACGAACGCGGTCGCGTTGCTCGGATCAACGCTGGGGTTCGAGATCGTCATTGAGAATACCGGTAACGAGACATTGCAGGTTACCGTCACCGACGTCATGCAGGACTTCGGTTCACAGGCGGCGGGCGTGATTTGCGAACCGCTTTGCGGATCACTTGCAGCCACGCTGGTTCGCGACGGAACGAGCAATGGCATTACGGCCGCCAACGCGGGCGGTTTTGGCCTGAACAGCCTGTTCTTCTTCGACTCGTGTGCGGCGCCCGATACCGGGTTCCTCGGTGCGGTTCGTAACGGTACGCCGATTGACTTGGGCGAGATGCTCGGCATCGCGGTAATGCGAATCGCCGGCTCTTGCGAGTTGATTGAAGGCGACGTGCTTCGGTTGACCTACCTTGCGGTGCCGACCGCGACCGATGAAGTGGAATTCTGCGCGGATCGCGTACCGGTGGACTGCGCGAACTCGGTCTCCGTTTCAGCGCATTTCGACCCGCCGCCGGTCATTACCGAGGGCAACGCGTGTACCTCTGGCTTCCAGTGCGACGACGGGTTGTTCTGCAACGGCTTGGAGACGTGCAACGGGTCCGGCATTTGCGTTGCCGGTACGCCGCCTTGTGCAGTCGATGTGAACTGCAACGAGTTGTCGGACAGTTGTGGACTTGCCGTTGAAGACGTGGCTGACGTGCGCGACACGTTCAACGAGTCGGCACCGGGTAACGGCGACGACAACTCCGTGACCATCGACCTGCTTTGTCGTGAATTCAACTTCCTCAAGGAAGTCGGTTTCCCCGGATTCGCGCCGAACACCGGCAATACGGGTATCAATGCGCTGCGCGTACCCAACGTGCCCGATGGCGGGTTTGTTGATGTCGAGTATCGCTATTCCGGAAGCAACACCGGCGAAGTCACCGAGGACATCACGATTACGGACGAGTACCTCTGCGCCGATATCATTGCTGCCGGCGCGTCGACCGTAACCTGTCCCATCTGCGACAACGGTGGCTCCGTGACTATTCAGGATGTCGCCCCCGGAGCGGACTACAGCACGAGTTGCGTTGTGCGGTTCAACGACCAGTCGTCACTTCGCATGCTCATCGAGAGCGACCAGGGCCGAGTCGACTGTACCGACAGTGACTTCGATCGTTATCGCAACTGCGCGTCGGCGTCGTCGGTGCCGGATCTCTCATCGACGCCCGACATCTGCGATGCAACGCAGCCAATCTTGGCTGATTCGTTTGCGACCATCGAGAATCGCGAGTGCGTCCTGGCTGTCGTCAAGGAAGTGCGCTGCCTGCCCGACTGCACATCATCACCTGATCCAGGCACCCCCTGGGTGACTGACCCGGATGTACTCGACGTGGCTGGTGATGCGTGCGTTCAGTACCGCATTACGGTTACCAACGTGAGCACGGTCGGTTTGGATGCGGGCACGAACGGTGTCAGCATTTGTGCGTTGCGCATCACGGACGACATGATGGGCTCAAACGCATTCGCGAGCGGCCCGGACAACGTCGTTGTTCAGAGTCCCGCGACGTGCCCTGACTTTGTCAGCAACTTCAACTGGGAAGGCGTGCCCGTTGAGTGCGAGCTCTCACCGTCACTGAACGAACTCGAGCAATTCGTGGTCCTTTTCGAGGCGCGGTTGAATTCGCCGGCAGCGCTCGACT
Source organism: Phycisphaerales bacterium (assembly GCA_020639095.1). GTDB lineage: Bacteria > Planctomycetota > Phycisphaerae > UBA1845 > UBA1845 > JACKHG01. The sequence continues at coordinate 80,422 of JACKHH010000009.1, read as the reverse complement.
TCTCCGTCGATCCGCGCAACTACGTCAGGGTAGAAGGCATTCCCGACAACGAGTGCGACGGTCCGTCACTCTTCTTCTCGTGCGACGACGTTTCTTCGATTGGCATTGACACGCGCGAGTGCGATCTTGAGTTGACGAAGGACGTGACGTGCGGCGATCCGCGTGCTGCGTTTGCGATGTTCGATCCGGACTTGGTTGACACGTTGCCGGGTTCGACGGTTGGGTTCCGTGTTCAGGTGACGAACACGGGCGAAGTTTCGCTTCCGCGGATCACGTTGACGGATGTTCTGGACTGCGACCTGTGGTTCATCGCGGGCTCGGTGGTCGCGGACATCGACGGCGCGGACGTGACCAGTTGCGTGTGCCCGGGTGGGGTGTGCAACACGACTTCCGACCTGAACGGTCTGAAGGACCTGGCGGCATGCGTTGCGGACGGTGTGCCGACGAACGGCGTGCTGACAATCACGTTCAAGACGAAGGTTCCGGACGACTTCAACACGCCGGGCACAACCATCGATTGCACGAACACGATGACGGTTCAGCCGGAGACGGACGTCTGTGCCGACAGCGCCAGCAACCCGTGTCCGGAACTGACCGACGACGCAAGCATCAACGTCGATGTACCCGACGTGATCTGCGAAGAGACGATCTGCGCGGACGTGGACACGGACGGTGTCTGCGACGCGGAGTACGCACCGACGAATGGTCTGCAACTGATGTGCGACGTCGAGTTCCCGATCGTGCTCGATTACACGTTCGAGATCAGCAACACGGGCGAAGTGCCGTTCGCGTCGGCTGACGCTTGCAAGGATGGTTTTGTGAGCAGCGCCTTGGCGGCTGGCATCATCGTGGGCCCGTGCGACCTGTGCAGCGGCGCGTGCGACGGTGTCGACGATGACTGTGCCGTCACCGGCGCGATCGACACGAACGGTTCGGTGATTGCGACGTGCGAACTGTTCGTTCCGGATGCGACGGCATGGCAGTTGTTCGCGGAAGGCGACGGTGGTGATCCCTACTGCAACACGAACAGTGTGGAAGTCACGGGCAACGTCGACACGACGGGCTACTGCGCCGAGGGCGCGGACACGACGGCAACGTCAAGCTGCGATGCCGAAGTCTGCATCTCTCCGCCGTGCAACCTGGAAGTTGAGAAGACGTTCCGCTGCGTCGATGGCTGCACCGATCGCACACCGGTGGGTGCGGACACGAACGCGTTGCCGGCACTTCCGGGCGCCACGGTCGAGTTCGAGATCGCGACGGTCAATGCGGGTACGAACGGTGACCCGGCGATCTGTAGCGTGCAGATCAGCGACACGCTGAGCGGGGCATTCACGCCGTGCAGCGACTTCTGCGTCGCGGAACTGGTGACCAGCGGCGGCACGCTTGCGTGCAGCCTGCCGGGCAATGCGCTTCCGATTGACGGTTCACCGCTGGAGATCGATCTGGCGAGTGCCTGCGGTACGGACATCGCTCCGGGCGATGTGTTCCGGGTGCGCTGTGCGGGTGAGATTCCGGACGGTGCGGCTGGGATGATCACGAACAGCGTGACGGTGGAAGGCGCGCCGAACTGCCCGGACACGGGCGCGGTGTACTGCTGCGAGGACAGTGATGCCGCCGTCGTCAACATCGATTCGTGCGGGTTCACGGTGGAGAAGGACGTGACCTGCGACGATCCGCGTGATCCGGGCGCAACGTTCGATCCGGACATCGTGGATGCGCTACCGGGTTCGACGATCGGGTTCCGCATCGTGGTGACGAACACGGGCGATGTCGCGTTGCCGCGTGTTGACCTGACCGACGCACTGGACTGCGACACGTGGTTCCTCGCGGACACGGTGGTTGCGGACATTGACGGTACCGATGCGACGAACTGCGTGTGCAGCGGCGGCGCCTGTACCGCAGTCACTGACCTCAACGGTCTGAAGGACCTGACCGCTTGCGTGCCGGGTGGTATTCCGGTGGGCGGTGAACTGACGATCACGTTCAAGGTGAAGGTGCCCGCGAACTTCAACACGCCGGGCATCGCGCAGGACTGCGAGAACACGATCACGGTCGAGGGCTTCACCGATGTGTGCTCCGATCCGCTGAGCAACGCGTGCCCGATCGACATGGACACGGCTGGCATTAACGTGCTGGTTCCAGAGATCGACTGCGCGACGCAGGTGTGTGCCGACATCAACAACGACGGTGATTGCGACGACGCGGCGACGAACGGGTTCCCGGGTGACGTTCCGTTCAACGGCGACATCGAGATGCCGTGCGATGTGAACGACGCGTACCCGATCCGCTTGATCTACAAGTTCCAGGTGAACAACCCGGGCGAGACGCCGGTGGTGAACGCGCAGTCGTGCAACCCGGGTCTGGTTGCGGATGCGATTGCTGCGGGTCTTACGGTCGATCCGAGTTGTGCGCTGTGCGACGGCGGTGGTTGCGACGGTGTCGATGATGACTGCGCCAACCTGGGCACCATCCCAGCCGGTGGCATGGCCATGGCAACCTGCGACATCATCGTACCCGACCTCGCAGCCTGGCAGGACTTCGCGAGTCGTGATGCCGACGGCGACGACGACTGCTACGACGTCGAGATGGAAGCGACAGCCGACGTTGACACTTCGGGCCTGTGCAGCGATGCAGCCGATACGCAGCTTGTCGATTCGTGCGGTGTGCAGACGTGCATTCAGCCGCCTTGCGTGCTCGACGTCAGCAAGGACTTCTACTGCATCGAAAGCTGCGACGATCGCACGCCGGTTCCGGCGAGCAGCGATCCGCTCAATGTGCTGCCCGGCGCGGCAATCATGTTCGAGATTGTGGCGCACAACGACGGTGTGGCGGGCGACCCGTCGATTTGCAGTTTGCAATTCAGCGACGTGCTGACCGGTCCGTTCACGCCGTGCCCCGATTTCTGCACGGCGGAGTTGGTGACGCTTGGCGGCACGCTGCCGTGTACGTTGCCGGCGAACTTCCTGCCGATCGACGGCACGACAGTTGGTTTCGACACGTTCGCGGAATGCGGCGCGGTGATGGAAGCGGGCGACGAGTTGGTCATCCGTTGTGCCGGTATCGTTCCGGATAGCGCGACCGGGTCCGATGAATTGATCAACGATCTCGTGGTGCAGGGGTCGCCTGAGTGCAACCCGGATACCGCGACGTACTGCTGCGATGCCGACACAAACGCGATGGTTGAGGTCGATACCTGCGCGTTTGAACTGACGAAGGAAGTTACGTGCGGCGATCCGCGTGATCCGCTGGCGCTGTTCGACCCCGATCTCGTCGACGCGTTGCCGGGTTCTACGGTTGGGTTCCGCGTGCAGGTGACGAATACCGGCGAGGTGCCGCTGACGCGGGTCAACCTCACCGACGTGCTCGACTGCGATACGTGGTTCCTGCCTGGTACGGTGGTCGCGGACATCGACGGCAGCGACGTGACGAGTTGCGTGTGCAGCGGCGGATCGTGCAACAGCATCGCGGACCTTAACGGCTTGAAGGAGTTCGCGACGTGTACACCGGACGCCATTCCGGTGAACGGTGTGCTCACGATCACCTTCAAGGTGAAGGTGCCCGACGACTTCAACACGCCCGGAACTGCCGTCGATTGCACGAACGAAATCACCGTGCAGCCCGAGACCGACGTGTGTGCGGATAGCGCGAACAATCCGTGCCCGATCGACATGGACACCGCGGGCATCAACGTCGAGGTGCCCGAGATCGACTGCGCCACGCAGGTGTGTGCGGACATCAACAACGACGGCGACTGCGACGACGCCGCGTCGAACGGTCTGCCGGCCGACGTTCCGTTCAACGGCGACATCGAGATGCCGTGCGACGTGAACCAGGCGTACCCGATCCGTTTGATCTACAAGTTCCAGGTGAACAACCCGGGCGAGACGCCGGTGGTGAACGCGCAGTCGTGCGTGCCGGACTTCGTGTCGAACGCATTGGCTGCGGGGCTCACGGTTGATCCGAGTTGTGCCCTGTGCAACGGTGCGTGCGACGGTGCCATGGACGATTGCGTCGAGTTCGGCACGATCCCGGCGGGTGGTATGGCGATGGCGACGTGCGACATCATCGTGCCAAGTCGCGACGCGTGGGAAGACTTCGCAGCCCTTGACGCGGACGGCGATGATAACTGCTTCAACGTCGATACCGAAACGTCTGCCGACGTCGATACGACCGGTCTGTGCGACGACGTTTCGGATACGCAACTCTTCGACACCTGTGGCGTGCAAACGTGCATTCAGCCGCCATGCGTGCTCGATGTGAGCAAGGACTTCTACTGCATCGATAGCTGTACGGATCGCACGCCGCTTCCGGGCGGTAACGATCCGCTGGATGTGTTGCCGGGTGCGGCTGTCGCGTTCGAAATCGTGGCGCAGAACACGGGCACGAACGGTGACCCGTCGATCTGTAGCCTGAGCTTCAGCGACACGCTGAGCGGACCGTTTGTGCCGTGTGCGGACTTCTGCACGTTGCAACTGATCAACGGTACGACGAATCCGACGTGTACGTTGCCCGGCCCGTTGCCGATCGACGGTACGCCGCTGGACATCGACGTGCTCGCGGCATGCGGTGAAGTGATCCTTCCGGGCAACGATCTGGTCCTGCGCTGTGCGGGTATCGTGCCAGCCAGCGCCACCAGCGCCGATGAATTGTTCAACGACTTGACGGTCCTGGGTTCGCCGGAGTGCGACCCGACCAACGCGACGTTCTGCTGCGATGCCGATACCAACGCGATGGTCGAGGTGAACACCTGTGCCCTCGAGTTGACGAAAGACGTGACCTGTGGTGACCCGCGCGATGTTTCAGCGATGTTCGATCCGGACTTGGTTGACACGTTGCCGGGTTCGACGGTTGGGTTCCGTGTTCAGGTGACGAACACGGGCGAAGTTTCGCTTCCGCGGATCACGTTGACGGATGTTCTGGACTGCGACCTGTGGTTCATCGCGGGCTCGGTGGTCGCGGACATCGACGGCGCGGACGTGACCAGTTGCGTGTGCCCGGGTGGGGTGTGCAACACGACTTCCGACCTGAACGGTCTGAAGGACCTGGCGGCATGCGTTGCGGACGGTGTGCCGACGAACGGCGTGCTGACAATCACGTTCAAGACGAAGGTTCCGGACGACTTCAACACGCCGGGCACAACCATCGATTGCACGAACACGATGACGGTTCAGCCGGAGACGGACGTCTGTGCCGACAGCGCCAGCAACCCGTGTCCGGAACTGACCGACGACGCAAGCATCAACGTCGATGTACCCGACGTGATCTGCGAAGAGACGATCTGCGCGGACGTGGACACGGACGGTGTCTGCGACGCGGAGTACGCACCGACGAATGGTCTGCAACTGATGTGCGACGTCGAGTTCCCGATCGTGCTCGATTACACGTTCGAGATCAGCAACACGGGCGAAGTGCCGTTCGCGTCGGCTGACGCTTGCAAGGATGGTTTTGTGAGCAGCGCCTTGGCGGCTGGCATCATCGTGGGCCCGTGCGACCTGTGCAGCGGCGCGTGCGACGGTGTCGACGATGACTGTGCCGTCACCGGCGCGATCGACACGAACGGTTCGGTGATTGCGACGTGCGAACTGTTCGTTCCGGATGCGACGGCATGGCAGTTGTTCGCGGAAGGCGACGGTGGTGATCCCTACTGCAACACGAACAGTGTGGAAGTCACGGGCAACGTCGACACGACGGGCTACTGCGCCGAGGGCGCGGACACGACGGCAACGTCAAGCTGCGATGCCGAAGTCTGCATCTCTCCGCCGTGCAACCTGGAAGTTGAGAAGACGTTCCGCTGCGTCGATGGCTGCACCGATCGCACACCGGTGGGTGCGGACACGAACGCGTTGCCGGCACTTCCGGGCGCCACGGTCGAGTTCGAGATCGCGACGGTCAATGCGGGTACGAACGGTGACCCGGCGATCTGTAGCGTGCAGATCAGCGACACGCTGAGCGGGGCATTCACGCCGTGCAGCGACTTCTGCGTCGCGGAACTGGTGACCAGCGGCGGCACGCTTGCGTGCAGCCTGCCGGGCAATGCGCTTCCGATTGACGGTTCACCGCTGGAGATCGATCTGGCGAGTGCCTGCGGTACGGACATCGCTCCGGGCGATGTGTTCCGGGTGCGCTGTGCGGGTGAGATTCCGGACGGTGCGGCTGGGATGATCACGAACAGCGTGACGGTGGAAGGCGCGCCGAACTGCCCGGACACGGGCGCGGTGTACTGCTGCGAGGACAGTGATGCCGCCGTCGTCAACATCGATTCGTGCGGGTTCACGGTGGAGAAGGACGTGACCTGCGACGATCCGCGTGATCCGGGCGCAACGTTCGATCCGGACATCGTGGATGCGCTACCGGGTTCGACGATCGGGTTCCGCATCGTGGTGACGAACACGGGCGATGTCGCGTTGCCGCGTGTTGACCTGACCGACGCACTGGACTGCGACACGTGGTTCCTCGCGGACACGGTGGTTGCGGACATTGACGGTACCGATGCGACGAACTGCGTGTGCAGCGGCGGCGCCTGTACCGCAGTCACTGACCTCAACGGTCTGAAGGACCTGACCGCTTGCGTGCCGGGTGGTATTCCGGTGGGCGGTGAACTGACGATCACGTTCAAGGTGAAGGTGCCCGCGAACTTCAACACGCCGGGCATCGCGCAGGACTGCGAGAACACGATCACGGTCGAGGGCTTCACCGATGTGTGCTCCGATCCGCTGAGCAACGCGTGCCCGATCGACATGGACACGGCTGGCATTAACGTGCTGGTTCCAGAGATCGACTGCGCGACGCAGGTGTGTGCCGACATCAACAACGACGGTGATTGCGACGACGCGGCGACGAACGGGTTCCCGGGTGACGTTCCGTTCAACGGCGACATCGAGATGCCGTGCGATGTGAACGACGCGTACCCGATCCGCTTGATCTACAAGTTCCAGGTGAACAACCCGGGCGAGACGCCGGTGGTGAACGCGCAGTCGTGCAACCCGGGTCTGGTTGCGGATGCGATTGCTGCGGGTCTTACGGTCGATCCGAGTTGTGCGCTGTGCGATGGTGGTGGTTGCGACGGTGTTGACGATGACTGTGCCAATCTCGGCACCATCCCAGCCGGTGGCATGGCCATGGCAACCTGCGACATCATCGTACCCGACCTCGCAGCCTGGGAAGCTTTCGCAAACGACGGTTATTGCCGTGAGGTGGATACCGAGACGACAGCCGAGGTCGATACCAGCGGGTTGTGCAGCGACTCGGCGGACACTGACCTGATGTCGACGTGCGGTGTTCGCGCATGCATCCAGCCACCATGTACGCTGGAGGTGACGAAGGAAGTTCGCTGCATCGAAAGCTGCGACGATCGTGCGGCTGTTGATCTGAACACGAACGCGTTGATCGCGTTGCCAGGGGCTGCGGTTGAATTTGAAATCGTGGCGCAGAACACGGGCACGAATGGCGACCCGTCGATCTGTAGCCTGCGGTTCAGCGACGCGCTCACGGGCCCGATTACGCCGTGTCCGAACTTCTGCGTGGTGGAGGTTGCGAACGATTCGGGCACGACGACGTGTCCGGTGTCGCCGGACTTCCTGCCGGTGGACGGCACGCCGGTCGAGTTGAACCTGCAAGCTTCGTGCGGGGTCGACCTTGAACCGGGCGATCGGGTGACGCTGCGCTGCGCCGCGACGGTCGATCCGAACGCATCGAGTGGTGACGCGATTGAGAATAACCTATTGGTGGAAGGCGCTTCAGACTGTCCGACGGGCGGCGATGCGATCTTCTGCTGTGAGGATACGGACACGACGGGCATCGAAGTGAACACCTGTGCGTTCGAGTTGAGCAAGCAGGCGACGTGCGACGATCCCGCCAATCCGCTGGCTGAGTACTTCGACCATGTGGATGCCTTCGCGGCATCGACGGTCGGGTTCCGCATCCAGGTGACCAACACCGGCGACGTGCCGATGAACAGCGTGCAGATCAGCGAAAGCTTGTCGTGTGCGTCGTGGTTCATTCCGGGATCGGTGACGGCGGACATCGATGGGGCGGATGTGACGAGTTGCATCTGTCCGGTGGGTGGATGCACAACCGTTGCGGACCTGAACGGGCTGAAGGATCTGGCGATGTGTACGCCGGACGCGATTCCGACGAATGGCGTGCTGAGCATCAAGTTCGAGGTGCAGGTGCCCGACAACTTCAACGCGCCGGGTACGCCGCTGGACTGCACGAACGACGTAACGGTTTCGCCGCACACGCCGATCTGCTCTTCGCCGACGGACAACCCGTGCGGTGAGGAATCGGACGAAGCCACCATCAACGTCAACATCCCGAGCTTCGATTGTGACAAGTCGATCGCAGCCGATTATGGCGACGACGCGACGTTCGAGGTTCCGCCCGCGGCGAACGCGACGAATGTGACGATTCCGAACGGGGCAGCCTACCCGATTCGCCTGCGGTACCAGTTCGAGTTGAACAATACGGGCGATTCCGATCTGCCGAATGCGAAGATCTGCGATGATCATCTCGTGGCTGACGCATTGGCTGCGGGTATCGCGGTTGAGGCGTGTGCCTTGTGTACCGGCGCTTGCGACGGGGTCAATGACACGTGCATCGATTTCGGCACGGTATTGCCGGGTGCTACGGCGTCAGCAACCTGCGACCTGGTCGTGACGAGCCAGTCCGATCTGGAAGCACTCGGTGCGCTGAATCCGTACGGCGATCCGCAGAGCTACATCAACCGCGCGACGGCATCGGCTGACGTGGACACGACGGGCATGTGCGGCGCGCCGCCGGACGTGAACGACGGCGAGTGCGAGGCGCGGTTGAACCTGCCCGAGCCACCGCTGCCGCCGCCGTGCTTCCCGACGACGAAGGCCAACTTCACCGTCTGGAACCAGAACGAGGTGAAGTTCACCGGTATGCACCGTTGCGTGGAGTTCTGGGATCAGCAGCCCTTCGCCTTGTACGCGACCTTGGGTGTTCCCAATCATTTCCTGATCGGGAACCTGCAAACGCAGAAAGGCAAAGCCCAGATCGACGGAATCGCGAGCCAGGTGTGCGACGTCGACGTTGACCCCGCCAATGGGCCGGTGGGCAACGATCCGCGTGACATTCTCAGTGTGCAGACGCCGCTGGTTGGCGTGGCGCACAAGCGGCTGAGCTTCAGCACGCAGAAGGTGGCGCTTGCCGGTATGCCGCTGGTGGGCATGGGCAAGGAAGAAGGCTACGTGCGTTACGACCTTGGTGTCGACGGTGGTACGGAGCGTCCCGACGTCGTCGAGTACGATGCGGATTCGCGTATTCCGGTGACACCGGCAGAGGAAGTTGACGACGCGTTGGCACGGGTTGTTCCTGCCGGTGCGCCGCGGGCGAACACCTCCCAGAAGGGCAGCTTGCTGGTCTTCCCGAAGGTGGAACTGCGCTGGCAGGAAGTGACTGCCGGCGTCTGGCAGCTCACGCAGGATACGTTCATCGAGCTGACCAACGACTACCCGGCACCGGTGAACGTGCAGATGTACTTCGTCAACGGCGACAAGCCGCTTGATCTGGACACCAACTCGCTGGAGCGGGCACACCTCGGTTGCAACTGGGGCGACGTGCAGATTTCGCTCACCGCGAGCGAGCCGACGTACTGGTCAGCCGCCAATGGTCTTCCCAAGGGCGTGTCGCCGTTCACCGTGCTCGATCCGGGGAATCCTCCGGGCCGACCAGCCATGGACGGTACGACCGATCGCGTGCTCCGCGGCTATATCCTGGCGTGGGCGGTGCGTTACGTGAACGTCGGCGGACACGTCGAGCAGCACGAGATCGCGTGGGATCACCTGTCCGGACGCGTCACGGTTGTGGATTACGCAATCGGCGACGCTTGGGAATACACGCCTTGGGCGTTCCAGGTGGTGAGTGCGCCGAACGGCAGCGAGCCGGACGGACATCCGGGCATGCTGCTGCTTGACGGCATTGAGTACGAGGCGGTTCCGGACGTGCTGCTGCTCGACTTCTACACGAGCGGTTCGACGGCGTTCAGCTCGAACACGGTGACCATCTCGACCGAGACGGACCTGACGCTGATTCCGCTGTTGCAGGACGTGCGGAAGCGTTAGCGCCGAACGTATTGCGAATACCCGCGGCGCGCGAGGGATCGCGCGTCGCTGACGGATTCTGGAGGGGGCGGGCACCCCGCGGATTTCGACGGATCGGACTCCGCGGGGACCATCCCCGCCTGCATCTCGCCCCGCGAGAATCTTCACCCATATCCGCATTCCTGAACGCGCCACGTGGGTCATGCGTGGCTACAGCATTGCATTCGCGCGCGCGAGTCACTACGGTGGAACCGGGCTGTGATCACAGGTTTCTTGCGGGGATTGCGCGTGCATGCGCGGGGCAAACGTTCGCGCTGTCTTTCCCGAGCAAAAGGTGGATGCGATGCGAAATCACCTGATCAGTGTGGCGATTGGATTTGTGCTGGGCGGACTGGTGTTGGTGCCGCTTGCGCTGCATTGGCAGGACGCGCCGCCGGTGCAGGTCGCGGACGGTCAAGCCGAGACGATCGCGCCGACAGGGACGATTGACTTCGAGGACTTGGACCTGGAAGTTCCGCGCCGTTTGCCGATCGTACGCTCAGTACCCGATACCGATGCGGTCGATTCGCAGCGGCGTTCGACAAGTTCCGCGGGATTCGTGCCGTCGTTGCATTGGCCGGGGCACGAGCCGAACGTGGTGGATTCCGGTGATGCGACGGGCGCGTGGCGGGGCAGCAGTACGTCGCCGATCGGGCGCGGGCTCGATGGGATGCTTGCGTTGGCGTCGTGGAATGAGACGTCGCGGGCGCGGTCGCGCGAGTTGATTTATGGTGCCGGGGCGGCGCCTGAGCGCTATCCGCTGATTCCGACCGCGTTCGAGCTGCGCGAGGACACGCGTGCGCGTCACGGACTGGTGGCGTCAACGCTACTTGCGGTATTGCCGCGGACGGATGCAAGTGTCGTAACGGAATTCACAATGACGTCGCGGCTCGACGACGAGCCGGTGGTGTCGCTGCCGGCGACGAGTGCGCCGATCAGCGTGCGGCAGCTCACCAATCTGGACACCCCGCAGCGTGCGTCGGAGTCGATCACGGTGACCCCGGTGCAGGTGATTACGCGTACGCCTTCGACAGCATCCAGCGGGTCAGCCGGCACGGTGATCGACGCGGTGACGACGACACCATACGGTCCCGAACTGGCGTACGGACCGGAAGTTCCGGTGGCCATTGTCACCCCGACGTTGACCGGTTCGTCCAACGTCACGCCGCCGGTGACGACAGGCAATCCAACGACGCCGACAACAACGCCGGAAACACCTGCGACGCCAACCGTTCCGACGACACCGTTGGTTCCAACATCACCAACCTCGCCGTTATCGCCGACGATTCCGGAGCCAACGCCGATCGTGCCCGCGCCGACTGTACCGACACCGACGGCACCGTCACCAACTGCGCCGACACCAACTGCGCCTTCGCCAACCATCCCGTTGCCCGCGCCGAACTTTCCATCGGGACCCGCGGGCGTGCGTTCAAATGATTTGATCGCGCTACCCGAAGGGACTGAGATCACGTTCCTCGATCCGTTCTATGGCGGATCGGGACAGGCTGGCGTGGTGGGCGGAGTTCCCACGACTGCCGGGATCAGCGATCCGTTGTTTGGCGATTTCGCAGGTCTGGGCGGTGCGGTCTTGAACGTGGTACCGGAACCGGTGACGGGCTTGCTGTTCATCGCCGGGCTGTTCGCGATCGGCAGCACGCGCCGGCAGCGCTAGCATACCCTACAGCACGGGCGTGACCGAGATGGATTTGAACATGCCGGTCAGGTAGTGGTCTGCCGTAGCGGCTGCGATCATCACGCCGCTGCGTTCGATCGATTCGACCTTGATCGGCGGAGTTTTCGGGCATCCCGATCGGCACTTACGTTCGCAGGCGTCGGTGGGTTTGCGCAGCTCGACGATGCAGTTGTGACACTTGCGCTGCGAGATGGCGAGCAGTACCGGCCTGCCGCAGCAGTTCGCGCACACTTCGATGTAGGGCGCACCGGTCGCGTCCTTTCGCTCGGTTACGCTGACCAGTTGAACGGTGTGATCATCAGTATTGCCCAAGTCAATCGCGACTTCGGCGTGCAGGAGCTGACGGCTCAGTTCGGCGAGCTGCTTCGCGCAATCACTGGCTGGCTCATCGGGAAACGCGACGAGCGTGGGCATGCGATCCTGCAAGAGATCGGACACCGACTGCTGCACGGTTTGCGCGTTGACGACCGTTTGCGAATCGCTGCCGAGGTCGTCGTTTAGCCAGCGCCAATAGAAGAGTGAGCCCGCGACAAGGAAGAGCACGGAGGCTGCAACCGCGAGAACGCGACCGAACGGGAAACGCACCGTGCGTTCCTGGCTGCGCACCTCGCGACAGAGCGTGCCCCAGAGTTCTTGCGGCATCTTCTCCGACTTGAGCCGTTCACGCAGCCAGTTCTCGATGTACGTCTCACGCTCGAACCGGTCGCGACATTCCGCGCAGGCGCGCAGATGCTCCGACACCTCGAAGGTCTTGCTCGCATCGAGCTCCGAATCGAGGTACGGGCTCCACCACTTACGACATTCGTGACAGTCCATCCTACTACCCATGGCAACCTGCAACTTAAGCTTTTCCACCATCCGGGAGCGCGATCGCGCCCGGGCTCATACCGGTTCCTCGTCGCCCGGCGACCCGACAAGCCTTTCCTCCAGCGCTATTTCCGCAAGGCGTTCGCGCAGCTTCATCCGTGCGCGATACACGTGCGACATGACCGTACCCAACGGGAGATCGAGTTGGTCCGCGATCTCCTTGTAGCTGAAATCCTCGAGCAGACGCAGCAGCAGGCATTGCCGTTCGGTGGGCGCGAGCGTGGCCAGCGCGGTGATCACCCGATCGTCCAGCGCTTCCAGCACGCGCTGGGGATTCTCAAGGATGCTCGCCCACGCCGACTCGCGTTCCACGACCTGCTCCGCGTCGAACATGTCACCCTCGAAACCGACCTCCCGCGCGCGATGACTCTTGCGGTTCACCCGGTAGAGGGTGTTCAGCAGAATCTTGAACATCCAGGCGCGGAAGTTGGTGCCTTCCTCGAACTTGTGGAAATGGCGCCACGCCGTCATCACGGCTTCTTGAACCACATCGGCGACCTGGTCGCGTCGCCAAACGTTGCGCAAGGCGAAACGATGCAGCGAATCGCGCAAGGGTTCCAGCAGTGCCAGGAACCTGTCCGAGTCGTGGGTGTGGCGCAACCTCGTGCTCCCGTTTCGCGTCAGCACCGCGCCCGACGACTTGGCGCGCCTCGCTCGGCAGCGCTTCGGGCGACATTTCAAATCCACCTGCCGGCAACACGATCATCCCGCCTTGCCCGGCATGGGTCTCTCCCTGCACGGCGCACCCGTTGTGCGCAGTATGAGCGAATCAACGCCCTCTGTTAACCCATTTCCATCGTGCCGCCTGATATTGCGTGAAATGTAACGGTTCTGTGCGGACGGCGGGTCGCGCTTCCCGGCGTTCACTCTCCCAAAACAAAAAGGCCGCCTCGCCGCCAGCTGATGCCTGCGACAGAGACGACCTCTTTTGCGGATCCTCGGCCGGGCAAGCTCGGACCCGCTGTCCTCAAACAATGCATTTCCGGTCCGATTCAAATGATTGCATCCCCGGCCCGAAAAATCGTAAAAATCCGCAAACATCGGGCGCCCCCGGACCACGACCGCTCGTCGCCGGGTAGCCATCCCGGAGTTGGTCGCTACCATTGAACGCGCGGTCGGCCCGCAGCATTCCCAACCTCCCGCAGTCGATATGAAATGGGTTGGGGCGGGCGTTTGTGAGGTGTGATCCCCCGGAAACAGGAAGCTGGATTCATGGCCAAACGCATGTCCCGTTCGGCGATTAACTTCTCGCTGGACCTCGGTGCCTTTGTGGTGCTGCTCGCAACGCTCTGGACCCGTCTGGTTACTTTCTGGATCGTGCCACCACCGGCCGAGGGCAAGTCCGGGCTGGCGCTGTGGGGGATGAACCACAAGGCGTGGGATGCGGTCAATTTCTGGGTCACGATGGCGTTTGCGGTGGTGATTCTGGTACACCTGATCCTGCACTGGACCTGGATATCGCAGTTCGTCCACCAGCGGGTGAAGCGGCGGTCGAAGTCGGTGGCTGTTCTTGATAGCGGCACGCAGACGGTCTACGGCGTGGGGTTCATGATCGTGGTCTTCGTGGTCGTCGGCGGGCTGCTGGCGGTGGCAGCGGTAGCAGCCAAGCCGTTCTAGCAGGCGGCTGATTGGAAATCGCTGGCGTAATCTCCGATCTGCGCTATATTAGGTAGGGCGGAGAGCCCACGAAGTACCCCTTATTCGCACGGAATGGCGATCGCGTGAGCAGTACCCGAAACAAATCGCGGAATGCGAACATCTGGATGGTTTGTCGGACGATGGTCCGCCGGCTTTTCTGGATGTCGATGCTCGTGATGCACGGCATCGCGCTGCCGTCGTTGTTTGACGCGGTGGGCTCGACCGATTCGGGTGCGTACCTTTCGCTGATCACGCGCATTACCGGCCTGTCGCTTTCGGCGGGTTTCTTCATTCTCAAGCTGTTCGATGTTCCGTGGCTGCGGATGCGCGGTGGTTGGCGCGGTGCCGTGGTTGCGGTTCTGATTCTCGGCATGATCCACGTTGGCGTGATCGACCGTATGGTCGGTGACGAAATGGGTCTCGACCCGGCGCACATGCCGTGGTTGATGGCCACGTTTATCCTCGGTTCCGTGCTGTTGCTCGCGGAGTTGCACGACGCGATGCTGCGTCGCTTCCCCGGCAGTATTTCCGCCGGCGAGTTGCAACCCGACCCGCGCGCACGGGCTGTTGAGGACGCGTGGCTGCCGTTCACCTCACGGGTCGTTCCGCTGTACGCTGCGCCGCGCGCGCCGCCCGCACGTTAGTTCCACCCCACGTAAAAACTCAAGTCGCAGCCGTTGGTGCGCGTAACTGCGCGCGAACTCTGCGACGGATTCGCTACATCGTTCCTGACGGGCGCACTCTCTCCGATAAGCGTCCGTCAGCCGATCGTCGTCGCGTGTCATTCGCCTTCGATCGGTCAGGTATTCGTCCGCACTGGTTGAGGTGTGGGAAGAAGTTCCAGGCTTTCTCTCGAATTGGAAGGGAAACAACAGATGAAGAAGACCATGGCGTTGGTAACTGTGTTGGCTGTGATCGCGTTCGTCCCGGCAAATGCGCTGGCGGCGATCGTGCCTTTTGAAGAAACGTTCTCGACGGATGCGTCTGGTTGGACCGCGGACTCGGGTGGTACCACGCCGCTTTCGTGGACCGCGAGCGGTGGGTCGGACGGCGGTGGATTCGTCAGCAACACGCACAACTTCTCGGCAGAGACGACCGGCTCGTTCGTGCTTCCGCTGCGTGGCGGACCCGGTGCGAGCGGCGCGTCGTTCGTCGGCAATTGGATTGCGGACGGCGTCACGGGTGTCTCGGCGTACGTGAAGCACGATGCGTCGGTTCCGATGAACTTCTTCTTCCGCTTCGCGCCGGTTGGCGGCCCGGGCGCGGTTGGGGTTATCGGTGCGCCGGTGGCTCCGGGCGTCTGGACGCAGATCAATCTCGATCTCTTCGACGGCAATCCGGCCATCATTCTCGAAGGCGTTCCCTACGCGACCGCCTTCGGCAATGTCGCCCGCGTGCAGGTTGGCGTGATCACGCCGGCGGCGCTGGATAGCGCGGACGTTGACGTACTGTTCAGTCTGGATCAGGTGGCGATCACGCCGGAACCGGCCAGCCTCGCGCTGCTCGGTCTGGGCTTGGTGGCTGTGGGTGCGCGTCGTCGTCGCGCGTAGTTTTTCAAAAAGGAATCGAACGATGGCGAAGTCTTTTACGCTCGCCACGATCGTACTGTTGATCGCATCGTGTGGTGTGAAGGCGGCCAAGGTCGCCTTCACGCCGCCGAGCGACGATCGCTGGCAGTATTGGCTCAATACATCAACGGGGACGCGGCCTATCGCGTCGACGTTCACGTTGCCGGGTTCTTCCGGCATCAACAACGAGTTCAACGACCGCGACGGTCTCGTGATTCTGGCCTGGGACACGTCGTCGATCATCGCGCCAGGCCTGGGGGCTGAGAATTACAACATCACCTCGATCGGTCTGACGGTGACCAACATCGCGACCGCGGAATGGGACATCGATCTCTCCGTGGACGAATGGTTCTCGTACGACCTCGACGGTGATGGTTTTATCAATGGCGATGGATTCCCGCGCGGCAACGCGAGCGACACCGACGGCGAAAGTGACGACACCGACCCGGGCAGGCCGATCGAACTGTACGGCGCCGGGTTCGGTCCGACACACGATCCCGTGACCTGGACCGAGTTCAGCTCGTACCAGGGCGCGTCGTTCTCCGGTTCGCCGTTCTTCGGCGACAAGTACAAAGCCCGCGATCCGTTTCCGTTCATGTACCAGGCTGGTTCGCTCGACATGCTGCACGTCGAGGATCACATTCGCGGGCTGCACAACGACATGTTGGCGAGTCCGGTCTTTGAGTTCACCCCGCAGCCCTGGGCGATTGGTGAGCCCATTGGGTATACCCCAGGGTCGCAGACGGTGCCATTCGACATTGTTTTCAGTGTCGATCTCTCGCTTTCCGGTGGGGCGGTGAAGCAGTATTTCCAGGAGCAACTGAACGCCGGGCGCGTCATCCTGTTCGTGTCGTCGGCGCAGGAGACCACCCAGCAAGCCGGCCAGGAAGGCTACCCCGCGTTGTACACGAAGGAAGCGACCGATGTCGGCGCCAAACCGGCGGAGCTGCGTATCGAACTCGCCAACGCACCGGGTGATTACGACGGTGACGGTGATGTCGATCTCGTGGATTACGCCGAGTTCCCCGACTGCATGACCGGGCCGGGGGGCGGACTCGCAAGCAGCAGTTGCAAGCCGTTTGATTTTGACGACGACGTTGACGTCGACCTGAGCGACGCAGCCGTCTTCATGCAGGTTTTCGGGAACTGACGTTCGCGTCGGTTCAAACGCGCAGCGGAGGGGCGGGAAGCGGATGAAAGGCAGGTGCACGATGAAACCGGTCAGGCGAACCCGCAGAGGTTTTACGCTGGTTGAACTGCTTGTCGTGGTGTCGGTGATCGCGCTGCTGATCTCGATACTGCTTCCGTCCCTGCGCAGCGCGCGCGATCAGTCAAAGCGCCTGGTGTGCCGCAGCAACCTGCGGAACATCTGGACCGGCATCCTGATGTACTCGTACGAGTACAATGATCGCCTGCCTTACATGGAAAGTGCGAACACGTCGGATCGAAATGCGGACCCATTCGAGAATGACAACCCCCAGTCGGTCGGCCGCGTCATGTATGCCTATGTCAATCAGGACAGTTGGGTGTGCCCAGCCGCCGTCAACGGTTTTCCAGCTAACGCGGACAAGGGTAGTTGGAAATTGACGTATGACTTCTTTACGGCTGACCGGTTCTTCCAACCGGTCCCATACGACAGCGCAGATAGCGCCTATACGCGGAAGGTCGATAAGGATCCCGCTATGACGAACTATATTCATTTCGATGGCCGGCCCATGCGTCTGCTCGACGGTCGGCGTTACGTCGCGAATCGTCAGGCAAACAGCAATGAGAATGAGAAGGGGTTCTGGAAGGTGCGTTTTCCGATCATTGCCGACATGATCGGAGGCAAGCCCTATGAAGGCCATCCGATCTATCCGCATCGCGGTGTGCTCGACACGCGTGTCGACCTGAACAACGCGCGCGAGGAGTTTGAAAAGAGCATCGGCGGGATGGGCAAGAAAACCGGCTACCACGAACTGCACGCCGACAACGACCGCGTTGAGGTGTTCTTTACACGGTACTCGCTGCTGTCTGCCGCGCCCGGCGGCAACTAGCGGTTGGTACGCGGTGTGCCACTGCTCTTGGGCAGTGCTCTGAGATGGCCCCCCGGCGTGGACACCCACTGCTCAAGAGCAGTGGCACCGGGACGCGGGATACCACGATCGACAGGGTTTTCCCGTTGTTTTGAGCGCTCGCAAAATGGTATCATCCCGGCGAGGGAGATGATACCGAATTCACCCATCCGAAACCGCAGAGCCTTCACGCTGGTCGAGTTGCTGGTGGTTATCAGCATCATCGCCCTGCTGATCGCCATTCTGCTGCCATCGCTCAAGAAGGCGCGCAAGCAAGCCAAGCAGACCGTCTGCACGTCGCGATTGCGTGAGATCGCGTCGGCAATGTGGAGCTACGGCGTGGACAATGCCGGGCGCGTGCCCTACGTGATTTCCTCCATGACGCAGGGCGGCGGAGTCGATCTGGATGGCAGCCCCATGCCCGGTTTCGGTGATGCTGCCGTCGACGATGCCGAACTCGATCCCTTCAAACGCAAACCGTTGAACGCGGCCGATACGAAACGCGTCTGGGCGCAGTCGCTGCCCAACGCGCTGATGCCGACCTATCTGGGTTCGGAGGACAAAGTCTTCGCGTGCCCGTCGGCGCTGCTCGGCTGGCCTCGCCAGGGGGAACCGTTTCGCATGAGCTACCGGCCCGCCTCAGCCAACCAACTCGACGGACGCGTGCCGACTGCGGCAGAACTGGCTGCGTACCAATGGGACATCACCCGCGAGCAGTTCGGGTTTCTCGATGGCCGCATCTACAAGTCGCCGCAGCCTGTGCGCCGCGTCGGCGACAACGTGCAAAGCATCATCCGCGAGGGGCTGGAGAAGCGCGCGATCACCGGGACGTACCTGCGCGACCTTGTCGAGGTGAAAGCCGATCGCTACCGCGGCCCGCATCGCGAGGGCATCAACGTAATCAACAAGCGGATGGAGGTTGAGTTCCGCGATCAGGATCAGATCAACGAGGAACTCGCGCCGAACGGGCACCGCTCGGTCGAGTTTTGAATAGGGTGGTGCCCGAACTCCCCTCCCTGTGGGAGGGGCAGGGGGAGGGCGGAACGCGATAACCGTTCGCCCCCACCCAACCTCCCCCAGAGGGGGAGGGGTTTGCATTCGCCACTGCGGGCGATTGTGATTTCAGGTAGCAGAGCCGGTCCTAGTAGTGCGTCGCCAGCCCGTCAATCGCCTTCTTCAGCGCTTCCACGTTTGACGCGTCTACCGTTTGCTTGCACTTCATGGCTGCGGTCATCACCGCGTGATGGTCCGCGAGCGTCGCGAGGTACGAATCGTAGCCGTCCGCGCCCTTGGCGACCGGTTTGACCTTTTGCGTGAGGAAGTACGTAGACACGGTATCGATGATGTTGCTCGCGTGGGCTTCCTTGGTGTTGATCCAGCGGGTGGCTTGGTTGAGCGACAGGGCGTCGGCTTTGCCCGCCAGCTCGTTGATGAGCTTGTCTGCTTTCTCTATCGTGGTCGCGTCCTCGCGCATGTGTGCGATCCGCGCCGCGTCATCGTAGATCCCGCAGGGTACCTGGCAGTGGGCTTGGGCGGTCGGTGCGTTGAGTGACAGCGTTGCGGCAAACACCAAGGCGACGAAACCGAAGAGTGACAGCCCGGCGACGAAATAACGATTCACGGTGTGTCTCCTTTCAAGTGGGTGATTCAGTTGTATCGTGTGAATCTTGTGGCTCCAGCCAACACAGGGATGGTATACCCGGCTGATGGAATGGCAAAGGGTTGGCAGCTTCGGGGAGATTGCCGCCATGACGCAGCGCAGGTCAGGGCGTTCGCAGGCCAATCGTGCAAAATCGTCGGATTGATGGTGACAACCGTGCCTGCGGATTTGTTGGGGCTGACATCACGGTTACAATGAAACGGACCATCGGACGCGGCGGGTGCAGCCCGTGCCTTTGCCGACCGGACGCATCTTGAGACCTGTCACGGAGAATCGCCCATGGCCACGACGGTGGACCCGGCAGTCGAGAAAGCCACGCAAGAATTCTGCGAGAAGTTCAAGTCGCTCCGCGCCGAGATCGGCAAAGCCATCGTGGGGCACGATGAAATCGTCGAGGGCGTGCTCACCTGCCTGTTCGTCGGCGGCAACGTGCTGCTCGAAGGCGTGCCCGGGTTGGGAAAAACGTATCTGGTGCGCTCGCTGGCGGAGGCGGTGAACCTGGAGTTTTCCCGGATCCAGTTCACGCCCGACCTGATGCCCGCGGACATCATCGGCACGAACGTGATCGTCGAGGACCCGGACACCGGTCGGCGACACTTTGAATTCCAGAAGGGCCCGCTCTTCGCGCAGATCATCCTCGCGGACGAAATCAACCGCGCGACGCCCAAGACGCAGTCCGCGATGCTCGAAGCCATGCAGGAGCATTCCATCACCGCGGGCGGTACGCACTACAAACTCGACGAGCCGTTCTTCGTCCTCGCCACGCAAAACCCCATCGAGCAGGAGGGCACCTACCCGTTGCCCGAAGCGCAGCTCGACCGCTTCCTGTTCAAGCTGGTCGTGCAGTATTCCTCGCGCGACGAACTCAAGACGATTCTCGATCGCACGACCACCGGCTACAAACCGGAGATCAAACCGGTGATGACCGGTGCGGAGATTCGCGGGTCGCAGAATCTGGT
This sequence comes from Phycisphaerales bacterium, assembly GCA_020639095.1. GTDB lineage: Bacteria > Planctomycetota > Phycisphaerae > UBA1845 > UBA1845 > JACKHG01. The sequence continues at coordinate 59,880 of JACKHH010000009.1, read as the reverse complement.
GCGGCGGATACTGATGGCGCCGCACGTGCAGGATTACGCGATTCGCGTGAGTATGGCCACGCACCCCAATGGCCGGTTCGCGATCGAAGCCACCAACAAGTACGTGCGCTGGGGCGCGTCGCCGCGCGCGGCGCAGGCGCTGACGCTGGCGGCCAAGCTCAGCGCCATGCTCGACGGGCGCTACAACGCGAGCTTCTCCGACGTGCAGAAGGTGGCGATTCCCGCGCTGCGACACCGCGTGCTGCTCAACTTCGAAGGGGAGGCAGAGGGCATCGACGTCGACGACGTGATCCGCGAGATTATCGATAAAACCCCAACAATGGCAGAAGCCGCGGCGTAGGAGTCCAAATCCGAGCCGCGACTGTAAGGGAGCGGAGTTATCCAAGGGGCAACATTGACGCGAGCAACGCGGAGCAGTCTGAGTCCGCTCAAAGGTTTGACAAGACGAAGCTGCGTCGTTGAATGTCCGCTCCCTGACAGTCGCGGCTCGGACAACGGCGCTCGATGGGACACGAATTTCCAAGGTATGCCTGCGACCAATTCCAACAAGGGTGCGTTGCTCGAACCGGACTTCATTGCCCGGCTGGAGCGGCTTGAGATCGTCTCGCGCAAGATCTTCCACGGGAAGATGCGCGGGGAGCGGCGGAGCAAGCGGCGGGGCGAGTCGGTTGAGTTCGCCGACTATCGCAACTACGTCATTGGCGACGACCTGCGTTTTCTCGATTGGAACATCTACGCCCGCCTTGAGCGACTCTTCGTGAAGCTCTTCCTCGAAGAGGAGGACCTGCACGTCAACCTGCTGGTGGACATCTCCGGCAGCATGGACATCGGCAAACCGCTCAAGTCGCGGTACGCCATGCAAATAGCAGCCGCCTTGGCCTACATTGGGTTATCCAACAACGACCGCGTGAGTGTCTACGCCTTCGCCGACGGGTTGAACTATGAGCTTTCGGGCCTGCGCGGCAAGCGGATGATCGCGAAGGTGTTTGATTTCCTGGGCAATGTCGAGTGCGGCGGCGTGAGCAACCTGTCGCGTGCGTGCAAGCAGTACGCCATGCGCCACGCGCAGGCTGGTATCCTCCTTGTGCTCAGCGATTTCTTCGACAAGGGTGGCTACGAGTCCGGCCTGCGTATGCTGCTCGGGCGGAAGTTCGACATCTATTGCATCCAGGTGCTCGCGCCCGAGGAGATCGATCCGCAGCTCACCGGCGAACTCCGGCTGACGGATGTGGAGGACGACGACATCGCCGAGGTCAGCATAAGCCGGGCCCTGATCAACCGCTACAAGCACAACTTGCAGGCGTACTGCGCGGAGCTGCAATCGTTCTGTACCAGGCGAGGCATGACGTATGCACTGGCAAACACGCAGGTGCCGTTCGATCAGATCGTGATGGGCTACTTGAGAAGGCGCGGACTGCTGAAGTAGGGTCCGCTGTGCGGACCAGGACAGAGGATTGAGCCGCAAATTGAGCACAGCCGTTTACGGTGGTCCGCACAGCGGACCCTATGCGCAATCGCACGTTGACTTTCGATCTTTGGCTTTGGACCTTTGACCTTGAAACCCCGATCTTTGATCTTTGATCTTCAATCTCCGATCCCCCTCACGCGAGGCGTCGGCGGGCTATGACCTTTCTCTCCGGCTGGGGTCCGATTGCGCTTGCTGCGGGGCTTACCGTGCCTCCCTTGGTGGCGCTGTATTTTCTCAAGCTGCGCCGCCAGCCGCTCAAGGTCTCATCGACGCTGCTCTGGAAGCGGGCGGTCGAGGACCTTCAGGTCAACGCGCCGTTCCAGCGGATCAAGAACAACCTGTTGCTCTGGTTGCAATTGCTCGTGCTGCTGCTGGCTGCGTTTGCGTTAGGGAAACCGGTAATCGACGCCAAGGAATCGCAGAAGGATTCGCTGATCCTGCTGATCGATCAGTCGGCATCGATGGAGGTGGAGGAGGAGGGCGGCATGTCGCGGCTTCAGATCGCCAAGGATCAAGCCAAGACCGAGATCGACAACCTTGCCGACGGCGCCCGTGCAATGGTCATCGGCTTCAGCGACCGCGCAACGATCGCGAGTTCGTTCGAGACGGACAAGAATGTACTCAAACGGCGCATCGACGAGATCGCAGCCACCGAAAGCGTGACGACATTGTCGGAAGCCGTCACGCTTGCGGAAGCGTACATGCAGAATCAAGTGATTGGTGGTGAGACGCCCGGGCAGGACCCGACCGCCCAGGGGCTGACTGGTCCGGTGCGCGTCGCGATTCTCTCGGACGGCAACATTGCCGACGCGACGAAACTCACGGTGAAGCGGCTGCCGACGGACGACATGCAGGTCATCAGCGTGGGCGAACGCAGCGACAACGTCGCGATCCTGTCGATGGACGCGCGGCGGAACTACGAGCGGCCCGCGATGCTCGAAGTCTTCGCGATGGTGCGCAACTTCGGGCCCGATCCGGTGACCTGCGACGCGACGCTCTACATCAACGACGAAAACGTCGACGTGCAGACGATGGTGCTTCAGCCAGGTTTGCGCGCTGCGGATGCGGAGGTCGATGCCGATTCCAGCGGAATCGCTCCGGAAGACGGGACGGCTGATACCAGCGCGGGCGGGCGCAGCATCATGTCCGCGGGCCCGCCGATCGGCAGCGTCGCGTCGGTTGCGTTCGACGAGGTCGAGTATGAAGGCGGTGGCGTGGTCGAGGTGCGTTTGAACGTGCCCGACGCGCTGGCTGCGGACAACGTTGCGTGGACGATCGTTCAGCCGCCACGCAGCGTGTCGGTGTTGCTTGTGGCTGCGGGCGATGTTTTCCTCGAACGCGCGCTCGATGCGCTGAGTGTCGACGTCGAGCAGATGACCCCGGCTGCTTTTGAGAACGCGTCGGACGACGACCTCACCGAAGCCGGTCGCTCCAAGTGGGATGTGGTCATCTTCGAGAACTACAGCACCAAGCGTTTGCCGCCGGGCAACTACATCTTCATGGGCGGCGTACCGGACATCGAAGGCGTTTCGTCGGGCAAGACGATTTCCAACGAGATTCTCTTCAACTGGGACGAATCGCATCCGATTCTGCGCTACGTCGCGGTGGACAATATCCAGGTGTTTCAATGGTCGGAACTGACGCTGCCGACTGACGCTGAGAAGTTAATCGAGGGCGAGACGTCGCCGGTGCTCGCGTACCTGGCGCGCGATGGGCGGCAGTATCTCATTTGTGCGTTCGGGATCATTGCAGAGGACGAGATCACAGGCCAGCCGATGCTCAACACCGACTGGGTGATCAAACCGCACTTCCCGGTGTTTCTGTCGAACGCGATCCAGTATCTCGCGGGTAGCCTCTCGCCGACGGGCATGCGCAACATCCGCCCCGGCGAGCCGATTCAATTCCCCGTGCTCGAAGGCACGCAGGAGATTGCCGTGCGCCGTCCGGACGGCGAGTCGGATCACATCCAGGCCGCCGGTTTTGCCAATGTCAATTACGCGCGCACGCGGCGCGTCGGCGTCTACACCGCGAAGCCCGGCATCGAGGGCCGCGACCGCTTCGCCGTGAACCTCTACAGCGCCGGCGAAAGCGACATCGCGCCGCGGCAAAAGCTCACGCTCTCCGGCAAACAACTCACCGCATCCGGCGAGGTCCAACGCGTCAACAAGCCCGTCTGGCCATGGATTCTACTAGCAGCCATCGCGGTCCTAGCGCTCGAATGGGCGGTCTACAGCAAGCGGGTGTTCGTGTGAGCAGGTGTTGTGTCGTAAAGAAACGTCGTACAGGTGTCCCCGAATATGTCGACGCAAGCGAATGCGGTCTGTTTCGGCGTGCGGTGCCGGTCCACTTCAACTGCGTCAGGTCTGATGACGTCCTGGTAGCCATGATTGTGTCATTTCGGCTTCAGCAGTAGCATCATTTCCTTTTGATCGTGCCGGGCAGATCGATTGCGACCGTTTCCGCCTAGAGTACTAAATCGACTTTTAACGAGTCGGCGATCAATTGCAAAATGGCTTAGGGTCGTCACTTGCCCACGAAGCCCATTGCTGCGGTCGTGGGCAGGAATGTCACAATAACGGTGCAGCCAACGTTTGCTAGTCGTCGGAAGAAATCTAATGCGATAAACGGATGTTTTTGCTGAACTGACAGGCCTTTCCCGCAGGTGGTGGATATCGTCCTGTACCCGATACCTCGCTACGATCCCGACCAGTGTCTCTAGTACATGGTAGAACCGGCTGTAGTGAACTCCCGAATAGGGTCGATGATACCAAGTCCATCAGATAGGTAGCTGGCCGCTCTAACGGCGTCTGCAGCTCTCGCAATTACTTTCACCTTTGCGTACTTGGAACAAAGCAGCAATGGCGATGCGTGAACCTGCTCGACAATATCCTTCGTCCATGCCTCTTGAAGAAATCGACCAGCCGACTGGCACCAAATGGTTGAGCTGTATGGCCAGGTGCGGCAGCATTTGCTGGCTGCGATGATCAACGCGGCTGTGTGCAGAGCCAACGTGCGGGGCCGCGAGGGCGGTACGTTGGATCACCCAGTTTATCTAGGATCCACTGCCTGGCGGAGAAAGTAATATCCTCATACAGAAGACGCCACATTTTCGCCAGAGACCTCGTCGCGTTGCACTGGGGAGTTTTCGACTGGACAGCAATGCATCATCAACGCTAGAATCTTCGACACTTTCATGGCCGCCGCAGCGTACTACGTCCAAGTTGTGATTCTAGCGTGCCAATAAGTCTCTACTATGCGGGACGAGTCGACATCCTGACAGCACGATCTAGCACACTGCGTGCCAATACCGCACATATTCTTGAATCTGTTACTTGGTGATTACTTGGGTGGATCTTTCAGCGACGAACCAAGCGACGGACGCAGGCCAGTAAACAGATCAACGAATCTATCTTGTTTTTGCGCAGATCAGACTGAGTCTCCCAATCCATTCACACAACATGGCACGTTTAGAGCCCATATACTTCATGACGACCCCCAAATGGATATCAGCTCAAAACTACCTGAAACGTCGGCTATTGTCGTCCCGAAAATCCATGAGGCTCACGGATGGGGTCAGCTGTGTTACACCAATTGTTTCGCGTCTTCCTGATGCATGTCGAATATCTTCCCAGCAATCCCGATGCCATGGCTGGTTGTTTTCCGGATCTTCCAAAACCCGCATCAATTCGAATTGGTGCCACCAAATGCTGAAAGCTCTCTTGCAATATGCCTGCGGCTAAGCATTTCTTGTGCGGATGCGATCGCGAGGCGTAGGAGGGAGAGCAGCACAGGGTTTACCGACCTGGATTGCGGATTCCCTCATCAGTTGGTCAAAGTTCTCTCCGATGCGGCTATGATTGGCCTTGGATCAGTGGGATGGTCCAATCGTCCGAAGGAATCGGATATCGTATCGCATTATCGTCCTCGGCTCCAACTCTTCTGGCGCCAGGTTCGACGTCTCGCTCAGGTCGGTCCGGAGCTGCCGATGGTGGACTTCCAGAAACTCCACGAGGCGATTTCAATCGCGATGCAGGTAGATAGCGATCAAGATTATCGAAGCGTCCACCTGTAGATGGTTCCAGCAGCTGCCGCCCAGTGCTGTGACCCGAACGTCACTTTGAGATTGTCATTCCGAGTTCCCCGGAATCGACTGGGCGATAGCTTACCTCATTGCGCGCGAGTCGCCCAGAGCTGTCGAAGGTCGAGCCCCAAATCCCGCAACCACTCTCGACCAATTGCTGCCCCCAACGTCCCGGCAAGCTGGATAGCCACGTCAAAAATATCAGTTTGGCCCGGACCGACGCCAAGCAACGGTGCCTGTACAGACTTGACCGACTCCACCAATCAAGGTGGCCAGACAAATGCATACCTTTTGTGCCGCCTTTCTTGTTCTTGTCACTGATCAGTTTATCTGGCCAGTACTCTGTACCACGGCATGTTTTATGCGAACCGTAATTCCGTAAGGCCCAGCATTGCGACAGCAGCGCGAAGTTCGGCATAGTAGGCGGATGGATGCTCGTGCTGGGAGTCACCCTTGTAAGCATCGGCTGCGGCCCAATACGACCCATCGATTATGTGAACAGACCCAGACGCTGCGAAATATATCGCGCCCGACTCCTTCACGCACGTTTTGATCTGGCATCCTTATGGAATCGCTCCAGTAGATTTAGCATACCTGTTGGTTTTTAGCGAGCCATCGCGCGGAACGAGTTCACTCTAACGCGTTGCATCATTATCCGCTCAGGTCTGGTCGGGATGCAGAACGAAGGCTCTTCTTGGTGTCAGATTGCAGTACTGGAAAGTTGCCATTAGTACCCAGGGCCTTAGTTATTATCTTGGCTGCATCGGCAATTGTGCCCTTCCAGCCTAATGTGAATGGTGAATCTGCGAAGTTGCTTGCTTTGTACCACTTCCTCTGTCATCTCTACTTACGTTCCTTGTCACAACAATTCTGGCGTCGGTGCTTACCAATCGCATATCGCGGGGCACTTGCGATATCTGAGATCATGCCCGAAATTTCTGTTTCCTTATTGGCTTGGGTTGTAGTCACGGCCGATTCGTGATTGGCCAGAAACGCCTTGTGTTCCATGCCATTTGTTAGTTTGAGGTCGTCAGCGAGGACGAAGAGAATATCATTAGTATTGCGGGAATCGCGAATACCTGGTCGTGCTGAGAAGTGAATGGGGTTATAAAACGCTGGATCATTCATCATCGTCGGCGGAATAGCCTTTGGTCGCTAATTTTACGAAGGTGCGGTGCCCAGTGAGATTCCGTAAGATCAACTGCACCTTTTGAAGCTGCCAGCCGAGATGATCAATGCGGCTTGCTGTGCTCGATTCCATGGAGTACAATCTCGTGTGATCTGGGAGGTGCGCGAACAAGCCGCCAATTCCTGAAGCGCGCCCCTGCCTTTAACCTTTATGAATGTCGCCATTAAAAAGAACGCGAATCCACGCTGCCTGGCTCACCATGGGCCCAGTGAGGGGCCTGATTCGCCGAGCATCGACCCACGATTCGTTGTTACCATAGGCTGTCAGGATGAGCCCAAGTCTTCTCAACGACCTCTGGGCTCGAGTCTCGCGATAAATCAGTGCCCTGACTAAGTTTCAAAGCCAATCTTCGGTGCGTAACGGATGGGAGTCGAATGCGGTGATTGTTTGTTGCGTGGGCGTTATATTGATGGACCAAAAAGATAAACGCCAGCTGCGAGTCAGATCGTCCGACGCTACAACAGGCATGTGGAACTCGCCTGAAGTTGAACCCATCAGTGCCCTGAAGCGATGCTGGCCATCAATAACCTCCAGTGGCGATGATGACGAACTTTTGCCACTTGGGTTGCTGAACGTTGACGGCAAGCGGAGCTGGTTGGCGATTCGTCACCATCAGTGATAACAGTCAACGCGTCCTCGGCCGCCAGCTGCTGTCCATCGTACGCCCGCCGACCGGAAAGAATATTTCACTACGATTGCAGTCAGCAGCCACGGGTTGCAGGTCGCATATATTCCCCCGATTGCTTGCCGTTTTCCCTCGTTTAATTCACACCACGGGTGAATCGGACAAAGTCACGTATGCGGCACGAGACCTAACCTCATCGATGCGCATTGGACATTTGGGGTCTGGCTCGCGGTCTTCTGGGTTCGTATTGAATCGATCGGAGCAGATCGTAAGCGCGCTAGGTCGGCTGCAGCGAGTGTAAACAAGAAAAAATCGGGTCGTGGCTTTGATTGATGAAGCGCCTTATCGAAAGTAATCGAGTCCCAGGAACTGAGCCACTGTCGTACCCGTATCGCAGGGATTTCACGAATGGAGTGTTTTGCTTTCTTTGACATAGCGTAACGTTCCGTTGTGACAATGATCGAGAGGACGCCGACGTTTGTGTATCCTGTAGAGTAATTCCAGGCGTGATAGGTTACAAGCAATGCTGAGTCTGTTTTGAATCGAGACGGGGTGAGCTATGGCGCCTGTACGTCGCCCACGTTTATTTACGGGAGTTACGATCAAGCAATGCGATCTGTCGCCCGTCCAGATAATAAACTAGAGAAGATTCGCAGCCAGTTCCGCGAGGTCGCTGCGTTCGCCTTTGCGCAGCTCGACGTGGGCGCTGATGGCTTGGTCGCGGAACCGGTCCGCGAGATAGTTGAACCCGTTGCTGCTGCTGTCGACGTAGGGGTTGTCGATCTGGTACGGGTCGCCGGTGACGACGACTTTCGAGTCCGCGCCCACGCGGGTGATGATCGTCTTCACCTCCAGCGGGCTGAGGTTTTGCGCTTCGTCGACGACGATGTAGCGGTTGTTGATGCTGCGTCCGCGGATGAGCGAAATCGCCTGAATTTCGATCATTCCGCTCTTGAGCAGCGAATCGAACTGGCGATGCCCGCCGATCTGCCGCGCCGATTCGAACACGAACTCGAGCGTGTCGAGCACCGGGCGCATCCAGGGCGTCATCTTCTGTTCAAGGTCGCCGGGGAGAAAACCCAATTCCTTGCCCACCGGAACCGTAGGCCGGGCGACGACGAGTCCGCGATAGGCCTTGTTCACCAGCACCTCGTGCAGCGCGCAAGCCATCGCGAGCAGCGTCTTGCCCGTACCGGCTTTCCCCATGAGCGTGACCAGGCGCAGGTCGTGATCGGTGAGCGCATCAACCGCGTAATACTGCTCCTTGTTGCGCGGGCAGATGCCGCAGATGCCGTTCTTGTGCTGCTTGATGCGGCGCAGCTCAGTACAGTCGCCATTGACGCGCGCCAGCGCGCTGAGCGACTTGCCACTTTCGCTGCGCAGCAACACGTACTCGTTGGGGTGGTGGTCATCGACGGTCACCGGGATGGCGCCGTCGTGGTTCAGTTGTTCGAACTGCTTCTGAGAGAGCGTCAGCTCCCGCGTATCGGTGTACAACTCGGTGGGCACCACGCGGTCGGACTCGTAGTCTTCCGCGCGCAGGCCCATCGCGTCCGCCCGCAGCCGCAGGTTGATGTCCTTGCTGACGATGACCACCGGCTGCTTGGGATTATCCTTCTGAATCGTGGTCGCGGCGCGCAGGATGTTCAAGTCCGCCGACCCCACATGCTTGCCCAGCACCTCATCCCAGTAAACCCGGAGCATGATGTCGTCGGGCAGCGAGATGCCCTTGGACAATCCCGTGCCGTTACGCATCGCGTCGAGGCGGCGGGAGACGTCGCGGGCATTGTGGCCGCGTTCCGTCCGCTCGTGCTTGAAACGGTCGATCTCCTCGATCACGTCGATGGGAATGACCACGTCGTTGCCCACGAAGCGGGTCAGCGAATGCGGGTCGTGCAGCAGCACGTTGGTGTCGAGTACGTACGTCTTACGCATGGTGAGCGAGAGTATAGCCGGCGCCACGCAAGCAGCAACGATTCCTTGCGGGCATTGTGGGTTCTCAAACCGGATAATCGGCACCCCCAGCGCCGAACCTGGGGTAGATTGATCGAGCGCATACGCGTTGCTATACGGACGCAACGTCCGCGCGGGCTACGCAAGTCCAGTATCCAGAAGCGTTGTGGATCAGTCAGGTCGGCGCCAGCGGAGTTTGGTCGGCACGCCGGGGCGGTTTTCGCGGGCACGGCGAAGTTGCTGCCGCACGCCGTCCATGCGCGGATGCAGACGCAGCGCGTGGCGGTAGGCGACGGCGGCTTCGTCGAAGGTACCAAGCTGCATGTGGTTGTGCCCGGCGCCCGCTGCCGCTCCGAAGTGATACGGGTTCAGCGCAAGCGTTCGGCGACACGCCATCAGCGACGACGCGTAGCGCTCCGTAAGGTAGTGGAGGATCGCGCGCTGATTCGACGCTTCCGCGAACTTGGGATCGTCAAGCAGGATGCGATCGAGCAAATCTTCACACGCATCGTACTCGCCCGCGTGCATGTTCGTGATGGCTTCACGCAACCACGCGCAGCATTGCGCGTTCGACGCGCGGAACCAAATGTTCCACAACGCGCGCTCCGCGATGTTCACGACGAAGTAATCGTCATGGTGCAAGGTGCGCGAGAGCGCCGGCGCCTCTGCCGTCGTGCCCGTCAAGCCGACGCAGATCGCGGCGATCTTCACCACGTCAGCGTCTTCGACGTCGAGCAGCGCAGCAAGTTCAGTTGTCGACCAGGAAGTACGCAGGTATTGACGCAGGCCGCGCTCGTCCGATGCGTTCAGTCTGGACCTTGCGGTAGAGACCAAGCCGCGGACGCGCTCGTCGTGCGTTGCCCGAATTATCACCGGGCGCGTGGATGTGTCTGCCGATCGGCTGATGATGCGACTCGCTTCGACGTGCACCCGCTCGCCAACCCAATTGCCCGCCAGCTTGCCCGGCGCAGGAACTCATGCCGTACTCAGAGGACACGGCGCGCCGCAGCAGGTGCGATTATCTGCCACTCTTTCCGTGATTCATGCTAGGTACGTCAAAAATCGAAGTCAATTTGAAACACTGTTTCAATGCGTATGAACATGCGGAAAGCGCCCAACCTGCCGACAAATCCGATTATGCCGCGCACGGCGCGTGCAAATGTGTCCGGAGCAAAGTATTGCTTGATACCGGACGCATTCGCATATGGGTAATTTCCCCTATCGCCTACCGTGGCATTGCTTGTACTTCTTGCCGCTGCCGCATGGACAAGGATCGTTGCGCCCGACCTTCGGTTCTTCACGGCGGATCGTTTCGGTCTTCTGATCCACACCTTGCGCGCGCATGGCTGCACGCTGGTCCGCGTCCGAACCGGCAAAACCTGCGCCGGTCGCGTCGCGGTGCGCAATCTGCAAGCGCTCAAACCCGCCGCCCAGTCCGCCAGGGCTTGCGGTTTGCGTGCTCTGCGGTGCGGCGCCAAGGCGCACCTTGAAGATGATGTCGGTCACGCGATCGCGAATCCGCGCCCACATTTGATCGAAGAACTCGCGGCCCTCGATCGCATACTGCGATTGCGGGTGCGTTTGATCGCCACCCATCGGGCGCTGCATGATCGCGCTCTTGAGGTGGTCCATTTCGAGCAGGTGGTCTTTCCAACACTGGTCGTGAATGCGCAGCAGCACAGCCTGTTCGAGTCTGCTCAATTCGTAGCGCAGCATTTCGCGGCCCTGGTCCTCGAGCTTGTCGACCATGTCGCCGTCATAGCCATCGAAGCGAAGCTGGTTCCATGCCGGCCCGAAACGTTCGCGGCCCCATTCGATGCACGCATCTTCGCTCTTGCCCGCAACCGCGTTTTGGATCTCGCTGCGCAGTTTGCCGTTGGTGAGGTGTTCCTCGTTGAGCTTGACGAGTTCGCTCAGAATCTCTTCTGGCTTGCGATTCTGGAAATCTTCGGGCTTACGCGTTTTGCCGAATTTGCGTGATGTCCATTCCGCGATGGCCTGCGCGACATACGTGCTGTCGACGCCTTCCTGGAGCGCACCGCTGCGTTCGAGCGCAGCCTCGGCTGGGTAGCTGATTTCGCGCTGGCGATACGCGGCTTCGACGCGCGAGACGATAAGTTCCTTGATCTTCTCGCTCGACTGTTCCTGCAACTGCTCGGCGCGAATGTCGATCGCGAACTTGGCGCGACACCACTCCGCGAGCATGCGCAGCGGATACGCCTCGTCCAGATATCCCTCGATACCCGACAGGTCGACGACCGCGTAGTGTTTTTCCGCAGCCTCGAGGAGCCATTCGGTGATTTCGTCCGGCTCCATTTTGCGCACCTGGTTCTGCGTGATGGTCGCGTTGAAACTGCGCTGCGCCCAATCGGTCAATCCGCGCACGTCCCATTCGCTGGGCGGCGCTTCGACGTCGATGTATTCGCCGATGCTCGTGTTGATGATCTCGCGGGCTTCGCTGGTCGCGTGCTCGCGGATGGCTTCCTGCACGTCTTCGAGTTCGTCGCCGCGCACGCGATCCGGTGTGATGGGCACGTCGATGTTCGCGCGACACCATTCGGCGATACAACGCGCGCGGTAATCGCGTGCGAGGAAACTCTGCACCGTTTCCTCGATGGCGTCGATCACCGTGGTCATCACGTCTTCGCGCAGGTGCGCGCCGTCGAGGATGCGTTGCCGCTGGTGGTAGAACTCGCGCCGCTGGTAGTCCATCGGCTCGTCCCACTCGAGCAGGTTTTTGCGGATACCGAAGTTGCGTTCTTCGACCTTGCGCTGAGCGCGTTCGATGCCCTTGTTCAGGCGTTTGTCTTCCAGGCTGGTGCCCTCGGTGAACCCGAGCTTCTCCATCATCTTGAGCATCCAGTCGGGCATGAAGAGCTTGAGCAAATCGTCTTCCAGTGAGAGGAAGAAGCGACTCGAACCGGGATCGCCCTGGCGTCCCGAACGCCCACGGAGCTGGTTGTCGATACGCCGCGACTCATGTCGCTCGGTGCCGATGATGTGCAAACCGCACGGCGCGTTCAGCGAGCAGACCTTTCGTCCAATCTCCGGGAAACGCGGATCGAGCTTGGGTTTATAGCAATGCGCGCAATTCGTCGCGGGGTTGTACTCGGCGCAGTTGATGCAGCACTTGGTCGCGCCGACGGGGTACAACTCGCTGGCAGCCGACTCCACGCCCGCAACGCCGCCCGCGGGCACCTTGCACTTCTCGTACACCACACCGAGTTCGAGTTTGATGTCGGTACCGCGACCCGCCATGTTGGTCGCGACGGTGACGTTGCCCAGCGGACTCTTGTCCGCGCCGCGCGTGGATGCGGTGCGATGACCGGCTTTGGCGACAATCTCGGCTTCACGCGCGTGGTTCTTGGCGTTGAGCACCTCGTGTTCAATACCATAGCGCGCATCGAGCAGCTTGGAGAGCTTCTCCGAGTTTTCGACGCTGGTGGTACCGACGAGCACGGGCTTGCCGTGGGCGAGGTCGCCCATCATCTCGTCGTACGTTTCCATGATGAAGTTCATCACCTTCTGGTCGCCGAACTCCGCGTTGTTGAACTGCTTGACGGCTTCATCGATCCGCGCGGTGTCCTGGCCGACGCGTTCGGCGATCGGCTTAAGCGCTTTGAGCACGTCGATGAGCAGGAAGGGGTCGTTCGGCCTGCCCTTGCGGCGCATCTCGTGGATTTCCTCGACGATGGCTTCGTATTTGTGCTTCACCGTGCGGTAGATTTTGTCGTTGTGGTCGAGACGGTTGACCGGGCGGTTGGTTGGGATTTCCACACAGTCGAGCCGGTAGATCTTCATGAACTCATCGGCTTCGGTCATCGCGGTACCGGTCATGCCCGCGCGCTCGTCGTAGAGCTTGAGGAAGTTCTGGATGGTGATCGTCGCCATCGTCTGCGTTTCTTCCTTGATGGGAACGCCTTCCTTGGCTTCGACGGCTTGGTGAAGACCATCGGACCACTGACGTCCGACCATCAAACGCCCGGTGAACTCGTCGACGATGATCACCTCGCGATTCTGGATGACGTATTCCTTGTCGCGTTCGTACACGACATGGGCGCGCAGCGACTGCTCGATCAAGTGAGGCCGGTCCATGTTCGCGCCGACGTAGAAGCTGCCGATCTTGGCTTCGTCCTGCGCCACCTGCACGCCGTCGTGCGTGATGCCCACCTGCTTGCGCTCAAGCTGCACAACGAAAAGCTGACGATGGCCGATCGCTTCCGCCTCTTCCTCGGTGACGAGCTTGGGGTCGATCTGGAAACGCTTCCACGCGTCCTCGAAACGCTGATTCTGAGCGAACTGCGCCGGCGGGTTGTCGCCCCATTCGCGGATGCGCGCTGCCGTTGCGGCGTTCAGCTCGTTCTGCTTGCGGACGAGCAGGCGCGCGAGGTTGTCCGCCCAGCGGTACTTGTCGACATCGTCATGCGCGGGGCCGGAGATGATCAGCGGCGTACGCGCTTCGTCGATCAGGATCGAGTCCACTTCGTCGATCACGCTGTAGTTCAGCGGGCCCTGCACCTGCTGCGTGCGGCGCATCTTCATGTTGTCGCGCAAATAGTCGAAACCGAACTCGCTGTTTGTTCCGTAGGTGATGTTGCAGTCGTACGCCTTTTTCCGCAGCCCCTCGACACCGCCCGGGTCCATCTGCGACTGAATGTAACCCACGGTAACGCCCAGCAGCGCGAAGATCGGCTCGGCGAAGTCCGCGTCGCGCTTCACCAGGTAGTCGTTCACCGTGACGATGTGTACGCTCTTGCCTTGGCAGATTTTCATGTACGCAGCCAGGTGGCAAACAATCGTCTTGCCTTCGCCCGTGCGCATTTCCGCGACCTTGTTTTCAAAGAGCACGCGACCGCCGATGAGCTGGCAGTGGAAGTGGCGGTGCTGCTGTGCGCGCGTTGAGGCTTCGCGGAGCGCGGCGAAGGCTTCGACGATCACGGTTTCGAGCGGCTCGCCGTCGGCAAGTCGCTTCCGGAATTCGTCGGTCTTCGCGAGGAGTTGCTCGGGCGTGAGCGCTTCGTATTCCGCTTCGAACGTTTCCACCTCGTCCGCGAAGATGGTCAGTTTCTTCAAGAGGCGATCATTGCGCGAACCGAAGACCTTCTTCAACCCGTTCGCGATCAGTTCCTGCATACCCATGATGTGTCTCTCAGCCGGTGTGATCCGGCGCTGGTGGATTTCGTAATGGACCGTTGCCTGTGGGGCTCGTCGCCGCGTGCGACGAATCGGGAGTCAGCGAAGAAGTGGGGCGGTTGGTGCTACGGTCCAAAACGTCCGCCCAAACGCGTCCGCGCGGCGCGCCGGGTGATCGCACATGCCGTCTCCGACCAAAGCGCCGCGCAGCGTGCGGGCGGCTCGGTGGCATCCTGTTGCACGGTGCGGAGCTTGCCGCAGGCCACGGCTCCGACGGCGGGCGCGGTCGGTTGCACCGCCAGTTGAGCGGCTGGGTTGACCCAATGCAGCGTCCCCGCGCGCGCGGGCGATGCGGCGATGAGCGTCGTGCCCACGACCAGGGCGGTACACGCAAGCTGCAAGCGCGAACGCCTCCGCGGGCGTCGTCGTGCGGTCGGTGCGGGATGTTCCGTTGAGCCAGCCATGCGACGGGACATTATAACGTCGCGGCGTCAGCGTACAGCCCAATCAGCCGGTGCGGACAAGAAAACACCCCAGCGGATCGCTCCGCCGGGGTGTTCCATGGTATTTCTAGCTGCATCGCCGGCATGCGGCGATCGGCAAGCAATCTTTTATTGGCCGCCGAAGATGAGGTACGCTTCACCGCCGTTTCGGACACCTTCGCCGGTCGAGGCACTCACCCGCGGATCTGCAAGTTGTGCACCGAGCAAGAAGTCGTCAAAGCCATCCCCATCAACGTCGCCGGCGGAGGCGAGTCCTACACCCTTACCGCGATCACCGCCAATGGCGGGAATCGGTGCCTTGTCGGTCGTACCACCCTGCAACGGATTGGCGGCATCGCCACCACCGAGATAGTCGCCATTGATATCCGAGCCGGCAAACGAGGACCGTTCGCCACTGCGACCGACGATTACATAGCCCGGCAGGTCCGGTGAGCCGATTTGATCGATGTTTATTTCACGGATGCCGGTACCACTGTCCCAGAAGCTCAGCATTCACCGACTCAGGATCACATAGACAAGGCCTGCATGAACCAGGTGGTCATCGTCCGCGTCGACAACGCCGTCCTTGAACCAGCGGGACCCGTTACGTCGTCCTGACACCGTTGCGATCAAGATCGAGTCCGAATGCCGCCGTCTGTCCTACAATTGCATCAGAGGGCTGGATCGAAGCGCGGTGTAGCATCAGCGCGGCGATCAGCAGATCATTCTTGCCGTCCTGGTCGATGTCTCCGGCGTTCGCGACCGCGAACTGAAACCGCTTCCAGGATCAAGCAGATCATTTCGTGAGGGCGTTCTGATCGCGCAAGCAACGTATCAACAGAGGTGCCGCCCAATGCAGTGGACGATGCCTGACTGCGAGAAAACAATAATGACTTGCCCAGACCACTGGCTGCACCTGGTACGCCGACGATTACAACCACGGAACGCCGTCGAAGTCAACGCCGGCAACAACGTGTCCAAATCCTTCGCCGCCGCCGGATCACCAGATCAGCACGCCACTAATCGCTCAGGGTCGTTTGCCGCCAACGCCAACTTGTCGAGAATCGAGTCGCCCTCAAGGGCAAGGCGCGCGGCGAAAACGATGTACGGCGCCGTCGCTATTCCGCTTGGGTGATCCAACGGCGAAGTCGTCGCGATTGTCGTCGTTGAAATCCCCATGGCGGTCACTGCATCAATTTGTTCGCCGGTCCCACCGACAACGACCGTAATGCCCGACGACGTCGTCACGTCCAAATGCCATACGTGTTCTATCCCGTACAACGTCGCCGTTGTATGTTCGATCAATGCTGTTGTTACCGCCACCGCCCGCGAGGAAACATGTGCGGCCTGGTGGCACGATTGTCGTTGATCGCCGGGACCCGACCGATGGCCCGATTCTCGAGCGTGCCTTCCGCCAGTAGGCGTAGTTGTCGAAGGTGCAAATGATGCCTGCGTCTTCGATCCTGCTGACGCCCGGCAGAAGTCCGTGGCGTCGGAACTCAACCTCTTCTCTGATTTCGATTGCGCTCGCTGCGGGCGCACTCACCAGCATCAGATCTGCGACCTGCGGATCGAAGGTTCCGAACAGGCTGAATTCTTCATGGTCATAGTTGAGGATTCCATCGGTGAATACGCCCGAGGTGGCGGACGCCCGATGACGCGCATTCCAGTAGGCTCCTCAGGCACATTAACCACGG
Source organism: Phycisphaerales bacterium (assembly GCA_020639095.1). Lineage (GTDB taxonomy): Bacteria > Planctomycetota > Phycisphaerae > UBA1845 > UBA1845 > JACKHG01. The sequence goes on along the minus strand of JACKHH010000009.1, from coordinate 43,252 downwards.
TTGCGCTATTTCCGTGTAGGCCCAGGTGAAACCGGTCATCGAAGGCCATCCCTCGCCGATGACACCTTCAGACCCCATCGAAAACTTCATACGCCAACACGGTTGCGGCATCCAAGTCCATTATGCCCCGTCCAATCGAGCCGCGTGTCGTTGGATTCAAACCATGCATTGCAGGCTTCGCATGTGGTGCTGTCGTCGGGTGGGCAGCCGACAGTTCCTCCGAACCCGATTCCATTCCGGGCTCTCTGGATTTGAGATTGTTCCGTCGACGACCCCAACACGTAATAGTCGTGTCGAATCGAGCGGATCCAATGGCTCGTGCGTAGAGTGAGGAAGGATGACACCGGCAACGGGTAGCCCGGCGTGCCAATGTCGCCCAGGGGATACAAACGCCATTACAGATCGTGGCCGTCGGGCCGACAACGCAGGACGGGCAGATTTCGAAATGTTCGCAGGTGCCCATTGAGTCAATGTAGTTCACGGCGAGGACTGGACTGAATCCAGGACGAGGTCCGATCAGGTGTCTCCGTTTCGTCCGCGTTGCTCCAGTAGGGGCTTGCTTGCTGACGCATGACACAAACGCCGCCGCATCCTGCGCTCCTCGCCAGTGGGGCATTCCCTCGAGTAGTAGCGAAAACGTTCCGCAAGCCAGAGCCACAATCATGCCCGAACCCAAAGCGGTTACCATGCTCACTTCATTTGGGCGCAATGATATTCGACCGTAAGTCATTCCGGACTTCGTCCAGGCGAATCACCGCGCCGGCAATGTCTGTGTCATACCGGTTTCGGAATCATCTCCCGAGCAGGCGGTCGTTCCTGCTGTTGACGCAGACGACACCGCCATGGGTCAAACATGCCCGGTTGTCTGATTCGGCGATCGCCCGTTAAGTACAGCGGAGTTCGCAAACGGAATCCTGAACCAGATTTCCTCGACGCCGTCGTTGTCCGCATCCGTTGAGATGAACGCCGATGCGATACCATGCGTTTCGTCGCTGGATGTCGACGACACAATCGGGATTCCGGTGAACGCCATGCCGTGCAGTTGTGGGCTGCTCACCGTGTTGAGATTGAATTCGTGATTGGCCAAGCCCGTTGATCCACGGATCAGGTAGGCCTCTCCGATGCCGACGCCCGTCGGGTTCAATGAGTCGGGCTTTGCGTAGCGCGACACGATAATGAAGTCGCCGATACCGTCCCGGTCGAAGTCCTCACCACCGGCGAACGCGGAACCCGCGTTGTCCTCAAAGTTCACGCCTCCGAAGACCGTGCCTTGTCGACTGGTCTGACCGCTCGCCAGTTTCCCAAGCCAGACGATTTCCGGGAGCGTCGTGGCTACGACGATGCCCGACGAATCAATCAACGGTGTGGAATCACCATCCAAATCCACCTTCACCGTCGCCTGGAACCTGCCGGACGACTCCACTTCGTAGGTGTACGAAAGCGTACTCAGCGCCAATCCGCTCGTGACGATGTCCGCGGCAATCAACTCGCTATTCAGCGGGTCATCCATCGCGTCCAGGCGGCGGACGTAAACCGTGGTTTCACCGGTTGCCTGCGGCGCGTTGAGCTGCCAACGGATCTGCACTCCGTCTCCGGGGCGCACCTCAGTGACCGTGCCCTTCGGCGGGCTGGTAACGTTCAAAACAGTGTCGGAAAACGATGCGCGGCGGATCTTTCCGGGCGCATAGCGCGTCACGGGAGCCGTGACGCCGTCGTGCGCGGTTACACCCAGGAACGCCGTCGTACCCACGTCGATCGACGCGACGCGGAACACCGCATTCGTCGCCGATACCGGAAGACTGGCGCTGATGACCTGCTCGTCGCCCGTGCCCGCTTGACCGTCGAAATCGTAGAAGACGTCCACGTATTGCAGCGCGGGCGGGCCCTGGAATACCGTCACGCTGAAGTTGACCAACACGTTCCCTTCATTGGGATCCGTCGGGTCCGCGACGAGAATGTTCTGATTCGAGGAGGGCTGGGTTACGGAAACCGAAGGCGGTATGTCAGCCGACATCTCGTCCGTCAAGGTCACGGTGAAGTTATTGAAGAACGGCCCCTTGATCGCGTCGGTATTGCCCGATGCAACCGTGCTCGCGATCGACTGGCCCGAGTCAGTGACGAAAATCCCAATCTCGTACTCGCCGTTCCCCGCGCCCGCGGTGAACCACGTCGCTTGTGCGACGTTCGCCGACCCGGTGGAGATCTGCGTGCCGTACTCATCCGCATCCGCGGTCGGCCGCTGATCCTTGGTCACAAAAAACAGGCGCCACTGCACCGCGTTTTCAGCATCACCCACATTCGCCGCGATCTCCACGTTTCCGCCGGGCTGGACGGTGAGATTCTGATTCGGCAACGTGAATTCCGGATCGGGCAGGGTTGTGATTTGAATCGTCCCGGTGCTCAGGACGCGCAGCGATTGGCCACCCGATGTGATATCCAACCCGACGCGGTAGATGCCCAGCGGCATCGGTCCCGTCGAAAGCGATGTCGTTCGATTGTCCCCCGTCGACAGGTTGTTGGCGAAGTAGACCTCAAGACCGATCGTCGACGCGTTTGCGTCCGTGCTGGCGACCTCGACGTAGAATCCGCGAACCTCCGCATCCGACGGGCCGGCAGAGTAAACGATGGTGAGCGACTGTTCGCCGGAGATGCGGATGTTGCTCATCAGGTTATTGATCGAGCCGGTCGGCTCATCACCCGTGTTGTCGCCACCGCCATCGGTGGGGCAGCCCGTCGTCATCACCCCGAGTGCCAGCATCAACGCAAGGCGGCTCATGACGCTGAGATGGTGGGTCACTCGGCGCCGCATCGTCATATCAAACCATTGTGTCATCAGCGCAGACTCCGCTAGGGGTTCATGGGGGATGCGCGACAGTTGCCACCGCGCGCACACGTGTGCGGTTTGCCCAAGGCTCGTCACCGGCATCGCCAGGTGCAATGCACCGCGCGCAGTTGTGCGGCAACGTGGCATTATCGTTTTTTACAGCACGCGCCCGACTTATACGGCTGCCCTAAGTGGGCGTCAACACGTGATCTTGTGACTGGTTATCAGCGGCGCGTTAGGTTTGTGCGTAGTTCGCCAATTGCCCAATCCGCCTGGGATGAAAGCGTGACCTGCGCGCGCCAGCATCACTCCGAATCGACAAGCGCTGATGAACGACGTTGTCGTGCATGGCGCGTTTGCGTCAGCCGCTCGGTCGAGTCAACCCAACGGCGACAAGGGTAGCTTCAGCGCCTCGCGCCAATCCGCCGTCATGCCAGATTGAACGCGACTGGCGAACGGAACGAGTCGATCCATCGGTACCCGAGCGCGCGTGCCGGCCTGTCAAATTGGGTCGACTTGGGTGGTTGTGCATGCAACCGGATCGGCCTGGTTGCCCGGCGTAGCGTTGTCGCAGGTTTAACTTAATTGTTACCAAGACATTAGGGTAGTTGTCGGGCAGATCGAGCTCGCCATGTGACGGGGCTGGGTCGGCGGTTGGGGTCTCCACGCGATTTCAGATGCCGTGGGAGTATTTGCCTCAGCTGAGGCAGGAAAAAGTCGAATTACACGGAAGAAAACTGTCTGTCTCCAGAGGCGATCGGTTCCCAAAAAATGCCGCGCAATGGGGTTGATTTCGCGGGAAGGCCCCGTTTAGAATGAAACCAACTAAGAAGCTGCATCTCAAGCACACTTCCGACAACTTGCAACATGCCGGTGACTATCGCGAAGTTGCCCGGTATCGTGCGGGTGTTTTGCCGGGGGTTTGCGTGCCCGAAAAGCGAACTCCATCGCGGCCGGTGGATTCGCAAATCCACGATTGTGGATTTCCGGGAGCTGATGCGGGGCGATTGCGAGGGGTATGTCATTCTTCCTGTCGATTCGCCGAATTGCAGACGAGGGCGGTTTGCGATTCCGGTGATCATTGCGGTTGGGCGGGAACCGCAGGACAGGTGTCGCGGATTGGGAGCTGCGCTTGCGTCAAGTGTGGTTCTTCCGCGGAAGAGGAAGCGGGAAGGAAAAGGAGCACCAATCCTCTTTGTCCAGAGCAGTCTATTCAGTCTTTTGGCAGGCGTTTGAGCGATAGGCTCCCGTCACCCGTTCGGATGGCGTGGGCTGTGTCGTTGATGCGCGCTGCTACGTGGCATTGCATAGCAGGGTTTCAATATCCCAGTGGAGGAAACTAACGTGACCAGAACTAGATTCGGTGTTTGGGCGAGAGCGGGAAGCATCCTCGCTCTCTCGGGGCTGATTTGTGTAGCCTCGGCCATTGCTGAAGACGCAAACAGCAAGCGAGAGCTGTTGCAGCTTCAGCACGAGAGTTTGCACGCGGCGCCGAGCAGCGCCCTGCAAGTGGTTGGCGGAACGGCGGAGCAGATCGGTGCTGCGCGGGCGAGTCTCAATGACAATCCCTCCGTCAAGTCACGGACGCAGCTGATCGGCGCTGAGTCGGGCCATCAGGCTCCGCGTCCCAGCGGCCGCAACTTGCGTCCGATGTCGCCGGAAGATGCGGACTCGGTCGCTTGGTATCAGGGGCGCAAGCTCCCGATCATCAAGCCGTCGGTTCTCAATTCTTACCGCAATGACCCGGTCACGGGCCAGCGCACCGTGCTTGACACGCGCACGCTCCGTCGGACGTTGAACCTCACGTCTGACTCGGTGGTCAACTTTGTCGCGCCCGTGTCCTGCGCCTCGGGCGTGGGCTGCCAGTTGCCGAGCGACAGCGACCCGGCGATCGGCTCGAACGGTGTGTTCGGCGTGGCGAGCGATTATTCGTTTGGCAGCAACGGCGCTTTGACGACCGTCGCCGCGGACAGCATGAAGTCGGAAGTCAACGGTACGATCACCAAGCTGTGCTGGTGGGGTTACTACGCCGACTTGACGCCTCCGGCCATTGGTGCGGGTGGCGCCGAGACGGGTGCCCAGCACTGCAAGGATGCCGAAGGTGGCGTCAACGATCTCGGTACTGCCGTTGGAACCTTCAACTACGACAACACCTCGGCTGAACCGTCCTGCCCGAACAACTCGAAGTGCGACCAGTTCGGTCCGGATGACCGTCCCCAGTTCGACCGCGACGTTTGGTTCAAGTGGACGTCGCCGATCACCGGTGTTGTGGAAGTTCGCGACTGCAACACGTCGCCGGTAGACAGCAAGATGGCCGTCTACTACGCGACGGGCGTCTCGACGAACGGCTGCCCGAATGACGGTGGTGCCCTTGGCTGCCCCGCGACGCCGGGCGATCGTCCCAACGACAACACGACGTTGGTTCCGGGTATCCTCGGTTTCGACTCGAATGGTCAGGTTTGGGCATGCATCGATGACAACTGCGGCCCGATCAATGGTGGACAGACGCTCCAGGGTGACGTTGCGTTCAACGCGACGATCGGCCAGGAGTTCTACATCCGTATCGGCGTGTCGCCGAGCGGTTCGGCTACGCCCTCAGCGGGTGGCGTCGGACAGTTCGAGATCGTGCTTGCTGATTATGACTGCGGCAGCGGCGCGACCGATGATTTCACGATCAACTTCTACGACGACAGCAATCCCGGCAGCGCGACCGGCCCGGCCCACTCGGTGCCTGGCAACCTGATCGCGTCGACGAATGCATTCGCGAGCTTCAGCAAGACCGCGACCGGCAACTCGATCTCGCAGGGACAGTTGGGTTCGTATGACCAGTATCAGTACGAGGTCGAGCTGCTGACCGGTATTCCGGTGGCGGCGGGCCAGTGCATCTGGGTTGAAATCGTCAACAACGTGACCGGTTCGTGCGACTGGTACTGGCAAGCCGCTCCGTCGTTTGAGAACAACGGCGCCGGTGATGGCCGCAGTGCTTATGGTGATGGTGGAGGTTACACCCCGATTCACCCGAACGTTCCCGCGTTCCCGGATTACGACCTGGCGTTCTGCCTGGACATCCAGACGGATCCTGAAGGTTGCTCGAAGATGACGCCGGATCCGTTCATGTACAACGGTCTGGGCTTCGGTTTCTTCCAGGGTAGTGCTGCCGTTCAGCTTCAGTCGATGCTGTTCGGTTATGTGTACGAATTCGCGGAAGGCCTGGTGCCGCACGGTATCACGAACTTCTCGGGTATCAGCGGTGGTTTGAACTGCGACGCTTCGATCGCGTCGACTCCGGTTTATGAGTTGATCGAGTTCTGGGACCTCCAGCAGATCAACACGGGCATTCCGAATTCGATCGGTCACGGCGGCTACCTCGGTGGCGTGCTGGTGTTGGTTGGTAACGGCGCCACGACGACCGAATGGTCGGCGCAGGCTCCGAACGGCACCTACTTCTTCTCGCCGACGGTCGACAACGTGGTCAACGTGACCATGTCGCTCGGTTTCATCCAGGGTGGTGTGTTCGTTCCCGAAGTCACCGGTAGCGGTGGCTGCGGTGGTGCGGGCACGGCGCCTCGCGTCGGTATCGAAATCGGTATCGAGCTGGCTGGTGTTGAGCCGGTCGGTGATCGTAACGGTAACCTGTTTGGTCGCGAAGATAAGTTCGGCACCGCGGGTGACCGTATTTGGGAATCGGGTACTTGCTGCTGGACGTTTGGCGGCGGTACGCCGGCGATTCCGGAGTTTGCATTCCGCGGCGTCGGTCTGCAGGACTGCAACCTGAACGGTGTTGCGGACTCCGACGAAATCGCATGTGCGGCGTCGGGCTACATGGGTCAGGCCGGCTGCCCGTCGGATGCGTGTCCGGTGGGTGATGCGTTCGGTCCTGGCGGTTTCCGCAATTATCCGGAGTTTGTTGATCCGGTGTTTGCCGCGGCGCTTGGCCCGATCAACTGCTTGCCGGGTTCGGCTGACTCGGACTTCAGCGGTACGCTGGACGAGTGCGAGAACGCGGACTGCGACAACGACGGCATTCCGAACAATTGTGAGCTGAAGTGCAGCGCAATCAACTTCGGAACGCTGAACACGTGCCAGATGGACGTGACGCTGGGCAACATCGACACCTGCGGTGTCGAGTCGGACTGCAACAGCAACGGTATCCCGGACAGTTGTGAGTTGGATGACAACGATTGCAACAACACCGGCGTCCCGGATGACTGTGAAGTTCCGCCGATCGGCAATCTGGATGACGACTGCAACGGCAACCTGGTTCCGGACACCTGTGAACTGGCTGCCCGTACGCAGACCGACTGCGATCGCAACGGCACGCTGGACATTTGCGAGTTGCCGTTCCTGGACTGCAACCGCAACGGCGTGACCGACCAGTGCGACGTTTTGCTGGGCGATTCGAACGACACCAGCCCGACGGATGGCGTTCCGGACGAGTGCCCGTCGTTCTGTGTTACGCCGTGGAACGGCTTCGAAGATCAGGTCTTTGTTGACGTGAAGAACGGCGTCTACGCGGACGGCCTGGACAACCTCGACGTTCTTGAGGTGGGTAACGGCGACCGCTGGCTCTCGAATGGCGGTACCGCCATCGAGGACGACATCTGCGCCGCCGGCCAGGTGCTCACGCAGAACGCTGACTCGAACGGTGGCGTGAACTCCGAGTTCTTCGTCAGCAACGAGCAGGGTAATGCACCGGCGTCGGTCGGTACGCAGGAAGTTTCGTTCGACTACCGCCTCACCGGTCCGCGTGACGGTGACGCCAACCACTTCCTGTATTTGGTTGACCGCAGCGGTGACAGCATCATCGAGATGAAGTTCTCGAGTTTGATCAGCTCGAACGGAACGATCAGCGAAGGCGAAACCACGCATTTGGTCATCGAAGAAGGTGCCTTCATGGGTGGTATCTCCAACGACGTCATCACCGATGTCGACCTCGTTCCGGATGAGTGCAACTCGATGCGTGTCGTGTTCAACGGCACCACGAAGGAACTCGATCTGTACATCAGCACGAACGGCGCTGCCGAAGCGCTGGTGTACTCGGGCTACGCAAAGATCCCGACGGGTGCGAATCCGAATACCCGCACGCGTATGGACTACTTGAACGTCTTTGCGTTCGACGCCATTCCGGCTGGCTTCTGGTTCAATCCGGGCAACGCCAGCGTCACGGATGACGAAGACATCAAGCTCGCGGTCGACAACTTCATGTCGTGCGAGACGGCTGGTTCGGTCGAGTGCTCGATCTACAAGAACATCGATGGCTCGCCGGGCACGGATTGCGACGGTAACGGCGTTTGCGACGTGTTCCAGTTGAACGATCGCAACGACGCGAACGGCAACCTGATTCTGGATGTTTGCGAAGGCTACTGCCAGGACTGCAACAACAACCTCGTGAACGACCTTCGCGAGATTGCTGGCGGCACCGTGGTGGACGCCAACAACAACGACATCCCGGATGTTTGCGAGCCGGCCAGTGGTTACAACTACGACTTCGAGAATTTCGTGGTTGGACCTGTTGATGAGGACGACAACACGACGCTCAACAACCCGAGCAACCTCGAAGCCGGTCAGCAGGGTTGGACGGTGCTCCACACCACGGACCTCGAAGCTGAGATTCGTCAGGACACCAACTTCCGTAATGACAACCAGCTCACGAAGTACCTGGTGGTCAAGAACGATCCGCAGTTCTCAACGGAAGGCAACCAGAACGGCATCCTGCTCGGACCGCGTCAGGACTCGCTTGGCGATGCTGACTCGGAAATCTGGTCGTGGGATTGGCGTGTACGCGTGCCGGGCGTCGGTGTGGGTGGTAATGCACCGTTCGGCCGTCTGTACGTGGAAGTGCTGGATCTCTGCGAGGATGCACCGCAGTTGTTCAACAGCATCCTGGGTATCATTGATGCCCGTAACGTAGGTATCCAGTTGACCGGTCTGAACACCAACGATGTTGGTGGTCTGCCCGACTCGAAGACGGGTCGTGTTGACGTGTACGTGCTCGGTACGCCTGGCGGACTGGTGCGTTACGAAAAGGCGACCAACTTCTTCGTGACCGGTGGTACCGACCGCAAGGGCGACGTGGTCAACAAGACCTGGGGCGCTGGTCTGCGTATCGACAACAACAGTGGTCGCGGCGCAGTGTACTGGGGTGCGAATCAGGCCAACTTCCTCGACCTGAGCCAGCTCCAGTCGACGTACGACCGGATCGAGACCGGTTCGACGTCAGAAACCCAGGGCTTCACCGTCGACATCACTGGCAACCCGACGCAGTTCCGCTATCGCGGTGGTGATCGCCAGTTGATGATCCGTACGGATGGCGACTACGGTCCCACCGACACCATCGAGTTCTGGTTCGACAACTTCACGTATCGGACCGAGACGGACTGCGATGGCGACGGTATCGACGACACGGTCTGCTTGACCAATTCGGTTGGCTTCCTGCCGTCACCGTGCGGTAAGGACCTGGGTGACGTGCGTCCGTTCCTGGATAAGAACTCGGACGGCATCCCCGACCGTTGCCAGGACTGCGACAACGACTGCCCGGCGTTCCCGTTGCCGGACAACCAGTCGGCGAACGGCTGCCTCGACCCGTGTGAAGTTAACTCGGGTGCGGCGGGCTGTGCAGGCCATGGTGGTACCGAAGCGGACTGCAACGCCAACAACATCCCGGATGCGTGTGACATCGATCCGAACCTGCCGAACTTCCGCGTGAATCCGCTGGAGTACTACGCGGGTGGTGGTTCGTGTGACGCGGACGGTAATGGTGAGCCGGATGAGTGCACCAACGGCTTCGTTGACTGCAACAACAACGGCTGCCATGACCCGAACGAGTTGGCGGAAGGCTCGGCGTTCGACATTGACGCCGACGGTACGCTGGATGAGTGCCAGCTCGACTGCAACCACAGCAACGTTCCGGACGACTACGAGTTGAATCTGGCGTTCGGTTCGGGTGGTAGCCAGGACGATGACGGCGCTGGTATCGATCCAGACGACGGCTTCGCGGACGAGTGCTGCGTTGACTTCACGGTCATGCCGCACGTCCTCAAGAACGCGGACGGCGACCTCGATGCCGACGGCGATCTTGACGCTCGCGACTACCGCTTGTTGCAGCGTTGTGCGGGTCAGACGCCGGCCACGCTTGCTTTGGCGGGTGCGGTCAATGGTACGGGTGCGGTTCGTGGCTCGGCTTCGGGCGGTAACGCGTGGGATCATGTGTCCTGCGGCTGTGCCGACTTCAACGGCGACGGTGTGGTGGACGATTGCGACCTCCAGATCTTCGAGTCGTTGATCACGGGTCCGCTGACGACCGAGTCGTGCAGCGTGGTCTGCCCGGGTGACCTGACCACGTGCTCGACGACCTGTGCGTCGGGTGAGATTGCCGAGTGCGTCTGTGCTGGTGGCAATACGGTCGCCACGTGCAGCTGCAACTAGTGACGCTTCGCTAGTTCGGCGACATCAGAAGTAACTACTCCCGCCTGTCCCGCTCTATGCGGGGCAGGCGGGTTTCTTCTTTTTACGGTTGGGTCTGCACTGCTGCGGTGAGTCTGGTTGCCTCGATTGCCGCTTGGCGCTATAACAGGCCCTGCCGTTTCGCAGTGGTGTTTTCAAACAGGGGGCAAGCATGAGCATGATGACGGACACGGCTGATACGAACCTGGCGGCGAGTGATCCGCGCGCTTGGGAAATCCTGGGTGCGGAAGAGGCTCGCCAGCAGTCGACCATCGAACTGATCGCTTCCGAGAACCACGTTTCGCCGGCGGTCCGCCAAGCCGTGGGGTCCGTGTTCACCAACAAGTACGCGGAAGGCTATCCCGGGAAGCGGTACTACGGTGGGTGCGTCAACATGGACGCGGCTGAGGATCTGGCCCGCGATCGCGCGAAACAGCTCTTTGGTTGCGACCACGTCAACGTTCAGCCGCACTCGGGCAGCCAGGCGAACACGGCTGTCTATCTGGCGTGCCTTGAGCCAGGTGACACCGTCCTGTCGCTCGACCTCGCGCACGGCGGCCATCTGTCGCACGGGCTCAAGGTGAACATCAGCGGGATGCTCTACAACATCGTTTCCTACGGTGTTGATCGCGAAAGCGAATGCCTCGACTACGCCGCCATCCGCGCACTCGCGCGCGAACACAAACCCAAGCTGATTATCTCGGGCGCGAGCGCGTACCCGCGCACGATCGACTTCAACGCTTTCGCGGAGATTGCGAACGAAGTCGGTGCTCTGCACCTTGCGGACATCGCCCACATTGCGGGCCTCGTCGCCGTGGGGCTGCACCCGTCGCCCGTGCCGATGTCCGCCTTCGTGACCACGACGACGCACAAGACGCTGCGCGGTCCGCGCGGCGGCATGATTATGTGCAAGGAGGACTACGCGAAGAAAATCGATTCGCGCATCTTCCCCGGTACCCAAGGCGGTCCGCTCATGCACGTGGTCTTGGGAAAAGCTGTGGCGTTCGGCGAGGCGCTTCAGCCAGGGTTCAAAGCATATCAGCAGCAGGTGCTTGACAACGCAGCCGCGCTCGCCGGGTTCCTCACCGAAGCCGGCAATCGCATCGTCTCCGGTGGAACCGACAACCACCTGATGCTCGTCGACCTGAGGCCGAACTATCCCGACGTTACCGGTCAGGACGCTGAAACCTGGCTCGAACGCGCGGGTATCATTGTTAACAAGAACATGATTCCGTTCGACGAGCGCAAGCCGATTCACACCAGCGGTTTGCGTATCGGTGCGCCCGCGGCCACGACGCGTGGCATGGGTATCGACGAAATGAAAACGATCGCCGGTTTGATCGACGCGGTGCTGCAATCCCGCGGCGATGCGCAGGCGATCGAACGTGCAAGAGGCGAGGTATCCGCGCTTTGCAAACAGTTCCCGCTTGCCTAGGTGCGATTGCTCGCCGACGCGTTGCGCACTGCGTGATGTTCGCGGGTTTTTGCTGCGCCGGCGCGGCTGCGGGCTGCGCTCAAAGTCGAGTCGATTTCATCGATCTCGACTTTCGTCGCCTGCCCAGCGAAGCCGAGTTGGTTGACAGCGAATCGGTGCGCGCGGCGTACTGGTGGCTCGACGGTGATACCATCAACATATCAGCCGTTCGCGGCAATTCGCACGAAAAGCAGATCTCGCGTCAGCGCCGCATGGATTTTTCCCTGGTGCTTCCCGGTATTCCAGCCGAGCGCGCACGGGACTACCAGCTTACCAGCGCGTCGCTGCGCTGCTACGTTCGCCAGGGCGCGGACCACGCGCGCTACCGATCGCTGCGCGGAATCGCGTCCGTGTGGGAGCTTCCGGGGAACGTATTGCGTGTAAAATTCCGTTTGATCGCAGGCCGCGAGATCTTTCATATTCTGACAGGTTGGACGGATGTCGGCCAAACCGTGCTTGCCGGCGAGTTTCGCGCACGCTATGACGAGACGCAGGGGCAGGCAGTGTTACAGCGCAGTGAATCTGGCGGCATGACGCGAGCAGCGCAGCCGAATACACCGGTGGGCGCACGACCCGGCCCGGTGCCGGTTACCGGTCCGCCGGTCAAGCGGCGCAAGTAACGCGGGGATTTCGCTGGTTCTCGCGTCACCGTCTACAATAGGCGTATTGGTCGCCGGAGCGATAGTTGCAACGTTCGATGAGGTAAGAAAACGAGGGATTGCCTGTGCGATACATGAACTACATTCTCACCACGTTGATTGCCGCGGCTGCGCTCAGCGCAAGTCCGGCGCAAGCGGAAGGGCCGTTTCGCAAGCTCGGGTTTGACGCTGCGCTCAAGGAAGCTGAGAAGGACGGCAAGCTGCTGTTTATCGACTTTTACACCACATGGTGCGGTCCGTGCAAAATGATGGAGGCGACGACCTTCAAGGATGCGTGGGTCGTGAAGTGGCTCACCGAAAAGGCGGTGTCGCTGGAGGTTGACGCGGAGAAAGATGAGAAGCTCGCCGACAAGTTCGAGGTGGAGTTCTATCCCACGTTGGTCTTTCTCAACAGCAAGGGCGAAGTCCTCGAGCGCATCAACGGCTACGTGACGGCTGATGAGTTTCGCGAAGCCGCCAAGGACCTGCACATGGGCGTGACGGCGATGGACCGCACCAAGCAGGAGCTTGAGAAGAACCCGGACAACCCCAAACTGCGTCTGGACCTTGCCTCGGGATTGGTGCGGAAGAATGATTTCGGCGGAGCGCTTCGCGAGTTGCTCTGGTGCCTGGATCACGGTACCGAGAAGGATCCGAGTTTTGCCGAGTTGCGCGATACGCGTTTGCTTGATGAACTGTTCACGCTTGCCACGATGTACGAACCCGCCGGTGAGGAACTGATGCGCCGGCGCGACGTGGTGGAGCGCCGCCTGCTCGACAACAAGCCGAATCCCGGCGATCCCGCGTTCTATGCCGGGTTTTGCATGGTGACGATGGACTCGGATCGTCTGCTTGCGACGTACGATGCGGTCGCGTCACGCGGCGCGCAGTCGCCAACGGCTCAGACGTTGTTCACGTATGCGTTCCCGGCATTGCTGGAAGCGCATCGCTACAAGGACATCGCCGGTGGTGTGGACATCAACGCGCGCCTCGAGGAAATCTTCAGTGACGGCTCGAAGGCGCTTGCCGACCTTGCCAAGGAGAATCCGAATGCCGGCGACGAGCAACGCGACATGATCAAAGCGCAAACGGTGGCACGGGCTGCGGAGTTCTTCCAAATCCTGCTCGCACTCGACCGTACCGACGATGCTCGCAAACTCGCGAAGCGCGTGCTGGCGTTCGACGATTCGCCCGACTCGCAGCACGCTCTGGCGTGGGAGGGGTATCTCTCGCAAAAGCCGATCCCCGAGTGCCTTGACTACGCGAAGTTCGCGCTGTCGCACGCTGCCGAGGAGGAAAAGGCCAACGTTACCGACACGGTCGCGCGGCTGATGTTTGCCCTGGGCAAGACAGACGAAGCCATCTCGCTCTGCGAGGACAACCTCAACAAAGTGGAAAGCGATCGCGACAAGTGGATTCTGACCAACTGCGTTGATGATCTGCGCGGCAAGACGGCACACTCCGGCTAGTTGCGTGATGGCACGGAAGCCTTTCGATCCCAATCTGGCGGTAGGCGCGGGTGGCGATGCGCCATCGCCTGCGCCGCGCGAACGCGTGCTCACCGTCGCGGAAATCACGCAGCGCATTCGCGATGCAATCGAATCGTCACTACCCGCGACCGTGTACGTGGCCGGCGAACTGAGCAACTTCAAAAAGCACTCCAGCGGTCACTGCTACTTCACGCTCAAGGACGACGCCTGCGAAATCGCGGGCGTGATGTGGCGCTCCGACGCAAGCAAGCTCAAGTTCGCGCCACAGGACGGAATGGACGTGGTCGTCACCGGCAGCGTCAGCGTGTTCGAGCGCGCCGGTCGCTATCAACTCTACGCGCGCCGGATCGAGCCGCGCGGGGTGGGGGCTGCCGAGCTGGCCTTCCGCCAGCTTTGTGAAAGACTCAAGAAGGAAGGGTTGTTCGACGAGCGTCACAAACAGGCGCTACCTGCGTATCCCGAGCGCATTGGGATTATCACCAGTCCGACGGGGGCAGCCATCCAGGATATTGTCGATACGCTCGCGCGACGCTACCCGTGCGCGACGCTCTACCAGTACCCGGTGACCGTGCAGGGGCCGGGAGCTGCCCGAAGCGTCGCTACCGCGATCACCGCGATGAACCGGCGAAGCGAAGCCCTCGGCGGGATCGATGTGCTCATCGTCGGACGCGGCGGAGGATCGGCAGAGGACCTCGCGGCCTTCAACGACGAAGCCGTCGCGCGGGCCATTTTCGCGAGCAGAATCCCCATTATCAGTGCTGTCGGGCACGAAACGGACGTGACGATCGCGGATTTCGTCGCCGACGTTCGCGCGGCTACGCCCACCGCTGCCGCTGAGTTGGCGGCGCCGCGCAAGGCAGATGTGCTCGATGAGTTCGCGTACCGCGCCCACCGCATGAGCCGCAACCTGACGCACCTGTTCGATCTGCGCCGCGCGGAGCTTGCGTCGGTCGTGCGGCGGCGGGTGTATGCCGAGCCGCGGTCGATCGTGCGCGACGGTTCGCAGCGGGTATTGGCGGCGAGTCGGCAGATGGAGGCGGGCGTGCGGCGAAGCTGCGACCGGCGGAGTCTGCGCGTACGCGACCTTGCGCTCGTTGTGCAGCGGCTCAGCCCGCAGGAATACGTCGCGCGCCAGCGTGCGCGCTTGCTTGCGGTTCAGCATCGCGTACTTGCGGGTTGGACCGCGCGGACGCGGCGTGAGGAGCGCGAACTGACGCGCATGCATGAGCGGTTGGTGCGTGTTTCGCCGGATCGCGAGTTGCCGGCGCGCAACGATCGCGTGCGCGAACTCGCCAGGCGCATCGAACTCGCAACAGTGGCCGGTTTGACGCGACAGAAAACGCGGGTGGATGCCGACGCGGTGCGACTAGCTGCGATGGGCTACCGTGCGACGCTACAGCGCGGGTTCTCGATAACGCGTGACAAACGTACCGGCAAGGTTGTTCGGGAAGCGTCCGCTGTTCGTGAGGGCTCGCGGATTGTCACCCAGCTTGCGGACGGTGAGTTCGAGTCGCGTGTGGTGGACGACAAGCAGGGCGAATTGTTCGATTGACGTGGGGGCTGCGGCGCGGCAAAAAGAGCACATGAGCAAGAAAGCACCGAAATTCGAAGAGGCGTTGGCCCGGCTCGAGTCGATTGCCGACGAGATCGAGCAGGGCAAGATCGGCCTGGAAGAGTCCATCGCGCGGTACGAAGAGGGCATGAAGCTCGTGCAGCGCTGCCGCGAGATCCTCACGGAGGCCGAGCAGCGGATCGTGCGCCTGCAAGCCGACGCCACCGGTCCCGAACAGGACACCGACGCCTGAGTTAGGTACTTCCCGCCCCATTTCCGGACATTTCTGCCCCCAAATTCATTTCGCGGTAGCCATCGACCAGCCTGCCGGCATACCATCATTGCGTCTGGGAGGCTCAGAGAGGGCATTCACCCCAGTACTGCGAACGCGGGTGGCTGATGCCGGGCTTCGGCGTTTTATGGGACTATGTTCGGTATCAATTGACGCTTGAACATGCCGGTGTAGGTCCGATACGGTGTAGATGTGGGGCAGAGGGGCAATATGTAGGCTTTTCGCGGGCGGCGAGCCCCAGGATGTTGTAGGATTTCGTCACCTCGGTGGAGTTTTCTGGCGGAATCGTTCAAGGACCGAAAACCTTGCTGCCGATACTAGTAGCACGGAAAGGGAGGTCCGATACGCCGCGCTGAGGTTCACGGATGAATCGTTGTTGGCGCGAGGATGTTAGGTAGGTGGCTGAATCGCGGTTGGGATTCGGCGAATTGCCCGGTTGGGCGCTGCCTGATGTTCTTTTTCGGATGTTCGGTATTTTGCGGCAATCGGTCCTGGCTTCGGTTGATGCCGAAGCGCCCTGATGGAGCAAGGCGATGAACGAGATCAACAATCTCGAAAACGCACGACTGATCTACCCCTTCGTTGCGCAGGTTGCGCCCACGCGCGGCGAGTCATCCGCGTCGATGGCGAGCACCGCGGCTGTGGCTGCTCCGCACGACGACGGCACCGACACCGTTGAGTTTTCCACAACGGGCACGCAACTTGCCGAACTTGAGGACTCGTCCTCGACGATTCGCGTCGACAAGGTGGCGCGGATCCGCAGCGAGATTGCCAACGGTTTGTACGACGTTGACGGTAAGCTCGAATCCATCCTCGGCAGGGTGCTCAAAGACGCGCTCAGTTAGTCTGCTACGCGCGTTCAGTCCGCACGCGCGTCGTTCTCTTCACCTAATCATTCGCTATTGATGGTTCAGCGCATCCGGCTGCGGAGTTCGTCCATAACTTCGCCGGGTGCGAGATCGTCCGCAGCCATGCGTACGAGCAGGTGGTAGAGCAGGTCGGCGCACTCCCAGCGCAGGTTCTCACGATCCGGTGAGACGATAATCTCTTCCGTTTCCTCGCGCAGTTTGGACGCGAGCAACTCGCGATCGGCCATCAGTTTTTGTGTGTAGCTGGGTTTCGCGCCGCTGTTTGCGGTGGCTTTGCGCTGTGCGAGCGTGGCATAAAGATCGTCGAGCACGTCGCGCTGCGCGTCGCCGAAACAGGTGGGCGTACCGGTGTGGCACGCGGGTCCAGTTTGCTCGACGGTGAAGCGGATGCAGTCGCGATCGCAGTCGAAGCGTGCAGCCACGAGGCGTTGCGTGTGGCCTGACGTCGCGCCCTTGCGCCAGAGTTCCTTGCGCGAACGCGACCAGTAGCAACCGACGCCCTCAACGAGCGACGTAAGCAGCGATTCCGCATTGCTCCACGCCAGCATGAGCACGTCGCGACTTGCCGCGTCCTGCACGACCGTCGGCACCAATCCGTCGCTGTTGAACGCGATGCATTCGGTCCACGATTCCGCGAGGTCGAGGTGCTTCTCGTAGAGCGCTCTGCCGATCTGCGCGCTGAAGCCAGCCGACGACAACTCCGCCACGTCCTGCGCGTTGCGCACGCCGCCGGCCACCGTGATGGGAATCCCAACAGCATCGCGCAGGGACTGGGCGGTGGCGATGTCCGGGCCCGCGAGCATGCCTTCGCGTTCGACCTGCGTGAAGAGGATTTCGCTGCAATACGCGGACAATTCCGCTGCGCGGGCGACGACGTTTGCCTGCGTGTCGCGCGTCCAGCCCTGATCGACTACGTTCTTGCCACGGGCGTCAACGGCAGCGATGAGCCACTCGCGCGGAAACTGCTTGAGGAAGTCAGGCGTCGCCATCGTGCCGATCACGACCTTGCGCGCGCCGCGTTTGATCCAGTTGCGCACGTCGTCGGCACTGCGTACGCCGCCACTGACGCGACACTCGGCGACTTGGCAGCAACGGGCGATCACGTCGGTGTTGTTGCCGCGGCCTAGGGCTGCGTCGAGGTCGACGATCGCGACTGGTCCGTAGCGGTTGAACTCGCGAGCGAGTTCGACGGGGTCGCGTGGGTCGGTGAGCAACAGGTCGCGGCCCTGTTTGAGTTGAACGGCTTTGCCGTCGATCAGATCGATACTTGGGATAATCACAAGCGTACCTCCACGCCCGCGGATTGCAGGGCGCGTTTGATGTCGTTTGGGGTGGTGCTGCCGTCGTGGAAAATGGACGCAGCCAGACCGGCTTGTGCGCCGGTCTTCGTGAAGAGGTCGACAAAATGCTGCGGTGAACCGGCGCCACCGGACGCGATGACCGGAACGGGCACGAGCGCCGCGATTTCATCGGTCAAAGAGAGTTCGAAACCACCGCGCACACCGTCGGTGTCGATGCAGTTGAGCAGGATTTCACCGGCGCCGCGCTCCACGGCTTCCGTGGCCCAGGCGCGAGCGGTGCGGTTGGTGAGTTCGCGTCCGCCGTGCGTGGTGACGTACCATTCGTCGCCGTCGCGGCGCGTGTCGATGGACAGCACGACGCACTGGTTGCCGAACGCGCGGGCGAGTTCGTTGAGCAGGTCGGGGCGACTGACCGCGGCGGTGTTGACGCCGACTTTGTCCGCGCCGCTGCGCAGGAGATCGCGCGCGTCGTCCACGCTGCGGACACCGCCGCCGACGCTGAACGGAATGAAGAGCACGCGCGACAAGCGCTGGAGCAGTTCGAGCAGCAGCGGGCGGTCTTCGAGCGACGCGGTCACATCGAGAAAACACAATTCGTCGGCGCCCGCGTCCATGTACGCGCGAGCGCGTTCGAGCGGGTCGCCGGCATCGCGGAGGTTCTGAAACTTCACGCCCTTGACGACGCGGTCACCGCGAATGTCGAGACAGGGAATGATGCGGCGGGTCAACATGTCGCGAACCTCCGCAGAAGATCCATGCCGGCAGACGCACTTTTTTCCGGGTGAAACTGCACACCGCAAACATTTCCGCATTGCACCGCGACGCAAAACGTAGCGCCCTCGTGCGTGACATCGGCTGCTATGTCCGCGTTGTCCGCCGGTTCGCAGACGTAGCTGTGTGCGAAATAGAAGTGCCGCGGCGTGGCACTGTCAAAGAGTCGGTTGTTGCCGCGGGGCGTTACTTGGTTCCAGCCCATGTGCGGAACCGTGCGCGTCGTGAGCAGGGCCACGTTGCCGGGTATCAAGCCCAAACCGGATACGCCCGGAGCTTCGTCGCTGGTATCGAACAACAGTTGCGCGCCGAGACACACGCCCAGCAGTGGTTTGTCGACCGCGCGGAGCGCATCCATCATGTTGATCTCCGCGAGCTTTTCGACGGCGGACGCGAAGTGGCCCACGCCGGGCAGGATGATTCGCGTACAGTCAGACAGGGCGGCGGGTTCGCGCACGTGTTGCCACGTGACGCCGAGTGCGTCGAGCGCGTTGCTCACGCTGCGGAGGTTTCCGGCACCGTAGTCGATGATCCCGATCATGGGGTTGCCCCCAGAACGATGTCAGCAGCCTGTGCGAGCGTATCGACAACCGCGACGGTGACATCATCCTTGGCAATCGCGTCGAGCGTTTCCCGCCGCGTAATGCCGGAATCGATGTGGATGTACGCAACGGGCAATCCGCGGGCATGGCAGCCTCGAGCAGTTTCGAAATCGGCAGGTGCATCACCCATGAACAGAATCGGCGTACCGTCGGCGGGTAGCGTCGCCGCATTATCGCGTACGGCCCGCACCGCGCGATCGTAGCCCAAGGCGATGGCAGCCAGCGGGAACCAGTGCGGTTTTCCCAGCGGTGATACGCCGGTTTCTCGCTGTGCCTGATGCGCTTCGGAGAGCGTCATCATCCGTGCGCAATCGAAGTATTCCGCAAGTTCAAGCCGGCGGATGGGCGTTTCGGTTTCGTCGCGCTGGCGCGAGGTACACACGGTGATGGTCTTGCCGGCGTCGCGCATGCGCGCGAGCGCACCGCGCGTGGCATCGGCTGGTGGGATCAGTTCGTGTCGCGGAAATGACCAAGTAATCCCGCAGCGTTCGTAGAGCACGTCCTGGAAGCGATCGCGCACTTCGGTGAAGAGCTTTCCGCTGCGATCAATGCCGAAGCCCGATACCGGTGCAGCCCCCGCGTCCGGATCGGACCAACGGGCTTCCATCGCCGTCGCGAGAGTAGATGCAACGGCTGCGTCGTCATTGGCTGCGAGGGCGGCACGCACGCGCTCTTTCGTATCGGCATCGCTGAGCACCAGTGCGATCACGGCAGCGAGGTCCCAGTTTGAATTGCAGCCGCGACTCTTGGTGATGAACTGGAGGCGCTGCTGGTGCAGGCACGCGTCGTCGAGCTGCTGCCAGCGCGACGCGTCCGCGATCTCGATGTCCGAGTAGTGAAAGGCCGCCGCCAGGGCGGTGCGCCAGTACGTCATCTCGTTCATGAACACGCCGTCAGCGTCGAGGGCGATCAGACTGTCGGGATGAATCTTCGTCATGAGCGTCGTTTCACCTCGTACACGGGTGTGCCCGCGAGTCCGCTGCCGTCGCCGGGCAAACGCACGGCTGTCCCCAGTGCGATACCGATCGCGTCACCGAGATTGCGGAAGATCGTTTCGTACACGTGATGGAGATTTCCCGAATTACGTACGTCGACGGCCAGTGTCACGCCGCCGCCATACGCGAAACCGTCGAGGAACTGCTTGATGTTCGTGCCGTAGCATACGCCGACGGTGTCGCCCGCGTACCAACTGTCGACGAATCCGTCGAGATCGGCGCGTCGCGGAACCGCCCAGGTGCACCGAGGCCGCGACTCGAAGGCGACGCTGACGGTGCTCGCGGCATCGTCCATGGCGCTTTCCGCCGTCGCGCGGCCCTTGATGCCGACCGCGGCAGCACGTTCTTCCGCGATGGCAGCCGCTGCCTTGCCGAGCAACTGGCCGAAGTCCTCGCAGAGCACGTGGTCGAATTCCCACGATCGCGGCCAGTCGGTCTGCGAAACCGATACCTGCCAGCCCGCGCCACGCGTAAAGTGGTCGACGAAGTGGGCCAGCAGCTTGTTGGGTAAAGCCAACAGCGCAGCCCCCGCGGCGCGCGGCGCGACTTCGATTGCGAAGTCCGTCTCCGTCGTCTTGCGGCGAACGCTAAGTGCGGTGAATGTCTCGGACGCCATGACGTCTCCTTATCGTGAACGGCGGCGAATCCGCGTCTACTTGGTCCAGTTTTCAACCGCCAGGTGGTGGGCTGAGAAGCCCTCGTCGCGACTCATCGTCGACACGACCGGCGCCAGCGCATCATACCCGCGGCGTGTGACGTAGCCCACGCTCGAACGTTTTAAGAAATCATCAACACTGACGCATGAACGGGTGCGTGCGGCTCCCCCGGTGGGCAGGATCGCGTTCACGCCCATGGCGTAGTTGCCCAGGCTGATGATGGGGTAATCGCCAATGAGCACTTCGCCGGCGTTGCGGATCGCGCCGAGCACGTCCCACGGTTCACGGCACATGATTGCGAGATGCTCCGGGGCGAACGCGTTGACCACGGCGATGGATGTTTCGAGCGCGTCGGTGAGGATGATTCCGCCGTTGCGCGCGAGCACTTCGTTGGCGTAGGTTTGCCGCTGTTCGGTGAGTTTCGGCAGGGCGGTCGCGACCTCTGCGACGACGCGATCGGCGTACGCGCGATCATGTACCACGAGGATCGCGCAGGAGTTTTCGCCGTGTTCCGCTTCGATGAGCAGGTTCCATGCCGCGTTGCGCGGGTCAGCCGTCGCGTCGCAGAGGATCGCCGATTCGCTGGGGCCAGCCGGTGCGCCGGGATCGAGGACGTCGGCAAGCAACGCGCGAGCGGCAGATACGTAAACGTTCCCGGGGCCGACGATCTTCGCGCACGCAGGAACACTTTGCGTGCCGAATGCGATGGCTGCGACCGCCTGCGCTCCGCCGATGCGATAGATTTCGTCGATGCCCAACATGCGCGCCGCGACGAGAGTGGCGGCGTCGATGCTGCCGTCGGGTCCCGGCGGTGTGCAGACCGCAACGCGCGGTACGCCGGCGATGACCGCTGGTGCGCCGAGCATGCACATGACCGATGCGAACGCGCCGCGTCCGCGGGGAACGTAGAGGCAGACCGAGTCGAGCGGGGTAAAGCGGTCGCCACACCACACGCCGTGTTCGACCTCAACCATCGCGAGGTCACCGGGCATCTGTGATTCGTGAAACGTGCGGATGTTGCGAATGGCGTGGGCGAGTGCTTCACGCACGGACGCATCGATCTGCGCATCGGCGGCGTCGAATTCTTCGGGCGATACGCGAATGCCCAGCGACGTGATGTCCGCGCCGTCGTAGCGACGCGTGAACTCGATCAGCGCTTCGTCGCCGCGCGCGCGGACACCTTCGATAATATCGCGCGCAGCCGATTCTGCCTCACGCGCGGAGACCTGTACGCGGCGAATCCCTTCGGGCAGCAGCGGGTCGGCATTTGCTGTCGTCGTCAAAATGCGAACAGCTTCACTCATGCGATCACCTTCTGGATTGAAGTTTGCAGGATGTCGGTGGCGCCGGCTTTTCGGATCGCGGGCAGGATGCGGTGCACTTCGTTGCGCAGGACCGCGACGCGCACGGCGTACCCGCGATCCTTGTAGAGCGGTTGAATCGTCGGCGACTTCATCGCGGGCAGCAGGTCGATGACCGCTTCCAAACGGTCAGCCGTCACATTCATGTCGAGCAGCACGCGTTTGCGACCATCGAGCACGCTGGCCACGAGCAACACGAGTTCCTCGATTGCGTCGCGGCGTGCGGGATCATCGAGCGTGGCGCGGTTGGCGACGACTCGGCTACTGGATGGCAGAATCTCATCGAGAATCGCCAGACCATTTGAACGAAGCGTCGCGCCGCTGGCGGTGTTGTCGACGATGAGGTCGGCGTCCTCCGGGGGGAAGACTTCGGTCGCGCCGTAGGTGCGGACGTAGCGGAACGGTTGGTTTTTCCCTTCCATGTAGCGGCGCGTGAGGTTCTCGTATTCCGACGCGACGATCAACGGGCCGTTGCCGGGTTTGGTGAACGGATTGCTGCCGATGGGGGCAGCCGACACCACGCGCACGGGCAGCAAGCCGGTGTCGAGCAGTTCGACGACGTCGGCACTGGTTTCCTCAATCCAGTCGCGACCGGTGATGCCCACGTCGTGCGCGCCGTACTCGACGAGCTTGGGAATGTTGGCGGCTTTGAGGAGCTTGACCTCGAAGCGCGCGTCGCTGCACGTGGGGCGATATTCCTGGGCACCGGCGCGAATGCGCAGACCCGCTTCCGCGAGCAGGTCGAGCACTTCGCCCTGTTGTCGGCCCTTGGGCAGAGTGAGTTTGATGGGTGTATCAGCCATGTCTTGTTTCCGCTTCGAGTTTCCTGTGGCGTTCGATCTCTTCAGTGCAGGCTGGAAGCCCGCACCACAATGTCACTTCGCGTTTCCTGTTTATGCTTATGCAGGCTGGAAGCCTGCACCACAATGCTGCATGTGCGGTGTCTACTTATCCGTGGCTGCCGCGTTGTTTCTTGCGGGCTACGGCCAGGCGATAGCCACCCGGGCCCGTCTTGTACCAGCGTGCGATGCGCGCGACGGTGCGCGAACTCATGCCCGTGCGTTCCTCGATCTCGCGATAGGGCAGCCCGTCGGCGAGCATGGTCGCGACCTGCCAGCGCCGGCTGATCATTTCGAGTTCGTCGTCGGTGAGCAGGTCGCGGAAGAAGCGACGGGCTTCGCCGACGTGGCGGAGGTTGACGACGATGCGCAGGAGTTCGTCGAGGGTGTCGCGTTGTGCGGGTTTCGTGGTCATGGTCTTCTGTTGAGCATCGGCCATCGCTTTACTTTGGTACAGTCTATGCTTTACTATGATAAAGTCAAGCGGTGGCGGGTTGCGCCGGGTCGCGGGCGCACTGCGGCAGCCGTGCGATTATCGGCCCCTAGATGAATGCGCAGAAAAAGTGGGGGAACTTTTTGGGGGGGCAGCTCAGCCGGTTTGGGTGGGAATCAGCGGCGATCGCTGGGCGGCGGCAGAATCGGTGCCGACGGGTCAGACGTGCCCACGCGACTCGGCCAGGAGGGGCCGCGCGACTTCGTCCGCTTCGGCGTCGTGGAGACCGGGGCGTCCACCTCGTCCTCGCCGACATCCTCTTTCGTGTTTGCCAACGCGACTGCGTCGTCGGTGGACGGTAGCAGCGGAGTGACAGCCGGGTCGTCCACCGCGGGCACTTCCGGAGTGACGAACGAACCGTTGGCTGCGTCAATGGCAGCCTCGCCGGACGCGAGCATCGTCGCGCCATCCAGCGACGGCACCGTCGCGTCGATGTACCACGAATCGTCGACCACGCCTGGCGTGATCACGCGATCGATCGTGAACGGATTGACCTGCGCGAACTCGGCACGCGTCATGATTCGGGTCTCGCCCGACTTCATCAGCACCTCAACGAGACGACCATAGCCCAGGAACCGCGGCATCGTTGCCAGGATGATCAGCACCGTGACATACGCGAAGATCGGCTTGCCGCCGGTATTGCTGCCACTGCCCAAGATGTGATGCAAACGCTTGCGCAGCACGCCCGCAGGCGAGCTGTCGCCCAAGATGTGCATCGAGAACCCGCGGCGCGAGAAGCTGCCCGCGACGATGCTCATCAAGGTGTCGACATAGTCCGCCGGCTGAACACCGCTGCCGACCACGTCATCATCGCAGCACAGTTCGTTGTTCATCCGCACGCGGCGATACGCCCAGTGCGCGACCGGATGGAACCAGAAAAAGCTGAGCATGATCATGGTCATGAGCGTGAGCAGATCGTCGCGGTTGGCGACGTGTGCCAGCTCATGACGCAGCACCTGGCAGAACCGGGCGCGCTCGATCGGCGACGGATCGCGATGGTGTACGATCCATGGCAAGAGCGACTCAGGAATCACGATTGCCGGCTGAAACACGCCCATGGTGGCGGGGCCGTCGTCTTCCGGCGTGATGATGATGCGGGCGCTGGGCGGAATCACCAGCGTCGGGTCAAGTCGCTTCAATGTCGTCGGCTTGAGCAGGTAACCCTTGGTCATGTGGTCGTCGACGACCTGGCGGATCTTCACCGCGCGGAAGCACACACGCAGCAGCAGGCACGACGTGATCACGATCCAGGCGTAGGCGATCACCTGCAGGAAGGCGATGGTCTTTCCGCCTTCGACAAGCACATTGGTATCGCCGCTGCCCGGGAACATGAGGTCGCCTAGCAGCGAGCCGCTGATCGCTGGTGCGATCGGAACAATACCGTTGAGAAAACCAGTGCAGATGGTGACGAAAGGTTTGCACAGCGCCAGGAACCAGATGCGCCGGCGCCATCTTGGCGAAATGTTTGGAAAGACCTTGAGCAGGCCAGCCACCAGGAATCCCACGATGAGGAATTCCAACGTGGCGACCGTCAGACGTGAGACCAGAAAGGTCACGGCTCCGTCGCTCATGGCGTCCCTTGGGTTTTTCGATTCGTCCGCGTAAGCCTAAGCGGGCAGCGCGCGATGGTGCGTTGCTCAGTCTACAACAGTCAATCCGTCAACGACTGTCGATCATTTAACAGCACCGGGCGCAGTCGGATTGTCTCCGTTGCGCCGCGCGACCTCGCTTTCCACCAAAGCCTGCAATCGCCGCAGGTCTTTTTCCGACAGGTTGTCCGTATCGACGAAATGCGAGAGCATCGCCGGGACGGAGCCTGCAAAGAACGAGTTCACCACCTCCATGGCGCTGCGCACGCCGAAGCGGTCGCGGCTGACGGTGGCCTCGTAAACATTGGCGCGGCCTTCCCTGCGTGCGCCGACAAAACCCTTGCGCTCAAGCACTTGCATCATAGTTAGGACGGAAGTGTAGGCCAACTCCCGTTCTGGTTTGAGCGCATCCTGCACATGTCGTACGGTGACTTCACCCCGGTCCCAGACCACGTCCATGATCATGGCCTCCAGGGGAGTCAATGATCGAGGTAGTTTTCGCACTGTGGTTCGCTCCTGTGAATATGGGTTACTAACCATAATAGTATCGGTCAGGTACGGGCAATTCAAGGTTGGGCTGGTCGGGGACGCCCTAGAAAATCATGAATTCTTAACCGCCCGCTTGACTTGTCTACTAAGCCACATAGTATGGTTAGTAGTCGATGAGGCTCGCAAGAGCCGCCTCCGGGATGGAGACCCCTGCGAAGGATCGCAGGACAGCGAGGCGACTGGCAGTACTGCGGGCCCCATCGCACAAGACAATTTGGCTTCTTACCTCCTCCTTTTCGGCGCTCACATGCGCCGGCCCTGCCGTCTCATCGCCCCGAGACGACAATGAGGAGCGACCTCGCTGCGGCTTGACCACCACACTCCTTTCCCCCTGACCCTGGCCGCAGCGGGGGCGCTTCCTGCGCCCCTCCAACGATCAACCCCGACGTCTGAGCCACGCCGATAATTGCCCGCGGGCTGGACGCGACACGCGGTGGCTGGATTGATTCGGTCGGTTGTGGCAATATCCCGGCCGTTGAAAGCGTTGCGCTCTGCGGCCTAGAATCGGCCAAGGCCCGGTCTGGCCAGAGTGGGGTGCGGTGACCAAGATTTGAACACGTGCAGACGATGCGGGCTCAGCCCGCGGCTTGTCTGCGGCATCATGTATGCGGGGGAGAGGCTCATGAAGAAGATTCTGGTGGTGCTGTTGCTGGTGAGCGGACTTGCGTGCGAGATGCCGTCCAGTAGTGGTGATCCCACGCCGACACCGAGCCCGTCGCCCAGCAGCGACCCCACGCCGACGCCAACCGCGACGCCGACGCCCGACCCGAATTCGACGCCAACGCCAGATCCGACGGCAACGCCCGATCCCGACGCGACGCCGACGCCGGAGCCAACGGCAACGCCCGATCCGCAGGACGTTGATACGAGTGGGTCCAGCGTGGTGTTGGGCTGCCCCGAGGACTACGTCCTGGTCAGCGTCCCCGACGAATGCGACTTCGACGGCAGCAACGAGGGCTGTTGCCCCGAGGGGTATTCCACTGTCAATGATGATTGCAACTGTGTCGCGGACAGCGGCAATGGTGGACCCACGCCGACGCCGCAGCCCACCCCTCCGCCGTACACCTGCCCCGACGGCTACATCATCGTTGAGGTGCCGGAAGGGTGCGAGGAGATCGACAATACCGGGACCGGCTACGTTTGCTGCGCGGAGGATACGCCGAGCATCGATCTGGCGGATTGCCTCTGCACGGAGTTCATACCGCCGGAGTAGGTCGCAGGTCAGCGATCGAAGATCAATGATTGCGGAAGTCCATTGTGGTGCAGGCATCCTGCCGGCACGTGATACGTCTTGTCGGGTCGTGGTGCTGATTTGTCGGGCAGGGCTCACTCCACGGATGCAGGCAAGATGCCTGCACCACAAAAGGCAAGATGCCCGAACCACAATTGATGACCTCATCTTCCATACTTCATCGTTCATCGTTCCGCGTTCATCGTTTTCACTTGGTTCTCCTGCCATTCGCCGGTGAGTGGTGGTTTCGCTACAATCCTGCCCGATGAAACCACGACGCAAAACGCGCAAGATGCACATTGGCAGCGTGCCGCTGGGCGGTGACGCTCCGGTGGTCGTGCAGTCGATGACCAGCACGTACACGTATGACATCGACGCCACGGTGGCGCAGATTCGGGCGCTGGCCGCCAAGGGGTGCGATGTTGTCCGCGTCGCCACACCGGACAAACGCGACACGGCAGCTTTGCCCGCAATCCTCGAGCAGTCGCCGGTGCCGATCGTTGCGGACGTGCACTTCCATTTCGAACGGGCGCTGGAAGCTATCGAAGCCGGCATCCACAAAATCCGCCTTAACCCCGGCAACATTACCGATCGCAATCAGGTCGATCGCGTCATCCGCGCGTGTCGCGAACGGGGAATTCCCATTCGCGTCGGCGTGAATGAAGGTTCGATCGTCGAACGCAAGGACAAGGAAACGCGCGCGGGTGAGATGTCCGCGCTGTCGTCCGATCGGCACGCGCACATGATCCGGCTCATGGTTCAGAAGCTGGAAGATTACCTGCGCATCTTCGACGAGAACGATTTTGGTGACGTGGTGATCAGCGCGAAGAGCATCGATCCGCGCATCTGCATCGACGCGTACCGCGCGATCAGTGAGCGTTTTGATTTTCCCTTGCACCTCGGCGTAACGCATGCCGGTCCGCCGGAGACCGGGCGCATTCGTTCGGTGTCGGCGCTGGCTGCTTTGCTGGCGGACGGTATCGGCGACACGATTCGCATCAGCTATGCAGCCGATCCCATCTTTGAAGTCGAGGATGGGAAGGAACTGCTGTGCGTACTGGGCATGCGCAATCGCGACGAGCCGGAGTTGATCGCGTGCCCGACCTGCGGGCGCATCGAGATCGACCTGATCAAGCTGGTCGCGGAAGTTCGCCGTAAACTCGCGGCCATCAAGACGCCGGTGAAGGTTGCGGTGATGGGTTGCGTGGTGAACGGGCCGGGCGAGGCTGAGGGTGCGGACGTCGCGGTATTCGCCGGCAAGGGCAAAGGCATCATCTACGTGCAGGGCGAGCAGACGCGTACGGTGTCAGAGGCTGACATGCTTGAAGCGCTGTACGAAGAGGCTGTCGCGTTCGCGGAGAAGGTCGAACGCGGCGAAGCGCAACTCTCCAGCGGCGGCGTGAGCATCGTGCCGCCCGATCCACTTCCCCGTGCGGACGGTTCGATTCCGCTGCCGGTGGCGAAGGCTTAGCGGCTACGTCGGCTCGGAGTTGAACCACCAAGGCGCCAAGGCACCAAGAACAGCAATTGTCATTGGCACATGATGAACTACGCCTAGTTTCGGCGCGGCGGATTGTGGTGCGCGCTCGTTGCCTGTTGGAACGATTCCTTGAGTGTGGGCTGGTCAGATGCGACGACACATTTTCGCATGGGCGTGTTACTGCTCAGGCGAATTGTTGATGTGGACAATGGCGATTTGATCTGGCAGTATTCGTTACCGCTTCGATTTGACTTGCGCCATGTTACAACGGCATTCAGCTTTGCAGGGGGACACTCTATGAATACTAGCCAGAAAATCGTGATTGCAGTTGGGTTGACCTGCTGTTTGGCTTCGGTGCGTGCGGATGACGCGCCGGATTGTGTCGGTTGTCACACCGGGATTACGCCGGGGATTGTGAACGACTGGAAGTTGAGCAAGCACTCGGGCAGCGATGTGGGTTGCTCGGAGTGTCACGGCGATGCGCATTCGAGCGCGGACGACGTGGACAAGGTCAAGACGGTGACCGCGGACACCTGCGCGGAGTGTCACCAGGAGCAGTACGACCAGTTTGCCAAGAGCAAGCACGCGCTGTCCTGGGCTTCGATGAAGGCGATGCCGACCACGCACTACAAGCCGATGGAACTCATCGACGGCATGAAGGGGTGCGGGGGCTGCCACAAGATCGGTCTGAAGGAAACGTCGGAGATCAACCGGCTTAAGCAAGAGGGATCGGGTTTCGGTTACGCCTCGTGCGACGCGTGCCACACGCGGCACACCTTCAGCGTGAAGGAGGCGCGCGAGCCGGAAGCGTGCGCGACGTGTCACATGGGTTTCGACCATCCGCAGTGGGAGATGTGGTCGACGTCGAAGCATGGCGTGCGACATCAGCTCAAGCGCGACGAAGTGCTGCCCGAAACGGCGGCTGCTCCGACGTGCCAGCATTGCCACATGAGCAAGGGCGATCACAACATCCACACGGCATGGGGTTTTCTCGCGGTGCGCACCGACGGTTTGAATCGCTACCCGAACGAGAGCGATCAGTGGTGGGCGGATCGCGTGACGATTTTGCAGGCGCTGGGCGTGCTCGATCCCGAGGGCAAGCCGACGGGCCGGCTTGATGTCGTCGCGAGCGCCAAGGTTGCCAAGCTGTCAGCCGCCGAGTTCGACGCGGAGCGTACGAAGATGCTCGCGATCTGCAGCGAGTGTCATTCGGAAAACTTCGCGAAGGGCGAACTGGCCAAGGGCGATCGCATGATCGAGCAGGTGGATCATCTGCTCGCGGAAGCCATTCGCGTGATCGCGGGACTGTACAAGGACGGTGTGCTCAAGAAGCCCGACAGCTACGCCTCGAACTTCCCCGATCTCTTGAGTTTCTCCGATTCGCCGACGCCGATCGAAAACCGCCTGTTCCTCATGCACCTCAAGCACCGCATGCGCGCGTTTCAGGGCACGTTCCACGCGAACCCGGACTACGCGTTGTGGTACGGCTGGAGCGAGATGCAGATGGACCTGACGGAGATCAAGGCGATGGCTGAAGACCTCCGCCGATTGCACGCGGGCAAGTGATTTGCCGTTCGGCGTCCGTCTTGATTCTCTTTGAACCGCCAAGGCACCAAGACGCCAAGAACGGCAATTGTTAATGACGAATGACGAATGACGAATGACGAATTGGGCGCGTGCGCGCATCGTCAAGTGTGCGCGCACCCTCCCAAACAGTTCAGTCTTCTTGGAGCCTTGGCGTCTTGGCGGTTCAACCACCAAGCAAGACGCGTCACGCTCGGAGGTCTACGGCAAAACGCCAACGTCGCCGAACGGGGTGTCGAGCGTGCCGGTGAGGTTTAGCTTTACGGCGCTCAGGTCGCGGTTGCTCAGGATGCCGCTGATGGCTTGGGCTGTGCTGATGGTGCCGCGGAGTTGGAGTTTGCCGTTGGATTTGCTCGCGATGCGGTTGGGGGTTTTCGCGGCGATTTCGCCCACCTGCACGCCGCCGATGCTCAACACGTAGCCCAGGTCCGCCACGCCCAGCGCGAACGCGTTCGGGTTTTCAATCTCCGCGTCCACCGTGATGCTCGCGCCCTGCATGCTGAATCCGCTCGACTCGAAATCCTCAATCTCAATCTTGGGCATTTTCAAGACCGGCAACTCGCCGCGATGTTCAAACGGCAACTCGAGCGGCGCACCAGCCACGCGAAACGCAAGCGCGCCGCGAAGGCGATAGGGAATTTCCGCGAGGTCGCGCATGCCGGTGGCCATTGCGAGAATCTGCCCGTACTCCAGGCGTGCGGGCAGCGTGACTGTTCCGGTGTCACGGGCGGCGACGGCGATCGCGGGAATGTTGTCCGAGCGGAGCAATTCGTTCTCGCCGATGTCGATGGCGAAGCGGCCTCCGGGGGCAGACAGCGCGATGGGCAACGGGTTCTTCACGCCGAGGTCGAATGCGAGCGTCACCCCGCGCCAATCAATACCCGTCACGCGGGCGTCGACGGTTTTGATCGCGGGCCGCGACTCCGCGCAGCCGCTACCCATGAGCAGCACGGCGACGGACAGCATGGCGGGCAGTACGAGTGACTTGCGGAAGTTGGGGGTGCGCATGATCAAACCCTCGCCGATTGAACCTTATGGGATAGCGTAAGTCCGATGGCAAAGCGTACATCGCTCGTCGCGGGTTGCCAAGATGCTGCCTGCGGGGGGTGGGGGGACGTTGTGATTGGGGTCAGCAGCGCAGTGCGGTTGCGACCGCGGTGACGTACTTCGAGCAGCGTTCGATTCTGCCGGGGAAGGCTGCGGCGATCTCGGCGAGACGGTCGTGGTGTTCGGCAGCGCACTTGAGTTCGACGACGGCATGGTCGGGTATCGGCAGGGCGTGGCGGAAGTTGGGTCGCGGGCCGCGACGTTGGTCAAAGGCGCGCAGTTCGCGGTCGACGGTCACGCGGACGATCCCATCGGCTGATGCGTGGTAGCTTCGCTGATAGTGGATGACCACGATGGGCCGCGGGCTGCGATCGAGCGCGAGGCGCGTTTGTTCCGGGAGCGTCGCGCGGAGTTGGCGGAGCACGTCGCGCCATTTTGCGCCGGTCAACACGAAGTCATGATCGACGCGATGAAGCTCCTTCCAGCCGAGCATGCCTTGTTTGCACTTCATTTCGAGCACGGCATTGGAAATGCATCGGTCGTTGGTCGCGTGGTCATTGCAATGAATGTCTTCTGCCGTTGGATTCTGATGCAGGCAAGATGCCTGCACCACAATGCTGTCACCTGCGTCTTGCTTTGAGAATGCGCCGTACCAGCGGAGGCGTAGTTTGCCGCGTTCGGCTACGCCGCTGAGGTTTTGCGTGTAGCTCGCGAGTTCGATGGAGTCGAGGTACAGGCTGTTGACTTGGCGCGCGGGGTAGAGCTTGCGGAAACCGGCAGGGTGCGCCCGCAGCCAAGCATTGATGCGATGGGCGTACGCGATTGGCACGGTGAACTTGATTTCGTAACGATGGTCGGGTGCGGTTGGTGCGTGTCGTTTGGCGTTGCGCAGGCGCGCAGCCAGTGCGGCTATGCTGGGCGCGAGGCGCGTGAGTCCGAGCGTTCGCGCCGTCTGCGTTTTTGATTGTTCGAGCAGCGTTGTCGGCATGCGTATCTGTTCCGCTTCCTACTGCTTTGTTTCTGTATTCGCCGGTGGTGACGCGGCTGACGCGTAAAGACCGTCAACGTCCACGTCATTCGTGGGCTGGACGATTCCGTCGATGCGCACCGAGCAGCCAGTTTGCACGAGCGCGTCGTCGTCGACGGCAGCCATGCGTAGTGGGCCGGCAATGATGCGCGCCGGGCCAAACTGCGGTTTCTTCACGTAGGCTGCGAGCGCGATGCGGGCGTTGCGAATGCTTGCGTCGCGCAGGCTCGCATCGGAATCGTCCTTGCTCGCGAGCGCGATACCGACGGTCGACGCGTCAAGCGTGTCAACATCGACGCGCGAGCGCTCGCCGACCGAGACGACCTTGTCGACGATGCGGCGGGCAAAGACGTTGCGCGCGGTGACCTGCGACCCGCTGACGTCCAGGCCGTCACCGCCAATATCGGTGTAATGAATACCGTCAATGTCGGCGTGCACGAAATCGCCATCGAACGCGTCGCTGAGCGTGTTCGCGAACGCCACGTCGCGCATTGATACGGTCGCGTGAACGACATTGAGCGCGTCTTCGGTTTGCGCGTCGGTGAAGGCGACCTGTTTGAGGTTCACGTTGCTCTTGTAGAACGTCACGCCCCCCGACAGCATCCAGCCGCCACGCGTCACCCCGGTTGTTCCCGCGACGCGCACGTGCTCCCACGTGGATTGGTTCGCGGCTTCGTTTACGCAGATGCCGCTCCATGCGTCGCTTTGCGGTTCCAGGCGAACGGGCGCGCTCGCAGTTCCGCTGAATTGCAGCGCGCCGGTGGTATACAACACGCGATCGCGTTCGAAGCGCAGCGTTGTGTCGGGGCCCGCGATGAGCGTGAAGCCGTCAGGGATAATGAGATCGCCTTGGACGTTCCAGTCGCCTGGTGCGATGCGCAGCGTGTTGGCGTCGCTTGGTTGGAGAAACGCGTGGCGCTTCAAGGCTTCGTCAACCGAGAGGCTTTGCGGCGCGGAGCTATACTCAGCGCGCGGGGGAGCGGGTACCGCACTTTGCGCGATGGTCTCGTCTCGGCCTACGAAACGCGTATCGATTTCGATCCGCGGCGGCGCGTCGAGCGAGATTGGCTCGGGCAAACGTACGATCAGTGTCTCGGGTTTGATCGGTTGCTCCGGCGGTGAAGGGGCAAGCGTGATCAGTGGCCCTTCGGTTGCGGCATTGCCGGTTGCCTGCGTCGCAGCCGTGATGTCCTCGCCAGGGATGGTGTGATCGTTGACGCGGATGGCGGTCACTTCGACGGGCAGCAGCGCGATGCTGCGCAGGTCGATTGCGATTTCGTTCGCGCCGGATTCCAGCGGATGCACCGTGGCGAGCACCTGACGGTCGGGATTGAGGGCGCGGCGAATGTACGCCTGCCGCGCTGCGATTGTGTCCCACTGCGGCTGAACGCGTCGCTCGGTGGGGAATTCACGTTGCAATGCCCGGCGCCACCGGTCGAACGCGGGCGTCAACTGTGCGCGCAAGTGTTCGAGGTAGGCGGGCTGGGAAATACGGTCGAGTTCGCGCAGGTAAGCGGCTGATATGATCGGGTCGCTCAGTGCGTGATTGTCGGTGAAGTCGTCGCGCCGCGCGGCGATGAGCGGGTGATCGGGTTCGCCCCAGAGCGCCATGCTGTCGTAGCCGATCGGTTCGAGTCGGCAGTTGATCGGGTTGTAGTAGTAGCGGAGGTTGCACCAGAAGGTCGCGTGCGATGCCCGCCAGAGATCGGCGATCGCGTAGTAGCGCGCGAGCAGCGGGATGTCGAAGACTTCCGATGCCGGTCGCCGGCCTTCCTGATACGCGCGAAGCAGTTCAATGGCTTCATTGGCTTGGGCGCGCAGCGTCGGGTTCGCGTTCACGCTCGATTCGTTGAAGACGCGGATGCTCTGGTTGCGCATGTTGGCGAACTGCGTGCCGACGTAACCGCCCGCGTCGCGAAGCTGAACGTCGGCGTGAAAATGTGTCGGCTCGTCGAATGCAAGAATAACACCTTCGCGGCGTTCGTGTGCTTCGAGCAGGTGTTTGTCAAAATGTTCTTCGAGGGCGTAGATGCCCATGTCGTCGCCGTTGAGAATGACGTCAACGAAACGGTAACGAACCGCGAGCACGCCTTCGGTTCGCAGGCTTTCGAGAAAACCCCATTCGTTGAGATACCAGCGGCTCTTGGGGTGCTGCAAGGAGAAGACGCGCATTCCGAAGGGGCGGTCTTCGCTCTGGACCTTCACGCGGAACGACCATTTGTCGCCCTGCCAATGGTCCAAACCGTCGCCCTTCAGGCGGATCTTCGCGGGCATGCTGGTTTCGCCAACGGTGAGCGACGCAGGAACGTAGTCGTCGTCGGACGCGATGAGCCAGCCCGTTTCCAGGGCTTCGGCGCGTTTGGCTTCGATCTTGCGCAGGTACTTGAAGCGTACGTCGAGTCGCACGGTGTCGAGAGGTTCCGCAGCCACCAGCGATTCGACGTAGTTCGGTGTCGCTGCCACCGCGGTCCGCACTGTCCGCTCGATTTCCCAATCCCAATGCTGCCATTTTGCGTATGCTCCGGCGCAGGCCGCGACCGCGAGCGCGCACATAACGATCCCGGCGCGGAGCAAGCGGCGGCGCGTTCGGCGGCGAGCGGATTGCCGCGGGTCGTTCGCTGGTGTCGGCGCGACGCGCACGATTGCTAGCCCTCCACGCCGTGGGTTTGATCGATGAGGCTCAGCGACGCGGTGGGGAAGCGATCGCGTACCGCGTCGATCAAGCCGAAGAGCGCGCGATCGTCGCGGCAATCGATGAAGTAGGTGGCTTGTACCGCATCATCGGCGTAGTCGAGGCGACGGATGCTCGCGTTGGCGACGTGGTCCGCCACCGTGCGCGAGAGTCTTTCACCGGCACCGTTTGCACCCGTTCCCGGCGGCAACTCGACGTTGAGGTACACGTTGTGCTTCTGCTTGCGGTCGGTGAGCCGCGTATGGATCGAGATCATGATGAGGATCGCGATGACGGCTCCTCCCGTGGGAATCTGTTGATCCGCGCCCAAGCCCAAACCGGTGGCGATCGAGAGGAAAAGGTACGCCAGTTCCTCGGGCTCCTTGATCGGCGTGCGGAAACGTACGATCGAGAGCGCACCGACAAGTCCCAGCGACAACGCAAGCGACGCCTTGACGACGGAGATCACCAGGACGGTTGTGAGCACGATGGCGACGAGGATGCGTGCGAGCGCATGGCGATTGCACAACGTCCTGCCGAAGCGCACATAGTGCCAACCGATCAGCACGCCCAACACCAAGCCGATCGAAAGGTTGATCAGCAGGGTCTGCGTGGAAAGCGGCGATCCTTCCGAAGCGGTAACCCAATCGGGCATGGTCCTACTCCTTCGCGACGCGGTCTTGCCGCGTTAATTCCGGCGCGCGGAAATCGCGCCCATCGTCCGATATATCGGCGGATGGGAGGCGCGGATTGAGGGGAGGCGAAGGCAGAGGGTAGAACTGGGGTAACGATGAACGCGGAACGTTAAACGATGAATGTTGCGCGATGTCGCGACCCCCGAATCAGGCCTGTTTCTCTACAAACGCCCTGACCGCCGTTGCGACGCGTTCGACCTGGTCGTCGGTCATTTCCGGATAGATCGGCAGTGAGAGGATGCGTTCGCAGAGTTGCTCGGTGACGGGGAGCGGAGCCGCGACATAGCCCTGGCGGCGGATGGCGGGTTGGTGGTGCAGCGGGACGGGGTAGTGCACGCCCGCGGCGATGTTGTGCTCCGCGAGGAAAGCGCGGAGGCCTTCGCGATTCTCAATCTGAATGACGTACCGGTTGTACACGTGTTCGGTTTCGTCGGCGACGCACGGCGTGATGACGCCCGGCAGGTCGGCGAGCATTTCATTGTACAGGGTCGCGCGCGAACGCCGCCGCAGCGTCCACAACGCGAGGTGCTGGAGTTTGACGTTGAGGATGGCTGCTTGCAGCGTGTCCATGCGGTAGTTGTAGCCTATCGAGGCGTGATGGTACTTGTCCTGCCTGCCGTGGTTCGCGAGTCGCCGGCAGCGGTCGGCAAGTTCGGTGTCATCGGTTGTCACCATGCCGGCATCGCCGTAGGCGTCGAGGTTGTTGTCCGGTGCAAAGCTGAAGCAGGCAGCCCTGCCCGCACTCCCGGCTCGGATGCCGTCGCGACGCGCACCTTGGGCTTGCGACGCGTCCTCAAGAATGATCACTTCGTGGTCGTGGGCTGCGGTGATTTCCTTGAGCGCGCGGATGTCAGCCATCTGGCCGTAGACGTGCGCGGGGATGATCGCACGTGTGCGCGGCGTGAGACTCTGCGCGACGCTTTCGGGATCGATGGTGTAAGTGTCCGCATCGACGTCGGCGAAGACGATTCGCGCACCGGTTTGCGCGATGGCTTCAGCGGCTGCGATGAACGCGTGCGCTGGGATGATCACCTCATCGCCCGGTCCAAGGCCCAGCGCGCACAGCGCCAGGTGCAGCGCACTGGTTCCGGAACTCGTGCCCACACCGCAGCGTGCGCCGCTGTACCGCGCGAAATCCGCTTCGAACTGCGCGATGGCTGGCCCGCCGACGAAGCGGCAGCTCTCCAGCGTTTCACCAATGGCCATGTCGATGTCCGACTTGATGGCGGCGTACTGTGCATGCAAGTCGACGAGCGGAATCGGGGCGGTTTCGACGGTGGTTGCGATCATGGTCACGGCGCGGTCTCCCTCGGTGAAGTTGGTGGCAAGCGGTGTTGCATCAGATCGGTCGTCAGGTGCACCTTGCACCCGTTCAGGACCATGTATGCCGGCTCGAATGGTGGAAAATCCAACCCGCGAACGTGGCGAAGAATGCGCTCCACGGGCCAGGCTGGGTCAATGTGTTGAATGTCAGGCTTGGCGAGTGACGTTTGCGGGTAATAGTGGCTGACGATGCTGCCGCTGCCGACGAGTTCGTGTTGCGGCGTGCCGGGCAGCCTATTGGCGATGATCGCGGGCAGCAACTCGCGAAACATGCGCAGCGCGGTGCGTTCGACGGCAGCCAGCAGCGTGCGCGCGGTCATCTCCGCCGTAATCGGACACCATTCAACGCGAATGACGTCCCCATGGTTGACCTTGTCGTCAACGTGGTGCAGCGTCGCGCCGAAGCGCGTTTCGCCGTTGATGATCGCGTGCGCGCAGCCGTTGCACCCGCGGTAGTGCGGAAGCGGGGCGCAGTGCAGATTGATAAAACCATGGCGCGCGGCTGACAGGTGTTCGCTGCGCAGGATACGGTTGTGGCGGACGGTGATGCCCAGGTCGAAGTCGAGGTCGCGGAGCGCGTCGTCGCTTTCGAGAATCGGCAGGCCGAGTTCCTCGGCGGTTTCCCGCATTTCAGGTACCCCCGGCCCGGACCACCAGCCCGTCTGCCGTTTCGGACGACAAACGACGCCGACGATATCGATCTCCTGGGCTGCGTGGTGGCGATGCAACGCGCGCAGGCAGTGCGCGGAGAGCGGTTTGCCCCCGAGAAACACTATGCGGCGGTTGACGATTGACGACATGGACGGGCCATCCGAAATCGCGACGCGACGCGTCGGTTGCGTGGATTATCGGCGGCTGCGGGGTTCGGGTTGACCGCGGAATGGGCAGGACACCCCTTCAATATCGCGGGGGCAAGTTCCGATATTACTTAGGTCGCGTCTATCACAAATGTCGCGTCGGCGCGGGCGACAACGTCGATCCATCCGCACCCCGGGAGGTGACTTGCATCATGATTCGCACTGCCGTGATCGGAGCCGGTGCCTGGGGGACGAACCTCATTCGTAACATTGCGGCGAACCCCGACATGGAACTGGTCGCGGTCTGCGATCCCGACGGCGATGCCCGCAAGCGGGTTTCCACGCACTATCCCGAGACGATGGCGCTGCGCGGAATCGACGCGCTGCTCGAATTGCCCGGCCTCGACGCGATCGTGGTGGCCACACCGCCGCAGTTGCATCACGTACACGCCCGGGCAGCACTGGAAGCGGGGTATCACGTGCTCGTCGAGACGCCGTTGTGTACGACGAGCTGCGATGCCCGTGAACTGGTCGAACTGGCGGAGGAGTCAGCCCTCACGCTGATGGTCGGACACACCTACTCGTACAACAACCTGCTGCACGAGGTGAAGCGGCGGATCGATGCCGGTGAACTTGGCGAGGTGCGCTACATTCACAGCCAGCGACTGGGTCTGGGCCGGTTGCGACAGGATGTTGACGTGCTCTGGGGATTGGCGCCGCACGATATTGCGATCGCGAGCTACCTGCTGGGCGACAGGCCGACGCAGGTGAATGCGCGCGGTGCCAATTGCGGGCGCGAAGCAGCCGATGTGTGCCTTCTTCAGATGGATTATACCGGCGGGCAGATGGTGAGCGGGCACGTGTCGCGTCTTGAAGCACACAAGGTGCGGCGGACCGTTGTGGTGGGCAGCGAACGCACGCTGGTGTACGACGATCTCGATACCTCGCGACACATCCAGGTATTCGATCGTTCGAAAGAAGCTGAGTTTCAAGCACCGCTTACCGACTATGCCGAGTTTGCGACGTGCGTGTGCGCTGGCGACGCAGTTATTTCCAACATCAAAATGCGCGAGCCGCTTGCGGTCGAAATCGAGCATTTCGCCGCGTGCGCGCGGACTGGGCGCACACCGCTCACCGATGGCCGGGCTGGGTTGCAACTGGTCTGTACGCTTGAGGCGCTCGCGCAGTCGATGGACGCGCGCGGAGCGCTGGTCGAGGTGGACTATAGACGGGCGGTGACGCGGTCAGCCGCTTCGATTGCCATTTCCGCGACGAACTAACCCCACGCAGGTTCCGCAGTGACCACGATTGACAGCACATTTCATGCGATCCCGCGGGCTGCTTGCGACGCGAAGGACGCTACGGCGCGGCGAACGATGCTCGCGCTCGGATTGATTCTGCTCGTAGCTGCCGGTCTGCGTTTCCACGGACTCGATCGCGAGGGACGCTGGGGCGACGAGTACTTCCAGACCATGCAATATGCCGGGTCGCCGTGGCAGGTCGTGCTTGGCGCGCGGACGAACAATCAACCGCCATTGGATTACCTGATCGGTTGGGCGGTGACGATGGTCGCGCGGACGACGTGGATGATGCGCGCGCCCGCGGCTTCGTTTGGCGTTGCTGGTGTGGCGATGCTGTTTGTGCTCGCGCGGCGATGGTTTGGCGCGGGCGCGGGACTGCTGGCGGCTGGTCTGCTGGCCGTTGCGCCGCTGCACTGGAAGCTGAGTCAGGAGGCGCGGCCCTACACCATTTTCGTCTTCGTGATGCTGGTGACGCTCTGGCTGTTCGCGCGTGCAATGGAAAAGCCAACCGCGCCACGTGTGCTGGCGTACGCTTTCGTTGCTTGGCTGATGACGCTGACGCGCGGGCTGGTTCCGCTGGTGGTGATGCTCTGTCTTGGCGTTGTGCTGAGCGCTGCGTGGGTGCTGGACCGGGATAATCGCCAGCGCGTCGCGCGCGTGTGGATCGCTACGGTGGTCGTCGGTTTGCTCGCGGTGCCGATGCTTCTCTTCTTGCTCGGCGGGGATACGGGTTGGACGGTGTTCACCGCGGACGACGCGGTGTCTAAACCCAGCGGGTTCGCGCATGTCTTCGCGGTGCTCACGCAGAACGCGTGGATCTGGGCGCGGGCACCGATGTCGCTGTTCGGTCGTGGGGCGGTTCCGATTCTGCTCTTGGCGGTCTGTGGTTTGATTGCGCTGCTGCGCGGGTGGCGAACGTACTCACTGGCTGAGCGTTGTACGTTCGCAGTCCTGGGACTTGCTGGTCCGGCGTATCTTGTGGTGTATTCGGTGGCAGTGGCCGAGCATCCGATCAACGATCGCTACGCGATGTTTCTCACGCCGGTAGTGTGTGCGCTGGCTGCGTTCGGTTTCATGCGCTTGTGGCAAGCGTTTGGCGAGCGCGCTGGTAAATCGCTTGCGTATGTGGGTGCGGGCGTGTTGGTGCTGTTGCCGGCGAGTTCGACGTGGGCGCTGTCGCAGCAGTGCTTCCGTCCGGATTGGCGCGGAACGGCTGACTATTTGGCTGCGACGTATGACGCGGACGACGTCGTCATAGTCTTTGCTGACCGGCCTTTGGGCGCGGGGCAATCGCCGTATTGGGGAAAACTCGACTGGCCGGAGGATCAGGAGCGTCCGCTGGGCGAATCGATGCTGACGCTGGCGATATCCGAGCCGCACTGGCAACGGCTTGCACAGCGAAACGGCAAATGCTGCGTCGTGCTCAAGTACTTTGTCGGCGAGCAGGACGCGGACGACTATCGCACGCAGGGTGTGACGACTGACCCAGCGGACGCGAAGCTGACGAAGTTTCGCGGCTTGGATTTGCTCGAAGGGTTCCCCGGTACAACACTGCGCGAACGCTTGATTGCCGCGTGCAACTGCGTGATTGAGTTGCCCAAGGAGAATTATGACTCGCGGGCCATCGCGTACCTGTTGCGCTCACGCGTCGAATTGCTCGACGGCGATGTGGTTGCTGCCCGCGCGTCTTATCACAAAGCTGTCGAATGTGTTCCCCCCAGCCGTCGCAAGTGGTTTGACGGCATCACGTCAACGCACCGCGACGCGCTAGGCCAATCCGAGCCGCGACTGTAAGGGAGCGGGGGAAAAGGCAGAAGTCAGAACGCAGAAGGCAGAACAAGCTGAAACGCTGGACGCGAAACGATGAAGGATGAACAACGAAACCGAGCCGCGACTGTAAGGGAGCGGAAATGAAGTAAGAAGTGCGTGTCGCGAATCGCCGCGCTCTCAATGAGCCACGCGCCGCGAACAGACCTTGGACAGCACATCCGCCAATTGCCCTGCCAGTTGCTGCCGCGTGAAGGGTTCCAGGTGCTCCGGATCGCAGCCCGTTAGCGGTCTTCCCTCTTGCCACTGCTGCCACAACTTCTGCAACGCAGCGAATACGGAGTCGGTATTGTGCTCTGCTCGCGTACCGGTGCGACACGCAGCCAGCACATTGGCTGCGTCGGATTCGCCGGGCGGCGCTACCAGCAGGATGTGCCGCTGCGACGCGAGGTATTCGAAAAGCTTGCCGGGGATGAGTGTTGCGGCATTGCGACCTTCGGGCACGAGCAGCAGCAACGCGTCAGCCGCGGCCATGTGTTCGACGGCTTCCGCGTGCGGCAGGTAGCCGACGGTGTCAACCGTCACGCCCGCGTCGCGGAATCGCCGCACCATGCTGTCGGACACAGCCCCAACGATTCGCAGGATGAAGCGTTGCTGTTGGGACTTCGTCCATTGACCGAAACGGGCGATGCCGTTGATCAATCCTTCGCTGACACGGTCCGACAGGAACCAGCCAGTGAAGGTGAGCACGAAGTTGCTTTCCGGTCCGTGTAGTTTCCTTCTCGCAACGCCTGAGTTCACGTTCGCGAAGTCGGCGAGGTCGGCACCGTTCGTGATGGTCGTGAACTTCTCGGGTGAATGCGGCAGGTGCGCGCGCAGCACGTCACGCTGTCCATCGGTGACGCCGATCACCGCGTCAGCCGATTCGAGGAAGCGCTGTTCAAGAGCGCGGTCAATGCGCTTGCGCCATCTACCCGCGTGCGGATAGCAGTAGTCGTCGGTCCACAGGTCGCGGAAGTCCGCAATCC
Organism: Phycisphaerales bacterium; assembly: GCA_020639095.1. GTDB lineage: Bacteria > Planctomycetota > Phycisphaerae > UBA1845 > UBA1845 > JACKHG01. Next base: position 1,563 of record JACKHH010000009.1, on the reverse strand, counting down.
AGGGCAGACCCGTCACGCAGCGAAGCCAGTATCCGAGCAAGTGATTGGATGCGGGACTGTAGCTGGAGTAAATCGCGTTAATCGGTTGGCCGGTGTTGTCGCCATCTTCGATGATGCGCCGGCAAACGCGGTAGCTGCGCAGCGCCCAGATCAGCATGTGATCGGGAATCGCGTTCGCCAGGGCACGCGTGAGCAGTCGCTCCGACCACCACGCGAGCTTCGCGGTCAGTTTTCCGCTGCGCGTTTGATACGCACGAAGTCGCGAACGCGGATCGAAGAGCTGTATGCGGTGTACCGCGAGCTTGTCGGACAGATCGCTCAGCAACGACGTGTCGTACGGCAGGTCGGGCATGTGGTCCGCGGCACAGACGATTGGCGTCCAGCCATGCTGCGGCAGGTATTTGGCGAACTTCGCGCTGCGCTGCACACCCGGCCCGCCGGTCGGAGGAAACGCACACGAAATCATCAACACGCGGCGCTGACGTGACGGCTCAGTCAGCGATGCCGCGCCCTGACGCAGGTCGACGACGTTCCGCGAGTGCACGCGATTGTGCAGGCGCATAACGGCTGGGGTGACGTCCTGTTCGCCACAACCCGTCGCAGCTGGTTCAGTCTGTGCAATACGCCCGATGATATCTCAACTCCCAAGAGCGCAGAACGCTCCCAAGCCGTTCAATTCGTAATTTGTAATTCGTAATTCGCAATTCCCACTCCGCGCCGGTGGATGGCGTTCTCAAAAAACGCCTCCCAAGCATTCATGCACCGCTCCCACGCGTAGCGGGATTCGACGAACGCTCTGCCGGCTGACCCCATTTCGCAGCGTCGTTGTGGGGTTGCGAGCAACTCGATTACCGCGTTTGCGATGGCGTCGGGTTGCGAAGGCGGAACAAGCACCCCGGTCTGCCCATCGACGACGGTTTCGGACAGTCCGCCGACCGCGCTGGCGACGACGGGGACGCGCATCGCGGAAGATTCCAATGCCGCGATGCAGAAACTCTCGGTGAGGGACGGAATCACCGACACCGACCAGCGCGCCAGCGTGTCCGCGACCTGCGCCGGCGCGAGTCGCGGCAACCAGCGAATGTGCGACGTCACGCCGAGATTCTGTGCCAAATTGTGGCACTCGGGCAACGTTGGTCCTTCGCCCACCAACTCGAACAGGACATTGGGAAAGGCGGTTGCGATTTTCGGCAGGGCGCGCACGAAGACCGGCGCGCCGTATGCATGCCCGAAGCCCTTGAGAAACCCGACAACCGGCGGTCCGGACGGAGGCGGAGCGGGTTGAAACTCCTTCAGGTCAACGCCCAGCGGTGTGATCGCGATGCCCGCGGGATCGATGTCGGCGTAGCGCGCGACGGTATTGCGAAAACTCTCGCAGGTGACCGCGACGGCTGACGCGTTGCGCAGCATCTCGCGCCGCCGCGCGATTGTCTCGGTTGGCGGTTGCGGACCCGTGGGCGGCGGGCAGATGTCCGACCCCCAGGGCCGGACGGTGGAGCACCCGGTTTGCATCATTTCCGGTGTAAAACCCCAACTGTGCAGAAATTGAATGCTGACCACGTC
>JACKHH010000008.1 GCA_020639095.1 Phycisphaerales bacterium | reverse complement strand
GCGGCCTGTACCCGCTGACCGCGATAGTCCAAACCGAAGAGCGTCCCAGACTCACGGCGCAGGGCGTGGCGCATGGGCTCGGCAAGATCGGAATCAAACGGAACAGGCTGGGGATTGTCGAGATCATGCCAACGGTGGCTGAGCAGGAACACGATGTTATCGCCGTCGCGTTTTGCGAGCGTGAACTCGCCCGACTTGCCAAACCCCGCGAAGTGCGCATGCGCATCGCGAACCTGCGCTAGCGTATCCGCTTCGGCACGTTGCATTGCATCTTTGTTTGAAAGATTCGGAGGCACGTTCGCCAGACTATGCCGTGCAATCGCTTCGATCATGCGGGCATGGCCGCGCGCCGTCTCCTGCAAGCGCTGGTGGTTCTGCTCCACGGCAGCGTCGTACAGCACAGCGAGCGTCACGCCGCCCGCGGCAATGGCCGCGGTGGACATGACGAGTATCAACAGTATCGCGCGAGACAGGTTGCTCATGGTCGACCTGTTCTTGGTCGTGCTTGCCGCGTTGCGTTGCGGCCGAGCTATACGGCCTACCGGTCAAAGTCGAACGGCGGTCAAGTGGCACTCTGCGTGTTGCGATACTATACCGCGCAAATCCAGGCGGGACATGCCGTAAGTTCGTACGTACAATCGTACTGTATTAATTCACCGTTCAAGGGGAATTGGTTTTTATCACAGTTCGTGGCGTGGCGAACGCCCGCGAATTGCACGGGAAACTTCGCTAATTCCACGCGCGAGCAACGCTGCGAGCAAAAGCAAGAGGTTTGTGGCGACGACCAGACTGATAACGGGCCAACCGCGACTGATCGCATTGATTAGGGGGCTATAAGCAACCGCGCAAACGGTGAGCGCTGCGCCGATCAAGGCGAGCGCACCAAGCACACCGCGCAGATTACCACGCGTCGCGGTCATGCGCAGCGCGAAGCAGATCAGCAGGTAGAAAAACACCCACACCCGCCAGTCCGCGAGATTGCAGCCGGCAGCGGCTGACAACGTGGACTCCATGAGATCCACCGCGCCACGAAGGAATGCCCAGAACGCGTTGATGCTGGAGGGGAGTTGCGTGGCAGCCGACGTTGTCAGCGTCGCACGCGCGACGGACACGCCGAGCATTTTCACAAGTACGACGATTCCAGCCGCGCACGCGGCGATGGGGATGAGCGCGGTCAGAATGGCGCCGAACCACGCGCGGAGACGCAACGGTGAGCCGCCCGCGACATCACTGTTGCGCGGCTCGCCGATCAGCGGAACATCGTGCAGCGATCCGCCGCTCACGAGCAGTCCGAGGATCAGCCCGAGTCGCGCCAGGAATGTGCCGGGCAGAAGGATCACGTCAACCGCCTTTGGCGACACCAGCGTCGACGCGAGTCGAACCGCACCGGCTGCGGAAAAGATGATCACCGCTAACCAACAGACAAACGCAGCAACGAGCATGTGCAGACTCCGAACCGTGCGGACCGCGAGGTATCCGGTATCGGTATCGGCATAGCGGGGTGCAATTCGACAGGGGGGCTAATCACGCGGAACTTCCGGCGCGCGGGGGCGGTTTGCGGCTGCGGGCTACATCTCCGCCTGTACGAAGTGCTGGCGGAACGCGGGTGTGCCAGCCGTCGCGGTCAGGAATCTGTAAAAGTCTGAACCGTCGATGCCCTCGACCGCGAGACCGGCCTTCTCGAGCGCGTCGACGAAGGCGAGGCCCTTTTCGAGCGTGGCACGGATGTGGGCACGTGGACAGTTGTCCTGCAACCATTCCTGGGCGAGTGCGACATCTTCCTTGGCGATCATGGCAGTGCTCCCGAATGGCGTCGCGCGATGCCGCGCGGGTTGAGGGTGGTCGATGCTTCGTCCGTTTCTACGGTGTTTTTTGAGGTTGCCCCGGCTCGGCGCCCGGGGTTCTGATCTCTATCGGGCCCGGGCTGCGGTCGCTTGGGGCTGGTTGGGCTCGGTGTCTTGCATCGCCTCCATGCCTGCGTGCAGCGCGCGGATATTCATGTCGATGACCTTCTGACCCTTGTATTCGAACGCGGTTTTCAGTGCGGCTTCGATGGCCGAGGTCTCAAGCCGCGGGCGCACTGCGTGAAGCGCGCCGAGCGCGATGACGTTGGCGGCTTTCGCGTTGCCCGCGACCGATTCAGCCAGGTCGTTGGCGTCGATGTAGAAGACGTCGATGTCGCTGCGTTTCGCGCGGACCGAGATGATCGAACTGTTGATCAGCAGCGTGCCGCCCGGCTTGACCGCGGACTCGAACTTTTCGAGCGACGGCTGATTCATCACGACGACGGCGTCATAATTGGCTGCCACCGGCGCGCCGATCTCGTCATCGCTGAAGCAGACCACGCAGTTCGCGGTGCCCCCGCGCATCTCCGGTCCGTACGACGGCAGCCACGTGGCGCACAGATTCTGCTCCATCGCCGCCTGGGCCATGAGCTTACCCAAGCTCAGCACGCCCTGGCCGCCGAATCCCGCGATTAGGTTTTCCTCAATCATGGCATGTACTCGCTTCGTCGCGCATCAGTCGTTCAGCTTGTTGATGAACTCGCCCGGCGGAAAGACCTTCACGACCTTTTCGTCGATGTAATCGATCGCGTCGCCCGGCGTCATGCCCCACTGCACGGGGCAGGGCGAGAGCGCCTCGACCAATGCGAAGCCCTTGCCCTCCAGTTGGCAGCGCACCGCGTTGCGCATGTACTTGCGACACGTCTTGATGTTCTTCGGCGAGCTGAGCGGAACGCGCGCGAGATACGCCACTCCGTCCAGGCTCGACAACAACTCGCACACCTTAATCGGCTGACCGGTGAGCATGGGATCACGACCTGCTTGCGAGGTTGTAGTCTTCTGTCCGATGAGTGAGGTCGGCGCCATTTGCCCACCGGTCATGCCGAAAATGCCGTTGTTAACGAAGAACACCGTGATGTTTTCGCCGCGAGCGGCTGCATGGATCGTTTCCGCCATGCCGATTGATGCCAGATCTCCGTCACCCTGATAGGTGAAGACGAAGCGATCAGGCAGACAGCGTTTGACACCTGTCGCGACGGCGGGCGCCCGGCCGTGACTCGCCTCGACCATGTCAAACTCGAAATACTCATAGGCAAACACCGCGCAGCCGACCGGGCACACGCCGACGGTACGCGACATCAGGTCGAACTCGTCGATCATTTCGCCGACGAGGCGATGGTAGGTGCCATGCGAGCAGCCGGGGCAGTAGTGGAACGGCTTGTCGCTCATGGCGCGCGGTTTCTCGAAGACGCAATTGAGGCCCTCGGGAGTTTGCGTGCCCGGTCGTTCGATGATGGTGCTCATTGGGCAGCCTCCACGATGCGTTCACATACTTCTGCCGGTGACGGAATGACGCCACCCATCTCGCCGTAGAACGCCACTGGTTGTTTGCCGTTGATCGTCAGCCGCACATCCTCAACCATCTGCCCGCTGCTCAACTCGACGACGAGCAGCGACTTCGCGTTGGCCGCGGTTTCGAGCAACGGCTTGGCGGGGAAGGGGTAGAGCGTGATCGGGCGGAAGAGACCGGCCTTTATGCCGCGCTTGCGCGCCAGCTTGCACGCGCTGAACGCGATCCGCGCGGTGATTCCGTAGGCGACGACGATGATCTCGGCATCGTCGGCGAGACGCGTGTCCCATTTGCACTCCGCCTGCATCTGCTGGTACTTGGCTTGGAGCTTGCGGTTGTGATCGCGCAGCTCGTGCGGATCGATCACCAGCGAGTTCGCGACGTTCTTGTGAGAGCGGCCATTCCGTCCGTTCGCCGCCCAGGGCTTTTCGGGATGACTGGCTGCCGGAGGTTCACTGGGGATGCACGCGGGCTCCATCATCTGCCCGAGCACGCCGTCGGCGAGGATCATGGCTGGGTTGCGATAGCGATCCGCCATGTCGAACGCGATGCCGGGAAATGCGTACATCTCCTCCACGTTCCAAGGCGCGAGCACGATGCAGCGGTAGTCGCCATGGCCGCCGCCTTTGACGGCTTGGAAGTAGTCGGCCTGCGATGCGGCGATGGAACCCAGGCCGGGACCACCGCGCATCACGTTCACCACCAGGCAGGGGAGTTCCGCGCCCGCGATGTAGCTCATGCCCTCCATCATCAGGCTGATGCCCGGCGAACTGCTGGAGGTCATGGCGCGCAGACCGGCAGCGGCGGCTCCGTAGACCATGTTGATTGAGGCGACTTCGCTCTCGGCTTGGAGGAATACGCGCCCATGTCTGGGCATTTCCGAGGAGAGGATCTCGGGCACTTCGTTTTGTGGGGTTATCGGGTAACCGAAGAACGCATCGCAACCACCGGCGACGGCACCGAGTGCGATGGCTTCATTGCCCTTAACCAGTCTGCGTTTGGCTTGCACGGGCTTTCTGCCTCCGATAAACGACGATGCCCGCTTCGGGGCACATCTCGGCACAGAGCGCGCAGCCGGTGCACAAATCCGGATGCGCGAGATACGCGGGATGGAACCCCGCGGAGTTTCGCCCCTCCGACATTTCAAGGGCGTGCTGCGGACAGAATTTCACACACAGCTCGCATCCCTTGCACACGCGTTCGTTGATCTGACACAAGTCCATGATGTCGGCTTCCCTCGTGCGACGGCTGACGTGTCCGGGAAAGAACCCCTAGCAAGTTGCGGGCCAGAAGGGGTGAGGAAGTTCGGCGTGCGGACCGGCGTTCAAACGCGTCAATCGGGGTGTGACAGCGACTTGCGGGCGTTCCGCACGGTCAAGCGCGGAAAACCCCGCAACCAGGGGTGGCAATCTTCCCAGCCGGACGGAAGCAGGAAGATTGAAGCACGGCTGATGACGCTGCGTCTTATGCCCTGTGAGAGGCGTCACGTGCGCAACGCCGTATGCCGTAATCAGACGCGCGGCGTGGCCCTGCGTGGACGCGTTGATGGCCGGTCGCGTGGCACGGTCTCGCGCAGCGAGTCTGTCGTGGATCGAGGAGACTCCAATGCCCGACCTCGTCAGGCCGCATCACCTCTTTGCATCTGAAAGTCCCACCACGTGAGTACGAATTCTGGCCGGAATCAGCGCCTGCCCGTTCAACCCATCGATGCCGAGCAGGTACGCGACGACGGTAGAGCCGGGCGCGCCACCGGGGTCCGCACCGACCCGCGGCCTTGGGGCACCTGACTCCGAGTCGGTGCCAGCGCGGATAGGCGGAACTCCACCGCCAACTCAAGCGGACAACTCCGTTACAACGTACTCGTGATGGAACGCGTTTGCCCGACCACCGCTGAAGCTGTTCGATCCTGTTGCGCAGCGCAGTCGTGACGAATTCGGGTGATCTCGATGGGACCACGGTGTATCTTCATGAATGGAACCAGATCATCGAGACGTGGGAAGGCGAAGACGACGAACGCGGGAGCCTGACGACAACGTGGAGCTTCAGGCGTACCGGGGCTCGCGCAATGTCGATGAGGTTGACGGCGCTCAATGCGGAAGTGGGAAAGGCGCGCGCCTGCAAAGCGGGTTCGATCGACAATTGCCGGATTAGAGGCGACACCGCGTGATACAGCAGAAAATAGGTGACAGAAAATAGGTGACTGTCCCGAGTTTTCAGTTTTCCCGAGTTCTCCCCGAGTCTTCCCGAGTTTTCCTTCGACAATACCGATCTGGCGCAGAATCCTGTCGGACAGGCCGGCCAACAGGCTGACGCGGTGCAACCAGGCGCCGGCACGCACCGCGTCCCGGTCCGCCCCACAACTGTCCCCTTTCTCCTCGCGACAAGCCAGACACCTGCCATGGCAACAGCGCGCCTGTGGTCACAGGTGTGTGGCGGGTGTTTGGGGGCAGATGCATAGCGGAGACGCCGGCGCGGGATGATTGAAGCATATCAGTACATTCCCGGTTTGAAATGGCGGATCGGATTCGGTTATCATGCACGGCGGTAGGGAGCGGTTGTTCATTTCTGGAGAGAGAGATGCTACGAATCTGTTTTCTGGTCGCAACGCTTCTGACTTTCGCATCCATTTCTGCGGCGAACGTCGTCATTGAGACTGTCCCCATTGGCAATCTCGGAAACACGGGGGAATGGTCGGGTGAGGGCCAGCCGGGAGGCTTCGGCGAAGACCGTATTTGTGGGGCGATCGATTACACCTACGAAATCGGCAAGTACGAAATTACCGCTGGGCAATACACTGAGTTCCTGAATGCGGTAGCTGCATCGGATGCCTACGGCCTCTACAATTCCAGAATGGGATCGGGAAGCTACAGTTGCAGGATCCGCCGTCACGGCTCTTGGGGCGGATACGCCTACACCGTTGCAGCTGACCGCGCCAATCGCCCTGTCAACTTCGCTTCATGGGCCACTGCGGCCAGGTTTGCCAACTGGATGCACAACGGCCAGGGGAATGGCGACACGGAAATAGGCTCGTACGACATGTCAGGCACGCATCCCTACTACGGACCAGATGGCAGCACACCAGCGTATGGGGAGCCGGGTTTTCAAGAATTAAGAACAGCTATGCTTGCTATTGAACGCGAGGACAGCGCGACCTGGGTGATTCCTTCAGAGGATGAGTGGTACAAGGCCGCTTATCACAAGAACGACGGTGTTACGGGCAACTACTGGAACTACCCCACGAGCAGCGACTTCATGCCGAGCAATGACTTGGTCGCCCCCGATCCAGGCAACAACGCGACGTTTTACGATCACTGGCATCTGGATCACCCTGATGGCTATACGATCGGGGACCCTTACTGGCGTACAGAGGTCGGCGCCCATGAAAACTCGGCGAGTCCCTATGGCACGTTCGACATGGGCGGTAACGTCTCCGAGTGGAATGAAGCCGTTATTCGTGGCCGTCGCGGTATGCGTGGAGGGTATTACAGATTCACAAACGTCGAGGGCAAAGGTCTGCATGCGGCTGGGCGCGGAGTGGGCTACCCCGATGGCGAATGGGATACCGCTGGATTTCGTCTTGCCTTCGTCCCCGAACCCGCCACCCTCTCCCTCCTCGCCCTCGGCAGCCTGCTCGTGGCCAGACGGCGGCGGGTGTAAATACTGACAGCGACCGGACGCGGAGTGCGCAATGAACCGCAACCAGAAGCTCGCCCTATGGATCGGGACGTTGATTGTCGCGGCGATAGCCACGTTCCGACCCTGGCGTGTCAGAAAATAGGGACAGTCACCTATTTCGAGGCTTCGGTCTTCCCTTTCTTCTTGCTTGTTTTCTTGGATTTGGCCTTCTTCGGGCGGCCTACGGGTAGGGGGCGGAGGCGGCGGCCTATCCGCGCCTCCAGGCGGGCGATGAGGCGGTCCGACGCCAATGGTCGGCCCGTGCGCGTCTGCATGCGCACGGCTTCCACCATGGCTTCGTCGTCGCGCTCGCGGAGGGCTTTTTGCCAGGCTTTGGGTTTCCAGTTACGCCGCCAGGTGTCCAGGTCGAGCAATTCCGCGGTGTCTTTTTCGCCGATGTGGGCGGCTGCACTTGACCATTCGTAGCGCCAGGGCAGACGCACCATGCGAGCGCGGACCGGGTTGCGTTCGACGTAGCGCAGCGCCTCCCAGCAGTGGTGCTCGTCGAGCAGGCAGGAGAAGAAGCGGTTCTGCCAGAGGTGCCCCGTGCGCCCGTGCATGCGGTTGACGTATTGGGAATATCGCCAGTGGGTGCGGCCGATGGCTTTGGCGAGTGCGTCGGCGGTCCGCGGGATGACAACGAGGTGGACGTGGTTGGTCATGAGGCAGTAGCCGAGGACGCGGAGGTCGAAGCGATCGGCGTTTTCGCGGAGGGCGTCGAGGTAGCGGTGGCGGTCCTCGGGTGTGAAGAAGACGTCCTGGCGGTTGTTGCCTCGTTGGGTGACGTGGTAGGGCATGTCGGGGACGACGATGCGTGCGGTGCGTGGCATGGCGGCGGAGGATAACAGCGGGGGTAAGGCGTGTCAATAAATAGGTGACTGTCCCTGTTTAGGGAGCGGGATTGGGTGCTGGGGCTGGGGTCAGTTGCCGACGTAGCCGAGGTTGCGGAGGCGTTCCAGGGTGGCGTCGTCCATTTCTACCTTGGTGGGTTCGCCCAAGTCCCAGTGTTCCTTGAGGCGGTTGGCGTCTTGCTCGGCTTGGGCGACTAGGGCGCGGGCTTGCAGAAGGGGGGTTTCGTCTTCGAGCGGCAATAGATTGTGCTGTTCGTAGGGATCGGTGCGCAGGTCGTACAACTCTTCATCACCACAGATCAACCAGCGGATGTACTTGTAGCCGTCATACACCAAGCCGATGCGATCCTCATAGTAGATCAGGCCCGTGCTGAGAACGGGGCGGGCGGCTGCATCACCACCGGCGGCGTCCGTTGATTGTTGCAAGAGTGGTACGAGCGACCGTCCCGTCAGCGACTCGGTTTCATAGTCGATACCGCAAAGGTCGAGCACGGTCGGTACCACGCTTTCCGTGCTCACCGGCTGATCGATGAAGCCAGTTGTTGTTTGGCCCGGCGTTTTCACGATCAGCGGAACGTTGAGCACTTCGCGATACACCGAGTGGCCGTGCTCGAAACCCTTGTGATCCCAGAACTCCTCGCCGTGGTCGCTGGTGAGTATGACAATCGCTTCGTCATAGATGCCCAACTCCTGCAATTTGTCGAGCAGCCGCTGCACCTGATCGTCAACGTAGCGTACTTCCCCGAGATAGAGTTCGTGAATTCGGGCGCGATCAGCAGCAGTGGGTACGAGGTGCCCCTCGCGAACATTGGGCATGTCGACGAACGCGTTGCGGATCGTGGGCGTTGACGTGGTGCCTTCAAGGTACTTCGCGGGCGGTGCGTAGGGCAGGTGCGGATCAAAGTAGTGCAACCAGAGGAAGAAGGGTTCCTCCGCGTGCTCCGTCACCCAGTCGATGGCCAGGTCGGTGAGTTGCGTCGTGGTCACCTCTGGCGGTTTTCCCATGAAGCGGTTGATCAGAACAGCCACCAGTTTGTCACCGATCGTGTCGGTGGGTACGCGCGGGAACATGCGGTAGTCGTCGATGCCCTGGTTGAGGTTGGCGACCAGCGGGCTGAGGTGCGGGTTGAAACCAATCGCGCCGGTGCGGTAGCCGGCGTCTTCGAGATACTCAGCCAGCGTTCGCGCGTTGTCGGGTACGGCAACCCCGCCAGAGTGCGCGCCGTGCGCCAGCGGTGACAGCCCGGTCATCAGCGATGCGGTTCCGGGTACGGTCCAGGGAGCCGCCGACATGGCGTTGGCGAAACGTACGCCCTTGGTCGCAAACGCGTCGATGTGCGGGGTGCTGATTGCGGTTTGCCCGTAGCACGAAAGTGCGTCAGCCCGCAAGGTGTCAACGACAATAACCACGACGTGCGGTACGCGCAGGTCGCCGGCGGCCAGGGCAGCAAACTGACGTTTCGCGGTTCCGCCAACACCCACGCACGCTACGATTACGAGTGGCCACGCAACCAGCAGGCCGGCACGCCGAAGCCGTTTCGCGGGCGCGTCGCCTGTGCTTGCGATAATGCCAAGCAAGCACGCCATGCAGAGCACGATCAACGCAACCAGTACACCGCCGCCACCGCCACTGTTATGGTGCAACCACAACGCACCCACGGCGGTAGCCAGCATGAGCAACGCGATCAGCGCGCGTCGTCCCCATGCTTTCGCAGCGCCAGTCGGTGCAAGTAGCTTGCGGGCGAGCGGGTATGCGACCACGCCGACGATCAACGCAGCCAATGCGCAGAGCAGCAATGTGCGCCGCTGAGCCGCGTCGCGCGGCGTATGTGCACCGAGCGTGGCAGAACTGCACGTGAGCAGCGTGATCCAGAACGTGCTCAGCGACGTGGCGCAGCACATCGGATTGAGGCGAAATGCAAAGACGAAGTACGGCCCCAGCGTGAGTGCAACGCCAAAATACAGCAACGTGAACGCCAGCAGCGAGACGCCGTACGAGATCATGGCAGCAGACAGTGGGGCGAATGTGTTGGGGGCGCGGAGCAGCCCGCCGAGCATATCGAGCAGTGCCAGCGCAACGCAGGTGCTCACTGCGATGGCGAGCGTACTGCGAAAGGGAGTCGGTTGACGGGATGGTGCGTCCAAGTATCGCTCCGTGTGCTCCGATCATGTCGCTTGCTGTTGCGACGCGCGCGATCGCACGTCCAGCGCAGCAAGGTAAGGGCGTCGCGGTGTCTCACGCAAGTCTACGTCGCGAAGTTTGCTGGGACGTCCGGAAGTGCTTGTGGATCGAGCCTCGGCGCGTTCTGAGTTCTTGGTTGCCGTGCTTCGCGATCACGTCTACAGTTCGTGTTTCGCGGAATTGTTCACGCATGCGAGGATGGCCATGCCCCGACTGCTGTTTCACGGCGCTGCCGGTGAAGTGACCGGTTCGATGCATCTGGTGGAGGCAAACGGCGCGCTCATCGCGCTGGATTGCGGTCTGTTCCAGGGACGTCGTGCGGAGACGGAGGAGAAGAACCGCACGTTTCCCTGCGACGCGCGCGACATCAAAGCCGTTGTCCTCTCGCACGCGCACATCGACCACTGCGGGCGTTTGCCCAAGCTGGTGAAGGACGGGTTCTCCGGGTCAATCCACTGCACGTTCGCGACGCGCGACCTCGCAGCCATCCTGTTGCAGGACTCGGCACACATTCAGGAGGAGGATGCGAAATACCTCAACAAGAAGCGCCGCCGCAATGGACTTCCGCCGATCGACGCGCTCTACGATCCGAATGACGTACCCGAGACGCTTCGGCTGACGAGTGCGCACGCGTACAACCGCTGGTTCCACGTGGTCGAGGGGGTGCGCGGGCAGTTTATCGAAGCGGGCCACATGTTGGGGTCGGCTGGCGTTTTGCTGGAGATCACGGAGAACGAGGGCAAAACGGTGCGCGTCTTCTTCACCGGCGACGTCGGTCGTTGGGGCGTGCCGATTCTCCGCGACCCGCAGCCCATTCCGCCGTGCGACTACATCATCAGCGAATCGACCTACGGCGGGCGCACGTCACCGCCGGTGGCTGACATGAAAGCGCCGCTGCGCGATGCGGTCAAACGCACCATCGCGCGTCGCGGTAAAGTGATCATCCCGGCATTCAGCGTGGGGCGTACGCAAACGCTGCTCTACAACCTCAACATGCTCTTCAACGAGGGCGAACTTTCGCCGATACCGGTGTACGTTGACTCTCCGCTCGCGATCAACGCGACTGACGTCTTCAAGATGCACCCGGAATGCTACGACCGCGACGCGCGCACGTTCTTCCGCGAGGTGGGGCACCTGCTCAGCGGGCCGAACGTACACTTCATTCGCGAGACGGAAGGGTCAAAAGCGCTAAACCGGCGGCGAACGCCGTGTGTGGTCATCGCCGCCAGCGGGATGTGTGAAGCCGGTCGCATCCTTCACCATCTCAAGCATGGCGTCAACAAGGTGCGCAACACGATCATGATTGTGGGATACCAGGCGATGCACACGCTGGGCCGGCGGATTGTTGAACGCGTGCCCGAGGTGAAAATCTACGGGAGGATGTACGACCTCAAAGCCGAGGTCGTCGTGCTCAACGGATTCAGTTCACACGCGGACGCGAACGAACTGCGTCGACACTTGGCCCCGCGTGCGTCTGAGAACCGCGGATGTTTCCTGGTACACGGCGAGCCGGATCAATCCGAGAAGCTGCGCGCAACGCTCAAGGGAGACGGCTATCGCAACGTCCACCTGCCGGAGCGCGGCGCGGAGTTTACGCTGGACGGCAGCGCGTAGCTACGTTGCCGTTTTGTTCCGCTTCCTTACGGGCGCGGCTCTGATTGGTCAGTTTCCAAAAGCGTCTTCGAAGTCGGCGAAATCGCGCAGGTCAATCGCATTCCCCGTGCCCGTGTGGGTGTTGAACACGTCGCAGAGGCAATCGGTGAATGTCGATCCGGGGCCGGTGAGGCAGGTGTCGAACTTGCTCAGATCGAAGTAGCCCACCTCGCCATCGTTGTTGTAGTCATGCGGCGTCGGGGCATCCACCGCACCGCCTGGAATGATCTTGAAAATCTCACCACCGAAGATATCGCAGATGTAGAGTTCACCGTTGCCGTCTTCGCCGAACGACGAAATCCAGGCGATGCTCCCCTCAGCCGCTGGCGGTGCGAGTTCGTCCGTGCGGTCGGTGACGATCGGCGCGGTCACACCGTCATAGTGAAAGGACCAGATTTCGGCTGACGCGTAGTCCGCGAAGAAGTACGTGCCGCGCAAGTCGGGAATCTCGCATCCGCGATAAACGTAGCCACCGGTCACGGCTTGGCGGGTTGTCTGGTATTGGTTGTAGTCGTAGATCGGCATCGTCAGTGCGGGGTCGTTGCACGTGCAGCCGACAGGTGCGCAGCTACTTGGTGCGATCGACGAACAGAACGTGCCTTCCATGCAGTCCCAACCGAAGTTGCGCCCGCCCGGTTCACCGGCGGGGTGGAACGAGACTTCTTCGCGCCGATCTTGGCCGACATCACCGATGTAAAGGTCTCCGGTCAGGCGATCGAAGCTGCATCGGTAGGGATTTCGCAAACCGGAGTCGAACACTTCATCGGCTCCGTTGGTGCCCACGAAGGGGTTGTCCAGCGGAATGGCGTAGTTGCGCGTAGCGTCGCCGGGGAAGTCGTCGCCGTCCACGTCGATACGCAGGATCTTGCCGAGCAGCACGTTGATATTCTGTGCGCGCTCGGTCTGGTCGCAGGCGCTGCCGCCGTCACCCATGGCGATGTAGAGGTAGCCGTCGATGGGGCTGAAGCCAATCCACCCGCCGTTGTGATTCGTGAACGGCTGATCAATACTCAGGACGGTGGTCTTGGAACCAGCATCGGCGATGTCGGGATTCGCGGAGACGGTGTACTTGGCAATAACCGTATCGCCGCCCAGCGAGTTCGAAGTGTAGTCCACGAAGAAAATGCCGTTCGACGCATAGTCGGGGTGGAACGCGAGACCGAGCAGGCCCTGTTCACTGCCGTTCGTGCGCACGTCGGTGACGGTGACGAACGGCGTCGCGTTGATCGTCATCGTGTTCAGATCCATGATCTTGATGACTGCCGTGTTCTGTTCCACGATGAACAGGCGATCGGTATCCCCGGGAGGCGCTCCGACGAACAGCGGAAGATTCAGCCCCGTGGCGACGCGGGTCGTGGTCAGGTCCGTGACAGCATCAGCCGTGCAGCACCAGCACGCCGCGATGAGAATGACCGAAAGTCTCGAAAGATTCAGCATGGTTTTCATGGTATCCGCGCAAGCAAGAGCATGGGTTAAGCGTAGACAACGGTAATGCGTGAGGAATCCCCGCAGATTCTCCCCCGTAGCGACCCCCGATGCATTCTGAGGATAAGCCATCCGCACCGTCGATGTAAACCGCTGGCGCGCGGAATCTTTGCATCCGGTTTGTGTCGGCGTACGCGGATCAGCCGCTACGGCATTTGCGGGCAGATGTTCTCGTAATAAGCGTCCTGCCACGTTTGCCAGCACGACGTTGGCGCAGTGTTCGGTCCGCCGATAGCGTCCATGTGATCGACGTAGTTGATCGCGTCGTCGAGATCAATCACGTCGTCCAGGCTCGCCCCATAATCGAACGCGCACGCGCATTGCGGATCGAGCGACATGCCCGCCTGGCCGAAGCAGCGTTGAAGCGCTGCAAAGTCGAACAGATCGACGTCGCCATCGTGGTCGAAGTCATCGGGCAAATCGCAATCTTCCGCGAGGAAGTCGGGAATACCGTTGGTGTTGCAATCTTCGCAACTGTCCGCCAATCCATTGGTGTTCAAATCGGTCGCGGTGCCGGCGGCAAGATCGCATTCATCGGGCGTTTCGTTGAGGTCGCAGTCCGTGCTGTTGCCATCACAGATGTCGCACAGGTCGGGCACGACGTTGTGATTGCAGTCGGGCACGTAGTGGCGCACGACCTCGCAGAGGTTGTTGAGTCCATTGCCGTCGCAATCGGCTTCGCATTCGTCGGGAATACCGTTGCTGTTGCTGTCGAGGCTGCTGCCCGCCGTGATTTCGCGATAATCGTCGACGCCGTTCGTATTGCAGTCCGTGGGCAGGGGGCGGGGTAACTTGAGGAACGGATCGCCGACGTACTCGTAGCTGTGGTGTACGCGCGGCGATGCGATGAGCGAGGCCTCCGCGAGCGTGGCGCCGTTGCGGATGCGCTCAAGGAAAACACCCGGATTGAAGAAACCCGCGGATCCCGGTTCGCACGTCGCGGAACCCACAACGGCCGCGTACCCTCCGACCGGGTCGATCTGCCCGTCGCCGTCACAATCGGGCCAGAGCGCGTTGAAGGTGAACTGGCTGTCAACCCAGGCGAGGTTGTTCGTCGTCAAGTAGTCGGGGTTGAGCGGCGGGTTGTTGCTGTAGGCCAGGCAAGGCCGCGGGTCGGTCGAACGAAAACGCAGCGTGCAGCCCGCCCAACTCGACCACGTACCGGCGAACATGCGCATACCAGGCGGCGACTTGCACACCGTGCGGAACGTGCGGTCGCCGATGCCGTCGTTGTTGATGTCCTCCGCCCAGCCATTGACGTACTCAAAACCGAACATACCGATATCGCGCGTCGGATACACTTCCGGCGGGCAGGGGAGCATGGAGCATTCCTTGTTCCCGTTGGAGTCGAAGTCGATGATGCCGTCGAACATGAACTTGCTCCAACGCAGATCGCGATGGCCCGCCGTCACGGCAGCGCCCAGGTCCGACCAGTAGGGCAGATTCGTGCGGTCGTCGACCCAGTCCTGCCACATGGTTTCATCGGGCCCGATTTCAACTTCACCGTTCATGATCGCGAGTGCGCGGCGCGTCAGGTCTTTCGCATCCTCCAGGCTCGGCCCGTCGATGCGCGCGGTGATGTACACGCGGTTGAGCCCGCGGTCGAGCAGCACCTTCTTCGTGATGTTTCCGGTGGTCGGCAGATTCGACCAGGGAAACACCTGATGGCAGGTCCAATAGTTGATGTCCGCGGGGATGAGAATTGGGTTCGTCTGGTATCCGCGACCGGCGGTAGGCGGCGATGCGGTCACGTGCATCAGTGCAGACGCGACCGATTTCGCACCGCGACGGTGCACGATTGAGATGCCCGAAGGGTCTCGGCTGTAGATGTCCCAGATGCCCGGTACGTTGTAGCCCACCAGGATGCCGACGACCTCGTCGCCGTTGGTGTCGGTATTCAAGTAGTCGGATACCTGTCCCCACAAACCGCTCGTCGAAGCGAAATTCTCCTGCATGCCCGCCCATTCCTTGTACCAATACCCGTCGGGATCGGTCAGCCCGAGCGTGCGCGGATGGGAAATGCCGTGCGTTGAGATAAACCAATCCTTCCACTCGACGCTGTCGTTGGTGCCGTTGGAATTGGCGTCGAGCCCACTGGAGTCCGCGTTGTAGAGGATCAGCCAAGCGTCCATACTTTCGCCCGTGATTTGCTCGGGCGGGGTGGCGGCCGTTGCGTGCATTGCGGTCGTGGTGAGCAGAATAGCGAAGATGGTCGCGTAGCGCCCGAATAGACGAATTGAGGTCATGCCACTTTCCCTTCAGTGTGGTTTGCAACCCGCCGCTGTCACGCAAATGGCACGCGAATCGATTCGCACGCGGGGCGACAGCGGGGTTGTGATCCATCCTCCGATAATCGCGATTTTACCAAACGGCGGTCCGCGATCCAAGGGCGTATCGGACGTCGGATAGCGGATCAAAGTGGGTGGCATGGTCTTGCGCAGCAATGCCGTGATCCGTTCCCAGTCGCTCCACGGCCTGACTTCGTCAGACCGTGCCACCCCGCGCGAAGACTGGGCGGGGTGCATCTTGCGATGTTTTCCAGTCGTTCAGGAGGGAATCAGTTGGGTTTGGAGATGTCGTACTTCTTGACGCGATAGCGAAGGTTGTCCCGGCTGATGCCGAGTGACTTTGCCGCGCGGGTCTGGTTCCACCCGTTGTCGCGTAGCGCCTGCACGATCATCGCGCGTTCGTATCCCCGCAGTCCGGTGGGCATGCCGGTTTCGAATTCCTCCTGCGTCGAGCCGACGATTTCCCGCGGCAGGTGCATGGGCAGGATTTCGCCGCCGTCGCACATCAGCACCATGCGTTCGACGACGTTCTGCAATTCGCGGATGTTCCCCGGCCAACTGTGCCCCGAAAGCGTTGCGTTGGCTTCTGACGAGATGGTTGGCGTCTGCACGCCCAGATCCTTTGCGGAACGCTGCACGAAATGCGCAACGAGCTGCGGGATGTCCTCGCGACGTTCACGCAGCGGGGGCAGGCTGATTGGGAAAACGTTGAGCCGGTAGTACAAATCCTCGCGGAAGCTCCCGTCGGCGATGGCGGCGGGCAGGTCGCGGTTGGTCGCGGCGATGATCCGCACGTCGCACGCAACCGTTGTCGTGCCACCGACACGCACGAACTCACGCTCCTGCAACACGCGAAGTAGTTTGACCTGCGTCGCGGCTGATATGTCGCCGATCTCGTCGAGAAACAGCGTGCCGCCTTCCGCAAGCTCGAAGCGACCGATCTTGCGCGCCGCCGCACCGGTGAACGCGCCTTTCTCATGGCCGAAGAGTTCGCTTTCCAGCAGCGTCTCTGCGAGCGCCGCACAGTTGATCCCGATGAAGGTGCGTTCCTTGCGATCCGAAAGCGAGTGAATGTGCCGGGCGGTGAGTTCCTTACCGGTACCCGTTTCGCCGAGCAGCAGCACGGTCGCGTTGCTCCGCGCGACGCGTTTGCACAACGTCTGCACCTGCGACAGCGCGGCGCTCTGGCCGATGATGCCTGAGTCGCGCACCGCGAACGATTCGCGCAGCCCCTGGTTCTCGCGTTTGAGCTGTTGGTGATCGCGCGCGTTGCTGACACCGGTGGCAGCCAGCTCGGCGAAGAGACGCAGCACTTCGATGTCGGCGTCGTTGAAGTTGCCGTTGCGGCGATTGATGACCTCGACCACACCAATCACGTCGTCGCGAAAGATCATCGGCGCCGCCAACAACTCGCGCGTGACGAACGTGCTCTTCTTGTCGATTCCGCCGAAGTGGCCGGGGTCGGTCGCCACGTCGCGCACGACCTCAACGCTGCGCTGATTGACCGCGCGACCGGCGATGCCCAGATTCGCGTCGAACTCGGTGCCGATCAACTCGCCACCGACGGGGCCGCTGGCGGCTGCGAAGACCAGTTTTTCGCGGCGATGATCGAGCGTAAGGACGCTGCTCGCCTCCGCGTTCATGATGCGAGCCGCCGACTGCGCAATGGCATCGAGCACGCGATCGGGCTCGAGCGACGAGTTGATCGTCGCAAGCACGCTCGCGAGTTCCTTCCAGGCCTCTCGGCTGAATTGGTCCATCTCAGCAGCCATGGGAGTTGTTGCCATTGTTCGAGTTTACGGAGCGTCCCGTCGTTACGGGAGGATCTCCACCTCGTCACCGACGCGCAGTACGTCGAAGAGTTCTTCAATGTCCGCGTCATCGAGCGCGACGCAGCCCGCGGACCAGTCACCGGCGCTGCCGTGCCCGTGCAAGCCAATGCCGCCACCCAACGCCGTCGACCACGAAGGACATTGGTTTTTCTCATCGGCGGCGATCAACTCGTGAAATTCGCCGAAGCTGATCAGCCCATCACGCAGCCCGCGCAGGGCAGCCGCTTTGTCGGGGTAGCTGATACCGAGGAAGCGATGGTAGCGGCTTTCCGTTGTTCGCGTGCAGACGCGGAACACGCCTTCCGGGGTGTGTCCGTCACCTGCATGGGTTTTCTGCCCCACGGGCTGCACGCCGAGCGCGACCGGGTACGCGCGCACCAGGCGATCGCCGTCAAACAGGTACAGTGTGCGTTTCGATTTCACCACGACGACGCGCGGGGCGCGCACGGTTTGCAACTCAGGCCACGTCGGCGGTTCCGCGAGACTGCGACCGATCACCGTTGAAGTCGTCCACGCCATCAGTATGGCTGTGCCCAGCGTCGCAAGCACGGCAAGCGACGCTCTTCCGCGGGCCCGCATCAAACGCGCAGCGCGGGAGCGTGGGGAATTCATGGGGAATTGGCTACGGCGGCTGGTACGTCTCACAACATTTTGCCTCCGCATGACTTAGCGATTACGATGCCGTCGCCGGCGGTTGATACCGATGGCGATCATCGCGGTGCGGCAGTGCGGGCCGCTACCGATTGCGCGGCGAACGACATTCGCGGACGTCGAACAAAAAGATGTCGCCAGACCCGGCGTCAGCGAACCCAAGTCCTTGGGCTGCGTAAGGATACAGTGAACGCGTGAACGCGCCAACGGACGAACAACTTCTCGCAAAGCACCTGGAGGGCGACCCTGCGGCATTCCGCACGCTCGTGGAACGCCACATGCGCGAGCTTTCGCAGTTCGTGTATCGGTTCACCAACAGCCGGTCGGCCGCCGACGACGTGGTGCAGGACACCTTCGTCCAGATTCACCTGTCCGCAGCCAGCTTCGATCCCGCACGCCGGCTCAAGCCCTGGCTATTCACCATTGCTGCCAACAAGGCACGCGACCGACTGCGAAGCCGGACGCGGCGGCGCGAGGTTCCGCTCGATGCGCAGATCGGTGGAGCCGACGACGACGGGCAGCGGTTCGTCGATTTGCTCGCGGATGAGGAGTCCGACCCGGCGGAGCGGATGTCGGCCGATGAGCAGGATGCCGTCGTTCGCGAGGTGGTCGATGGAATGCCAGAGCACCTCACCGAGGTGCTGGTGCTCGCGTACTTTCACCAGTTCGCATACCGCGATATCGCGGACATCTTGGGGATACCGCTGGGCACCGTGAAGAGCCGGTTACACGCGGCGGTGGCACAGTTTGGCACCCGTTACAAAGCAGCCGTCAAAGACCGGGAAAAAGACGAATAGTGACCGCGCCACGAGGATATCACAGGCGGGGCGAGGCAGGGGAAAAGATTTGCCGGGTGTGCGAACACCGCACCCACTTCTGACGTAGGATGGGCATGGGCGACACAAGTTCAAATCGAAACAATAGCCAGCGGCACGAAGAGATTGTCGCGTTCGTTTGCGGGACGATGTCTCGCGATGAGCAGGCAGCTTTTGCGGCGCGAATGGTAGACGATACCGAACTCGCAACTCAGGTCGATGCTGTACGCCGTGCGCTTTCCCCGCTGAATGCGTGGCAAGCGCCGGAGCCGGAAGCGTCGCTGGTTGATGCCATCATGCGGGAAGTCGAGACGGCTTCTCCGCTCAAGTATGTCGCATCGGAAACGCGGATGCCGTCCGAGAACGAAACGCGACCGGTGCGACGAGGCATGTTCACGCTGCCGCAGTTTTTCGCGGTGGCTGCTTCTATCGCGCTGGTGCTCTCCGTGCTTTTCCCAACGGTGCAGCGCCAGAACGATCGTAAGTTCCAGCAGGCGTGTTTGGGCAACCTGTCCCGGGTTGGCCAGGGCTGGTCGATGTACACGAACGCGTACGATGGCGCGATGCCGCAGGTCGACGCGGGCGGCCCGATGAACTGGTTGAACAATCCGCAGCGGGGCGAGCTTGAGCCCATGGTGCGTTTGGGCTTTGTTCCGCCGCACGTGTTTGTCTGCCCGACGACCGAGGGACGCAAGTTCACGGACGCATCAGCTGCTAAGGACCTTGCCGCGTTCATGCAGCGGACGGACTTGCGGTTCTATGCCGTGCAGCATCCGGCAGCTATTGCTCAGCGGCTGCGCGGCCCGATGCCGTTGCCCGTCTTCGCCGATCAGAACCCGCTCTTCGCGAACGGGCAGTTCAACGATGTTGACGAATCCGCCAACTCGCCGGCACATCGCGGGCAGGGGCAGAACGTACTATTCACCAACGTGTCAGCCGAGTTCCTGAAATCGCCGCGTTTCAACCTGGGCGACAACATCTGGCGCGTTGAGGGCCCAATTGCCAAGTACACCGGGATTGAGAGCCCGGTGAGCGCAACCGACTCCTTCCTGATACCTTAGATTCCTTTAGTGCCTTCCTCCTCCAAGAACTGGCGTGAGACCCGCCTCGTCCTGTAAGGGGCGAGGCGGCCGCGCCGGTGCGGTATACTGCGCGACATGCAGATTCGCCGCACACCGCATCGCTGGAAAGTCACGCCGAAGCAAGCCGTTCAGATCCAACTACGCCTCGCGGAGCAGGTGGATCGTTCGCCGCACGGACGCATGATTCGTTTGGTGGCGGGGACCGATCTGGCGTTTTCGCCCGACGGCCGTTCGTGCATCGCTGCCGCAGTTCTTTGGGATGCGGATGCACATGAGGTCGTGGAGCAGCACGTTGTTCAGCGTCCAGTGACGTTTCCGTACGTGCCGGGATTGCTTTCGTTTCGGGAGGTGCCGGCGCTACTGGCCGTGCTGCGCAGGTTGCGGCAGGCGCCGGATGCGTTGATGTGCGATGGGCAGGGGTACGCGCATCCGCGGCGGTTCGGGCTCGCGTGTCACGTTGGTGTCATCGTCGGGTTGCCGACGGTGGGGTGCGCGAAGAGTTTGCTGGTTGGCGAGCATGGCGATTTGGGGGCGAAGCGGGGGGCGAGCGCGAAACTGATGCATCGCGGCGAGGAGGTCGGGGCAGCCGTTCGGACGCGTGATGGCGTAAAGCCAATCTACGCGAGTGTCGGCCATCGGATCTCGATCGCGGAGGCGAAGACATTGACGCTACAGTGTGCAACGGGTTATCGCCTGCCGGAACCAACGCGCCTTGCGGATAGGCTCGTGGCCAAGGTGAAACGCGAGTCGTAGTGAAGTATCGCCCTGAAAAGGGCGAGAGAGTTTAGCCAGGGGTGAAACCCCTGGTGAGATCGGTGTTGCGAAATACCGGAGCCATGCAACGGCGATACAATCGCGTGCGTATCCTTGCCACAAGTGTCGCCCTTGCAGGGCTTGACTACTATCCCATGTGCGTTTTCCCAGGGGCTTGCGCCCCTGGCTAAGTTTGTTTGGCCCTTTCAGGGCCGCGGTAATCGCAAGGGATTCGTCGTAGTCATCGCACCACATTTGCAGCGATAGTCGGATCACATTCGTCGCGGTTTTCGCGTCATTTCACGGCACCGGTTCACTCTTGCGCGTTGATCGGATTGCGCTTGCTTGTGCCATGGTCTGACACATCGCAATTCTGCCCGGCGGGCTTTGTAACAGTGCGTGTCATCGGCGATCTTGCGTGTCTCCGAACTGAATGGTGATACACCTTGCCCTTCTTTACATCTTCACTTTCAGGACGGCTGCATTTACTGGGGTTCTTAGCGCAAAACTCATGGAGGGCACATACTCAGCTAACGCCAAGTGGCTATCGTTCGCCGGTGTAAAGGGGTTGTTATTCGCTGACTCACCGCTGAACACGCTCGCAAGGAAATGGGGGAAAGCGGCGGGAGGAGATTGAAGCGAGGAGAAGGAAGCACTGCACCCTGAGACCGGCGCCGATTGCCGAGACGAAGTCACCTCGCGGCTCGCAATCACGCCACCTACCGCGCCATTGTTCGCCGTCTTGCGCATCGGTGCCGGTCCACCCTTTTTCACTTCAGTGCTTGTTGAAGCACCGTTCCGCCGTTTGTGGTTTCCGCCACAGTTACGGCGAAATTCAGGTGTCCGGAAGCGAAGCACGAAGTATCGACAGGCCCTTGAGCACGCGCTCTCGGTGTCTTCCTGCGAGCATCCATCGAGGCAGCCGACTTTCCAAACTCTTGTTAATTCGGCCTGACTTTGGATCAGGAGCGCAGTCGCGAATCTTTGCGGTCACGAATCGTTCAAGAAACGCCAGATGATCTTTGTTGTAAGCCCAAAGTACGTGGCCGCAGCAGGAAGTCTTCAGCCAAACCTCAATTCCAAAGCCGAGTTGCCAGTCAGCTCTTGGTGCTATCCAGTTAACACTCTTGTTGCTCCAATCACGAAGTAGTCCACAGTGCGCACAGATCAAGCGCCGACTCGTTCCCGGCCAGGAGTTGGTCTCGACAGCCTTTAGGTATGCGTGCTTATCGCATTCTGGGCACCGCACCAGAATGCTGTTCATGAATGCTGACAGGTGCGTGGGTGTGAATCGCATGGCGAGGCATCGATCGTGCTGACTTTTTCGCTCAACGAGGGTTCAGCAATTTGCAGATAGTACAGAGTCAACGCCGACAATTCTATTGCGATCACACGACTCCTCAATTCACGCTTCGCGCCCACAGGGTGCGTTGTTGTCCGCTCCCTGACAGTCGCGGCTCGGCTTGGGCCCTGGGCTTGGCGCCCGGGGTTCCGATTTTGTCCTTACTTCCCGCTCGCGATGCAGTAGAGGTGTTCCTTGCCCCTGATGAACAATTCGTCGCCGACGATTGCCGGTGAGGCGTCGACTTCTTCGTCGAGCTTGTTGACCGAGATCAGTTTGAAGGTGTCGCCGTGTTCGAGCACGTTCGCGGTACCGTCGCGGCCTATGATGTACACGTGGTCGGCAGCCGCTACCGGTGAGGCATAGACGCCTTCGATCTTCTCAAGCCGCTGGCGGTCGTAGTGTTCCTCGCCGGTCTTGGGGTCGAGGCACGCGAGAATGCCCTTCGTGTGATCGATCAGGTAAAGCGAATCCTTGTAAAGCAGGGGTGAGGGGACATAGGGAATTCCGCCTTTGTCGCGCCGCCAAACCACGCCGCTATCGCTGATGTCCCCGCTCGCGCCGGGATAACGAATGGCCAGGATCGCTTTTTCGCGATAACCGCTCATGGCGAAGAGCAGTTCGTCGGTCGCGACTGGTGAGGGAATGCAATTCACACCGAGTCCGCCACACTCCCAGATGACCGAGCCATCGGCTGGGCTGTAGGCACGCACGCGATTCGTGCCGGCGACGACGATTTCCGGCTTGCCGTTGTTGTCCAGGATTAACGGCGTGGCCCAGGAGGTGACTTCGTCGCGCGGTTTTCGCCAACGCTCGTCACCGGTGCGCTTATCAAGCGCGACGATGAACGAATCGCCTTCGTGGTCCCAGTTCACGACGATCAAGCCGCCAACGAGTGCCGGTGAACTGCCCTCACCGA
This sequence comes from Phycisphaerales bacterium, assembly GCA_020639095.1. Classification (GTDB taxonomy): domain Bacteria; phylum Planctomycetota; class Phycisphaerae; order UBA1845; family UBA1845; genus JACKHG01. Next base: position 94,037 of record JACKHH010000008.1, on the reverse strand, counting down.
ACCCGTTCCGCGTGTGCATGTCACCGAAATCCTTCTCCCACTTCACTTCACCCTGCATCGTCAGACAGTACAGCCCGTGCGAACCAAAGTACGCGTAGATGTGCTCGCCATCGGTGATCGGCGAGCTCGACGCCATGCTGCCATCGCGATGCGACCCCTCGTGCGGCAATTCCTCGCGCAGCGTCTTCTGCCACGCGACCTTGCCGGTCGCACGTTCGACCGCGACGATCGCAAACTTGTAGATGTGCGTGGGCTTCTCCGGCCCGCGTCCGCGACCTCCCGGGCCACCGGGCCCGCCTGGACGACCAGGACCATCAGGACGGCCGGGACCATCGGGTCGACCGGGGCCGTCAGGACCACCGCGCGTTCCGCGGCGGCTTCCGCCTTCGCGCCTGGGCGGCGGTGCGTCCGCCGGTTCGTCGGACGCGTCATCGTCCGGACGTTTCACTTCCTTCTCGGTCTTGATCGCGGTTTGTACGTAGACGTATTCGCCCCAGACGATCGGTGTCGCGTGTCCGGTGCCGGGGATGGGTGTTTTCCAGCGTACATTCTTCGTTTCGCTCCACTCAGTGGGTGGATTGCCTTCCGGTGCGACTCCATTGGCCATGGGGCCGCGCCACTGCGCCCAGTTCTTCGCGTCGTGAATACCTTCCGCGCTCATGGTTGCGGCTGGCAGGGCTACAGTCATCAAAGTGGTGAGCAGAAACGACATGGATTTCCTCCGGCATTGGGTCGTCGAGGTTCAATTGAATCAGCGCCCCGGGGCGCAGAGTCCGCGGGGTATACGATCATCGTGGGCCAACGCGATATCGCCCCCTGCTTGGCGCAGGGGGTTCTGTTTGGCCCCGCACGTTAGTTATCCTCGCCCAGCCGATGTGGCATGTCGGCGATAGTGTATGCCGCGACGGCCATGACGGCCACGTTGCGCCGCAGATCGACAGGATCGATCTTGTCGATGGTGTCGGCATGGGTGTGGTGATAGTCGAAGTAGTGCGCCGAGTTGGTGTCGTGACCCATGACGATGACTCCGCCAGACTTCATCGGGCTGACATCAGGCGCGGACGAGCCGGGAGTCACCTTCAGCGGTGCGACCGAACCGCACATTCCCATGATCTCGCGAAGCTGTGCCGCGGCGATATCGAGCCGTTTGGCGTCCTGGCAATCAACACCGTAACCAACGGGTGTGAAGCTGCCGATATCGGCTTCGATCGCGCCGACGTGATGCTCCAATTCGGACGCGTGATCCTTCGCATACTGTTTGCCGCCGATCAGGCCCAACTCCTCCGTCGTCCAGAGCACGACGCGGATGGTACGCTTCGGGTGCAGGTTGAGTTTCCGCAGCAGCCGGAGCGTCTCCATCGCCATGATGCATCCACCGCCGTCGTCGTTGGCGCCTTGGCCCACGTCCCACGAATCAATATGCCCGCCGATGACCACGATCTCCTCGGGAAACGTCGTGCCGCGCAGCTCCGCCACCACGTTCGCGGAGGGCACCTCGCCGTGATTCTCCGCGTCCATCGTCAGTGTGACGGTTACGGGAATTCCCCGCGCGGTGAGCCGTGCGATCATCTCCGCGTCTTCGGTAGCGATAGCGGCTGCGGGTATTTTCACCTTCGCATCGCCATAGCTCATCATGCCGGTGTGCGGCGAGTGCAAACTGTGGGCGGTCACCGAACGCACGAGGCAGGCGACGGCGCCTTTTTCGGCAGCCCAGCGGGCGCCGTTGTAGCGGTATTGCACCGCCGCACCATAACCCGTACCGCTTTCCTCGGTGTAGGGCGGCATCACGTGGTTGAAGAGCACGATCTTGCCGCGGGCTCCGGTGCCGAGCGCGTCCAACTCCGCTTCATCTTTCACGACGACGACGGGCGCGGTGATTCCCACCGGCCCGGTTCCGACCGAACCGCCGAGTCCGAGCAGGGCCAACGGCTGAACGCGCGGTGACTGCATGACGCACGACTCGTTGCCGCGCACCCACTTGGGCACCATGACCGGTTCGAGGCGGCAGTTGTCGTTGCCGTCGGCGCGCAGTGATTCCAGCGCCCAGCGCGTCGCGCGTTCGAGATTCTCCGACCCGCTGATGCGATTGCCGATTCCATCGCAAAGCTCCTGCAATCGCAGGTACGCGCCATCGTCGGACATGGCTGCGTCGATGATGCGCTGCGCGGTGGCTTGGTATTCGGCGGAGAGTGATTCGGCGATGGCACGTGGTGCGAATGCAACAGACGCAATGCATACCGCGATCAGGCGGATTCGATTACTCGGCATGGAATCCTCACACAATCTTCGATGGAGTGCGTGAACTCGAAGGTTGGAACAGCCCAAACCCGAGAGCGCGATTCTAGCGATGTACGCCGTCCACGCCAATGGCTGGCTGCGCGGTGCTTGACGGCACGACAAACGGGCCGCGACCGCGTGCGAGCAGCCCGATCTTGCGCGCTTCGAGATCGACGAGCACAATCTGATCGCCGAGTTGGTAGATGATCTGATCGTGCGGCAGGATAGTTGCGTTCCGACTTGGCCAGTTCATGACGGGGGTTTCCAAAGCCAACCACAGTCGCTCGTGTGTTGTTTCGTTCTCGGCGGTCAATCCTTCCGCCGCCCAGAATCCGGTTTGCACCTCCCAATGTGCGTCATCGGGCGGTCGCAGGTCGATCGATTTGCCGAAATGAAGCCATGTTCCGTCGTTGAGTTCCGTGGCGGATGGCGATTCACATACGCGCGTCGGATCGACGGCGAGCGTGTCATGCACGACTACGCTTTCATCCTCGTCGCGTCCCCAGCGCGCAAAAAGTTGCGCGTCCGCACCGTTACTGTTGGCGAGGCAGTAGAGTCGCGTATTGCGATCGTGTAGTTCGAGCTTCCGCACCGTTTCCGCATGCGCGCCGTCACCGTTCATTCGACAAACGTCCCCGGTGTCGACCTCGATGTAATACACCGTTGCGTCTGCATTTTTGGCGAACGTTGCCGGGGGCGCCTGACTGACACGCGTGAGCACGCTGACCGTACCTACGGACAGGTACCACGGAACCAGGATTGCGTATGAAGCGAGCTGCGCGACGATGGTGGCAACGATGGATTTGCCGAGGCGCTTGGACGTGCCGTGCAGTCCCAGCCAGCAGAAGGGCCACTCAAGTATTGCGGAAAACAGAATGCAGAGGAATAGTAAGACCGCGAGGATGGTCCATGCGTTCTCGATAGTCACGTCCGCGAAGATGGGTTGCATCGGCGTACCGCGCCATTCGAGAGCAATGGTGGCGGTGAACAGTGAGAAATAGTTCGCGACGATCATCGCGATGATGGCTCTCCGGTAGCTTGCGTGAAACAGCCGCGCGATCAGGGTGCCTTCGCCGATCCCGATGATCGCGTTGCCGATGAAGAGGTGGAATGCGCCGGCCAACATCAGGGGGGTGCCTACGTTGGCCAGGAGCGAAGTGGCGTCTGTTGGAAACATGCGGGGACTCCTGTTCGGGCCTGCGTGTTGTGTCGTCGCGTCCATCTTATGCTACGCATGCTCACAACCCGGCGACAATTATGTACAATGCGGATTTCGGGTGGGATGTCCAGGGTTATGCCGTTGGGATTTGCAAAAGGTTGACGAGCGACTTTTTGGCGAGTTGGGAGGATATGATGGACGGGCCGGGATTTGAGATGCCACGACTGGTGGCGGGGATTTGGCGCGTGGAGCTGGCGCCGCAGGCGCTGGCGATCTACGGCGATGCGGAGGTGACGCGGATGCTGCACCGCGAGCCGGTTCCCGATGAAGCCGGGGCACGCCAGTGGATTCAGGAGTACGTCGAACGCAACGCGACGTTCCCCGCAGGCTGCGGCATTTGGCCGCTCTTTGAGAAGGATGGCGGGGCGCTGGTGGGCAGCATCGTGCTCAAACCGCTTCCGGAGTGCAGCGAGATTGAGGTCGGTTGGCACCTGGGCCGTTTCGCCTGGGGCAAAGGCTACGCCACGGAAGCAGGCCAAGCCGCGATCGCTTACGGTTTTGCCAAGCTCGGACTGGACGTGATCTACGCGATTACGCTGTCGACAAACACGCGTTCCATGAACGTCTGCCGCCGCGTCGGCATGAAGCACCTGGGGAAGACGGACAAGTATCATGGAATTGTGACGGAGTTGTTTGCGATTCAACGGGAGGGCAAATAGGGGACCACGAGTGCAGAGTGCGGAGTGCAGAATGCAGAATGCAGAGTTAAGAAGGCAGGATGGGCCCGGGTGGCACTGACAAGCTTTGCTTGTCAGTGGTGGTGTGTTGAGTCGTTTCGATTCCAGGTGCCTGTCGATTGGAGATGTCGTGCTGGTTGCGTTGCTCAATGCGGAGCATCTGTTGTGCTATTACCCACGGGCAAGCTGAGCTTGTCCGTGCCACCCGTTGCGCGGAAATCTATGCCATGCGTTCCTGGAGCATGCGCACGTAGCTGTCGTAGCGTTGTTCGGTGATATTGCCTTCGTCTACGGCTTGTTTGATCGCACAGTTGGTCTCGTGAGTGTGCGTGCAGTCGGCGAAGCGGCAATTCGGGATGTGCTCGCCGAACTCGACGAAGTGCGCCTCAATCTCACCGAGCGGAACGGCAGACAGGTCGAAGGATTTCACGCCTGGCGTGTCCACGACGTAGCCGCCACCGCTCACCGGCAGAAGCTGTGCCGTCGTCGTGGTATGTCGGCCCTTGAGCGTTTCCTCGATGACCTCACCGACGCGGAGGTTGAGGTTGGGATCGACGGCATTGAGCAGCGAACTCTTGCCCACACCGCTTTGACCCGCGACGGCAGTGCATTTGCCGTGCAACAGTTCGCGCAATTCGTCGATGCCCGCGCCGTTGACCGTGCTCGTCGCCAGCGCGCGATATCCCAGGTCGCGATAGAGCGCGAGAACCGGAGCGGCTTCATCCGTCTCGTCGACGTCGGTTTTGTTAATGCAGATGATTGGCGTGACTTCGCCGTGCAGCGTGGCGACAATGTAGCGGTCGATGAGGTGCGCCTTGAGTGCCGGGATGCCGACGGACGCAACGATGATCGCCTGATCAACATTTGCAGCCACAACGTGCATGCGACGACCCGCGACGCGTGTGATCACGCCGTGCCGATCAGCCACGGTCTCGATGACCCCTTCGCTGACGACGCCTTCCGCGACGCCCTCGGTGCTGAAACGCACGCGATCACCCACGGTGACGGGGTTGCGTTCAGCGATCTTGCGCGTGCGAAGGATGCGGCGCACGGTGCACGGCCAGACACGCTCGCCGTCGTCAACCTCGGCGATGAGCCCGCGCATGGCCACGACGACGCCGTCGCGATCGCCCTTGGCGTCGGCGGGATTCTGATGAATGATCGTGCGTTTTCGGGAGAGGTCGCCCTTGGCGACGACGCTTTCGACGTGGGGCAGGGCATCGGCTTGGTCTTCGTTGGGGCCTTCGAGATGCGTCCAATCCTTGGTGCGCGCGGGCTTGGCGCGGTTGCGCCGGAATGCGACGCGCACCTTCTCGCCGTGCTTGTGACTCTTGCCCTTGCCTTTGTCCTTCTTGGCCATTGACGGTGATTGTTCCCGAGCGGCCATGAGACTGTCAAGCGGGCTCGCTTGTTTGAGGCGTGCCCATTTGTGACGACGCGGGGTGGCATGGTCTGACGAAGTCAGGCCATGGAATCTTCACAGATCGTATCACGGCCTCGCTGCGCGAGACCGTGCCACCCTTGATTGCTGCACGAATCAGGCGATTGCGATTGCTCGCGTACGCGGGGACCTTTACGATGCCGGTCGTCGAAATCGTCTTGGCCATGGAAGGGAATCATGTCGCAACATTTTGCTGATCGGTTGTCCGCCGCGATTGCGAAAAAGGGAACGGCTGCCTGCGTCGGGCTGGATCCGGTGTATGGGAATCTGCCCGCGTCGCTGCGGGCGGAGTTCGCCCAGCACGACGCGGTGGGAGCCTTTCGCGTGTTCGGACATCGCGTGCTGGCGGCGGTGGCTGATTTGGTGCCGGTGGTCAAGATCAACATTGCGTTCTTCGAGCCTTATCGCGGGCCGGGGGTCGAATTGTATTTCGAACTGGTCGCGCGAGCGCGAGAGTTGGGCGTGATTGTGATCGGTGACGTGAAACGCGGCGACATCGGGCACACCAGCATGGCTTACGCCCGGGCACAACTTGCCGACAGCGATGCCGGTCCGGGACCGGACGCGGTGACGCTGAGCGGGTACCTCGGCAGTGATGGGATTTCCCCATTCATGGAAGTGTGCCGCGCCCAGGGCAAGGGCATCTTCGTGCTGGTGCACACGAGCAACGCGTCTGCCGATGAGTTGCAGCACGTCGAGTTGTCGAGCGGGTCGAACGTGGCTGCGCGGATGGCTGAGCTGGTGAACGACTGGTCGCACGCGGACGGAATGATGGGGAAATGTGGCATGAGCGCGGTGGGTGCGGTTGTCGCTCCGGGTGACGTGTCGCGTGCACGCGAGCTGCGCGGGTTGCTTCCGGATTCGGTTTTCCTTGTTCCCGGTTTCGGTGCGCAGGGACGCGGCATTGAGCAGGTGGCTGCGTGTTTCCGTGCCGATGGTGGTGGGGCGCTGGTGAATTCGTCACGCGGTGTCATCTTCGCATACGAGAAAACCGAGTACGCGCAGCAGGCTGCGGACGATTGGGACGTGGCGGTGCGCCATGCGTGCGAGGATTTGGTCGGATCACTCGCGCAGGTCGGGTCAGCAAAGTGAGTGCACATCCGAGCCGCGACCGTAAGGGAGCGGACGATTCACAAGTGGGCGTCTTGGTGATTGGCCAATACAGGCAGGATGCCTGCACCACAAATAGAACTGCGGCGACCTTGTGAGGTCAGCGATGACGAACGGTTTCTCGGACAAGTGGTTGCGCGGTAAACGCGTGGTGGTGATGGGCCTTGGGCGGTTCGGTGGGGGCGTGGGCGTGACGCGGTTTCTCGCGGAACGCGGCGCGAACGTGCTGGTGACCGACCAGGCTGATGAGTCGACGCTGCGCGGTTCGCTCGACAAGCTTGCCGATCTGCCTGTTTCGTTTCGACTGGGTTCACACGATGAAAGCGACTTGGCGGATGCCGATTTGCTCGTCGTGAGTCCTGCCGTTGACCGTGCGCGCAGCGAGTTTTTCGCGTCGGCGGTCGGTCGCGGCGTGCCGTGGACGACGGAGATGGGGCTGTTCCTGGAGCGGTGTCGCGCGCGGATCGTCGGCGTGACCGGCACCATTGGGAAAAGTACGACGTGTGCCATGACACACGCGATCCTCGCGCATCCGGAAGCGCTTGCCGAGACGGGGGCGAAGCTGGCGCTGCTCGGTGGGAACATCGGCGCGTCGTTGCTCGATCGGGTTGATGAACTGACGGCGAGTGATATCGTCGTGCTCGAACTGTCCAGTTTTCAGCTCGATGCCTTGGCCGACGCCAAGTTCGAGATTGCGACGGCTGGCCTGACCAACGCGCGGCCGCACCATCTCGAACGTCACGGTACATTTGAGGCGTATCTCGATGCGAAGCTGAATCTCGTGCGTGCGGTGCGCGCGGGCGGCAGCGTGGTCTTGGGCACGGACGATTCTGCCGTGGTCGCGCGCGTCGGCGAAGTGTTGATGGATCGCAACGCGGAACTGGTCGATGCGGTTTATCGCAATCAAACCTACGACCTGCGCGTGCCCGGGGCGCACAATCAAGCCAACGCACACATGGCTGCACAGCTTGCCAAGAGCGTCGGCGTGAGCGACGCGGTCGCGCGTAAGGGGCTCGCGGAATATACCGGTCTGCCGCATCGCCTTCAGTTCGTGGGCGAGCAGGGCGGCGTGCGGTACTACAACGATTCGAAGTCCACATCGGCTGACGCGGTGGCGACTGCCCTGGCTGCGTTCGACGAGCCGGTGGTCGTGCTCTGCGGCGGTAAGGATATCGGTGAGGAGTTGGATCGCATCGTCGACGCGCGTTGGGAACGTGTGCGCTGTGCGATCTGTTTCGGCGATGCCGGGCCGCGGCTGGCGTCGCTGTTGCGAACGGTTGAGGTTCGCGGAGCCGCTCTGACGGTACACCTGACGCGCGGCGTGCCGGAGGCGGTGGGCTTCGCGCAGGATGTCGCCCATCGTGGCGACGTCGTACTCTTCTCGCCGGCCTGCCCGAGCTACGACGCGTTCGTGAACTACGAAGCCCGCGGCGATTCTTTCTGCCAACTGGTCGGGACCTTCGCTCAGCATACTTGATTAGATGGTGCGGTTTGCATCCTTGTCCGTGCCACCCAGCCCCTGCCGTTCAGCTCTGCACTCTGAATTCTGCGCTCTGCACTATTGCCCGCTCCCTCACAGTCGCGGCTCGGATTTGGCATTCCCGCCTTTGAACCGGCAGTTGTTGCCGTTGGCCGGGCGCAAATTGCGCGTTTCGTGACTTTGCCTGCCAGCGTCCCTGCCTGTCCACGTTGCAATTCAATAATCTGTAACCCATTGTAAATAAGCAGGTTATGAGCGACGTTCTCGCCTGCTGCGCGACTTCTTTCCGGGTTTGGCACGGGGCGTGGCATAGGGGTGTTGCACGCGGGTCTGCCTTGGTGGCAGGACCCCGGGGAGGCTCCAAGTGTTGCACGATGCACAGAACTTGATTGCGGACGACCGCTCGCTGGGTGCCCGGCTTGTGGATGCGCCGGGGATGAACTGGGTGACGCTCGGTGCCCTGGTTCGCACTGCGGCTGACGAGTTGGCCGCTGATCGCGGCGCGGAGCACGCGGCTGACCTCGTCGCGCACGCCGGTGCGATGTCGTCGAACGCGACGCTGCGGGGGGACGTGCGATGAGCTACGGACTCTGGCTGAGCGCGGGCGGCATGCAGGTGAACGAGTATCGCCAAGCCGTCATGGCCAACAACCTGGCGAACGTCGATACCGCGGGCTTCAAACGCAACCTGTCAGTGGTTCAGGAGCGTCGCATGGAGAGCGAGAGCAACCCGGCGATGGGGGCGTTCTCGAATGGCATGCTTGATTCGCTCACCGGCGGGCCGTGGTCGCGACCGACGTACACGAGTTTCGCGCAGGGGGGGCTTGAGGAAACCGGCAGGAACCTCGACGTCGCACTTTCGGGCGAAGGTTTCCTCACGGTTTCGGACGGAACGAATACGCGCTACACGCGCGATGGCCGCATGACGCTCGACATCGACGGTACGCTGAAGATGGTCGCGGGCGACGGCCGTTATGCGGTACTCGATACCGCAGGCCAGCCGATCGTGCTCGATCGCACGCAGGGCGAACCGACGATCGGGCTTGACGGCAGCATTTCGCAGAACAACGAGAAGGTCGCGCAAATCGGCCTGACGGACTTTGAAGATCCCAACACGTTGCGCAAGAGCGGCAACGATCTGTTCGAGGACACCGGCGCGTCGCAGCAGACTGCGTCGACCGCGCAGGTACACAGCGGGTTTATCGAACGCTCGACGGTCGACTCGGTGACGGGTCTGGTGGACATGATCGAAGTGTCCCGGGCGTATAGATTGGAGCGCAATTGTTGGTACGGGATGAACGCTCAGGGCGGCAATCACGCGTCGGACGCATCGGCTAACGCAAATAAACAGGCTGAAGTAAACGTGTCGGACAGGGGAGGTCCGCACGAGAAGGAAGATTGATGGCGATTATGGCACTACGCGTCCGCGGTGACAGGCATGCAGGCACTCGACACCAAGCCTCGACGTGACGGCGAACAACCTATCGAACATCAACACGACGGGTTTCAAACGCAGCCGCGTGAACTTCCGAGACCTGCTGTACCAGACGAAGCGCGAGCCAGGTCTGCCGAACGTCGACGACCAGCCGATCACGGTATCCAGGTGGGTCTGGGCGTGAATCGCGGGCACGCGAAGCTCGACATGGAGCAGGGCCGGTCGATCCGACCGACAACCCGCTCGACATATGCTCATCAGGGGCCTGGGTTTTCCAAGTGCTGAACTACGACGGCGGTCGGTAACCGCCTTCACCCCGCAGCAACTACGGTGAACGCGCGCCGAAGGGCAGCTCGTGTGTTGGGCACGAGCGCCCGGTCCCCGTCTCGAACCGCCGATCAGCATTCCACCCGACGCGACCGGATCGCCATCGCCCGCAACAGTGAAGTCAGCGTACGCCAGCCAGGTCAGCAGCAGCTTTCCGCAGGTGGGCCAGATCGAACTCGCCCGCTTCGTGAATCGGAAGAGCCTCAACGCTTGGTGGAAATCTCTATCTCGATACCGACGTCCGGGCGCTTGCGATCACCAGCCCTCCGCAGCTCGACGGACTCAGGGCGATCGCGCCGGGCAGCTCGAAATGAGCAACGTCGATCGGTGCGCGAAGTTGATCTCGCTGATCACCACGCAACGCTCGTTCGAAATGAACAGCCAGGCGATCCGATGCGGCTGAGCAATCGCTCCAGTGGTGTCGAACCTGAGGAGCTTCCTAGTCGCCAGTAAAGTGAAGGCCGTGAATAGCAACGCACGATTGACCCAAACGCAGGATGCGAATGATGCAACGCAAGAGACTGCGACAAGATGGTACAGCGGATCCACGACGCTCGCAGCAGTGCTGGTTCTCACCGGCGCGTAAACGCGGGCTACGATCGAACTCTGGCAGGCGGGTCGCCACGGGTGACGATGCGACTCAGCGATCTCTGTCGCCTGTGAAGGATTTCGGCGCCGACAGGCGAGCACGCTGAACGAACTCGTCATCGCGGTCGCACCTGTTCCGGGCAGGTCGATGGTGTACACCGGTTCGGGTGCGGCGAACGCTCGCGGACCAGGGCGTCAATCTCAGAGCGCTGATCGTGAAGGGGCGCAGCCACCTGTGCGAGATACGCGGCGGTGAATGCGGTGGCGAAAGCGACGCAGGTCGCACCGGTTGCCCGTCGCGGCATAAGCTGCGAGAAGTTGCCGGCGGCGAATGCCGCACCCTGCGACATCATCGACCAGTACTTCCAGAGCGAGACACACCGCGACCGGGCGCTGCGTGCAACTGCGCTTACGGCAGAGCAGATGCAGCCGCCCTCGACCTTGCGGAACCGCAATTCGTTTCCCGCATCGAGCGCGTCGAGCAACGCCATGGGCATGGTAAGGGCTGAACGTCACGGTATTCGAGGAAGACAGGCGGTTCGGCAAATCCCATATAAACCGACGTCAGCATGATCAGCCAGTGCTGGTCGCAGTTCGGCCGATCAATGTCGGCGGAGTCTCGACGCGACGGATGTTCGCGTCGTCGAGATGGCGTTTGAGCGCAGCTGAACTGGTGGGGGCGAGCGATCGGAAACGGTGATTGGGCAACGCGAAAGCGTTACATCCCGATCGGCGCGGGTTCGCGGGCAGGATCTGGAGTCGGTACCGCTCTGAAGCGCGACCAGCTTGTGGATATTGTTCAGATGTTGGTGGCGTGAGCATCGTTGCAGCTGCTCAGGCGCTGCGGACGGCACGATGGGCGAAATCGTGGCGCTTGCGCGGTGACGGGCATTCGCGTCAGCACCAACGCGACGGTCACGGGACCGGGTCGCGTGCCAGATCAACGGCAGGGCAGCCGCGATGGGAGGCGAGGAATAATGCGGGTCGCAGCGAAATCCGAACGATCGCGATGCTGGCGATGCTGGTCGCAGCAATGCCTGCGATAAGCGCAGTCGTCGTCGATCGAAAGCAAACAGCACACGCGGGTCAATGACGATCCAGTCGCGAGTGCCGGAAGTGAAAATTTAACCGACGGTGAGAGAACAACTCGCTGATCGCGGTGAAGGGCAGGAGCCGCGGAAGTTCAAGGTGAACGATCCAGTCACGATCGTCGTTCGCGTGCAGACGCAGTACGAAGAAGCCGACAGCAAAGCCAACGCGCGCCCGACAGTCGAACCTGACCAACCAGACTCGAAGCGTTCATCAAGAGTTCACCGGCGGTGGAAGTCGGAACAACGCCGTTTCGTCGCGGAAAACCCAACATCGGCTACAGCGGCGTTCAATCAGCGTAACGACGCGAGTCCGGTATGAAGACCGCCTGACCACGCATCACCGGCAAGATCATCGACGTGAAGCCCAGCGGCAATCTGGTGGTCGAGGCGCGTTCGAGCACCACGACGACGAGCAGCGACGACCCCGTGGGACGTGTCGCAGCATCGACATCACCCGGACAACACCGTGCTGAGCACGCAGGTGAGCAACCTCGACATCGACATTGTGACCAGGGGCAGCTCCGCAACTCCGCGGCCCGGTTGGATTGGAACGATTTACGACTGGATCAGGCCGCTATAGCTGACCCGCGGTCCCCTGGATAAAGGAACTGGGATGAAAGGCGTTTGTGAAATTCCCTGTGGGCGGCGCGATCGTCGCCGCCACGGTGCTGCTGATCGCGGGCGAGGCGCGCCGGAATCCGGCGTACTGCCAGGCACGCGTCGGCGACGTGACCAAGGTCAGGGTGAACGCGTCAGCACGCTGGTGGGCATCGGGGCTGGTCACCGGCCTGAGCAGGACCGGCGATGGCGACAATTTGCCAAGCATGCGACCGTTGGCGGCGGCCTGAAGCGGTTTTCGAATCCGAGTGGCATCGATCGACGAACTCGGCGGCAGCGAAAACGTCGCGATCGTCCTGCTCGAAGCGACCGATGCCGGAGTTGGCGCGCGTGAAGGTGATCGCCTGGATGTGAAGGTCACCGCTTTCAGCGGCGACGAGAGCCTCGAAAGGCAACAGGTTGCTGGTGGCGCCGTTGCTCTACCACGACCAGGCTGTGCAGCAGGTGTTCGCGTTCGCGTCAGGCGCGCCGCAAGTGCTCGGCGAGAACGACCTGACGGCTGGCGACGATTCGCAGCAGCGCGACCGTTGAACAGGACATCCTGCTCAACTACAGCGCGAGCCAGGGAGCTTCCTTCGGTTCGGTGGATTGCACCGGACGAACGCTACATCACGCTGGTGGTGGACGACGAGCGCAGCGAGCTGGGCGATGGTGCAGGAAAATCATCACGCAGGTGAATGAGGCTAGCGCGTCGGCGAGTTGATCACGTCGCGGAAGCGATATGGACCCCAAACGTCGTCGTGCTTCTGCCGGAAGAGCTAAAGAATGTGGCGAAGTTGGATTCGCAGAAGTCGAGATGGCGCGCGCTACCGTGCCCGAAGCCGAAGCGCGGGTCATCGTCGATCGTCGCAGCAGCACGATCGTGGTGTCCGGCAGCGCGAGATCAGCCCGGTCATCGGCATATCGCAGAAGGGCTGACGATTACGGTCGCGCGGATCGCCATTGACACCGCGGTTGGTCAGCTTCCGTCAGGCTTGCATTCGTCGCGATCGATCCGAGTCACGCGGGCAGCACGCGTCGGCGATCTAAGCTGAAGCGTTGAAACCGCTGAACGTCGCGATCGAAAGCCGCATCGAAATCCTGATGACCAGATTCACGAACTCGGCAAGCTGCACGCCAAGTTGATCTTCGAGGACTAAGCCCGGTGAGCGGCTGAATACAGACATGTTGGTCAACGCGAACGCGACAGGCACTTTCCAGGCATTGAGCGCGGAGCACGCGGCGAACTACGTGAAGCCATAGAAACTCGTCGGTGAAGTGTTCTGCAAGGAACGCTGCACCGTCAGCTTCGCGACAACGCGTTGAAGGGTGAGTGCAGCCACGGTGGTCGCGGCAGAAAAGTCTTTCGCGGCCAGCGATCCGGTGCTCGCGTCGCGCGCCAGGCGTCGGGCGACAACGAACTGACGGACGCACTGGTGAAGCGTTTTTGAGCGTCGCGCGGAAGCAGTCGCAGCCTATCGCGATCAGATGCGTGCCGCATGGAGGAGACAGCGAGAGAGAAGCGGCGATGACGACGCCGGCCGTAGGGGAGATTGCAGCATGACGACGGCAGTGGCACAGGACAGGCGGGTGGACACGTTGGTGGGTCTGCTCGACGAGTTGGCGGTGGGGCAGCGCGAGTTGCTGGTCGCGGTGGAGTCAAAGATCGCTGCGATGCGCAGCGGTGATCCCGAGGCGATTCGCGACGCGACGCTCAAGGAGCAGGCGATCGTGCGACACATGAGTGAACGCGAAGACCTTCGCCGGCAACTGACCATCAACATCGCACGCGGTTACGGCGTGGGCGCACCGGCTGCTCGGCGCATGAGCGCCAGTCAGTTGGCGGACCGCATCGGTTCCACGGGAGGCGCGCGAATTCGCAAAGCCGCGGCAGCGCTCAAGGACGTGACGACGGAAGTCGCGCAACGCAACCACGTGGCGCAGCTCATCGCGCAAAACGTGCTGCGCCACATGAAGCTCGCGTTTCAATCGATGACGTCGGGGATGACGGCGTCTCTGGGATACGGCCATTCGGGCCAAACGTACACGGGTGTCGGCGAACGCATCTTTGATGCGGTCGGCTGATTTCAGGAGCGACAGGACCAGTCGGATAGGATGCCATGGGACTGCTGACCTCATCACTTGAAACCGGACGCAACGCGCTGATCAGTTATCAGAGCGCGCTCCAGATCGTTGGTAACAACGTCACCAACTCGGGCAACGCGGACTACACGCGTCAAAGTGCGCAGCTCTCCGCCGTTATGGGCACGACGCTTGGCCCGGGTCTTCAGCCCGGTGCGGGCGTGACCCTTTCCGGCATCAAACGCCACGTTGACGAAGGCATTGAGAACCGCCTCCGTGCAGCCACCGGCGATCTGCACTCCGCGGCTGCTGAAAGCCAAGCCGTCGCGCGCGTCGAAGCGTTTTTTGACGACCTCTCGGGCGCGGGCATCAGCAGTTCGATGACGGGATTCTTCAACTCGCTCAGCGACGTGCAGAACGCACCGGATGATCTCGCGATTCGCGCGGTCGCGGTTTCGCTCGGCGAATCGCTCGCGGGCAGCTTGCAGGGCGCACGCGGCGACCTGTTCGAATTGGGTCTCGATTTGAACGAGCAGATTCGCACGGCTGCACAGGATGGCGACCGCCTCGCGACGGAAATCGCGGACCTCAACTCGGAAATCTCGGCGCTCGAAGCGGGAAGTCGCGGCCAGGCGAATGCACTTCGCGATCGCCGCGACGCCGCGCTGCGTGAACTGAGCGAGACGTTTGACGTGCTCGTGCGCGAGCAGCCGAACGGTTCGATCAACGTCTACATTGGTAGCGAACCGCTGGTGCAGGGCGGGTCGTCGCGCGGGCTCACGACCGAAGACGAAGTCGACGGCGAGTTCATCCGCACGAACGTGCGTTTCGCGGACACCGACACACGCGTGAATATCGCGGGTGGGATCGTCGAAGGCCTCGTACTCGCACGCGACGAACACGCCTACGCCCGCATGGGCGATCTCGACGAACTCGCACAGGCGATCATCACTGAGGTGAACTCGCTACACGCCGACGGTCAGGGGCTGACGCGGCTGCGTTCGGTCGTTTCAACGGAAGCGGTCGCGGACACGTCGGCGGCGCTCAACGGCGTGGACGCCGGGCTGCGTAATCCGCCCGTCGATGGCAGCTTCTACATCACTGTTGCGGACGATGCGACGGGTACACCGGTTGCGTATCGCATCGACATTGACCTCGACGGCGCGAACGATGACGACACGTCGCTCGAAGATCTGGTCGCGGCCATCAACGCCCAGGTCGGTGGTGTCACCGCGAGCATCACGCCGGATCAGCGCTTGAGCCTGGAAGCCGACGCAGGTTTCTCGTTCTCCTTCGGGCATGACGGCCAGCAATTTCGCGCGGACTCGTCAAAGACGCTCGCGGGTCTGGGCATCAACACGTTTTTCACCGGATCGGGAGCAGCCGACATCGCCGTTCGCGAGGATTTGCGGAACGATTCGGGCCTCTTGGCGGCTGCCACGCAGGACCGCACGGGCGACGGAATCAACGCGGGTCGCATGGCCGGTGCGCTGAGCGCCGCGGCTGACTCGCTTGACGGCACGTCGCTGCTTCAGGGCTACAACGAAATCGCCAATCGCGTCGCGTCTGCGGGCAATGCAGCCAAGAACAAGCTGGAGGCGGCGGACGCGGTGACCGCGTCGCTGTCGGCCCAGCGCGAGAGTGTCAGCGGCGTGAGTCTCGATGAGGAGGCGATCGACCTGCTGCGTTTCGAGCGTGCTTTTCAGGGCGCGGCACGTTTCGTGAGCACCGTTGACGACATGATGCAGGAGATGCTGGCGCTGGCCAGCTAGTGGAAAACCATGGCCATTCAATCGATCAACGTGAATCGCGTGAGCAACACGCTGCGGACGGATACGCTGCTGTCCACGCTGCGTCAGAGCACGCTGAGTTTGTTCACGGAACAGAATCGCATCTCGTCGGGCCGGCAGTTCCTGGCGCCGAGCGATGATCCGGGTCGGGCAGCCCGCGCGCTGAACCTCACCGAGATTCTTGAGCAGCAGGACCAGTTGCTCACCAACATTCGCCACGGTGGAAACGTGCTCGACGCGGCTGACTCCGCGATGGCGGAGGCAAACGACCTGGTCAACGAAGCGCATTCGATCGCGAGCGCGCACATCGGAACGCTTTCGAGCGCCGACGAACGGGCTGCGGCGGCTGAAGTCGTTGCGTCGATTCGCGAACAGCTCATCGCCGTGGGCAACCGCACATTTGAAGGTCGCTACCTGTTCGCCGGTCGCAAGACGGACACCCAGCCGTTCGTGAACGCGCTCAATGGCGCCGCGTTTCTCGGAGACACCGGCGACATTTTCACGCGTACCGATGTGAACGAGTTGAAGGAAATCAATGCCGGTGGCGACCTGATCTTCGGTGCGCTGTCGAGCAGCGTGCAGGGCTTCGCCGATCTCGATCCGCGATTGACCGCGGACACGCGCCTCGAAGACCTGACCGGTGCGACGAATCAGGGCGTGCGTCTTGGGACGTTTGAGATCGTTGAGGACGGTTCCGCTCCGGTCACGATCAATCTGACGGGCGCGGACACGATCGGCGACGTGGTCGATAAAATCAACGCAGCCGCGACCGACGCCGGCGCGAGCTTCACTGCGGCTGTCACCGACACGGGCATCAGCATCACGCCCGGCGGACCCGCGATCATCGTGCGCAACGTCAGCACGGGAACGACGGCGAGCGACTTGGGCATTGTCGCGAGCACGGCGACGAACGCGGTCATCGCGGGCGCGGATCTTGGACCCGCGCTCACGCGTACCACGCTGATCTCTGATCTTGCCGGCGGATTGGGTTTGGACTTGTCCGCGGGTTTGATCATCAGCAACGGCGAGTTGAGCCAGACAGTCGACCTCAGCACGGCCCAGACGGTGCAGGATGTGCTCAACGCGATCAACAACGCGGGTCTCTACGCCCGCGCGGAGATCAACGAATCGGGCACAGGCATCAACGTAATCAACACGGTGTCGGGCACGACGATGACCATCGGCGAGAACGGTGGAACCGCTGCGACGGCATTGGGCATCCGTTCGTTCCACGATGGTTCGTCGCTTGCGGAACTCAACAACGGACAGGGTGTGCGCACGGTCGCGGGCGAGACCGACATGCGGATCACCGCCAAGGACGGAAGCACATTCGACGTGAATCTCGACGGGGCGAACACGATCACGGATGTGCTCGACGCCATCAACACAGCAGCCGCCAATGCCGGTGTCGCGGTCACGGCAGAGCTTACGGATACCGGGAACGGGATTCGCATGGCCGACGCGACGGGCGGCGCGGGGACGTTGAGCGTGTCGCGTCTGAACAATTCTTTCGCGATCGACGACCTGGGGCTGTTCAACAAGTTCGCGTCGAACGCGAGCACCGAGTTGGTCGGCGACGACGTGAACGGCGCACGCGCGAACGGTTTGCTCACCGCGTTATACGACCTCGAGCAGGCGATGCGCAGCGATGATTCGCAGGGAATGAGCATTGCGGCGGAAGATATCAACACGCACTTGGAGCAGTTCAGCAAGGCGCGCGGCATCGTCGGTGCGCGGGCAGCGGCGATGCAGGATCGGCTGACGCAGACGGAAAACGCGGTCTTCGCGACACAGGAACTGCTCAGCGAGGTGCAGGATCTGGATTACACGGAAGCGGTGACCAAATTCCAGCAGGCGCAGACCGCATTGCAGGCGTCGCTGCTGACTGGATCGCAGTTGCTCAACACGTCGCTGCTGGATTTCCTGGGATAGCAGCCGGTTGAGTGAACGGTGGGGATGAGGCGTTGGATGGGGGAAGTCACAAACGTACACGCATTGGGTTCAGGACAACCGGACCGATTGCGTGATTCAGGGTTGCTCCGTGTTGGAGAGGCGGAGTGGTCGGCGCAAGGACGCGCCGACTGATTCGTGAGCGGTGAAGCGCCCGCTTGGCGGGAGGGAGACTGTTTTCGGATGCACGTGCGTCCGACGCTGCCGCGGATCGACTTTATGAGGACAGGTTGTCAAGGAGTAACGCGATGATCATTCAGACTTCGCGCTTCGGCGCGCTGGAAGTGGACGGCGAAAAGCTGATCAACTTCGAGCACGGGGTACTCGGTTTTCCCAACGAACAGCGCTACGCGCTGATCCAAACCGGTGAAGGCAGCGGTTTCTACTGGCTGCAAGCGGTGGATCGGCCCGAACTCGCGTTCGTCGTGTGCGACCCGCGACTGTTCGTGGCGGAGTATCACGCGCCGATCAAAGCCGAGGAGCTGGAGCAGCTCGGAATCGACAAGCTGGATAACGCGCAGGTGTTCGTCATCGTCAACAAGGTCGAAGACCTGCTCACCGGCAACTTGCAGGGACCGCTGGTGGTGAACGTCGATACGCGGGAAGCCCGGCAGCTCGTGCTCAGCGATCGTCGCTACTCGACGCGTCATCCGTTGATGCGCATCCCGGCGAAGCAGCCGGCGATGAGTGCGACCGGCTAAGCGAAATCAAAGTCTTGAGCTGGGCGCGCTGCGCGACTTTGGCGCAGCGCCTGACGCAGGGTTGAACCTGTCAAGGATGAACGCGGAATGGCAAACGATGAGTGATCCCGGATTTTGGCGATCGTGACCGACAAGGTCGCTTGTTCATCGTTTCGACAACCGCCTTCAGCTGTTCGCCCTGCTTTTCGCACGCATCGGCATGGCCGAGGAAGGAGCCGAGGATGTTGGTGCTTTCGAGGACCCGCGACGAGTCCATCATCATTGGTGACGACATTCAGATCACCGTGGTGGACATTCGTGGCGATAAGGTGCGCTTGGGGATCGACGCCCCGACCACCATACCCGTACACCGAAAAGAAGTTTACGACGCAATCAAGATGGAAAATCACCAGGCCGCTGGTTTGCGACCTGAAGAAATCGGCGATGTTTCAGAAGTCAAGAAAGGATTTCCGGCGCTGCGCTAAGGTGCGCATCGTCTCGAATAGCGTGCCGCAAGAAACAGGAATGGGGCGGTACGTTGCAATCAAGGAGGATTGCTCATGAGTAGAATTACCAACAACATACCGGCAGTTGTGTCACAGCGTCAGCTCGCCGTATCGCAGCGCGACTTGTCCACCTCGTTGCAGCGTTTGTCGAGCGGTTTGCAGATCAATCGCGGTGCCGACGACCCGGCGGGTCTGATCGTATCCGAACGTCTGCGCTCGGAAATCGCGGCTGTTTCCCAGGCGATCGACAACTCCGAGCGTGCGATCAACGTCATCGCCACGACCGAAGGCGCGATCAACGAGGTGAACAATCTGCTCACCGACATCCAGGCACTCGTCGTCGAAGCGGCCAACCGTGGCGCGTTCAGCGACGAGGAAGTTGACGCCAACCAGTTGCAGATCGACGAAGCCATCGAGGCGATCTCGCGTATCGCGAACACCACGACCTTCGCCGGCAGAAAGCTGCTGGACGGTTCGCTCGACTACGTCACCAGCGGTATCGATTACAACTCGCTGGCCAACGTGCAGGTCGTGGCGGCCAACTTCGGACGCGCCGATTTCGTTCCGGTGAATGTCGCGGTCGCATCCGCGCCGTTGCAGGCGGAAGTTGTATACGGAGCAGCCGCGTTGGGCGCCAGTGCCGTCGCGATTGATCTTCAGGGTCCCAAGGGCATTATCACGCTCAACTTCCCCGCGAACACCACCGTCAACGACATGGTCGACGCGATCAACAACCAGGGCGAAGCCACCGGTCTGGAAGCCGAGATGGTCAGCGCCACCGATCCGTCGCAGGGCATGCGTATCCTGAGCAGCGGTTACGGGAGTCGCGAGTTCGTCAGTATCACAACGCTCGAGGGAAGCGCGGCGTTGCCATTGACCGACATCAGCGGCAACAACGTCGCGAACGGAAGTCGCATCGAGGGCCACGACGCTGTCGCGTTCATCAACGGCGCCGCGACCATCTCCGACGGGCTGAAGCTATCGCTGCGGAACGCGCAGGCCAAGCTCGACATCCTGCTCGATCCGGCTTTGGGTGTGGGCTCCACTTCGTTCGCAATCACCGGTGGCGGTTCGCTCTTCCAGCTTGGACCGCGGGTGAATACCAACCAGCAGCTCAACGTGGGCGTGCCGGCGATGCAGGCGAACAAGCTGGGCAACCGCAACATCGGCTTCCTGTCGCAGCTTGGTAGCGGGCAGGACTACGCGCTCAAGACTGGCAACTTTGACCACGCCTCCGACATTGTTGACGCGGTCATCACGCAGGTTGCATCGTTGCGTGGTCGTCTGGGCGCATTCGAGCGCAACAACCTCAGGCCGAACATCACGCAGTTGCAGATCACGTCGGAGAACCTGACGTCATCCGAGTCGGTCATTCGCGATACCGACTTCGCGAAGGAAACGACGGAGTTGACGCGTGCACAGATTCTCGTGCAGGCGGGTACCAGCGTGCTCTCCATCGCAAACGCGCAGCAACAGAACGTGCTGTCGCTGCTCGGCGGATAGCCGGTAGGCTCGACGGGCGCCGATCGCCGCGGCGTCAAGAACCATTACCGGCACAATCAAGCGCCCCGTCGTCGCTCGCCGCGACGACGGGGCGCTTTTTATTACGAATTACCAATTGCGAATTACGAGTTGGGATGCAAATGTTGAGTTGAGAGTCGCGCTTGATGGGTGGCACTGACAAGCTCTGCTTGTCAGTGGTCAATCTGTGATGCCGAGCAATTCGCGAATCCGCGCTGCCATGTCCGGGGCGCACATGATCGATTCGCCTACGAGCATCGCTTGGGCGCCCGCAGCCTGTACGCGCTCAACGTCCGCGCGCGTGTGGATACCGCTTTCCGTCACCAGCCTGGACGTGTCCGCCAGCAGTTTGGCGAGTCGTTCAGTGGTTGCTAGGTCGGTTCGCTGCACCGTGAGGTCGCGATTGTTGATGCCCAGCAGCACGCGCTGGGGCAATGGTTCGCCCAGCGTATCAACGACCGAGCGAAACAGATCGGGATCGTACGCCTCGATCAGGGCTGTCATTCCCAAGTTGGTGATTACCGGCGTCAATTCCGCGACACCTTTCGCACCCAGCACTTCGGCGATCAGCAGCACGGCATCCGCTCCGGCGGCCCGCGCCTCCCAAATCTGGTACGCGTCCACCACGAAATCCTTGCGCAACACCGGCAGTGACACGGCATCGCGCACCTCTGCGATGTATCCGAGTTGCCCGTCGAAATACTTGGCGTCGGTGAGCACGCTGATGGCTGACGCCCCGGCGGACGCGTATGTGCGCGCGATGGCGACGGGGTCGAAGTCCGCGCGGATCAGGCCGGCCGATGGCGAACGGCGTTTGATTTCGGCGATCAGGTGAATGCCAGCCGGTGCGGGCGCGGCGAGCGCCGCGAAGAAGTCGCGCGGCGCATCGGCATCGTGCGCCCTCCGGCGAACGTCATCCAGAGGCACAGCCACCTTAGCGGCTGCCACTTCTTCTCGTTTGTCCGCGACGATGCGGTCCAGTATGTTGCCCACGATGTTCTCCTGCTGGCAAAGTGCTGGGAGTCTAGTCGGCGCGGCGACGGGCTGCAATCCGTCGCACGCGCTCGCAGCCATTGAGCAGACGCTGTACTGGGCGGACGGCGTGCTGATCGCGTGTGGCGTCGCGTGTACGATCGCGGCGTTGGTTCGCTGGCGGGGCAAACCGTTTGCGTCGATCCCTGAGGGATTTGCCAACGATACGCCGCTACCTCCAGAGGCAGTCTTTCTGCCGGTGCTCGCGTTTCTCTTCGCGATGTTGGTGAGCTATCCCGCACTTGCACAGTACCTCGGCAAGGTAGGACCAGCCGATGCCGCGGACGAGGACAAGCTGGACCTCGCGGCGCTCGTGGCCAACAACCTCGCGTTCGTCGCGGCTGCTGTCGTCAGCTACGTCGTGGGCAGGCGTTACTTAACGCGCACTGAAGCCGGGTTTGTTCGCGGCGGGCGCGGCATCGCGTCGCAGGTCTTGTTCGGCGTCGGTGGGGCGATCGCAGCCATCGCGCTGTGCCAATTGACGCTGTATGTCACCGTACGCATCGTGCAGTTGTTCAAACCGGAAATCACCTTTCCCGAGCACGGTGTGATCGAGGCCTTGAGAAATCCGCAATGCCCGGTGTGGCTGCCCGCGTTTCTCTGGGCGGGGGTGGCTGGGGTGACCCCGATCGCGGAGGAGATGTACTTTCGCGGAATCCTGCAAACCGGGCTGATCCGGACGACGCGATCGCGGCGGTGGGGCGTGGTGGTCGCTGGGTTCATGTTTGGGCTGGCGCACGCGACCCAGCCGCAGGTCGTCCCCGCGCTCGCGTTGTTTGGCGTCATCCTTGGTGTGATGTATGTGCATACGGGTTCGCTCGTCGGCCCGATCGTCGCCCATGCGGTCTTCAACGCCAAGACGCTCGTTTGGGAGACGCTCCTGCTGCACTACAATTGATTCTCCTCAGCCGTGGACAGGACGCGCCCGTCCGCGATGATTTCGGACGTTTTCGCGCCACCACCGGCCGGTTGAACATATCCCCCAAGCCCGCTAGCATTCGCGATTCGCAACGAATTCTGAGGGTTTTGCCGTCATGCTCGATGTCGAACAACAACTGGAACGCCTTTTGCGCGGTAGCGATTCAACCTACTCGCGCGAGGAGCTGGCGCGCAAGCTCACGCGTGCGAAAGAGAAGAACGCACCGCTGCGCGTCAAGCTGGGCATGGACCCGACGGCGCCCGATCTCACACTCGGCCACACCGTCGTGTTGCAAAAGCTCCGTGATTTTCAGGATTGCGGGCACAAGGCGGTGCTGATCATCGGCGACTACACCGCGATGATCGGCGACCCCAGCGGCAAGTCGAAGACCCGCCCGATCCTCACGCCCGATCAGGTGAAGGAGAACGCAGCCACGTATCTCACGCAGGCTGGCAAGGTCATCGACACCGACGAGAGCAAGCTCGAAATCCACTACAACAGCGCGTGGCTCAGCCCGCTGAACTTCGCGGACGTGATCCGCATGGCTGCGCAGGTCACCGTCGCGCGGATGATGGAACGCGACACGTTTGCCAAGCGGATGCAGGCGGGTGCGGAGGTGTATTGCCACGAGTTGTTTTACCCCATGATGCAGGCGCGCGACAGCGTCGAGATTCGCGCCGATGTCGAACTCGGCGGGACCGATCAGACGTTCAACAACCTGATGGGCCGCGATTTCCAACGGGCCGCCGGTCAGGAAGCACAGGTCGTCATGGTCATGCCGCTGCTCGTGGGCACCGACGGCAAGGAGAAAATGAGCAAGTCGCTGGGCAACTACATCGGCGTCACCGACCCCCCGAGCGAAATGTTCGCGAAGGTGATGAGCGTGCCCGACGAACTCATGCGCAACTACTTCACGCTGCTCACGCGCATGGACGACACGCGCGCCGGGGAACTGTGCGATGCAAAGCGTACACATCCGCGCGATGGCAAGGTTGAACTCGGCAAGCAGATCGTCACGCGTTTCCACGACGCCGATTCCGCCACAAAAGCCGCGGACGAATTCTTCCGCATCCACGGCGCGGGCAAGTCGGGTTTGCCGGATGAAATCGACGAGCTGCGCATCCCGATGCAAATGACATTGGACGGAGTGACAACGACGGCACTGGCTGTTCATTGTGGATTTGCCAAATCGAATAGTGAAGCCCGAAGGCTCATTTCAGAAGGCGGCGTCCGACTCGATGGTGAACCACTGACCGATCCACAAAGAATCGTCGAGGTGAAGACCGGCCAGGTGCTCCAACGCGGCAAGCGTCGTTTCGTCCGCCTGGTGGTCGATTGAGCAATCCGAGCCGCGACTGTAAGGGAGCGGACGAAGACGTCGACGCGTCTCCATGCGACGCGGCTGATCGAAAAGCGCCCGCCCGATCATGAACCCCAACTTCACCATCCCGCGCTTGCCCGACCCGCAGCGGTATACCGGCACCTACCTGGTGCAGGTTCCGCACGGTGTGGCTGTCGGTTACCTGGCCGGTGAGGTCGTGACGCTGTTGAGCATCGACGCGTACCGCGACGCACCGGTCTTCCGCATCCACCGGGTGGACGACACGGGCCGGGTGGAGTTGATCGGCGTGACGGTGGCGGACCTTGCCGGCGACGATGTGCTCCTCTTCGTGAATTCCGATGCGGAACACGCCGGCACGCAGTTCAGCACGCTACGACAACTCGCGAACGCGGACCCGCTGCCCATTCCCGTGCGTGCGGAACTCATTGATTTGCCCGGTCTGTCCGCGCCGCACGCGGTGTGTTTGCTCTATCCGCGACATGCCAACACAATGGTGTCGGATTGGCTGCTGCGTGTCGGTTTCGACGGCGGCGACCAGGTGCTCGGCGGGCAGGAAGCTGCCAGTATCCGGCATCAAGTCACCGGTTCGCCAGTGGCCACAATGACGCTGGCTGCGAAAATGGATGAGACCCCGCGAAGTCGCGAGGAACTGCTCGCAAGCGTCAAAGAACCGTTGCAGAGGTGAGGTCCGTTCCCACCTCCGGCGCGTAAACGAATTCCCTATCCTGGACTAGATTCCGTGTCACTCCCTGTCGTAGCCATCGTGGGTCGTCCGAATGTCGGCAAGAGTTCGATTCTGAACTGGCTGACGCGGCAGCAGATCAGCATCGTCGAAGCCACGCCGGGCGTGACGCGCGACCGCGTCAGCGCGTTGATCGAGCTGCGCGACACCTACTTCGAGTTGGTCGATACCGGCGGATACGGCATTGAGGACCACGACAACCTCACCGAGCACGTCGAACGGCAGATCGCGTTTGCGATCAACCGCGCGTCGTTGATCCTCTTCGTCGTCGATGTTCGCGATGGCATGGTACCGCTGGATGTCGAGGTGGCCCGGCTGCTCCGCCCGCATCACGATCGCGTCGTGCTCATCGCCAACAAAGCAGATGACGCCACCAAAGAACCCGACTCCGCGGAATTTGTGCGTTTGGGCTACGGCGAACCGCTCGCGGTATCGGCATTGCACCGCTTCGGCCGGGGCAATCTCGAAGACCTCATCGTCGAGCGTCTCGGCGACAGCGCGCATGAGGTCCCGACCGATCCGGTGATGAAGGTCGCGGTCGTTGGCAGGCAGAACACGGGCAAGAGCACGTTCATCAATGCGCTCGCCGGTGAGGAGCACGTCATCGTCAGCGAGGTTCCGGGCACCACCCGCGACGCCGTCGATCTGCGCTTCGAGCAGGATGGCCGCGCGTTCATCGCGATCGATACCGCCGGGGTGAAGAACAAGAGCAAGTGGGCGGGTTCGATCGAGTTCTACGGCTATACCCGCGTGATGCACTCGATTCGCCGAGCCGATGTCATCGTGCTGTTCATCGACTCCACCGAAGCCATCACCAATACCGACAAGAAACTCGCCCGCGCCGTCGCGGAAGAACTCAAGCCCTGCGTGCTCGTGATCAACAAGTGGGACCTCGCGAAAGACGCTGCCGCGACCGACGACTACGGCGACTACCTGACCAAGACGATGCCCGAGGTGGATTATGCGCCAGTCGTGTTCACATCGGCGCGCGACGCGCACAATACCGACGCGGTGATCGATACGGCATGGGCGCTGTTCAAGCAGGCGCGCGAACGCGTGGGCACGGGCGAACTCAACCGCGTGCTCGAAGTGGCGCTCGCGGGTCGCGGCCCGTCGCCGAAGCGCGGCAAGAAACCACCGCGCATTTACTACGCGACGCAGGTGGGCGTTGCGCCGCCCACGATCGTCTGTTTCGTGAATCATCCGCAGAACATCAAGGAGGATTACAAACGCTACCTGCTCAACCGCATGCAGGAGCACTTGCCGTTCGCGGAAGTGCCCATTCGTTTGATCTTTCGCCCGCGGCGAGGACGAGGCGCTCCCGACGGCGACGCGTCTGTCGGATAGTGCGAATCATACCTGCGTGTTGGACACTGATCGGCGGGTGAAATACAAGCCATTGGTTGGATCGACCTGATCAGGATAAAGGAGAGACATCATGGCACTCGACATCACGTATCTGGGGCATTCCGGTTTCCTGCTGACTGACGGGTCGCACACGCTGGCGATCGATCCGTTTCTGACCGGAAATCCCAAGGCAACGATGCAGCACAACCAGGTCAAGTGCGACTACATCGCGCTGACGCACGGGCACGCCGATCACTTCGGCGACACCGTCGACATCGCCCGCGCGAACAAGGCGACGGTCATCGCCGCGTTCGAGATCACCGAATATCTCGGCGAGCAGGGCGTCAAAAACGTCGAGCCGGGCAACACCGGTGGGAAAATCAAGACCGCCTTCGGCTGGGTCGCGTTCACGCAGGCGTTCCATTCGTCAAGCTACCAGGGTCGGTACATGGGCATGCCCTGCGGCATCGTCGCGCACCTTGGTGGCAAGACCTTCTACCATTGCGGCGACACGGGCCTGTTCAGCGACATGCAGCTGCTGGGGGAAATCTACAAACCCGACGTGGCTGCGATCCCCATCGGTGATCGCTTCACCATGGGCCCGGAACTCGCAACGAAAGCCGCCGAGTTCATCGACCCACGTACCGCCATCCCGATCCACTACAACACTTGGCCGCCGATCGAGGTGAACGTGAGCAAGTTCGCCCCGTCCGGCGTCAAAGTGAACGCAATGAAACCAGGTGAAACCTGGCGCGCGGAGTAGGCGTTATCACATACTGACTTGAACCGCCAAGACGCAAAGACGCCAAGAACAGAAATGTAGGGTGGGCACTGCCCACCACCGATGGACGACTATCGCGCTCTGTGGTGGGCAATGCCTGCCCTGCAAAACCCAATCCGGCCTTTGCGTCTCTGCGTCTTGGTGTTTCAAGTCCGTCGGGCTGTGTTCGGCCGTTGACCTCGTCCTCTCGATGGCAGGCTACCGTGGAGCATCGTCGTCGTCAGTTGGAACACGCCGCGCCATGGCTGGCATACCTGTTGGTATTTACCGTTGCAGCGTTCGCCCTCTGGTATGTGCACGCGATGCCAGTCCCGGGGATCTTCATCTTGGCGATAATCCCATTGAGCATGCGCTGGTGGCGGCGCAGCCGGTTGCGGAGTTTGCAACGCCATCGCAGGGCGGACAATGAATGCGTTGTCTGTGGCTATAGCCTCGAAGGGAATGCGTCGTCGGTTTGTCCGGAATGCGGGGCTGCGACAGTGCCGTTGTGGCTACAAATTCGCCGGGAAACCCGCGCCGCACGAGCGCAATCCGAAGTACCCCAGGCTCCGAGTGGATGGGCAGCCCTCAAGCAGAAATTCGCATCCCGATTCCTGAGATCGAAAGACCCGCCGAGCCAGCAAAGCTCAAACGACGACGCGTGATTCAACGGCTTGGCTGTGCCGTGGCGGTCTCAAATCGGCGCTTTCGTTTTAGGATTGAACCGCCAAGACGCAAAGACGCCAAGGACAGAATTGTTGGGTCGACAACACGCACCATCAAAAACCCAATCCGGTCTTGGCGTCTTGGAGCCTTGGCGGTTCAAAACCTTGAGGTGAACTGAACGATTCAGTGAGCCGGGCCGTGGGTGGCGCCCAGGTCCACTGAACTGCTGCGTTCGGCTGCGAGGCGAATGGTGAAGCAGGCGCCGCCGCCACGCGGTGAGTTGATGGTGATTTCCCCGCCGAGTTCGTTCACGATCTTCTTCGCAGCCGCTAATCCCAGACCGGTTCCGCCTTGCCCCTTGGACGAGTGAAACGGCGTGAAGACGCTGTTGCGCTCCGCTTCGGGGATGCCCGGCCCGTTGTCGCACACCGCGATGCCGATCATGTTGCCGGACGCGTCGAGATTGGTCGCGATACGCACGCAGCCGGAGGTCTCCGGGCTCGCGGCGATGGCGTTGAGCACGAGGTTGAACACGGCTTGGTGAATTCCGTCGCTGTCTGCCGGGATCGGCGGAATTTCCCCGAGCGTGACGTCGAGCTTCACTTTGGCCTCAGCGGCGGGTCGCTGCGCGAGTTCGATGACCTCCTCGACGATGTGGTTGAGTTGCACCATTTCGATGCGCGGTTCGCGATCCTTGCTGAAGGTGAGCATGTTGGTCGCAAGGTGGTACACGCGGTCGAGGTTGTGCTCGATGATCTGCCAACCCGTCCGAACATTTTCAAGGTTGTCGCGTCGCAGGCCCGCCTCGACCACGTCCGCGCCGCTGCGTAGCCCCTGGAGCATGTTGCGGATGTGGTGCGAGAGGTACGCCACGGTCTCGCCGGTGGCTGCCAATCGGGCACTCTTCATCCGCGCCTGCATCAGTTGGTGATTCTCAATCGCGAGCCCAACCATGCTGCCGACCGCCGTCGCCAGGCGAAGCTGCTCGTGCGAATAGGTGTGCCGCGACATGGCACAGTCGAGGTGAATCACCCCGTGTACCTTCTCGTGCCCGACGATCGGCACGCAGATGACGCTCATCAGCGCCAGTTCCTGCAAGCTGCCGGTCATCGCCTCCTTGCCGAAACGTTTGTCGGCATTGGCGCAGAGCACGCCCTTGCGCTCGTCGATGACGTGCCGAATCATGCTGCGCGACACCGTGATCCGCCGTTTCTTGCCGCGACGCTCCTTCGCGCGATAGCGCATTGCAATCGGGTTCAGTTCCCCGGTTTCCTCGTCGCGCATGAGCATGAACACGCGATCGACCGGCAGGTGGCGCAGGATGATTTCGTTCACATGCGCGAGCATGTCGTCGATCGAACTGATCGCACTGATCGCCTCAGCCAACTGGTACATCAGGTTCCACGCGTGGACCGCGTCAGCCGTCTCGGGCGCCGCCAGGATGATGCTCTCATCGCCCGATTGGATGGCGGAGAGCACGGCAGAGTCGACGACCTCATCACTACCGCCGACATCCACCATCCCGCGCGCGCTGGCAGGCCGGTTGTAGCCCCGCACCTCGCCGCGATGCTTGAACACGATGACCGTGCTGCCGATCTTGATCTGTGCGTTGTGTTTGAGGCCAGCCGACCCGTCGATGCGGTCGCCGTTGACGTATGTGCCGTTGGAACTGCCCAGGTCGAAGATGCGCCACGAGCCGTTGTCGGTGCGCAGCTCCGCGTGCCGGCGCGACACCGTGTGGTCGGTCAGCGGAACTTGCTGCGAATACCGACCCAGTACGACGCCTTCACCGGACAACTGGAACAACTGCCCTTTGTCAGGCCCTTGAAGCACCTGTAGCGTGGGCACGATGCGCTCCCTCGACAGCGACGAACTGCGATCCCGTTTTCGGTGGCCGCTCGTTGGACGTGTGGTAGGCCTCCGGCCTCCGACGCACCACCCGGGCCGCCGAAGACCCTTCCCCTACGCGATCCTAGAATAGCCGCATGCGCGTGTCAATCATCCACACGGGTGCGGTTGTCAATTGCTCGCGGACATCGCCGACAGGTGGAAGGACGCCGCCACCGGATTGTGGTCGGAACCTCCCGATTCCACGGACCCGGGCAGAATTGTGTACGACTTGGGCACGTAGGTCTTCGCCATGGCCGGTGATGCAAGAATGAAATCGATCATCGAAAGATGATTACGATTATAAGTGATCCGCTGATCCTCGGGCACGTCCTCAAAGAACGCGTGCAGCGCCTTGTCACCCGTGCCGACGATGCGCTTGAGCGGTTCACTGTCGAACGTGTCGTTGAAGTCGCCGCAGATGACGAAGCGCTTCCGCGAGTCCTGGCTCAGCATGTCGTCGAAGAGCTTGCGGATCGTATTGGCTTCACCCATGCGCAGCGGCAGCGACTTCTCCGCGCCGCCGTACTTGCTCTTGAGGTGTACCACGAACACGTCGAACGGCTCCAACCCGTCCGGTTCGATTTCGACTTGCAGCAGGTCGCGCTGGAAGCGCATCGGATTGCCGTTGCCATCGACGAAGTCGAGGTGACGGTGCGACGTCACGCTGCCGATCGGCAGGCGCGACAGCAGCGCCACGTCGATTCCGCGATCGCTGTTGCCCTCGAACTCGACGACCTCGTAGCCGAACTTCGCGAGATGGTCATGGCACATTTTCTCGACGACCTGACGGTTCTCGACTTCTTCAAGCGCCACGACGTCCGCACCCAGCTTCGCGATCGTCGCCGCGATCTTGCCGATCTCGTCCGCGTCCTTTCCAGGGAGGCGTTCATTCTCAACGTACGGGTCGTCGAACTCGTCGAATAGGTTGAGTACGTTGAACGTGGCGATGCGCACGGTGCCGTTGGCTGCTGCCGGCGGTGGGGCGATATCGTTGTGCGCTGATGCGTCTTGGGGCGTCGTTGTTGTAGTGGCTGTCGTGTCCGGGAGCTTCGTTGTGACCACGTCCGAGCCTTCCGGCGGATTCGGGCTGTCCACAACCTCAATCACATCCGCCGAGTCGACGACGATCTCCGGCTTGCCCTTGAACTCGACCACCTTGCCCACGACGCGGACGTTCTTGCCGCGGAAGTAGCTTTCCGGATTCTCCGGGAACTTGTCATAGACGTTCTTGTTGATGACGACCGTGAAGTTCTCGCGGTAGTTCTGGTGGAAGTTGAGGAAGCAACGATTGCCAATGTCCCGGGTCGCGACGACCGCACCGTAAACGATGCACTCCTGGCCGTAATGCTCCGCGGCCTTCTCCCAGGAGATCTTGGGCAGGTCGTCGCGAAAAGCACCGCCGGCCATTGCGATCGGCGAAAGGCACAGGCACAGGGCGAATGCTGCAAGAAAACGCTTCATGGTATGAACCTCCGATAACTGTTGTCGTGTGCGGGATGGTACCACGTTCCCCGTCTCGCGTCACCGGGACGCGGGAGGGCGTCAGGCCACCAATCCGCCGCCCGCGACGCGGGTGGGGGTTAAGTTTTTGTGCGACCTCGCCGAACCATCTATTGGGGACCGCCCAGCCGGGGCTGCGTGGTCAAAGGTCGGCCATCCAGGGGAATTCCTGTGTCCGTGAAGGAAGAATCCGTTGATCTCCGCGCGGTGCTGCGACACTCGCAGGCATCGGAAACCGGCGTGACCGATAGCGAAGCGCGCCTCGATGCACTGCTCCGCCAGACGTTGACCACACCTGCGGTTAACGATGTTCCTGAGCAACGCGAAGACCCGCTCGATCGCGTTCGCCGGTTATTTGCCGTCGACCTCATTCCGATGTTCGACCAGTTGCGCGCCAAGTACGCCCCGAGCGGCGTCGCGATGAAGCTCGACGCGGACAACTTCCTCAATGGCGGCCGTGACGTGATCATCACTATCGAATACAGCGATCACGGCCTGCGCTTTCACGGCACGGTCACCAGCAACGCGATCGCATTCAGCCAGACGCGCTTCACGCGTTCGGACACATCCGGCCTGACCGACAGCGGCCCGTCATTGCGCACGCGCGATCTCGATCACGACAGTTTCCGCGATTTCGTTTGCGCGCGGATTGCAGCGCTGGTGCAGTCGGTCATGCATCGCCGCTGAACGCGAGCGCGACACTCGGCTCTCGTCGCGATTACTGCTCGTAGATTTTCTCGCCTTCGTGTACGTCCGGGGAGAAGACTTCGAGTTCCTTGAGGATGCGCTCGGGATCGTTGCGGTATGCTTCCATGCCCGGTGGTTCCGGCAGCACCTTGCTGGGATTGTACGGCGGATCGAACGCAGCGCACTGTGCGACGACGATCGGCAGCGCTTCGTCGTAGATCGCCTGACGCGTCGCCAGGTCGAGCGCCTGCCACACCAACCACTTCTGTCGGGGCGAATTCTCCGGTGAGGACATGTACACCCGCGCGACGTCGCGGCGAATGATGCCGATCGGTTCCAGGCGTTGGCGCGAATTGCGAGCCAGGTCCATCTTGTCGCGCATGTAGTACATCCACCACTTCTTGGCTTCGTTGAAGTGGTCGCGGGCGGCTTCGATGTCGCCGTCACCGGCATTGCGCAGCGAGCGGTAGAGCAATTCGGAGATGAACATCTGCGACCGCACCTGCGTGTCGAGGTCTTCGAGCATGCCGCTGAACACGAATGCTTCGAACGTGTCCTGGTACTTCTTCTTGATGCTGCCATCCACCTCGCGGTCGAACTGGCGGAGATAGAAGAAATACTCTTTCGCTTCCGCGAGGTTCTTGTCCCCGCCCGCGAGATAGAGCTGCTGGATCGAGTCCATCAGGAAGTTGCGATGTCCGCCGAAGTAGTTCGGGCCCGACGTGCCGGGAATGAACCGTGGATCGTCGTGGAACTGGATCGCGCCATAGTAGAGGTAGGCCTGGTGCATGTGCTTGATGAAACGCGCATCGGGCAACGGCTGGTAGAATGAATGGTTCGGCTGGGCGTAGTTCGGCTCGATGATCCAGATGCCGCTGCGCGCCATGCTCTCAAGCGCGAAGAAAATGAATCGAACCGCGTTCACCGCATCGGAGGGGTCCACGTTCAACGCTTTGCGCGTGACCATGTCGCCGTACGTGCCCCAGTAGAGCGTCTGCGCCCAAGGCGTGCGCCAATCGATCGGGCACAGGTCGGTGTCCACGCCATACTCGTCCGTCCAATGCTGCTTTGCGCCCGGAGTGATCCACGGCGGATGCTCCATCAATATGAGCATCCAGTCGAGGTTCATGTTGAGTTCGGTGCGGATGATGCGCGAACGCACGGCGAACAAAAGCTCCGGCAGCGTGGTCGCATACGCCGGGTTGTTGAGCACCTGCACGCGCCGCGACTTCAGCGACTTGTCCGCAGCCACCTGCTCGTCTTCGCTCGCGGGTTCTGCTTCCAGCGCTTCTCGCGACGCCTCTGCACGCGTGATTGCGACGAAGCGGAGCAGGTCCTTGTCGAGCTCGAATCCGACGCTGCGCAGATCGCGGATAACGTCGCGCCATGTGGGCCGCTGCGCGATCAGGTCCTCCGCGTCCGCCCAATCACGCGGCGCCTCGACGATTCTGCGGAAGTCTTCCACGGTTTGGCGCGCGGACTTTCCGATCGGCGGGTCGCCGAAGATGATCTGCATGTCGACCGCGAGTTCCGTTTTGTACGCGCGGTGCTGGTCGTCGAGTTTGTCGCCGACCTTGTGGTAGAAAATCCAGGCGAGTTCTTTGTAGAGCGTGATCGAATTCTTGTTGTACGGAATGCCCTTGTTGCGCAAACACTCGATGCCGTTCTTCACCCACAACCAACGCGCCTCGGGCGAATACTGGCACACCGAAATGTTGTACGCCATGTTCCACGCCGAGAACGACCACACCGAAGGGTAACGCGGCGCGAGTTTGCACATCAACTCCGAGAGCTGCATCAACTCGTAGAACCGGTTTTCCTGTTTGAGCTGTTCGATGCGCTGAAAACCGGCATCGATCGCGAGCGCCCGCAGCGTCGCGGTCTTGGTCATTATTGCGACGTCGGGCGGCAAGCCTTCGAGCGACTCCGTGTCGAGCGTCATCTGCGCGGTTTCGCGAAGGGCGTTGATCGGACCCACCAGCCACGCAGCGCCCGCAACCAGCAAAACAGCACCCAGCACCGCAGCGATCGCGATCAGGCGATCACTGCGCTCGGCGCCTTGCCGTGCGGTGAGGTATTCCTCCATCGAACTGGTCGTGGTCTGGGTCAACTGCTACGTCCTCGTTACACCGCTGCGATCTACGCGACGATGCGCGATCGCCGCAATGTCATAATACGTATTTCGCCGGACCGCGGATCGCGACCGCTGTCGCGACTTGTCGCTAGAACGATACCTGTGACACTTCCCGCTTTCTGAACAACAGGCACGCAGCCAGCAGCAGCACGGTCGTTTGAATCAGCACGAGCCTGCCGAACGCCATGATCACCCACATCAGCGTGACGTTGCGGCCCTCGACCAGCGTGCTCACGCCGTCATACGCCGTGAACTTCGGCAACAGGATCGCGTGTACCGCCCACAGCACGTTGTTCAGGGCAGCCGAGAACCACGAAATCACGCCCTCGTCCGGCATCCAATCAATCGCGTCCGCCATGAACGACGGTGTCGCCGCCACAAAGTACGCTGTGAGCGCAACGAGGCACGCGACCGGGAACGAGAACACCGTGGTGAGCATCACCGCGATGGCTGCGAGAAACGCCAATCGACAAACCACCAGCGCCAGCGCGCGAATCAGATTCGTTCCGAACGAACTCACCGAGAATAGCGCCTCGATGGCGTCGTCACCCTCGAAGACCACCACGTTGTCCGCCTGTTCCTCGCCCGCCTCCACCCAGGGATTCACGTTGACGAAGGCCGCTGTCAACGTGCCATCCGGTGCAACCGCATCTGCCGGCACCGGCATGGTGTGCCGGCGATCGATCACGTCGCGTCGCGGTATGCGGTATTCCGTCGCGCCTTTGCTGCGATCGCCGACCACCCAAACGCAGCGGAGGATTTCATCCGGCGGATAACGGAAGACACGCAGGCGATACGAGATGTAGATGCGACTTTCCGGCGAACGGTCGGTGCGCACGTCCTCGAACTCGAACACGCGCGACTCGAGTGGCCAGACCGAGCGCCATCGCCGTTTCATCCCGTCGAAGAGCTGCGCCTTGACCGCTGGCGCGTTGGTCTCGCCGGTGTACTTGCCTTGCTCGACACCTTTGTCGAACTCCGCATTCGCCTGCGCACGGATCACGTCCCAGGGGGCTTTGAACTTCGCGGCGTGCCGCGCTTGCAGGATCTGATTGTCGAGCCGGTCGCGATCGTAATCGTCACGCGGCTTGAGCGTCGACTGGTAGCGATTGAGCCCGACGACCGCGCCCCCGAGCAGCGCGACGACTATCGCACACAGGACGCCGACAGTGATCCAGCGCGTCAGCGAAAACTGCACCGGGCGCAGGTTCCGAATGAGCGTGTAGCAAATAAACACCGCAAGCGCGATCGCCACGCCCGTGGCCACATACCAGCCCCGTCGGTGCCCGGCGAGATAGATCGTCATCGCGTAAATGACGCAGCCCACCAGCGTGAGCACGATGACGTTCAGCAGCACAATCCCCAGCCACTTGCCCACGACGTACTGCCAGCGGGCGATTGGCTTGGTCATGAGCATGAGGATCTGCTTGCCGGTGAGGTCGTCGGAGATCGTCTTCGACAGGAAGATGGTCACGCACGACAGCAGAAAGCCGGTGATCGTCAGTGAGTACGAGAGAAACGACT
This sequence comes from Phycisphaerales bacterium, assembly GCA_020639095.1. GTDB lineage: Bacteria > Planctomycetota > Phycisphaerae > UBA1845 > UBA1845 > JACKHG01. The sequence goes on along the minus strand of JACKHH010000008.1, from coordinate 58,724 downwards.
GCACCGCACCGCTCAGCGAGTTGTCGCCGCGCGCGGTGAACGGCATCGCCAGGACGAGCACGCAAAGCACGATCACGAGAAACATCGCCGTCTTCTGGCGAACGCTCTCAGCAAGCGTATGGCGTGTGATGGTCCAAATGTTGCCCATAAGTGTAAATCAGAACCGCGGCGGTGGGGGAGCGGTCGATAACCGATGGCTCCAGACCGGCGCGGTGCGTGTTGTTACTTGCTCCCGCCCAGGAGATCGTCGATCACGCTTTGATCGGCTTCGACTTTGCGCATTGGCGGCGGCTCCGCTTCCGACGCGGGTTTCGACTCCGCGTTCGGTGGTGCGGATTCCGGTACCGCGTCGTGCGTTTCCTTCGTGGTCAACAATTCCTCGATGATCTGCGACGTCGCCGACGGTTCGACGGGTTGCGGCGCGGGCAACTCGACCGGTGCCGGCGGTGCTTCGACGCCACCGGCTTCGATGAGCGAACGAATGATCGCGTCGCTGTCGCTGGTGGCTGCGCCGAGAAACTCGGGGATAGCGCCCGTCGCGCCCACGCCCGAGGTCGCCACCTTCGCCTCCTGCGCCTCACGAACGATATCGAGGAAGAGCTGCTCCAACCGGCCCCGCGGGACCGACACGTCGATGTCGTGAATGCCGCGCCGCTCGATCACGTCGCGCACCGCAGCCACCGTGTCCTCGTCGAGGCGGTCGGTCGTGATCTGCGTGCGATCGTCGCGCGCGAGAAGTTCGTCGATCGTGCCCTCAGCCCGCTTCTTGCCGCCGTAAAGAATGCACACGCGGTCGCACACGTCTTCGACGTCCGCGAGCAGGTGGCTCGACAGCAGGATGGTTTTCCCCATGTCGCCGAGACGGCGGATCACGTCTTTGATCTGCCGCGTACCGATCGGGTCAAGCCCAGACGTCGGTTCATCGAGAATGAGAAACTCGGGATCGTTGATCAGCGCCTGCGCCAGACCGATGCGCCGCGACATACCCTTTGAGTATTCGCCGACGCGGCGCTTGGCTTCGTGCTGCAACCCGACCATGTCGAGGAGCATATTCAGGCGTTCGCCGCGCACCTTTCCGTGCTGCTGGAAGAGGCGGCCATAGAAGTCGAGCGTCTCGCGCGCGTCGAGGAACTGATAGAGATACGATTCTTCGGGGAGGAACCCGATGCGCTTCTTCACCGCCACGTCGGTAGGGGGGCGACCGAAGATCGCGACGCGCCCGCGCGTGGGGTAGAGCAAACCGAGGATGATCTTGATCGTCGTGCTCTTGCCCGAACCGTTCGGCCCGAGCAGCCCGAAGACTTCGCCGGGGCGAATCTCAAGGTCGAGATCGGTAACGGCTTTGACGCGCGCACGCCGCCAGAAGTCCTTGAAGGCCTTGGTCAGCCCGACCGTCTGCACGACTGGAATATTGGTCTTCGCCATGATGCGCTTGGGTTGCGTAAGTCTTCCACGTGTACGACCGCGCGACACGTCTATTCAGGATCGATGCGCCGAATCCCTTTCGGCGTCGAGAAGTCGTAGTTCGCCGCTTCTTCCTGCAACTTCCGCTGCTCGTCGATCTTGCGCTGCTCGGGATCGGGTCCGATCTTGATCCGCAGCTCATCCATGATGCTGGGAACGAAGTGTTTCTTCACGCCTTCCAATTGCAGGACGCGTTCCCGCGTGCGCTCCCACATGCGATGGATGAACAATTCCGGAGAGGTCGTATACTCTTCAAGCGCGGCACGATACTCATCCACGTCACCGCGCACCGCCTGCACCACGTTGGTGTAGTAGCTGTTCGCCCGGCGGATGGCCCGGCCCGCGGCGCCACCGACCGACGTCGTCAACATTCCGTCGATTTCGCTGAGCAGACGGTCCGCATCTTCCGTCCGTTTGGTGTCGACCGCGAGTTCGTACTCGTCCATCTTGGCGAGCAGCGTTTTGTACTGTTCGCCCGCGGCTTGGTTGAGAATATCGTCCGCCTTCTGTTCGGCTTCGCGGATGAGCTTCTGCTTTTCGTTTTCCGCCTTGGTCACTTCGTTGAACGCGCTGATCGTTTGGCCTGGCACGGACGACTTGGGCACGTCAAGTCCGACGATGGTCAGCCCGGTTTCCAGCGCTTCGAGCCGATCGTTCACCTCGTGACGCACCTTGTCGCGAACTTCCGTCGTTTTACCGCGCGTGACCGCCTCGGCTGGGTATTGCGCGACGACGTGAATCGCGACGTTGTCGAGCAAGTTGGTGATCAGGTCCTCGATCTTGTCGTTCTGCGCGTCGGCGACGTAGCGCACGTACTTGCGCAGATCGGTGATGCGATAGAGCACATCCCACCGCATGTGTACCATGCCCTTGTCCGCGGTCAGCAACGCGCCGTCGATCGTGGGATCAAGCCCACCCGCCGGTCGCGACTTGTCGAGCGGTTCATCCTTGAGCGCGGCGCTCACCTTCGGCCAGTGCTCCACCGAAAGCTTGTTGTCCTTCTTCGTCGGGACGATGATCGTCTCATCGATGGGGTAGGGGAAGGCGTACGAAAGACCCGCGGGCCGCACATCGGGCAACAGCTTGCCGAAGCGCAGCACGACGGCCTCCTCGTTCGTCTCGATGCAGTGAATCCCACTGAAACAGTAGAGCACCACGAGCACGAACATCACGAACTTGAGGATGCGGAAGCTCGCCTTCAGCGCGTCAGCCAGCGACTGATTCGCGGCATCGAGCGGCGCATCGTGCGCGTCATCCACCGGTCCGTGGTGGTGATGGTGGTGGTGATGATGGTGATGCGTGTGTGCCATCAGTTAGCGTCTCGTGTATTTGCCGGTTCGGTCGTCTTGCCCCGGTCGTTGGCGGTGTTCGCGGGCGGCGTCTGCACGTGCGAGATGCCCGGCAGTGCTGAATTCATGCGCTTCGCCGGATCGAAGAGATTGACCGGTGCGAAATCCGCGTCCATGAAAATCTCGGTCCGGTTCGTCAGGATCTTCTCCAGCGCGCGAAGCTGGTCGAGGAAGATCCGCAGTTCCGGATGCTCCTTGAACTCGGCGTACACCTTGCCGACCTCGGTGAGCCCTTCACTTTCGATGTCGCTCACCTTGCGCTGCACGACCGAGCGGATACGCTGCGCGGCGGACTGTGCCTCAGCCACGATGCGGTCGCCTTCCGCGTTCCCCTGCGCCTTGAACGCAGCCGCCCGCTTCTGCTTGTCGGCCTTCATCGCGTTGAAGACTTCCTCGGAGACGTTGGCGGGCAAACCGATCTGCTTGATGCCGAACAGTTGAATGTCGATCCCGAACGACTTGCGGGCATCGGCCGCGATGGCCTCGCGAATCTCCTCTTCGATCGCCTCCATCTTGCGATCCGAAGGATCGTCCGACACGAACTCGGAGAAGCGGTGGCGTCCAATCACCGATTTCTTGTAGCTGCGAATGCGCGAACGCAACGCGTTTTCCGCGTCAACGAGCTTGGGATTACGCAGGTGGAACTCGTACGGATCGCTGATCGTCCATGCCGTGAACGTCGTCACGATGATTTGGCGATCGTCGATCGTCGGCGTTTCCTCGATGCGATCCTCGAGCAGACGCAGTCGGCGGTCGTACTTCGCCACGCTCTGAATCGGCCAGGGCCACTTCAGGTGCAAGCCCGCGAAGAAACTCTGATCGTTCTCATCGACTTCGATCGGCTCTTCCTGGGCTTTGCCGAACGTCTTGAGGATCGCGACCTCGGTCGAGCGTACCTGGAACGTACAGGCGTACGCCGCGAGGATGACGACCAGAATGATCGCCGCAATGATGGAAGGTAGTGTCTTCATGTTCGTTTCGTTTCGTCCAAACCAACTAAGTGTGGGACCGACTTTCCAGTCGGTCCAATGGGTCCGACGAGCTTATCGACGTGGATTGGACACTCCATCCCACACGTCGCCAAGCGTCTCAATCTTCTTAGTTACCCATGTCTTCCAGTTCGATCGTACCTTTTTCTTCCTTCTCGTATTCGATAATCACGTGCTTATCGGGATTGACCACGATGACATACTTGCGAATGAGCGACGTCGCGCGATCGAGCATTTCGAGGTACTTGCGCATCTCGTACAAATCGGGAGCGGCTTGATACGCGACGAGTTCCGCGTTGAAGAGCGCTTTGTCACGCTTGGCCTGCGTCACTTCCGCGAGCACGCCGCCGGTGGCTTCGGCGATTTTCTTCGCACTCTCACCACCGGTGGGGGAGATGCCTTTCGCACGATTGCCCAGCAGCAGATCACGCACCTTTTCATCAGCCGCGGATTTGGCGTCGGCCGTCGATTGCGCGTCCTGCGCGACGCGATCGCGTTCGACAATCGCGGCGTCCAGTTCCAGCGCCCGCGACCGGCTGCCCACGACCTCGGTGAGAATTGTGTTAGCCTCTTTGTTCGCGTTTTCGATCGCCGCTTCTTTCGCGATCTCTGCCTTGACGACTTCCTGATAGCTCTTCGCGACTTCGTCGTTGGGATGCGCTTCTTGCAACGCAATGAACACGATCTCGATGCCCAGGTCCTGCTCGTCGATGCGCTTCTGAAGCAGGTCCTTGAGAATGCGATTGACTTCGGTGCGACCCGGGCCCAGGAACTGGTTCTCGGTCACACCAGCCGCGAAGTTCGTCAGCACCTGATACGCCAACCCCTCAACAACCTTCTCCGGGTGGACGTACTCGTAGAGATAGCCGTGCAGGTCTTTGACGCGGTACTGGATGTCGACGGAGATCATCAGCAGAGCCGCTGCGGTCGTTTTGTCTTCCGCGGCGCTCGCAGTGTCCGTGCGCTTGATCGCGTCACCGGTATCGTGTGCGGCGCTCGCGAGCACCAGCATCAGCTCAGAGTTGAACTCGTGCTTCTCGCCCCAGAGGATCGGCTTGAGACGCTTCTTGCCGTCCACCAACTCCCACTGGTCGCCTTCCTTGGTCGGTGCTTCACCGACGGTAAAGGTGTGGATCTGATTGACGCGATCGGTGTATGCGATGTCGATCGGCCAGGGGTACTTGAGATAGATGCCCGGTGTGAGCACTTCGCCGGGACCCTGAAGTCGCCGGCCAAAGCGTTCGATCACCGCCTGCTCGTCGGCGTCGATGATCACCACGCTCGACAGTGCGAATAGCACAATCACGCCGAACGCGAGCATCGGCAGCAGGGCGCGCTTGAGCAGTTGATAGAACCAGGTGCTGCTGACTTCGAACCCGAACTGGTAGTTGATCGCGTCCGCCAGCGACCGCGCGATACCGCCAGGCTCGGTGATCAGCGCCAGCAACCGGCTGTCAAATGCAGGCCGAGATTCTTCACCGGCAGTCCGCGGGCGATAGAAGTCGAGAACGAAGTTGACGACGAACTCGATACCCAGCACGAACAGCGCGATGCGGATCGCATAGGCCGCCACCGCCTCGGCAATGGGGAAGTCCGCGCTCTGAATCCCGATCGCGATGAGCACGATCAGGCACGCCAGCGCGTTGCCCGCGAGGTAACTGGCGCCCGAGCGGAGCATTCGCCAACCGCGAAGCCGAGCCATACCCGCCGTGTATCGTGAGAAGAGAAACGCGAGGAAACCCACACCGCCGACGAACGTCATCGTCACGCCGCGGTTCTGCGTCAAACGCCACGACGCGTCGCGTAGCGAAATCCCCCACGCCCAATTCCAACCGACGAATGTCCCAATCAGGTGATAAGCGGCAAGCAGAACGACCGCCGCGGGCAGCAACCAGCGGAACATCCAATTCAATCGCCGGCGCTGAATGAGGTAGGCTTCGTCCTCGACGTCGAACAGCGCGGTTGTGCCTGCCGTGTCGTGGGAACGTTTGAGTTCCTCCGTCTCGCGACGTTCATCAAGCGTTCGCTTGCGCTGGCCGTAGACCAGCGCGAGCACCGGCCAGATGAACACGCCACCCAGCATCCAGATGGCAGCCGCTACGACCGCGTCGGACCGGTTCAGCGCACCGACAATGGCCAAAACAGCGAAGAACACCACCTGGAAGATGGCGCCAAGTACGGCGGTTAGTTGTGCCCTGCGATCGGGCGAGCTGGCGGTTTCAGTCATGGGTTGTCTTGTGGTTCAAAAAAGTGCCACGCGCGACGAACCGAAACGGGTTTTGGTTCGTTGTAACGGAAGCGACCAGCCAAGCCGCGCATCTTGCCAGTAGAGTTCGCTACGCCGGCAAAAGCTTGCGACGCTTGCCTGCGGGGCGACGGAGCTTACAATAATTCTCCGACGTTGCCAAGACGCTGCAATCCTTTGTCCGGAAACAGGTTAGGACACAGGTAGGCACGCGTCGAAACCGAGAGGCGCCACGTGTTTCGCAAGCTACACGCCATTGCATACAACACCTTCGTTGAGACCATACGGCAACCGGTCTACGGTGTCGTCGTAGGCGTAACGCTTCTGTTGATGATCTTCAATGTCGCGCTTGCCGGCTACACGCTCAAGGATGACGACAAGCTACTAACGGAGCTAGGACTGTCTACGCTCCTGCTCGCCGGTTTGTTCTTGGCTTCTTTCAGCGCGACTTCGATTCTCACCCGCGAGATCAACAACAAAACGGTGCTCACCCTGGTGAGCAAGCCCATAAGCCGGCCCCTGCTCATCGTGGGCAAGTTCATCGGACTGGCCTCAGCCCTGGCTCTGGCGTTCTATCTATGCTTCCTGGGCTTCCTATTCTCCGAGCAGCACTCGGTCCTCCAGACCAGTGCGGACCCATTCAATCAGCCTGTCCTGCTATTTGGCTTTGGCGGGGCGATTCTGACCGCGATCATCGCTGGAATTCGTAACTACTTGTCAGGTAAGGCGTTTATAACAACGGCCCTCGTCGTCGGGACGCCGCTGCTGACGGTCGGGGTGATCGCGTGTGCGTTTCTCGGGCCGGAGTGGGCCGTGCGGGACTTCGCCAAGGGGATGCCGGACATCGCAGTTTTTGCCGCCGCGTTCCTGATCTTCTGTGCGGTGCTGGTGCTGGCCGCCATCGCCCTGGCTGCCTCGATCCGCCTGGGCCAGATTTTGACGCTGACCATCTGCGTCGGCGTCCTGGTGGGGGGGCTGATCACCGATTATCTGCTCAGCAAGCGGGCGGAGACGTCCCTGCTGGCCAACCTGGCCTACCGCATCGTGCCGAATTTCAATTTCTTCTGGATCGTCGATCCGGTGAACAACGCCCAGCAGATCCCGGTCGCGTACCCGGTGTTTGTCGCCGTGTATGCCGGTCTGCTGATCATGGCCGCCCTGCTGGTTGGGATCGCTCTCTTCCAGCGTCGCGAGGTCGGCTGAAGCCCCTGATTCCACGTGCAACGCGTGTCTGCCGTGGTCGATCATCTCCCAAGGGCGGCGCCGGTTTCGTGACAACTTCGATGTGCCGTCAAGTGTCAGTGAAGAACTCCACAGCCGCCCATTTCCGCAACCGATAAATACCCAATGCGACCCGGCCAACTGCTTTGGAATTCCACCTTCTGTCGCCGTACGTCCGGAAACGTAAGGGTTATCGCTTCGGTCAATCGGCGTGCGTTTACCTTGGTCGAAGTTCTGATCGTCGTGATCGTGCTTGCGATTCTTGCCGTGATTGTCGTACCGCAGTTCTCGAACGCTACGACGGAGGCAGACAATGTCACCGCCAGCCAGTTGGTGGCGGTCGTGCAGCGCAAGATCGACGAGTACCACGCGCTCAACGGCAAGTGGCCGACGACCATCGACGGCGACTGGTTTGCACCATCCGGGCTGCCCACCAACCCGTATCTCCCCGGGCCGGCATCACTCACGGTCGAGAACTTGCCCGCCAAGACCGAATTGCAGATCAAGCACAGCAACGGCGGGCCCATCATCTACTGGTACAACCAAGGCAACGGAATCTTCCACACCCGCGTGCCCTGGCAGGGTAGCAACCAGGCAACGCTCGAACTCTACAATCGCGTCAACCACTGCGACGCCAAGAACTACTGATCACCCGATTCGCTGCGAGCTCCGATTTCGTAAAACGAAAACGGAGTGACTGACGCGTCTGCATCAGCCACTCCGGTAAGTGTCTACTCAGTTTCCAGTGCTTACGACTGCTACGCAGCCAAGCTGTCCTCCAGGGCGCTGCGGATCTTCTTCAGCGCCTTGTTCTGGATCTGGCGGACGCGTTCCTTGGTCACGCCGATAAGCTGGCCGACCTGCTCCAGCGTCTTCGGCACCGGCACGTCAGCCTTGGCGGTGTCCAGCGCGAAGCGTTCGCGGATGACCGTTTCCTCGACCGCAGTCAACTCGGCTGCGTTGTTCGAGAGGATCATCTTGAGATCGTCCACGCAATCCGCTTCCACGTCGACGCGTTTGCGTTCGAGGTGGTCGCTGCGTTCGATCGACGGATCGTACTCGACCGGGAAGGTCCCGCGATACCGGCTCGTCCGCATGGCGACCCGCGAGAAACTCTTGAGGATCGCACGACAGGCGTACGTGCTGAACTTAAAGCCGCGAGCACAGTCGAACTTGTTCACGCTGCGCAACAGGGCCATGTTGCCCTCGCTGATCATCTCGTTGTAGTCGATGCCCGCCAGCCGGGTGCGCTTGGCCATCGCCAGCACCAGCGGCATGTTCAACTCGACGATCCGCGCCCGCGTATCCAGTTCCCAGTGACCCCAGGCCACGAGGGTACGAGCTTCACGCAGGTTCAAACGCCTGTCGCCGACCTCCTCAAGAATCTTGAAGATCCGTGACCGCGTATAGTTCAAGCGCAGAAAGAGCGTCCGCTCCTGATCGGCCTTGAGTGTCGGCACGCGTGTGCCGGCGAGGACCGACGCCTTGAGCAGCGGCTTGGGTGCCGGGAAACGTGTCGCCTGCGACGACGGAAGCTTCGCGGCTACGCCGAAGAGCGTAACGTCGGCGTCCTTCGCGTGGAGCGCCTCGTCATCGATGAAGGGTTCCGGGGTTGTGAGCACGCGCTCGAGCACGTCCTGGTCGCACTCGCTCAGACGCGCAAGCACGTCCTGCGCCTGCTGCGGCCATGTGCATTGCACCTGCTCCCGTTCGGTGGCATCCGTCGTTTGGCTGGTCATGTCCCTGTCTCCTCGTCCTTGGAGGGGCAGTCCGCTCGGCGATGCATCCAACCTTCGCGGTACAACACCCATCCCTTACTACGCTCGTGGCCGCTAATCGGTGCGTCTGCGATTGCGAGAACCTGTCGATTCCCGGAACCAAGCGTCGTTCCGAAAATCAACGGCACGGCAACAGGAGCTCGCTGCGCAGCGCAGACCTCCTATGGCGGCCTTGTGGGGAGATTGTCGTGGGGGGAGCTTTACAACGATCTTAGTATACGACAGGAAAATCTGCGCGGCAAATTTGACTTCCGTTTTCGGACGGGAAAAAACGCGAATTAACAAAATGAGAGGCGGTTTTATCGGGTAATGCGCAAGGTTGTGTCAAACGTGTATCGGATTGGCACTATGCGCGACACTGAAACCGTTTTCCCAATGTGCCACTACGCACGATGTCGCGACGCGGCTTGTGAAGTCGTTCACGATTTATTCAGTGGGTAATAACACCCAATGGCATGAAAGCGCTACTCATAGCGCAGCGCTTCGATCGGGTCGAGCCGGGCGGCTTGCACCGCGGGCCACAGTCCGAAGAAAACGCCAACCAGCATCGACAACCCGAAGCTGATGATCACCGACCACGGCTGGACGATCGCGTCGCCCCAATTGGCAATTCGCGAAATCACCGTCGACCCGGAATATCCCAAGAGCACGCCGATCAGCCCGCCCGCGGTCGACAGCAGCACCGTCTCGACGAGGAACTGCACGGTGATGTGGATGCGGCGCGCCCCGAGCGCGCGGCGGATGCCGATCTCGCGGGTCCGCTCGGTCACCGTGGCCAGCATGATGTTCATGATGCCGATACCGCCGACCAGCAGCGAGATGCCCGCGATGAACCCGAGCAGGTACTGCGAGTTCCGCTTCTTCCGCTCCGCCAGTTGCAGTGTCTGGAGCGGGACGCGCATGTCGTAGTCGACCTTGGCGTGGTTGTGTTCGAAGCAGCGGCCCACCATCTGCGAAACGGGCAGCACGTTCTCCAACTCGTCAACCGGGATGTAAAGCCCGTCCAACTCGATCTTGACGAACTCGCGCGAGCCCGACGTCCGCTTCACCTGGGTGTCGCCGTAGCGCGTGATCGCCGTCGAGTAGGGGATGTAGACCTCGGCATTGAGGTTGCGTTCCTGCACGCCGCGGGCGGGCGTGCCAGCCGTCTCGACCGCGGTCATCACGCCGATCACGGTATACGGTACCACCCCTTCCTGCCGCTCGACGAAGATGCTTTCACCGATTGGGTCGGCGTACGCGAAGAGTTCGTCCTGCACCTGCTTGCCGATCACGCAGACGTTCTTTGCGTCGGCTGCGTCCTGGGCGCTGAGCAGCCGGCCACGGGCAGCCGATACGTTCACGCACTCGAAGAACGCCGGCGTCGTGCCCACGACCACCGCGTTCATCTGCCGGTCGTGCCGCTGCACCTTCTGGGCGACCCCCTTGAGCGGGACGACCGTCTTGATGTGTGGAATGGTCTTCTCGATGAGCTGCCGGTCGGCATAGGTGATGCCGTACTCCAGCAAAGCACTGTTGCTCTGCGACACCTGCGACGTTTCCGGCGGCTTGACGGAGGAGAGAATGATGTTGTGCGTGCCGAGCAACTGGATCATCCGCAGTTCGTCGGCGGTAACGCCCTCGCTCACCGAGAGCATGCAGATGACCGCAGCCACACCAAAGATGATGCCCAGGGCGGTAAGCAACGCGCGCAGCTTGTGCAGCCGAAGGTTGTTGATGCCCAGGATGAGCGTTTCAAGGTTGAACGGATTCATAAGCGTCCTGCCCGGTCACCGCCAAGCCGCCCGCAGCGCCATGCAAACAGGGGAGTATAACGCCATGATCCCGCAGTGATGAGGCCTCGGTGTCGAAACTTGCACGGAGCCGCCCGGCCAATAAGCTCAGCCGGCGACCGGACGCCATCGAACGATACCGCGGGCGACTCTACGCATCCGGAGGCGGACTGGCTCGCTTGCCACCATGGGGACGACGGTTTGAACCGGTGGAACGGAGTATCGTCGCCAAGATTATCATCTACCAAGCCAGATTGCTCGCAATAGAGGCCGCCGCGTGACAGCGTTCATGCGCATTTTTCGTGAAGGGGTGGGCCACTCGGCCACCTGCCCAAGTGGAAAGCAGAAAGGACCGGCAGACTTGACTGGTCTGGTAGTTACTGATGCGTACAGCCCCGGATACCGGCGCACGTTGCTCCATTGCACCCAGTTCTTGCTCTGGCTAATCGCAGCGATTTTGTCATGCATGTGGCTTGCCTCGATCGTTTGGACCATTGCGTATGGAACGTATTCGAGCGGCATCACGCTGCTGCCGCATTGCGTGCGGATTGCTCATCACCCTGATTCCCGGACGTTTACGGTTGATGGAGGTGTCACTGGATTCTACATGCTCAGGGCCAATCACATTTCACGCAAACATACAAGGTGGATCCCGAGCATCAATCGACCGTTTGCCACTATGCCGGAGTACGTGACCGTGACCGTGCCACTCTGGATCCCACTTAGCGGCGCACTGCTATTAGCTAGCCTGGCACGAGCGGACTTGCGCAAGCACCGGATTGGTTTTCGTGTATGTTGCGGCTACGACCTACGTGGTAATACGAGCCGAGTGTGTTCTGAATGCGGGAGACCACTTGAATCCCAGGAAACACGTGTCTGTCATGGATTTCCCGATCGGGTACAGTCGTAATGTGTGAGAGCAAAGACGTATTGCGGTTGGGCTTGTTTCTTCGGGAGGGGTTTACAAATCCGGGGATCTTGGTGTCCGGCAACTGCACTGCGCTACGGTCTCTGGCTGCGATGGTGCGATCTCTTGTCGATCAAGAGATGGATTCATTCGACTTTGCAGACTGGCCCCAAGCTGCTACCGAGGGGTCATTGAAGCTGCGAATAAACTACGTTCATAGTGCGCTCAGGTTTGGATGCCGCAATGATGGTCATCCCAATGATTTCATTTGGGTTCTGGACGATGAACGAGCACTGGAAATACTCGACAAGATCACGCACCTCGCCGATTCCGAGGGGCCGGGGCATCAGTATCTCGCCGTCGAGGACGACGAAGACGCTGAAATCGTCTTGTCGAAGGATGAGCATTCGCTCGATGTGTTCAGCAAGGCCGTCTAGCGCTACTTGATATCAGCACATTTCGTGAATGCCAAAGCCACCCGGCCGGGTCATCGCGACCCCACCCCCTGAGTGGGTGGGCCGCCCTATCCCTCAATGAATTCCCAATGTCGTTCTTGGTGCCTTGGCGTCTTGGTGGTTCAATTACCCTGGATGTGCGCCGCCTCGCTTATGTCTTCGGCTTGCGGAGCAGCGTGTACCACGCGTAGAGGTCTTTGCTGAGTTCCTCGCGCGGTTGGCCGTCGTCGTAGCCTAATGCTGCCCAGATGTCGAGGACGGCGGGCTGGTCAGGTTCATTCCACTTCACGACCTCGAAGCCGGTTTTCTCAATCAGGTCGCGGGCGAACGGGCAGTGGCCGTCGGCCCAGGGGATGTACGGCTGGTCCGGTGGGGCCTGCGCGGGGCAGATGTTGTAGATGAGCACGTAGCCGCCCGGGTTCAGCATGTCATGAAACGCGCGGACGAACGTCGCATCGTCAACGCCCAGCTTAATCAGCTTGCGTTCGTCGGTCTCGCGCGCGGGGTGGATGTACCCATCCTTGAGCACGTTCTTCGAGACGATGAGATCAAAGCCCGTGCCCACCGCATCGCGCACCGCGTCGTCGCCGGGGAATTGGCCGTGTACCAGCTTGAGATTGCCGGTGCGTTCGCCGTCGCTGCGAATCGCGCCCTGGTCGCCGGGCTGGCTGTAGAGTGCGCGGAAGGCGGGTTCAACGTCAACACCAACCGCATCGGCGCCCAAGCTCGCGAGCATCCGCAGGTGACCGACCCCGCCATACCCGAAGTCGAAGATACGCTTGCGGTTGAAGTCGTCGACATTCGCAGCCTCCGCGTAGATGTCGAGCGGGCGAGCGTAGATCAACGGGCTGCCGTAGGCGGTGTAGTAATAGAACTGACTGCTGAATTCCTTCGCGGTGGCGGCATCGCGTTCGTCGTCGGGCAGACTCTTGTATTCCTCTTCCGTGTAGGCTTTGCCCGCAGCACGATTGAGATAGAGCGTACGCGGGCCGGCATCGGGCAAGCGGGCAGCCGCGGTGAGAAATGTGCGGGCTGCGTCCGACTTTACGAGCGGCGCGAGCTTCGTCGCGTCAGCCGTGATCTGTTCAACGATCGTCTGTGGTTGCGGCGTAGCGGGTACATCCTCGTCCGCGAGGACAACTCCGGGCAATAGCGCAGCCACCATGGCTGCACAAGTCAACCTGCGGTATGCGAGCATACGGAAACCCTCCCCGTCGGTACGAGACCCGCCGGTTATGTCAGCCAATACGAATGCGCCCGAATCCCCAGAACACGAAGCTGATGAAGAGCACGCAGCCAATCGCCATCACCCACGCGTTGGGCGACACGACGTACAAACCCCAAATGGTGAACGGGCCGGTGATGCCCGCAGCCAGTGAGGCTGCGTACCAGTCGAAGGGACGTTTGTGATCTTGGGAAGTCGCCAACGGTGAGTCCTCGGACCAGCCAGTACCTCAGGTTCAGCAAGTCATCGTTCGGATTTGCCCGCGATTGTCAAGCTACCGGGGCTACTCGGGCTTGGGCGCAGGCGTGGAGCCGCCATTCAAGGCGTCGCGTACGCGGCGCAGGAGGTCGCGCTGGCTGAACGGTTTTTCGAGGAACTCGATGTCGGGATCGAGCACGCCGCGATGCGCGATGACATCGGCAGTGTAGCCCGAGATGTACAGCGTGCGGATGTCAGGCCGCTCGCGCGCCAGCGATTCCGCGAGTCGCCGGCCGTTCATGCGCGGCATGATGACGTCGGTCAGCAGGAGGTGGATCGGCCCTTCGTGCTTTCGCGCAAGCTCCAACGCCCGCGCGCCGCCGTCGGCGATGAGCACGTTGTAACCGGCTTCGGCGAGCATGCGCGCCGCGAGTGCCCGCACCGGCCCGTCATCCTCGCAGACCAGAATGGTCTCGTCGCCGGTCAGCGGTACGTCGTTCGCGGGGTCGACATCCTTGCTCGCAGTCACGTCGGCATCGGTCGCGGGAATGCAGATGCGGAACGTCGATCCCACGTCCGGCTCGCTGTACACGACGACATGACCGCCGCACTGTTGCACGATTCCATGCACCATCGCGAGCCCCAGGCCCGAGCCCTCGCCGACGTCCTTCGTAGTGAAGAACGGTTCGAATATGCGATCGATGACGTCGTGAGGCATTCCGCAACCCGTATCGCTCACGGTGAGCAGGACGTGTGGGCCGGGGCGACCTTCCGCGACGGCAGCCAGATTCGCACTGTCCAGCACGGCGTTCGACGTTTTGATGATCAGCTTGCCGCCGTCGGGCATCGCGTCGCGCGCATTGACCACGAGATTGAGCAGCACCTGTTCGATCTGATTGGCGTCGGCGACGATGTGCTTGAGCTCGGGGGCGAGCTGGACTTCGAGTTCGATGTCTTCGGTGATGACGCGACTGAGCAGGCTGCGGGAGTCGTTGACCACGGCATTGAGGTCGAGCACTTGCGGCTGGCCCACGTCTTTGCGACTGAAGGTGAGCAGGCGTCGGGTGAGCGCCGCGGCGCGGTCGGCGGCGCGTTCGATCTGGTTGAGGCTGCGAATACCCGCATGGTCCGTGCCGACGGAACTGGCGAACGCCTCGCGCGCCAGGCCCAGGTGGCCGATGACCGCGGTGAGGATGTTGTTAAAGTCGTGGGCAACGCCGCCGGCAAGCTGACCGATCGCCTCCATCTTCTGCGACTGGCGCAGCTGCGATTCCAGCTTGGCGCGTTCCGCTTCGGCCTGCTTGCGTTTGGTGATGTCGAGGAACACGACCTGCGACGCGCGAACGCCGCCGTATGCGATGGTCGCGCCGGAGACCTCGACGTCGATGTAGGTGCCGTCGACACGCCGGAAACGCTCTTCGATCACTGGCGTAGTGGTTTCGCGGGCGTAGATATTCCCGACACGTTCGCGGACGACGTCGTGATAGTCCGGGTGCGCGAGCAGCCAGATCGACATGTCCAGCAATTCCCGCGGGTCGTGCGCCCCCAACGCGCTGGCGGCAGCCGCGTTGGCGTAGGTGATGCGTTCGTTCGAGTGGATGATGATCGGAATGGGTGATCGCTCAACCAGGGCGCGGTTGCGTTGTTCGCTTTCGCTGAGAGCGTTGAGTGCGCGCTGGCGTTCACTGTCATCGGCGATGATACCTTCGAGCGCCTCCAGCGTACCGTCTTCGTTGAACACTCCGCGACCTGTTTCCCACATCCAACGGACTTCTCCGGTGGCGGTCGTAATCCTGTAGTTGAGTTGAAACGGTTCGCGCTGTACGACTCTATCCTGTACTTCGTTCCAAACGCGTTCGCGATCCTCCGGCACAATCATCTCACCGAAGGATATCTTGCAGTTGTCTTGAAGATACTCGGCTGGGTAGCCCGTGAGGTTCATTACACCCTCACTGACGAACTCCATCGTCCAGTTTTCATCGTTGCGGCAGCGGTAGGCCATGCCAGGAAGGTTGCTGAACAGCGTCGACATGACGCGTTCCTTTTCGCGCAGGGCTTCTTCGGTTTCGCGGCGTTCCGTGATGTCCTCAGTTGTGCCCGCAATGCGCGCGCGTCCCCCGTTGCCATCGGGCACGACGAATCGTGTCTCCACAACCCAGCGCACCTCGCCATCCGGCCGAACCACGCGGTATTCCTGCGTGCTCGGGCTCTCCTCGGTGCATTCGGCGATCGCACGCTCAACGGCTTCACGATCTTCGGGATGAACTCGCTCGCGGCGAATGTTCCCGTTCTCGATAATGGTTGAACTGTCGCTGCCCAGGATCTTTGCGTACGAGTTGCTCACGAAGAGTGCCGTTTGCATATCGGCTTCAAACATCCAGACCCCGACACCGATGTTGTTGGCGAGCTCGCGGTAGCGGCTCAGCGTATGTTCTGTCCGCCGATGGGCCCGACGGCGCATGAGTACATACCAGAGCAGCAAGAGCAACGCGCCCGCGAGCACGATGATCGCGCCAATAAGTACGCAACTGGTTCCGGGGAACTCCGTGAAGATGGAGCACTGCATGTCGCCGTCGGCGTGGCCCTCGGTCGCGGCGGCGCGGGCTGTGGACATCGCAAGACAACCGAGAGCGGCGGCAAGATGTCGGGAGGCGGACCGGCTAGGGGGATTTGGCATGCCGAGCTGCCTGATCGATGTGTGCACTGCAATCCTCGGAAAGTCCGTGCCCGGAGTCGGTACACGCGAGCGCTGTGCGTCAGCCCAGTCCATAGGTGACGTTTCGGCACGGGAGTGCCCTGGCCACCAATCCGTCGGCACAGGTTATACGCAGCCCGTGCCCCGCGCCAATCAGATAATAGCGTGTCCGCACGTACTCTTGGCTATGGCGGGGTGGTAGTCGCAGCCAGCCAGACCAGTACAATGGACCCGTCGTGCGTCGGGCCGGTGTGCGATGGACCAATGCAGCGGAGTTCTGGCGGTATGCCACGATTGAGCTTGGGAAACTGGGGTTGGGTTGTCGTCGCTATCTGCGTCGGGCGCGTTGCGCTCGCCTCCGACGCAGCCATTGATGTGGCTGGTGCGCGCGACTTGCTCGAAAGCGGGCGTGTCGAGGAGGCACGCACCGCGCTGGAGGCGCTCATCGCCGATGGCGACGATGCGGAAGTGCACCGCCTGCTCGGCGAAGCCGACTTCCAACTCGAACGCTGGGCCGACGCACGCGAGCACATTCGCGCGGCCATGCGTCTCGACGAGATCGCAGCCGATCACGTCCGTCTCGGCGAGGTGTACATGCACGAGCACAAGTACGCGCTTGCGTTGGAGCGCTTCCGCAGCGCCTGGCGACTTGGCGTGATGGATGGCGAGTTGCACTATCGTCTTGCGGCGGCCTATGCCGCACTCGATCGCATCTTCGGCGACGTGACCAAGGTGAACGCCCCCGACGGCGAGCCCGGGCAGCGCGTCGACGAAACGCTGCTCATCGAACCGGTGGTGGGGGAGTCGGGTGCATTTTGGGCGGCGTCGAGCGACTCGGCTGCCTTTCAGTTGCAGCGGGCAAAAGCGCTGGGTGAGAATTCGCTGGCGGTGAAGCTGCTGGAAGCGCGCATCTGGCTCGACGGTCGGCAGTATGACCGTGCGCTTGAGGCGTTTGAAGAACTGGAAGGCGATCTGGAATCATCATCGCTTTCGGACGAGGAACGCACGCAGGCGTACGTCGATTTCGCCGAAGCGTGCTTTCGCGCCGACGATCTCGCGGGCTACCTTCGCCGGCTGCACCGTGCATTTCCCAATGATCGGGCACGCCTGTCCGCCGCGCTGGCCGTCGCATATCGCCGCGTGGCGGATCGCTATGCCGATCGCGGTGAACTGGGTACCTGCATTGAGTTCCTGGAGAAAGCGGTCGCGGAAGACCCGCGGGCTGCCGATCTGCACGCTCGCCTGGGCAGCAGGTATTGGGAAGCGGGCGAGTCGCAAAAGGCGGAGCGTTCGTGGCGTATTCTGCTGCAACTCGATCCCGACAACCCGCAGCGTGATTGGATTCTCGACCGGCTTCAGCAGATGGCCGCAGAAGGCACGACTGCCGGCGGCTAACCACACATCACGACGCGGCGGGCTCATCCGCCGCTGCGCTTGAATCATCCTGCGTTGTGAGTTGTTGCTCCGCGATGCGCCGGCGAAGCTGGCCGCACGCACTATCGATGTCCAAACCGCGACTTCTCCGCAGGTGGGCATTCACCCCGCGCTCGCGCAGGCGTTCGAGAAATGCCTGAGCGCTCTCAGATGTCGGCCGCTTGTACGGCAGGCTCGACACCGGGTTGTAGCGGATGAGGTTCACGTTGGCGCGCATGTCGTGGCAAATCTTCGCGACGCCGTCGGCATGGTCGAGTTTGTCATTCACTCCGCCGAGCAGGACATACTCCAGTGTGATCTCACGGCCCGTCTTTGCGAAATAGTACTTACACGCGTCGACCAATTCCGCGATGCGCACGCGTTTCGCCCAGGGGATGAGCACCTGGCGGAGCGTGTCGGTGGGGGCGTGCAGCGAGAGCGCGAGCGTGATCTGCATGCTTTCATCGGCCAGTCGCTTCATTTGCGACGGCAAACCGACGGTGCTCACCGTGATCTTGCGCGCGGCGATCCCGACGCAGTGTTCGTCATTGATGATGTGCAGCGCGTCCACGGTGTTGCGGTAGTTCGCAAGCGGTTCGCCGAGGCCCATGAAGACGACATTCGAGAGGCGGGCACCGCCCATCGCGCAGATGCCGCGAACGCGCATGGCCTGTTCGACGATCTGAGCGGCGGACAGGTCGCGAGCGACGCCTTCGATTCCGCTCGCACAAAACACGCACCCGACCGCACAACCCACCTGTGTCGAGATGCACGCGGTGCGGCGCTTCTCGTCGGGGATCATCACGCACTCGCTGGTGGAACCGTCCGCCCAACGCAGCAGTAGCTTGCGCGTGCCGTCACTGGCGACCTGGTCCGCGATGATTGTCGATTCGTAGAGGTGAAACTCCGCCGCGAGCGATTCGCGGAGCTTCTTCGGCAGGTTGTTCATCGCGTCGAACGACTCGACGCCACTGCGGTAGATCCAGTCGAGCACCTGCCGCGCGCGATAGGCGGGTTCGCCGCGCTGCGTCATCGCCTGCGCCAGATCGCGTTCGCGCAGCCCCAGCAGACCGCGGGTCGCGAGGGTATCTGTTCGTACCGGTAGCCTCATCGTGTGCTTCTTCCGCTCGATGCCTTACGCGACGTTGGCCGCAAAGGCGCGAACCACGGCCTGTCATTTCTTCTTCTTGGCGGGCTTCTTCTTCGCGGCCTTCTTGATGGGCTTCTTGGAAACGGCGCCCGATTTTCGCCGCTTCGTTTTCTTACGCGGCGGTGCTTTTCCGCGGCTGGGTGTTTTCTTCTTCCGTGCTGCCGTTTGCTTCTTGCTGCGCCGCGGACCGGTGACGCGCGCCGGTTTGCTTTGCGGCGTCATTTTGAAGGCGCCCGCGAGCACATCGTCCAGTGTTTTGACCGGAACGATTTGCAGGTCGTCGAGCACTTCCTGCGGAATCTCGTGCAGGTCCTTGACGTTGTGCATCGGCAGGAAGATGCGGCGAATGCCCGCGCGATGCGCCGCCAGGACCTTTTCCTTGATGCCGCCCACCGGCAGCACCGCGCCGCGCAAGGTGATTTCTCCGGTCATCGCGGTCAGCGGGTCGACCGGTTTCTCCTTCATCGCCGACACCATCGCTGTGGCCATCGCCACGCCCGCCGACGGACCGTCTTTGGGGACCGCACCTGCCGGTATGTGTACGTGCAGGTCGAATTCGAAGATCGCGCGATTGGGAATACGGTAATTGCGGGCTCGGCTGCGGATGAGCGAATAGGCCGCGTGCGCGCTCTCGCGCATCACGTCGCCGATCTGACCGGTGAGCGCCAAATTACCGCCACCGGGCATACGTGACGCCTCAATGAAGAGGATTTCGCCACCAGCCGTCGTGTATGCAAGCCCGGTGACGACTCCTGGCAGCCCCTCACGGGCTGCGATTTCCGAGACGTACTCGACGGGGCCGAGGAGTTCCTCGACCAGGTGTGGCGTAACGCGGCGACTTTCGATCTCACCGCGGACGACGCGCGCAGCCAGCGCGCGACACACTGCGCCGACCTGACGCTCCAATTCGCGAACTCCGGCTTCACGCGTGTAGCCGTTGATGATCGCATTCAACGCGTCGGACGTAAATGTGATCCGATCGGCAGACAGGCCCGTTTCCACGAGTTGCCGCGGAACCAAATAGTGACGTGCAATCTCCAGCTTCTCGCGCTGCGTGTAGCTCGAAAGGTAGATGACCTCCATGCGGTCGCGAAGGGCCGGTGGGACCATCTCCATGTAGTTCGCGGTGGCGATGAAGAACACCTGCGACAGGTCGAACGCGACGTCGAGATAGTGATCCGTGAAGGTGTTGTTTTGCTGCGGGTCGAGCACTTCGAGCAATGCGGACGACGGATCGCCACGGAAGTCGTTGCCGAGTTTGTCGACCTCATCGAGCATGAATACCGGGTTGTTCGCGCCGCACTTGCGGATTTCCTGAACGATGCGCCCGGGCATGGCGCCGACGTACGTACGCCGATGTCCGCGAATCTCGGCTTCATCGCGTACGCCACCAAGCGACATGCGGATGAACTCGCGTCCCAGTGCCCGCGCGATGCTGCGTCCCAGCGACGTCTTGCCCACGCCCGGCGGACCGGCGAAGCAAAGAATCGACGCCTTGCCGTTGGGATTGAGCTTGCGCACCGCGAGCGATTCGAGGATGCGCTGCTTGATTTTCGTCAACCCGTAGTGATCGGTGTTCAGGATGCGTTCGGCGCGCTGGAGGTCGAGGTTGTCCTCGGTCGCGTTCGCCCAAGGCAAAGACGTGAGCCACTCGACGTAATCGAGCGCAACGGAATACTCCGGTGAAGCCTGCGGCAGTGCCACCATGCGATCGATTTCGCGATTCGCGGCTTCGGCGGCCTGCTCGGAAAGCTTGGCGTCCTCGACCTGCTTGCGCAGGCGTTCGACTTCCTGCTGCCGCGCATCGGACTGACCGAGTTCCGACTGGATGGCCTTCATCTGCTCGCGGAGGTAGTACTCGCGCTGCGATTTGTCCATGCGATCGCGCACCTGATCGCGAAGCTGCTGCGAGAGCTCGAGCACTTCGAGCTGGCTCGACAGGGCTGCATAGACCTTCCGCAGGCGATCCGAAACGTCGAAGGTTTCCAGCAATTCCTGCCGGTACACCAGTGAAAGCGAGAGGTTTGCCGCGAGAAAATCGGCCATGCCCCCGGGCGTGGTGATGTTGTCGATCACCATTTTCGCCTCTTCCGGGATGTTCGGCGAAAGCTCCATCACGCGATCGGCTGCGTGACGCACGTTGTGCATCAGCGCCTGCAATTCGACGGACGAATCCTCACTGTCGACGCGATGATGCACGCGGGCGGTGAGATAGGGCGTGTCCTGCGTAATCTCCTCGATGCCCACGCGCGCCAAGCCGTGGACGATAATCGTCTCGGTACCGTCGGGCATCTTGAGCATCTTGAGAATGCGACACGCGGTACCGATGCGGTAGAGGTCGTTAAGCTCCGGATCCTCGGTGTCTTCGGAGCGCTGCGCGAACACGCCGATCAACTTGTCGCTGGCGAGCGCGAGGTCGAGCACCTTCTTGGGTTTCTCACGGTTGACGGTGAGCGGCATAACGGTACCGGGGAACGCCACGCTGTCGCGCACCGGCAGCACGGGCAGCGTCGCGGGGATACCGGGATCGTCGTCGTCGCGGGGGGCGTTTTGCGAAACTTCAACGCGCTCCTCGGTGTTGTCCTCCGGGGGCGTGAGCGTTGAGTTGGGCGCGTCGGTTGTGTGCTCGTCGGCTTCGGGCATTCGCTTTATCCGTGACGTTGATCGCGCGCGCGCGGAAGAATGATCCAAACGTAGCCGTTCTTGTAGTTCGCAGTACACGCGTCGAAGTCGAGATCGGGCGGTACCGGAATCTTGCGATGGAACCTGCCCGAGTCGATCTCCATCAGGTGGACGCTGATTTCGCTGGTGGCGTCGGGCACGGTCGGTTTCGGGCGATGTCCGCGAATGTGCAGGATGCCCGCGTCGACCTGCACGTCGAGATCGCCGGGTTGGATACCGGCGAGTGAGACACACACGACCAGCTTGTCCGTCATTTCATAGACGTTGAGCTGCGGGTCCCAGGAGTCACGCGCCGACGAACGGAAATAGTTCGGGCCGGTGACACCGTCGATCATGGCGCCCATGCTGCGGGCGAGTTCACGAAAACTGTCTTCCAGTGTGCCCATGCGAGATGCCGTAACGGCAGCAATGACGACGGTCGGCGGACTCCGCACCACCGATGAAATGCGCGCCCGGGGGCCGAATTCCACGAGCCGGTTATCTTAGTCGGCGCGCCAAACCCGTCAAATTGACGGGGGCGATATCTGCTGCAACTTCATACCTTGTCGAAAGATGCCGGACGGTTTAAGCTTGATGTTGATGCCATCGAGAACCAAGACCACTCTCGCGACCCTCCAGGCGTGCAAGCGCGATCGGCGCAAGTTCGCGGTGCTCACCTGCTACGACTTCACCGTCGCCCGGCTGATGTCGGAAGCGGGCGTCGATGTCATCCTTGTCGGCGATACCTACGGCGAAGTTTGCCTGGGGCACACGTCGACCTTGCCGGTCAAGCTGGATCATCTGCTGGTGGTTACCGAGGCGGTTCGTCGCGGCGCGCCGAGCGCGTTCGTTATCGGCGACATGCCATACCTGACGTATCAAGTGTCGGAAACCGAAGCCATTCGCAACGCGGGCCGGTTCATGGCCGAGGCGGGTTGCGATGCGGTGAAGATTGAAGTTGATCGCCGTCTGGTGCGCACGGTTGAGGCGCTGTCGACGGCGTCGATTCCCGTGATTGCGCACCTTGGACTCAAGCCGCAATCGATTCACGCGCATGGTGGCTATCGCGCGCAGGGCAAGGACGCGGTGAGCGCGCTGCGACTGGTTGAAGACGCAGCGCTCATGGAGCAGGCCGGCGCGGTTGCGCTCTTGCTCGAAGCCGTGCCCAATGAAGTTGCGCAAACGATCGCGGAGCGCACCACGCTTCCGGTGATTGGTTGCGTCGCGGGACCGCATTGCGATGGTACCGTGGTTGTGTTGCACGACATGTTGGGGTTTGGCGGGGGTCATCCCCCGCGTAGTGTGAAGCGCTACGCCAATCTGCACGACGTACTCGTCGGTGCGTTCTCCGAATACGTGGAGGACATTGCGCAGCAGGCGTTCCCCACGGTCGAAAATGGTCTGACCATGTCGCCGCAGGAACTTGAAATGTTGCGCGACTTGCTTGCGTCACGCGGTGTGCGCGCGCCCCAGGGTGACACGCAAACACCAGCGCGTGCGGCGCGTGAAACGCTTGCTTGACAGCGTTTTTCGCGCGGGATAAGTTGAAACCGGTCGAGCCGTGTGAGTGCGTGCTGATGTTGGTCAGAATGGATCTCGCTCGAACGATTATCGTTGAAACGAGCGATTCGCAGGTGATCATCCTCAAAGAGCGCGATGGCGATCGCCATCTGCCTATTCTGATCGGTATCAATGAAGCGTTGGCCATCGACAGGCGACTGAAGGGGTTGCGGACGCCTCGGCCGATGACGCACGATTTGCTCGCGAACGTCATTGAGACGTTGGGGTGCGAATGCGAGCAGATCGTCATCTCCGACTTGCGTGATCACACGTTTTACGCCACGCTGATCATCCGTCGAGACGGCGAGCTCATGGAGGTTGATGCGCGTCCGTCCGACGCCATCGCGTTGGGGGTTGCTTCGGGCACTCCGATTTTCGTAGAGAGTCACGTGCTCGAAGAAGCGTCCAAGACGACGTGATTCACACGTGTTAACTGTTGTCGGTTCGGCGGTACTGCTGGGGCCGGGCGGTGTTGCATCGGTGCGACGGGGTCGCTTAAGATAGACGAACAACGTCAACAACGATGAACGAATCAACGACACAAACCAAAACGATCAACGACGCCGCGACGTTCGCACGCCGCGTGGGCACTGGGGTTTCCCAATTGGCCGGCGCTGCCGTCAGTTGCGTGGCGCGCGCACCCATCGCGCTCGACGTGATGGGCGGCATCGCGGAGCTCAGCGGCGCGCTCACCTTGGCTGTTCCTTGCAACGAAGCGGTACGCGTCGCGCTCGCGCCGCGCACCGATCAGCATTTGAATGTGGTGGCTTCGCACGCCGGTGCGGAACGCGCGGGTCGCAATGGTCACGGCGCGGATCAAAGCTGGGAATTGGCTGCGTTTTATGCCGGTGATGCGCCGGCGCCGATTGAGGCCATTCGCGAGAAGGTCGCGGGCGTCGACGGTGCAGCCCAGAAGGCGGTGCTCGCAGCTGCCCATGCCTTGCTGCTCGAACGCGTCGTTCCGCATTACGCCGGTGGCTGGACCGTTTACGTCGAGTCCGAACGTGAGATTCGCGCCGATGCCGCCTTCCTGTCCGCGGTGCAGGCAGCGACAGCCGCTGCTTTGACGCGTGCGACCGGTTCGGAGATCGACGCTGCGCGAATCAGTTCAGCCTGTCGCGTGGCGCAGAACGAATTGCTGGCGTGCCCGACGGGCATCATGTCGCAGGCGGCTCCGCTCTTGGGTAAACCTGGCGAGTTGCTCCAGGTGACGTGCTCGCCGTTTGCGGTGTGCGATTCGCTGCGGCTGCCAAATGGCGTTGCGCTCGTTGGCATTGATTGCGGCACGCGCCACGAGCAGACGCATCAGAAATGTGCGGCCGCCTTTACTGCGGCGCTGATGGGCCGCGAGATCATCGCCCGATTAATGCCCGAGGTGTGCGGCGCGCCGATGTGGGATGGCTATCTCGCACGCGTGTCGATCACCGATTTCGTCGATCACCTGCGCGACTGCATTCCGACCAAGCTCAAGGGTTCGCAGTTCCTCGAACGCTTCGGACCGCTGGATAACGCGCCCATTCCAATCGAACCAAACGTGATCTACAAGGTGCGTTCGCGGGCGGAGCACCACATTTACGAAGAGGATCGCGTTCGCCAGTTCGCCGATCGCATCACACGTGCTCGTCGTTCCGGTGACGACAACGCGATCATCGAAGCCGGTGAGTTGATGTACGCCTCGCACTGGAGCTACGGGCAGCGCTGCGGTTTGGGAAGCATCGAGAGCGACGCGCTGGTGAGCTTGTTGCGCTCCGCCGGCTCTGCTGCGGGAATCTATGGTGCGCGCATTTCGGGTACGGGCTGCGGTGGCACGGTCGTGGTGCTCATTCGCGACGACGATGCCGCGATCGAAACCATCGAAGGCGTGATGCGGACGTATCAGCAGCGCACCAAGTGTACACCGCGTCTGCACCGGGCTGCCGAGGAGGGCGCGCCCGGCTTCCTCGTCGAGCAACTCGCCTGATACGGGCTTCGAACGCGGGTTCATTACGCGCACTCCCGCCGTCCAACCTTGCCGAATCGGCATTCCCGAGCTAACAGCCCAGCAGTTGGTACTCGCCGCTGTCCAAGCGCGCGGTCAATCGGGTATGATGCGGGCGTACCAGTAGACGTCAGGGCCAGGAGTTTCACTTGTTAACCGACCGTTTCGGCAGAACGATCGACTACCTTCGCTTGTCGGTGATCGACCACTGCAACCTGCGGTGCGTCTACTGCATGCCGCTCAGCGGGCTGCGTCATTCGACCGGTAAGGAACTGCTCACGCCCGACGAGATCGAGTGCGTGGTACGCGCAGCCGCCGATGCGGGCTTTCGTCGCGTGCGCATCACCGGCGGTGAGCCGACGCTGCGCGCGGAACTGGTTGAAATCGTTTGGCGGGTGGCTGCGGTTCCGGGCATCGAAGAAGTTGCGATGACCACCAACGGCGTGCTGCTGCCGCGCATGGTGGATGACCTCGCGGACGCGGGTCTGAAACGCGTCAACCTGCACATCGACACGCTCGATCCCGAACGCTTCAAACGGCTGATGCGCTTTGGCACGCTGCGCGAAGCGTGGGCGGGGCTGGAGTCCGCGATCCGTGCCGGGCTCAAGCCGATCAAGATCAACGCGGTGATCACGCGCGGTTACAACGACATGGACGTCGTCGATCTCGCGGAGCTGACCATCGAGAACGACTGGCACGTGCGTTTCATCGAACTGATGCCGCTCGGCGGTGGTGAGTGCGCACAGGTCGCGCGCGACAAGTTCGTGTCGTCTGCAGAGACGCGCGGGCGCATCGAAGCTGAGTTGGGCGTGCTCACCCCGGTTCCGCGGCGATCGCTTTCCGACGAATCGATCAACTTCAAACTGCCCGGCGCGCGCGGTGAGGTCGGATTCATTTCACCGGTAAGCGAGCCATATTGCGACGGCTGCAACCGCATGCGGCTGACTGCCGACGGCAAGTTCCATCTCTGTTTGTTGCACGATGACGAACTCGACGTGCGTAAGGTGCTGCGGAGCGGTGGGGGGCAGGAGGCGGTGGAAGCGCTGTTGCGGCGGGCGGTTGCGGAAAAACCCAGCGGACATCAACTGGCTGATGGCGTGTCGACGCTCAACCGCAACATGATCCAGGTCGGCGGGTAGGTCGCTCGCCGATTACGGGAGCATGTCGAGCATTTCGTTGATGTTGTCCAGCATGTGCTGATCGCCCGCGTCCTTGGCGACGGCGACTCCCTGTTCCAAAGCAGCCCGTGCTTCGTCGAACTGGCGGTTGTTCATCAGCGTTTCGCCCTTGCGCATGTAGGCCGCGAGGTACGCGGGGTCGAGCGTGATCACGCGATCGAACTGCGCCATGGCCTTTTCGATCTCGCCAGCCGAGCGGTACTCCATCGCCAGGCTGAAGTTGAGGAACACGTCATCGGGTTCGTTTTCGAGCATGCGTGTGATCTGTTCGAGACGCGACATTCTGCTACTCCGGTTGTGCGGACCAATCTGTCGACGACTGTAGGCCGCGCCGCGCCTTGCGTCAAAGGCACTTCGCGTTGACCCGTGGCTGCCGGCGAATTAGAATCTGCTCGGTCACAAATCGGCGGGAAATCGCTCGCGCATCGGGGATTCCCGAGTCGGTCGCGGATGGAGCGCACGCCCATGTCGGAAACGAAACTCTGGTCACGGATGACATCCTGGATGAAACCCTCCGCGCGCAGCAAGCCCGCGAACGATCGCGGTGACGGAGCCCCCGACGATGAGTCGGTGAGCCTGTCGCTCACGTCGCGCCGGCCCGATCCCACGCTCGCCAGGCTCGAAGAAGGCTATGCCAAGGTCATCGACCTGGTCGATGCGATCAAACGCCATCAGCAGGAGCAGGAACTGCGGGCGGCAGAGGTGTCGTCGTCGCTCGTGAATATCGCCACGACGCTCGAATGCATCGATCAGGCCGGTCAAAGACAGGCGGATAGTCTAGAATTGATCGCCGAGCAGGTGCGTACTGGCAACCAGCGCTCCGCCAACTGGGAAGAGGCACTTAACGAATTTCCCAAGATGGCCGAGGCACAGCGCGAGGCGCTGGCGTCCGTCGTGCGGCAATTGGAAGAGGCCGGTCGCCGCGATGGGACGCTGTCCAACTCGTTGGATTCGTTTCGCGACGCGGTGAACACGCTGGGCGACGCGACCACCGCGTCGAGCGTGGCGATCAAGGATCTGCAACTCTCCTCGCTCGAACAGCAGGAGCGCACCGCGGCACTGATCAAGGAACAGGGCAAGCGCTTCACGATGCTCTTCGTCGTTACGCTTGTGTTGGCTGCGCTGGGTATTTGCGCGGGAATCATCAGCCTGCTGAAATAGCCAAGCCCGTCTGAACATACACACAATGCGCGGGCTCTGCGGTTGCGGCGCCTGGGCGGAATTGAGCATCAACATCAGCGGCAACACACACAAAGGGAACAAGCGATGAGCACGGTCGAATTGGGCGAACCCCAGAAGGTCATTGAGCAACTGCTTTCGGGCATGACCAAGCTTCAGGCGTCGGACCTGCACATCAAAGTCGGCTACATCCCAATCTACCGCGTGGGTGGCCATCTCAAGCACCTCAACATGGCCGCGATTCCCAGCAGCGATTTCGTACGCGATATGTTTCTCCCGCTGGTGCCCGAGTCGCGACGCGAAGACTACATCAAGCTGGGTAGCGTCGACTTTTCCCACAGCATGCCGTCGGGCGACCGCTTCCGCATCAACGTCTTTCGCAGTGGCAACCAGATGAATGCTGCCGTTCGCCGCGTGCAGAGCAACATTCCCGACTTCAACAGCCTGACCCTCCCGCCCGTGTACCGCAAGATTTGCGAGCGCGCCAACGACGGTCTGGTTCTGATCAGCGGCGTGACCGGCTCGGGAAAAAGCAGCACGCTTGCAGCCATGCTGAACCACATCAATCAGCACCGCAGTGCGCACGTAATCACGATCGAGGACCCGGTCGAATATCGCTTCACACCGGACAAGTGCATTATTTCGCAGCGCGAGGTGGGTATCGATGTGGACAGCTTCCACACGGCACTGCGCTACGTCGTGCGGCAGGACCCGGATATCATTCTCATCGGCGAAATGCGCGACCGCGAAACGATGATGGCGGCGCTGCAATCCGCGGAAACCGGCCACCTCGTACTCGGTACGCTGCACTGCTCGGATGCGCAGCAGTCGTTCGCGCGTATTCTTGAGTTCTTCCCGCGCAACGAACACTCATTCATTCGTTCGTCACTCGCGAACAGCTTGCAGGCGATCTGCTGCCAGCGCTTGTTGCCGGGCATTGAGAAGGGAGCGCGTTTGCCCGCGACCGAGGTGCTGCTGAGCAACTCCATCGTGCGCGACCGCATCCGCACCGAGCGCGACCAGGACATCCCCGCGATCATCAACCAGTCCACCGAAGAGGGGATGCGCAGCTTTACGTTCTCGCTCGCGGAACTCATCGAGAAGGAGCTGGTACACTACGACACCGCGATGGAATACGCGCCGAACCGCGAAGCGCTCGCGAGCAAGGTGAAGGGCATCCAGACGAGCGGGCAGGGGCTGGTTTAGGTTTGAGGCCTGAGGCTTGACGCCTGGGGCCTGAGGTGGGTCGATTCGGGCTGGACGGGTTGACCGCGACTTCCGTCGTGGGGGACTGATTCCACAACTTTGGGGGGAGTACTTGTGAAAAAGCTCATCAAGCGGCTGATCGCAGCCGTCATCATCATACCCATTGTCTTGGTTGTCGGTGTTTTCTACTACATCGATGCCATCGCGAAGGCCGGTGTTGAACATGGAGCGACGTACGCCCTCGGCGTGCCCACGACGCTCGACAGCATCAGCGTCGGCGTGATCACCGGCAAGCTCTCGATGGAAGAACTCAACGTCAGCAACCCGCCCGGCTTTGGTGATGATTCGTTCCTGAGCCTCGGCGAAGGGCGCGTCGCGGTCACGCTCGGCTCGTTGATGGAAGACACCGTCGAACTGCCCGAGCTGCGCCTCACCAAGGTGCAGATGAACCTTGAAAAGAAGGGTGATTCGAGCAACTACCAAACTATCCTTAAGGGCCTCGACAAGTTTGAGTCGAAGGACAATCCCGCTGCCAAGCCGACCGAGGACGCCAAGAAGTTCGTGGTCAGGCTGGTGTCGGTTGAGGACATCAATGTTTCGGTCGACATGCTGGGGTTGGCAGGCGGGCTGACGAAGGTGCCGCTGCACATCGACAAGATCGAGCTGCGCGACGTGGGCTCCGAGTCCGACGGCGGCGTACTCATGGCCGAACTCACCGACATCCTCGTCAAAGCCATCCTGGAAGCCGTCGTGCGCCACGGCGGCAGTGCAATTCCCAACGCGATCGCGCTGGAGTTGTCTTCGGGCCTCGCGACGCTGGACGGACTCGGCCAGGCATCGCTGAAGGTCGTCGGCGACGTAACCACAATGGTCAACGGCGAAGTGAAGCAGGTGGGCGAACTCGGCGGAGCCATCCTCGACGACCTCGGAAAAACCGCGGGCGGCCTCAGCAAGAGTGCGGAAGAGGTCACCAAGGGCGCGAGCGACGTCGTTGGCGAAGTCGGCAAGATCGGCGAAGGCCTGGGCGGCCTGCTGGGCGGCAAGAAGTCCGACAAGAAGGACGCCAAGGATCCGAAGGATGATGACCAGCGCTAGCGCGCTGTCCCATGCCGATGGCGCTGATCGAAGGCGACAAACTGCCGACCTTGAAGGGCGATGGCGTCCGGCTTCGCTGGCTCGACGACGGCGATGTCGCGGCGCTGTATGAAGTCTTTTCTGATGCACGAGTCATGCGCTACTGGAGCACGCCGCCGTGGACCGATCGCGGCGAAGCGGCCCGCATGATCGAACGCGTCCGCCAGCACTTCACGAACGGAACGCTATACCAGTGGGGCATCGGAGCCGGTACCCCGGAACGGCTCATCGGCACCTGTACGCTAGCCTACGTTGATACACAGAACCGGCGTGCGGAAATCGGCTTTGCCCTGCGGCACGATTGCTGGGGGAGGGGGTTCATGTCGTGTGCCTTATCCGCACTCCTGC
The DNA here is from genome assembly GCA_020639095.1 of Phycisphaerales bacterium. GTDB lineage: Bacteria > Planctomycetota > Phycisphaerae > UBA1845 > UBA1845 > JACKHG01. Next base: position 28,619 of record JACKHH010000008.1, on the reverse strand, counting down.
AATATGCTTTTGAGACGCTGAATCTGCACCGCATCGAAGCCGACGTCGATCCGCGCAACGCGCCGTGTATCGCGTTGCTCGACCGGCTTGGGTTTCAGCGCGAGGGGTTGCTTCGCGAACGTTGGATCGTCAACGACGAATACAACGATACCGTTTTCTACGGGTTATTGCGCCGCGAGTGGTCGGCGCCGGTAGCGTGAGTCTCGGGCCAAGTATTCGAACAAGCACTCCAGAAGGAAAGGTATCTGCCATGACCAAGGTCCACGCATACGCAGCCACCGAAGTTAACGGCACACTGGAGCCGTTCGAGTACGAACTTGGCCCCATCGGGCCGTACGAGGTCGACATTGCGGTCGAGCATTGCGGAATCTGCCACAGCGATTTGAGCATGCTCGAAAACGCCTGGGGGATGACGGAATTCCCATTTGTGCCCGGGCACGAGGTCGCGGGCACAATCAAAGCCGTCGGCGCGCAGGTCACGCACCTGGCGGTGGGCGATCACGTCGGTCTGGGTTGGCATGCCGGTTACTGCATGACCTGCCGCCAGTGCCTCAGCGGCGATCACAACATGTGCGCATCGGCTGCTGGCACGATCGTAGGGCGACATGGCGGTTTTGCCGATGTCGTGCGCGCGCAGGCGCCGAGCGTGGTCAAGCTGCCCGCGGGTGTCGCATCGCGGACGGCTGGTCCGTTGTTCTGCGGCGGCATTACCGTGTTCAACCCGCTCGTGCAGTTTGGGCTTTCGCCAACGGGGAGCGTCGGCGTCATTGGGATTGGCGGACTCGGGCACATGGCGCTGAGTTTTGCCCGTGCGTGGGGTTGCCACGTGACCGCGTTTACCTCTAGCGAATCCAAGAAAAAGGAAGCGCTCGCAATGGGCGCGCACGACACGATCAACTCGCGCGATCTCGCGGCGCTGGAGTCAGCCGCTGGCCGCTTCGATCTGCTGCTCTCGACGGTGAACGTGAAGTTGGACTGGAACACATACGTGAACACACTTGCACCGAGAGGTCGGTTGCACATTCTCGGCGCAACCCTCGAGCCGCTGGACCTGGCTGCGTTTCCGCTGATCTTCGCCCAGCGATCGGTCTCAGGCTCACCCGTGGGCAGCCCCGCGACAATCGGCAGGATGCTCGACTTCTGCGCGCGGCACCAAATCGCGCCCACGACCGAGCACTACCCCATGAGCAAGGTCAACGAAGCCCTGGACCATCTCCGCGCCGGCAGAGCCCGCTACCGCATCGTGCTGGATTGCGACTAGGCATCATGCGGCAGTGCGGCGACCAGCAAGCGCCCGCCGCGAACCCACCGGCAGCAGCACATTTCGATTCTGATTCGTTGCCTGTTCGAGGATTGGTTAACGTCCCAGACGGTCTACGGAAGGGAGGCAAACAGCGGGCGACGCGACTCGAACGCGCAACATTCAGCTTGGAAGGCTGATGCTCTACCATTGAGCTACGCCCGCGGGGTCGAGGTTGCCTTGCGGCACTCGATTCTGCCGCTTGGCTGTTCGCCTGGCGGGGCGGTGGCTTCGCGGCAGGTTGAGGAAGTATAGCACATGCGTGGCGGGCTTCCAGGGTTCGGCATCCGTCTGGAATCTCTTTCCCCTGCGTCGAACCGGCGATGGGCAACGGATTGACCGTATCTCTGTATCGGCTGTTTCTTGTATCGGTTGCTCGCGATACCAGCCGATCCCTCGACGCCGCGTACGCTCCCTAGTCGGGCGGTGTTTCGCTTGGATTTGCGGGGCTTGCATCATCGATAGGCTCGGCGGGGCTTGCGCTTAGCTTGCTGCGCCAGTTCGTTGCTTGATCCGTGTTGCCCGTTGCTTCGTACAGGGTCACCAGCCGTTGGATTGTACTTTGCGTGCGTTTGTCCCCATCGCCGTGATTCTTGGTGAGGATATCGTAGCCGGCGTGGAGCGACTTTTCGGCGGACTCGTAGTCGCCAGCCGCTGTCTGGGCTGCGCCAAGTTCACTTTGGGCTACGCCGATTTGCGAGTGGCCTGGCGGCAACGCTGACTCGCGAATGGCCAGCGACTGCGACAGCAACTCAACAGCCTTTGCGTTGTCGCCGCGGGCGAACTCGACTCGGCCGCAGGTTTCCAGCGAATCCGCCACGTCGGGATGCTTCTCGCCGTTCACCCGTCGCCGCATCGCGAGACTCCTGTACGCATAGTCAGCCGATGTTTCGAGATCGCCGCGCATGCGCAGCAATTCCGCGAGCGCATCGAGCGTGCTCGCAATGCTCTCGTGATCATCGTTGTACGTGGCTTCGCGAATGTGCAGCGACGCGCGAAGATTCTCTTCCGCGTCGTCGAGTTCGCCGGCATCGAGCAGGGCGCGTCCGAGATTGTGGTACGCCTCACCAACGGCTGGGTGCGATTCGCCAAGGTGCGCGCGACGCATCACCAGCGCTTCGCGCAGCAGCGAGATCGAACCCGCAAGATCACCGCGCGCCCGCCGGACCGCCGCCAGATTGTTCATCATCACCGCGATCGAAGGATGATCGTCTCCGCGCGTCTTGCGCAGAATATCGAGCGCACGCGCATAGCAGTCTTCGGCGCCGGCGAGATCGCCGAGCTGATACTGTGCGATGGCGAGGTTGTTCAGGCTGTGCGCCACAAGCGCATGATCGGGCCCGAGCAACTCAACCCGAAGATCGAGCGACGCGCGCAGTGTTTCTTCGGCTTTGCGGTAATCGCCTTGGCGAAGGTATAACCGCCCGAGCAAGTCCTGCGCACTCGCGATGTCGGGATGATGCTCGCCGACCGTTTCCCGGAAGATCTTCACGGATTCGTCGAGCAGCGGGATCGCGCGATCGAAGTCGCCGCGTGCGGCATAGCTGCTTGCGATGTTGCTCAGCGAAACAGCCACCGAGCGGTGGTGGGGGCCGTAAGCTTCGACGAACAATTTGTGCGCCCGTTCGAGCGTCGCGAGCGCCTCGGTAGACTTTGCACGGCGATCGAGCACCAGCGCGAGATCGTTCAGCGTCGTGGCGAGGTCCTCGGGTTTCGTATCGGGCAGAGCTTCGAGAATCGCGAGGGATTCGCGATTGTATTCTTCGGCCTCCGCGAGTTTGTCGCGATCGCGCATCACGTCGGCAAGCCCATTGAGACCCATGGCGACAATCAAATGGTCATCGCCATGCGCACTTCGTGCAATGTCGAGCGTTTCGCGGAAGAGCGACTCCGCACCGTCCAGGTCGTCGAGGTTTCCACGAGCGTCCGCCACCTCAAACGCGCACATCAACGTGTGCAGGTGTGATTCACCCAACGCCTGCCGTTGAAGCTCGAGCGCTTTTTCAAGGTGAAGCTTGGCTCTTTCGTACTGACCCAGCGAGTTGTAGGTTGAACCGATCACACGGCGCACCGCGCCTTCAACATCGGGTTGGTCGTCGAACGCGCCGTCGTCGATGCGTTTGCTCGCGATATCGACGGCGTCGCGCACGGTCATGTCCACGGTTCCGCCGCGCGACGGACTCGCCGTCGCGAGCATCCCGGTGAGAAAATCGCTGACCGCTTCCGCTTTCGCTGCCTCTGCGGCTGCCTGCTCGGCGCGACGTTCAGCCATCTGGGCGTTCGACGATGCAAGTCGCGCTTGGTCCGCTTCCGCGTTTCGCGCCAGCACCGCCTGCCGCCAGAACGAAAGCGACACGAAGAAGCCAGCCGTTACCAGCAGTACAAAACCGGCAGCGACGGACGCGGCAAACTTGTGCCGCGCCAAGTGCTTGCGCAGCAGATAGGTCGTGGAGTCGCGCTTGGCTTCGATGGCTTCGCCGCGCAGGTAGCGCTCAACGTCCCGTCCGAGGGCGCCGGCAGTCTGATACCGTTCGTCGCGATCTTTACGCAGCGCCTTGAGCACAATCGTACAGATTTCGTCGTCAAGCTTGCGATTCCGCAGGCGAGGATGCTGCGCGTCGCGGTGAACGATGTTGTGAGCAGCCTCTCCCAGCGATCCGCTCACCTCGTATGGGAATTCCCCAGTGAGCAACTGGTAGAGGATCACTCCGAGCGAGTAGACGTCGGTGCGCAGATCAATCTGATCGATCTTGCCAGCCGCCTGCTCCGGGCTCGACCACGGCAGCGATCCGACGAACTGCCCGGTCACCGTCATGGCTTCGCTGCCCGATTTGGTTTCCTCGCCTGCGAAGCGCTTGGCAAGTCCGAAATCGAGCACGTGTGGCTCGCCCGCGTCGTCGACGCGCAGGTTACCCGGTTTGAGGTCGCGATGAATCACCCCGCGCAGGTGCGCAACGTTTACCGCATCGCAGATTTTCACGAACAGCTTCAACCGATCGCGCACGCCGGGATTCCGCCGCTCGACGTAGCCATCGAGCGTGAACCCCGCGATGTAATCCATCACGAAGTAAGCAGCGTGGCCGGTGACGCCGCTGTCGTGAATCGTGACGATGTTGGGGTGCTTGAGCTGCGCGAGTATCTGCACCTCGCGTTCGAAGCGTGCCCGCTCACGCGGACCGGCGAACGGCCCGTCGCGCATCACTTTGATGGCGACATCGCGCTGCGTCGATTCCTGGATCGCGTGATACACCACGCCCTGACCGCCGCGCTGCAACTCAGCCATCACGCGATAGCCGGGAAATTCATGCGCGCTGACGCCCGGCAGCGGTGTCTGCGTCGGCGCCGCCATGATCACCGTATCGGCTTTGCTGTCGCAGCCCGTCGCCGACCACAGCGGCGCAACCTGCCGCCAAGCCGCAGCGACAAGATCGAACTGATCGCCGCGCTTCTCGGATGTCTTCTTGTCGTCCGCGGTCATGGCAGGGGGTGTCATTCTCCAGAGCGCATTCGCGGCGCAAGCGCGCCTGCGTTTAAGGCGACGGGAGAACCATTACGCTCACGGAGAAACCGAGAAAAAGTCGGTTTCCCGCCCGAGAATATTGCGCAGGCGGTCATGGGCGCGGGCCCGCAGCATGTGTACCGCACCGGTCGACCGCTTCAGCCCAGCCGCTACGTCCGCGATGCTCCGGCCCTCAAGGTCGTACTGCCGCACAACGGTTGCGTAGTCCTCCGGCAACCGGTCGAGCGCGGCGTTGATGTAACGGGCAGCCTCATCAGCTGCGACGTGCCGGCTTGGCGTGGTCGTGGTCTCACCGAGATGCTCGACCAGCGTGATGTACGAGTCGCCGCCGAGGGCGTGCATCCGCATGTTCGGTTGCGGACGCTTCTTGCGACCCTGCTCCTTCACCGCGTCGCGCAGATTATTCTTCGCGATGCGCCGCAGCCAGCCGACGAACGCACCGTCGTCGCGGGCTTCGAGCTTGTCGATTTGCAGGAAGGCTTCGAGGTAGGTGACCTGCATCACGTCGTCGGCGTCGATGACGGCGCGCCACTGCGCTCCGATGTCGGCGTTGATCTCCGCCCACACCTGCCCGCCGTGCTTCTCGAGCAGCGCGCGCAACGCCTCCGGTTCACCGCGCGCCGCGCGGTCCAGCAGACTCGATTGCTCGCCGCTCACCTCGACATCTCCGGCTGGTCGTCGTCAGACCCGATCAGTTGCTCCGATTCGCGGACCAGTCTACAGCCGTGCGGACCGATCCGCCAAAGCCGGGCGCCGAACTGGGAAAGCTACTCCTTCTCCGCGTCGTCCTCGGTGGTTTCAAGGGCGCGCTTCGTCGCTTTCGCGACGTCGGCTGCGGGCAGGATCAAACCGCTCATCATGTCCTGCATGCTGGTCGCTTGGCTCATCATGGACAGGGGATTGCCGCCGGTGTCCTCGGCATCGGGAACCTGCACGATGAGCACGCCCACGACGCTGCCCGAATCGGCGTACACCGGCAGCCCCAGGCCACCTCCCAGAGCTCCCGAAGGGATGTAGAGGTCACGCGGCTTTTTGGTCATTCCGCCGATGCGCGCGTCGCCGACGACGAGACTGCGCGCGAAGTACTTGCCCATGCGCCGCAGCATGAGGATGCGGCTTCCGATTTCCGGCTTCTCGCCTTTGGAGAAATCGAGATATTCGAACGTCTTGTCCCCGGGTTCCTTGATCTTCACCCACGCGAGGTCGAGTTCGGTGTCGCGTGCGATAAGTTCCGCTTCCACGCCTTCGGTGTCGTCGCCGATGAGCACCTTGATGTCGGTCGGCGTCGCGGTCATGTTGCCGCCCATCGGTCCCATCATCTTGCTGATCATCGCGGTGAATCCACCGAGCTGCGTGTTCGAGCAAAGCACCACGCCTTTGGGATCGACCATGACGCCGGTCAGCTCACTTTCATTTTCCTGCTCGCCGCCCAGCATGGCCATGTTGACCTTGAGCACGTGCTTGACCGTAACCAGCACGCCGGCCTTTTCCTTGAGCAACTTGGCGTAATCACCGTCGTCTCCCGCACGGGCTGTAGAAGCAACAAACCCGGCAGCCAGCACCATTGCGATCAACTGCGTATGCATGTTTCGTTTCGACATGGTTTGCTACTCCTTTTCGTCGTCGGTTGATTTCTCGTCATCGCCAGCCGGTCGCCAGTCGGGCTCGACGTATTGGAAATGCGTCCGCGCGCCGCGCATCACCACAAACACCACGCGCTCCGGCTGGGCCTTCGTGATTTCTTCCATCACCGTGCGGTAATCGCTCAAGCCTGTGATCGTGTGCTCGTCGATCCGCTGAATCAGATCACCGGGCCAGATGCCGCCAAGCTGCGCCCAACCGGCGGATTCGACCTGCGCCACGATCACGCCGTCGACCGTGTCATCCCAGCGATTTTCGTCGCGATCGAAGAACGTGACCTCGCGTACCACGATTTCGAAATCGCGGTTATGATCACGACGCGCTTCCTCCGGCGTGATGCGCGTGCGTTCGAGCTTGAGCGTGACCTTCTGTTCCTCGCCGTCGCGCAGCACCGTCACCGTCGCGTCGTCGTCGATGTCGAGTCGCCGCACCTGCCGGTAGAACAGGCCCGCGTCTTGCATGCCGCGCGGTTTCATCGGGTCGTCGTTAAGTGAAATGATCACATCGCCGACCTTCAGATCGCTATCCGCTGCGATCGTCCGGGGATAGACCCGCGTGATGCGGAACCCCAGCTTGTCGTCCAAGCCCATCTGCTCCGCCAGCTTCTTGATGACGGGCTGAACCGCCACGCCGATCCACGCCTTGGCGACTTCACGCGGAGGGTCGACGTCTTCATCCGGTTTGGGTTTAACCAAAGTGACCTGATTCGTGCCGCGACGGTCGAACTCGACGAGCAGATACTCGGGCAGTTCGTCCGCTTCCATGATCTTGTCGTAGCGTTCGATCAGCCCTGCGAGATTCGGCACCGCGATGCCGTCGATCGCGCGCAGCACGTCGCCGTCCATCAGCGCCGGTTCGGCAAGCTCTGCCGGACTGCCGCCTCGTACGCTGTCGATGAGCACGCCGTCGGTGCTTTCGAGACGCCGTTCGCGGGCCATCTTCTCGGTAATGTCCACCGCGACGAGACCCCACCCGCGGAACGCAGCCTCATCCCCGCGATCCTTCTTCAGCTTCTCCGTCGTGATCGTCGCTTCGTGCGTTTCGCCGCCGCGCAGATAGCTGACCGCGATCGCCGAGCCGACGGGGCGATCGGCGAGATCCTTGAGCAGCGGGGGGACTTCCTCGGGGAACCACACCGTGATCGGGCCGCCATCGATCTCGGTGACCACGTCGCCCGCCTGCAAGCCCGCACGAGCGGCTGGTCCGTCCTCGACGATGGAGTTGATCAACACCCCGGCTTCGAATCCGGACTTCTTGATCGGCTTGAAGTCGAGCCCGAGCCAACTCCGCGGAACCTCGCCGTGCTCGATCAACTGCGCCACGACCGCCTGGGCGACGTTCGCGGGAATCGCAAACCCCATGTCGCCGCCGAAGGACGACCCGCGCGCGTTCACGCCGATCAATTCACCCTTGAGATTCACCAATGGCCCGCCGCTGTTGCCCGGGTTGATCGCGGCGTCGTGCTGAATCCAGCGATTGAAGATTCCCGTACGCTGGTCTTCGTCGAAGTACATTTCGCCGGCGTCGTCGTCCGAGGCGGCGAGCACGCGCTCGGTGTTCGAGACGATGCCCAACGTGACCGAACGCGACAGCGCCCAGGGGCTGCCCATCGCCATCACCGTGTCGCCGATCGCCATCTCGTCGGAATCGCCGAACTGCGCGACCGACAGCGGCATCCCGCTCACCTTGAGTTCCGACAGGTCAAGCTTGAGCACCGCGAGGTCGGTCAGCGGATCCTCGCCGACCAGGTCAGCCGAGATCTCCTGTTTGTCCGCGAGTGTGCACTTGAACTTCTTGCCGTTGCGAACGACGTGGAAATTGGTCAGCACGTGGCCCTCGCGCGAAATGATCGTCCCGCTGCCCACGGCCTGCCCTTTGCGTTCCTTGCCGCCGTAGTAACGCACGGTGATGACTTTGATATTCACCAGTGCCGGGAAAACACGATCGCGGGCAAGCACAATCATCTCGCGCAGGTCGCGGCGAAGCTGATCGGCCTTCTCCTGCGCCTCGGGGAGCAGTTCCGTCGTTGGTTGCCCCAGCGCACTCGCACAAGGCAAGAGCACGGCGAGACATAGCACTAACCGTAGCCCCGCCCGTTTCGATCGTGATTGTGCATTCACAAGAAAGCCGCGTCCGCTCGTGGTGCGCACCATGGCGACGATCCTCCAGGAGAAGTGAAATTGGGGTCAACGGGCCCGAAACCAACGAACGCTGTGCCGGCAGCCTGCCCGCAACGCCTGCGAAATGTTGGTTTACCCCAGTTGGTCGCCCGAATCAAGACGCCCCAACAGAACAAGACAATTCAAGAGCCGTAGGGGAAGGAAATCGAAGGGAAGGCAACGATACCGGCGAAACTGCGCAATCGGGGATGAGCGCCAGCAAGCAACCGACCAATCGCCGTCCTTGGCGTCTTGGCGCCTTGGTGGTTAGAAACCAGCAAAGACTACTCGTTAGCGGAGGGCTCGCCGCCATCAATCTCAGCCGGTACGTCGGGCAGGTACTTGCTCCGCGCTTCGAGCATGTGCGGGAAACGCGCGATGAACGAATTCGCCGGAGCCTCTGCCGCGGCTTTGCTGAGGTTTTTCTTCGCGAATTTCTCAAACCCGCTATACTGCTCGATGTAGCCCAGCAGGAACCGCAGGCGGTAGTCCTCTTCCTTTTCGAGGCGGCGTTCCAGGTCGGCGCGACGCAGGTCGAGATCCTCCGGATCGCGCACGAACTCATTCAGATCGAGTCGAAGAAACCCGAACGCGGGATACTCATCAATCGCCTGGCCAAGCTGATACACTGCGGTCACGTACTCACCCGCTGCTGTCAGCGAATTGGCGTATCCCAGGCGGATCAGCGGGTTGTCCGGCGCCATGCTGGCCGCCAGTTCGTACAACGTCGAAGCCTGGTAGTAATCGCCCGCGCGAACCTTCTCTTCGGCATCGCGCATCAATTCATCGATGCGCGATTGACCAGTGCCCGCGAGCGTGCCCACCGGCTTGGACGCGAACTCGCGCACCGTCTGCATCGCGCGGTCATACTGCTCGGGTGCGGGCTTGGCATCGTCGCCATCCGCCGTCTGCCCTGTGCCGTCTAGCTGCGTTGTGCCGTCGAACTGACCAATACCGCCGATTTGCCCAGTCCCGTCGCCGACCTGCCTGGAGTCCACCGGCTGGCCCGGTGCAGGCGCATTCGGATTGTACTGCTCGATCGTCGTCACCGCGTTCGCCAGATCAAACAGCGGATTGGTCTCCGGTGGTTCCTGATTGATGTTCGTGGTGCGACTCGTGAGGTACTGCTCCTGCGTGAAGTCGGTGCCCGGTGGCGGCAGGGGGACCGCGCTCAACGGATTGACCAGATTCGGGTATTGCCGACCGGCAGCGTAACGCGATTCGCCCGGAAGCTGCTGGTTGCCCAGCCACTGCTGCGTCACCGCGTCAGGCGAATTCTCCTGGTCGTTCTGCGCTCGCAGAAGCCGAGGCGCCAGCGCCGACGGCGACAACAACTCCGGTGACGACGCCAGCATCTGATCACTGCTCGGCTTGATGTCCGCATCGTTGATCGTGCGCGACTGCCGGCTGATCGGGTCTATCGCCAAATCGCGCGTGCTGGAAAGATCAAGCGCGTAAGGATCAACCACCTGGCTCACCCCCGACGCGTTCTGCACCAGCTCGCGCGTGACCGTCATGTTCCCGCCGAAGATCGGACTCTGCGCCAGCGGATTCGAATAAGTCGTTTGCCCCAGGCGATCGTACACGCCGTGCGGCGCGAGTTCCGGCGAGTTCTGCGGCGTGTAGATCGAACTGTTCGGCAAGACGCCCGGCGTTCGCGACATGCCATACGACACGTCAACCGGTGCGCTGCCCAGACCAGCCGCGTCGAACGGCTGCGGTACGAGATACGTCGAACGCGGCACCGACGAACCGGGCAGGTTCTGACCGGCTTGGATCGCGCCGACGCCAACGACGGTGCGCGAAGGATCATAAAACGGCGCGGGCCGCCACGGTTCGGGACTGTTCAATACCGTCGAGAGGTTCGTCGCATCGCGTTGAAAGGGCGACAGCGACGATGACGGCAACGAAATGAACAACGAGTTCGAATCCTGAATCGGCGACACACCGCGGAAGTAGCTGCCGCGCGTCACGTTGCCGGTGATGTAGAGGTTCGCCGAATTGAAGTAGGCCGACGAGGTGGGGGTGTTGATGCCACCGCTACCGACCTGGTTGCTCGCGTCGTTGGCTCGGCCATCGGTGCCCGGGGCGAGCTGCGCACGCGCGGGCGATACGGCAACGCACCAGGCAGCCGCCAGTACAGCGATCATCGTTCGAGATTTCGCGATCATGGTTGGGCTCCACCCCGCAGCCAGGTCGTTCTGCGTTCCCCGGGACGAGAATTCTTTGTGCCGAGAATTCATTTCATCGACCGCAACGGCCTTCAATCTATAGTATACGTCCGCGTGGCGCAATCGTTCAACGGATTGCGACTACGTGGGTTGTGCGGCGATTCTGGGGTGGTGGATTCGGGGTGGCACAGTCTCGCGAAGCGAGGCCGTGGTGCCGTTTGCGAAGAATCCACGGCCTGACTTCGTCAGACCGTGCCACCCGGCGTTCGATTGCTCAGATACCTGTCGTTCAATCGTGTGCGACGAAAACTGTATGGGTAGGGCGTTACGGAAGCATTAAGGAGTGGATGTGTGAGCGGCGATTTGCGATTCAACCGGCGAATGCGGATCAACCGCGATGCCGACTTTCGCCGCATCTTCGCGCGCCGATGCAGTGCCGCGACGGACGCACTCGTTGTTTACGTTGACGCATCGCCGGAGGATGGCCCGCGCTTGGGAATTCGCGCCGGCAAACGCCTGGGCAACGCTGTCACGCGCAACCGCGCCCGCCGGCGTCTCAAAGAGGCGTTCCGCCGAAAGCAACACGATCTGCCCGCGCTCGATTTCGTCTGCGTGATCCGCCGCCCCGGCGTAACTGTCGCTGACTACGAAACGCAGCTGCTGACCTTGGCAACAACTGCAAAGCGCAAGTTGCAGCGCGCAACCAAGACGAGCTCGCCCAACCCCTCTCCCCACCGGGGAGAGGCCGGGTGAGGGGGCGAGAAAGAAAGGGTCACATGTTCAGCGTACGCAGATTGGGATTTCAATAACCGTCGCAACTGGCGTTGCGCCGTGGGCTTGCGTTCTGCACCGGCTGCCCGTTCCGAAGGTAGTTCGCGCTCAGCCGCTACAGTTCGCGCGCGGACAACCTGCGACGCGCAACGCTGCAATTCGATGCAACGGACAATTGGTAGCCGTGTGGGACCGGTTTTCCAACCGATCGAGACCGGCTGGAAAGCCGGTCCCACATAAGCCGGCCCACAAAATCGAAAAAGTCCCTACTCCTCGCACTCGTCGAGGTAGTCGTTGAAGTTCACGTCGAGCGACGAGTCGTTGCTGATCTCGCACGCGTCGAGCGCGCCGTTGTGGTTGCAATCGGCTGACAGCGTCGTGAACGCCATGCCGGCAATCGGCGGAATCTTGTCCCAGCCAATGTCGGTCGTCGTCGCGGTCGAGGTATCAATGGTCACCAGGTTGCTATCGGAATACGCGAACAGCGGCGAGCCGTTCGGTCCCAGCGTCGCGGCCTGGAAGATATAACCAACGTCGAGCGAAACCGACACGGTCGAGAAATCACTCAGGTCAATCGACGTCAGCGTGGCAGTCGCGCCGGCGACAGTAATCTGCCCGAAAGGACCAACGAGGTGATACAGTTTGTTCTCAAGCGGCACCGACGCCAGCGACTGCCCGGGACCGTTCGGAAGCGTTACGCCCGTCGTCGTGATTGACGAAGTTGCCGGATCGATCGTCACCAGCGCACCGGGTTGCGAACTGCCGTTGCCCTGCACGGCATACAGTGTCCCATCCGGTCCAAACGCGATATCCGAAATCGGTTGACGCAGTGCCGGGTAAAGCAGAACCGTATTGCCGCTCACCGGATTGATCGTCGCGAGATAACCCGTGCCTTCCGGATTCGCCAGCACCGCGAAGAGCGTTCCGCTGATCGGATCGATCGCGAGCCCGGTTCCGCCATACAGATAGGGCACTTCGCCCTGCACGAAGTTCAGGTAGATGATGTTTGTGTGCAAACCCGTCGCTGGATCGATCTCGTACAACTCGGCGCCTTCGGAATACCCATACCGAGCCAGACCGACCAACGGCCGCGTCACGCTGACGTTGATGTCACATTCGTCCGGCAGGTTGTTCTCGTTGCAGTCAACGCTCGTACCCGCAGCGATGTCGCACTCGTCGATGCGATTGTTCTTGTTGCAGTCGGTCGCGCCGTCTTCCTCGTCGTCGGGGATGCCGTTATTGTTGCAGTCCACCGCACAAGGCCGGGCGTCGCACGACGAACCCATACCCACGACGCCACCGCCCTCGCTTTCGCACACGTCGACAGACAATTGCGCGCACTCGTCTTCGCCGAAGCAGCACGCGGTCGTGCAGATCGCTTCCTCGCAGCTCGTTCCGTCGCCTTGATACACGCCGTCGCAGTATTCCTCCGGCTCCCAACTGCACGATCCGTCGTTGCCGCAGCACGCGCCACGCGCAGGGCACTCCACCTGTCCGCACGCCTCGCCGTACACGAATCCGCCGTACTCAGCGCACAGACCGATCGAGAGGTCGCTGCACTCGTTCTCGGCAAAGCAGCACGCGACCGTTTCAATGCAGATCACGTCCTCGCATTCGTCGGGTATGCCGTTCTCGTCGCAGTCCTCTGCCGAGCCAATCGCGATGTCGAGGTCGTCCGGCACGCCGTTGTCGTTGCAGTCCTCGCACTCATCCGGCACGCCGTTCTCGTTCTGATCATTCGACGTTTCGTCCGAAATGTCGCACTCGTCCGGAATACCGTTCTCATTGCAGTCGCGCGCCGAGCCGGTCGCGATTTCGGCATCGTCATCCACGCCGTTGTCGTTGCAGTCCGGTGCCGGTGTGGGCGTCGGCTGCGGTGTCGGATTGGGCGTCGGGTTCGGTGTCGGCTGCGGAGTAGGCTCCGGAGTCGGCGTCGGTTCCGGTGTTGGCGTAGGCGTTGGTGTCGGAGTAGGCGTTGGCGTCGGCTCAACCGGGTCCTGAATGCGATACACCGCGAGCGTCACCGCGCCGTCGGCGCCGTCGTAATCAAACGTTTCTTCGGGAACAACAACACCGTTGGACTTGGTCGCGTTGGCGATGAGTTGCGTAGCCACTTCCGGGCCCGCCACCACGATCGTCTGTCCCGGCGCAACTTCGATAAGCAATGTCTGGTGTACGTCGCTGTTGGCCAGCACGAAGCGCAGCGTCGCGCTCGCGGAGAACGCAGAGTCGTTGATCACCCGCGCGTCGATCGGACCCGCCCCGGGAATCTGCTGCCCCGCGCCGCCGTTGAGATCAGGTGTCACGTCACCGACGGTCTCCGAACCGTCCGGATTGTTGGGCGCACTGTCGATACACCCGGCGCAGAAAATCAGCGCCGTCGCCCAAATCCTCCACTGCTGGATACGCATTGGCTTCCCCCGTCTCCCAAGGTCGGGATGATTCGTTAGTTGCCCGATCGGCGCCACCCGCCGCCTGGCTGCCGCACCACGCATGCACCCCAACCGCACGCGTATGCCGAGCCGCTTATTGTATCCCGCAACCAAGCGACCTTTCAACAATCGCAGCACGCTCCGGCGCGCATGCCAACCCGGGAATTACGGAAAACTGGGCAAACGGCGGTGGATATGGGACTCAAACGGCAGCCCCATGGACCCTTTGGAGGTATTCGATGATCGCCATCAAGGCGACACCCATCAGAGCTGCCCCGGCAATGATTCCGGCGCAAATCGACTCTTGGTTCTGAACGATGATGCGGTTAGGACGCTGCTCGGGCTTGGGGTATAGACGGCCGACAAACCAGAACGCGAACGAGCCCGCAAACATCGCCAGGCAGGCTGGAAACGGAACGATGAACGCCAATCCGATTCCGATGGGGCTGATTGGGAATCTGCCTTTGGTGGTAATGCGGATGGTTTCCAGGACAATCCCGACAACTCCGCCGATGAGCGCTGCCCACTGCGCGCTCACGGGCAGACTTTTGAGTCCATCGATCAGCAGTTCAGCGACAGCTTTCCAGGTGATGACCGATGGATAGGGGTACTCTTTCGTAATCAGCTGGGTGGGGTCCTGCGGAAGAAAGAGCCAATAATACACCGTGACGGAAAAGAGTGCGCCAGATGCCGCGCCGATGACGTGGCCTATCGCCTGCAAGCGCGGCTTGCCGCCGAGCATGTATCCGGGCTTGATGTTTTGTATGAGGTTGGATGCGCTGCCCGCGACCTCCGCGCTGATGCACGCGGTGACGATGTTCGTGTGAATCTGATTTGGCTTGATCACTGCATAGGAAAGCTGCGTGATCTTGCCCATCGCGCCGGTCGGCGTGACCGACGTCAATGCCGTCGAATTCACCGCGATCAGTGTGAATACAAACACCATGGGCACAGCCAGCGCAGCAAGCCAAGGTGACACACCGTAGAAGCTGTACGCCATGTACACCACCGCGCCGCCGACAAGTGGAATGCCGACGATCGAAACGCCGAGTGGCAGTTCGACGTGGCTCAAACAGTCGTCAGTTCGCTCGCGTCGTCCGAACAGACTCTTGAAGGGCGCAATCAGTGCCGCCGGCTTGGAGAAGAACGAGAGCAGCGATGCGACTGTCATCATTGTGACACCACACCACAGCGCCCACTTCGTGATGGCCCCGAAACCGAAATGTATTACGCCAGCCGCGTCGGCGGTTCCGTGAATGTCTCCGAGTTTGATGATCGCCGGAGCGAGGATGAGGTAATTGATCACAGCACCGATCATGAGCGACAAGCCCGTGCGGATGCCCATCAATCCCCCGGCACCGAACATGGCGATATCCAGTTCCGGACGGACAGACAGCTCGCGAAGATCGGTCCCCAGGATTTTGGGTATCGCCCAGCCGAATTTCTCGGCGTAGTGGTAGTACCACTCGTCAAGGAGTTCGGGGATATGGAAGGGGATTTTGAATGCCGCCAGCACTTTCTCTGCCTGAAAGAATTTCAAGAACGCAGCGCCAAGTCCAGAGAAAAGCAACAGTTTGGCGGACATCGCTGCGTCCACGCTCGCATCGTCGCTTTCGTTGTGCAGTGAGTCGAGCACGACGCCCGCGGCTTGGCCTTCCGGAAAGGGGAGCTGCTCGTCATTGATGAAACGGCGTTTGAGTGGAAACGCAAACAACACGCCCAGCACCGCGAGCCCGAAGCACCACAACATCATCTGCCACCAGGGAACGCGTACCTCCATGACGATCATGTACGCCGCCATGCTCGCAATCAGCGGGCCATTTGTGTATCCCGCAGAGCACGCAACGGATTGCATGATGTTGTTTTCGAGGATGTGATAGTTACGCCCAAGGCCGATAGACGATAGTACCTTGAATATTACGAATGCGAGGATCACCGACGTGATACCCACACCCAGCGCCCAGCCCGTCTTTGCACCGATGTAGAGGTTGGTGATCGACAGCACGCCGCCAAGCAGGAATCCGCAGATGACCGCACGCGCGGTGAACTGCGGCACATCGCCCTGGTACACATTCTCCAACCACCAGCGGTCCTTTTCCTCGATCGTCATGGTGTGGATCTGCTCGTCGGTGAGATGCTTGATCGCCATCCGTATGCCTTCCTCCTAATACACTACGGCCGGGGTGGCACGGACACGCTTTGCATGTCCGTGGTCTTGTCATCGAACCGTGTTCAGTCCAGCTAGGCTCTCGCGTGATTCTCCACTGACAAGCAAAGCTTGTCAGTGCCACCCCGCAATTGTGCCACTCTGAGTCATGCTTTTTCGCGATGAATTAGAACAACGTGCCTTCGTCCTGCGCGTCGCGTTGCGTCGGGGGTTCGAAGCCCATGTGCTCGAATGCAGCCCGCGTCGCCTGTCGCCCCTGACGCGTGCGCACCACGAACCCGATTTGCAGCAAGTAAGGCTCCACAACATCTTCCAGCGTGTCGCGTTCCTGGCCCATCGTGGCCGCCAATGCATCAATACCCGCGGGCCCACCTTCATACACCTGGATCAGCGCCGTCAGAAACGCGCGATCGAGTTCGTCGAGTCCCAGCGGGTCAACGCCCTGAAGTTCCAGCGCTTCCTCAGCGACCCGCCGCGTGATTTTGCCGTCGGCGCGCACCTGCGCGTAGTCGCGTACGCGGCGCAGCATGCGGTTTGCGACGCGCGGCGTGCCTCGGCTTCGATGCGCGATCGTGATGAGTGCGTCGTCCTCGTACTCGAGTTCCATGCGCGTTGCAGACCGGCAAAGGATCGTGTGCAGGTCGTCCGCGCCGTAGAACTCCAGGTGAAATTGCAGCCCGAAACGGTCGCGCATCGCGCCGCTGAGCATGCCCGCGCGCGTCGTCGCACCGATCAACGTGAACGGTGCAAGGTTGAAGTTCACCACCCGGCCCCGAAGTCCGCCTTCGATGGTCACATCGACGCGGAAATCCTCCATCGCGGTGTAGAGAAACTCCTCGACGATTTTCGGAAGACGGTGTACTTCATCGATGAAGAGGATGTCGCCGCGTTCCAGGTTGGTGAGCACGGGCATCAGGTCGGCCTGCTTGGAGAGCGCGGGCCCGGACGTCAATCGCAGTGGCCTGTCGCTCATCTCGCGCGCGACCACATGCGCGAATGTCGTTTTCCCCAACCCGGGCGGGCCGTCGAAGAGCATGTGCTCCAGCGGTTCGCCGCGCTGCCGAGCCGCGTGCATCGCGATCTCGACTTTCTCGACGATCCGCCGCTGGCCGACCATCTCGGACAAGGTGCGCGGGCGCAGCGTCATAGCGGCTGCATCGTTGTCAGCCTGCTGCCGCTCACTCGAAATGACCCGCTCACGCGCCATAGTCTAACGTGTATTTCCCAATACGCTTCGTGTGCCACCGCTCTTGAGCAGTGGAGAACCGAGCAAGACCACTGCTTAAGAGCGGTGGCACATTGTTACCCCTCGACCCTGTGTCGGGTGGCACGGTCAAGCTCCGCTTGGCCTTGGGATCGACCCAGTTGTGCCTACCCCTCGACACCCGTCTTGATCCGATACGTCGCCTTGACCCATTGCTCCGGCTCGCCTAGATCAGGATGCAACTGCGCCGCACGCTCCAACCAACGTTCCGCGTCCGCCCGCGCTTCACCCAACGCGAGCAACACCTCCAGCGCATCGCGCTGCCCCGAGGTGAACGTCGCCGTCTCGACCGGTTGGGAATCCCCACCCGTTGCCCAGTCCGCAACCTTCCCCTTGAGTTCCGCGACGATAATCTCAGCCGCTCGCTTGCCGATCCCCGGCAAGGTGGCCAGCGATTTCGTATCACCCGCCTGAATCCAGCCCGCGATCCGCCGCATCGGCTCCGCCAGTGCCTTGAGCGCCTTGCGGGCACCGATCCCCTTGACCGAGATAAACCGCTTGAAGAAGAGGCGATCGTCGGCATGCAGGAAACCCACGAACCGCGGCGTCAGATTACCGCCCGTTGGTGCGGCTTCGATGAACTCCAGCGTGTGCAGCGTGATCTCCCGCCCGCGACTCGCCGCCAACTCACCGACCGCGTAGCCCGGCACGAGCACCTCGCGCGCCACGCCGTCACGCTCAACGACCACGGAATCGTCGACCACCTCCAGCAGTGTACCGGTAAGTCGAACGATCATCGCGCAGAATACCTCCGCTGCCGCAACCGGCGACAACGCTCGCTGATGTTTGTGCGCTGACAACAATCGGATGAGGGGATGGTCATGACAAATCCGTGAATGTGAACCGCGAGCGTCACTGTAACGGGCGTCCGGGTGATTGCAATGAGATTCCCGGAGAGGGGCGGAACGCAGCGGGCACAAAAAAAGGGCGGGCCTGAAATAGCCCGCCCCCGATATCATCATTGAACGGCGAAAACGTACTACGACTTCTTCACCAGCGACTCGCCAGCCAGCAGCTTGTCAACTTCACCCGCGATCTGCTGATCGAGGTCGGTCGGTCCGCCGATGTGCACGGCTTCGATGACGCCGTCCTTGCCCACGACGAACGAGGTCGGGAAGCTTGACACCTTGTACTTGTTGCCGATTTCCTTGCTCGGGTCCATGTGCATCGGCAGCGACATGCCGAGTTCCTTGAAGTGATCAAGGACCTGCTGCTCGTTCCGCCCGCGCTTGCCGTCACGCGAGTCGAGGTTGATCGCCATGATCTCGACGTCTTTGTCAGCGTACTTCTTCGAGAGCTTCTCGAAGCCCGGCAGAGCGCGCTTGCAGAAACCGCACCACGAGGCGTAGAAGATCGCGACCTTCACCTTGTCCGACTTGCCACCGAGCGACTTGTCTTCGTTGGCCGTCGTCTTGAAGCTCACTTCCGGAGCCGGCTTGCCCAGGAGCTGCTGCGCGGGACGCTGACGCGACGGACGCGCTGCCGGCTTGGCTGCCGCTGCCTGCGAACGCTTCATCGCCTGAATCTCGATGAGCAGCTTCTGCATGTCGGCACGCATGCCCGCGATTTCGGTCTTGAGTTCAGCGATCTCGGCTTTGAGGTCGCCTTCGTTCGCCGCGCCTTCGGTTTGCGCAAATGCCGGCATGGCGCAAATCGAGAGCATCAGGCTCAGTGCCATCATCCAATGGGTGGTCCGTTTCATCCGTTCATCTCCTGTTTTGACAGTATCGCTTGGCAAGGAACGGCGGGATTTCTTGAGCACCGCGTGCCGGCCCGCGCTCCAAGTTGTTCATGGCTGCCGCAGGGTCACCGCCCAGCCAACACACAGGCCGCCCCGGCGACACGCACCGGAATCGGGTACCGCCCTCACCACCGAATAGCGAGAGAACCCGCGACCCTGACACAGTTTTTTATATCGTATTGCGGCACCCAGTTCAAAACCGAGTCTGTAACAGGGGGGTAATGGACGCGAGTTATCGCCGTTCGTGCGCCTCGTGAAGGGCCGAGCGGTCCTGTTCAGCCACGGTTTACCCTGCCGGTGCTGACCGGCGACCCGCCATTTCCCGCCCGCAGCAGAATGCGATGGCGATGGCGTCGGCGATATCGGGCGGGTCCGGCGGAGCAGCAAGCCGGAAGTGGGATTGGATCGCCTGCTGAATCTGCGCCTTGCTGGCGCGTCCGTTGCCCGTCAGGTATTTCTTGACGTGGGTCGCGGCGAAGCTGCATACCTCCGCGCTGCTCCGGCTCGCCGCAGCCAGGAGCACGCCGCGCGCATGACCCATCTGGATCGCCGTCCGTGGGTGTTTGTAGTGCGCGTACAACTGTTCGACGCCAACCGCTACCGGCGACCACTCCGCAAGCACCTCGGCGAAATCGTCGCCCAACAATACGAGCCGCTTCGCAAGCCCAATAGCCGCAGGCGTCCGCAACACCCCGGCATCAAGAATGTCAGCCGTGCAGTCGCCGTCGGTACGCAGCACGGCATACCCCGTAGTGTCCAGCCCCGGATCAATCCCGCAGATCACCATACCGCCAATGGTGGCGCACCCGAGGAACTTTGCAAGCGCAAATACATACGCCCTTCGTCGGTGCTCAGCGGGACGGCGAAATCAAAAAGGAAATGCAATGCGAATATTGTGGTGCGGGCTTCCAGCCTGCATCGAAAACGGAAGACCTCAATATCAGCCATGAAGTCAGGATGCCTGCACCACAAGTACCGGTAGGTGAGGAATTACGGTGGGGGCGCAACAGCGTCCGGTTGGTCCGGCGAATTCGCGACGTCCGTGCACAACCGCTTCCAATCATCCATCGATTGGGCGAGGCGCTGCGCCTCCTTGACATACGCATCAGATCCCGCGACGACCACACGCCGATGCGCCCAATCCGACCACACGCGCAAACGAACCGGCAAATCCGCCGACTCCTTGAATACATTCGCCTCAAGCGGTTGATACTCCACGACCTCCCCAATCGAGCGGTGCAGCCGATCAACCAGATCATTCGGTTCGCAGAACTCCAACTCGATCTCGGCAATCACAGCAACGTTATTGCGTAGAGCAATGTCCAACATATAAATCAACGGGCAGTACTTCCGCAAATCGATCGTGGCGGCGAGAATCGTAGCGGCGTGCATTTCCTCACCAGGATAACACGCGAATCGAACATAGGTTGGGAGTAGGTTAACGTGAGGTTCAAGCCGGTCGCACGTGCCATAGCGCATATCCTGCAGAACGAGCGACCACAGGCCCCTCTCGCGGGATGACTCTGCGAACTCAGCTAGAGATGTAAAAACCCAATCGAGCCCCCATCCTAAGGAGCATGTATCAGCGAGGCGCACGATTTCCAATGTGTGACTTGCAACCTGCTTCCGAAAAATCACGCCGCCAGTCGACTCCCAGAGTGCAATTGCCAAACGCGATTGGGCTAACTCAATACCCATGCGCTCACGACCTGTATCAAAGCTGCATAGTCCGCCGGGCCGGTCGCCTTCGAATGTCCACCCGGTCTCTTCCGTGAAGTCATCCAGCAGTTGCGAACAAGGCACATCGACCAGATTGAACTGATCCGGCGCGTCGATATCGGTTTGGACGAACGCATCTGCAACAGGATCAACTGGCGGCACCGTAACGCTCACGATGCTGATCATGCTCACAATCATCAGGAGTGCAGGCACCATGCCAAACCTCCTCACCGATCAACGAAATGGCCGACGAGCAATTGTGGTGCAGGCTTCCAGCCTGCATCCAAAAACGGAAACCGTACGCCACCAGCCATGCAGGCAAGATGCCCGCACCACAAAGCTTCGCGGCAGCATGCCTGCACCACAATGTATTGCCGGCAACGTCATTCCACCGCAATACCAGCACGGCAGCACGCGGTATCACCTTTGCAGTTGACTTCCGTCACCTTCGCATACAGGCTTACCGCTCGCCAGTTGCAGGGAGTGCCAGCGTGGAGCCGATGAGCAGGCATGGACGCACGTAGCGAGTACGACATCGCGGTCATCGGCGGGGGAATTGTCGGCACAGCCACTGCCATGGCGCTGGCCAATCGCAACGTCGCGACCCTCGTCGTCCTCGAAGCCGAGCACCATCTCGCCGCCCATCAAACCGGCAACAACAGCGGTGTCATCCATTCCGGTCTGTACTACAAGCCCGGCTCGTTGAAGGCGAAGCTCTGCGTCGAGGGGCGTGAAGCGCTCTACGCGTTTTGCCAAGCGCACAACATCCCGCACGAACGCTGCGGCAAGATCGTCGTCGCGACGAACGACCAGGAGCGCGCCGCCCTCGACGAACTCGAGCGCCGCGGCAACGCCAACGGCCTGCGCGGCATCCGCCGCCTGACCGGCCCGGAAATGCGCGAGTTCGAACCGCACGTGTGGGGCGAAGTCGGCCTGCACGTGCCCGACACCGGTATTGTCGACTACCGCGCGGTCACGGAGGCCTACGCCCGCGTCATTCGCGAAGCGGGCCACGACGTGCGCACCGACGCGCGCGTCACCGGCTACACCCGCGCGGGCGAACGCCACGTGCTGCACACCACGCAGGGTGACGTGACGTGTCACTACCTGATCAACTGTGCCGGTCTGCAAAGCGACCGCGTCGCGCGGATGTGCGGCGCAGAGCCCGGCCTGCGCATCGTGCCGTTTCGCGGCGAATACTACGAACTCGCGCCGCAGTGCCATCACCTCGTGCGCAATCTCATCTATCCGGTACCCGATCCGCGATTCCCGTTCCTCGGCGTACACTTCACGCGCATGGTCCACGGTGGGGTGGAGGCGGGCCCGAATGCCGTGCTCGCCTTCAAACGCGAGGGCTACCGCAAGTCAGCCGTGTCGCTGCGTGACACCCTTTCGGTCGCCAGCTACGGCGGGTTCTGGAAGTTGGCGTCGAAGCACTGGTCGATGGGCATCGGCGAGATGTACCGTTCGTGGAGCAAACGCGCATTCGTCCGCGCGCTGAAACGACTCATCCCCGAGATCCGCGGCGAGGACCTGGTGCCCGGCGGTGCCGGCGTTCGCGCCCAAGCCGTCGAGCCCGACGGCAAGCTTGTCGACGACTTCCGCATCGCGGAGGCTGCGGACATGGTCCACGTTCTCAACGCACCCTCACCAGCCGCGACCGCGTCCATCAGCATCGGCAAATATATCGCCGACTACGCCACATCCCGCTTCGCGATTGCGTAAGCGCTGGACGTGGCACGCAGGCCACTTATAATTCGCAGCAACGAATACCCTGAGGGAACGGTGTGAGCGGTACGCCGTTCCGGCAGATTTGCCCCTAACCTTATAAACGACAGCCCTTTATGGTTTGTCTCACCTGCGTCCGTAGCTCAATTGGATAGAGTGGCTGGCTTCGAACCAGTAGGTTGGAGGTTCGAGTCCTCCCGGGCGCAGTACATGTTCACCGTGGTATGGCGGAATTCGGAAAGCGGAAACGCGCTACGCGGTGTTTGTATCGGCGCGGGATGAGGTTGCCCGCTGCCGTCCCGCGGACCGAAGAACCAACGCGATGGGAAGCACAACCATGGCAAAGGCCAAAGTAACCGACCAGGAAGACGAAAGCGTGGACGTCGCCGAGGCGGAAAAAGAAAAGCCAGCGGCTTCAACGCCATCGTCAGCAGCATCGCCTGCGCCGGGCGCAGCGCCATCACCGGCTCCTCGTCGCGCGCCTGGTCAAAAGGAAGTCATTCCCTTCGAGTGGAAGGTCTGCGGCTACTCGCCCGACGGCCACACGCTGACGCTCTTCAAGTCCGTCGAGAAGGCTGACTCCGAAGCGCAGCTTACGCGCTTGACCAACGAAGGCTACTACGAAGGTCTCAAGCTCTACGCGGTTGACGACCCGGTTCCTGAGTCTCCCAAAGCCAAAAAGCTTCGCCAGGACGCGAAGAAGAAGGGCAAGAAGGGCGGCGACGACGACAAAGCCGACGAACCGACCAGCGTCCTGCGAAAGTCCGCGAAGTCGCCCAGCGTTGTGTCCACACCCATGGGCAAAATGGTGGATGGTCGACTGACGATCCGTCGCAAGAAGTCGGCTGAAGGCAAGGTGCTTGAGAAGCCGTCGTCCAAGTCGTCGAAGAAGTCGGCCAAAGCAGCAGCCGCCAAGGCCAAAAAGGAAAAGCCAAAGGCGGCGGCAAAGTCAGCCACCAAGAAAACGGCAGTCAAGAAGACCAAGACCGCGACCAAGAAGACGAAGACCAAGACTGCAACCAAGAAGACATCCAGCAAGACCACCAGCAAGAAAACGGCGACCAAAACTGCGAAGAAGCCCGCAGCGCGCAAGCGCAAGAAGTAAGCGGGGCGATCGCAAGTCATAACCCACCTCGCCGCGTGCAGTCCTACCGCGACGGGTGGTTCGGAGGACAGATCGATCATGGCGCAAAAAACGCCATCCCGCGTGGTACGCGAACGACTCAAACAGGCGCGCAGCGGTCTCGCCCGCAACAAACTTCCCGCACTGCTCATCACCAACCGCTTCGATCACGTATACCTCACCGGTTTCACCGGCGAGGATTCCGCGGTGCTCATCACCAAGTCAACCGTTCACCTGATCAGCGATGGGCGCTTCGATACGTCGATCAAGCAGGAAGCGCCCTGGGCGAAGGTGAGCCTGCGCAAAGGCACCTTGACCGATGAGATCGCGACGGTTGTGCGCAGCTATCGGCTCAAAGAAGTCGGCATCCAGTCCGACGTGATGAGCGTCGCAATGCGCGCCGCGCTCGCGAAGAAGCTGCGCGGTGTAAAACTCGTCGACGCTCCGCCGGTATGTGCTGACCTGCGCGTGCTCAAGGACAAAGACGAACTCGCGTTGATGGAGAAGGCCACGCGTATCGCGGAAGCGGCGTACCGTGCCACGCTCAAGACACTTCGTGTTGGCCAGACCGAGCTCGAAGTCGCAGCCCGTCTGGAATACGAAATGAAGCGTCGCGGCTCGACGTCGCCCGCTTTTGATTCGATTGTCGCGCTCGACGCCAATGCCGCATTACCGCACGCGGTGCCCGGAGAAAGGCGTATTAAACGCGGCAGCACGCTGCTTTTTGACTGGGGCGCGACGTATCGCTTCTATCGCAGTGACTTGACCCGTACGGTGTTCATCGGTAGCATCCCGCCGAAAATGCGCGAGGTCTATGCGCTGGTTTTGGCGGCCCAGGAAAAGGCGATTGCCGCCATTCGACCCGGCGTGAAGATGTGCGATGTGGACGCAGAGGCGCGGAGCCGCATCGCAGGCGAAGGCTATGGGGATTTCTTCAATCATGGCCTGGGCCACGGGCTGGGGCTTGATGTTCACGAGCCGCCCTCCTTGCGCTGGAGCAGTCAGGAAGTTCTTCGGGAAGGCATGGTGGTCACCGTCGAGCCGGGCATCTATTTGCCGGGCGTCGGCGGTGTTCGTATCGAGGACGACGTCCTCGTCACCCGCACGGGGCACCGCGTCCTTTCCCGTTTAAACAAGAATCTCGCAACCGCCGTGCTCAGCGCCCGCGCCTGATGCGCGAGCCGGTCGGTGCTCAGTGGAGAAAACCCCAAGTGGTCGATCCCGAAAAAATCCGCTCTCTCGTCGAAATCATGACCGAGCACGATCTTTGTGAGTTCTCCTGGCGCAGTGGCGAGGAGGAAATCGTGCTCAAACGTCCCGGACCTCCCGCGGTTGGCGCTGCGCCGGTGATGTATTCCGCGCCCGCTGCCCCCGCGCCCGCGGCTGCTGCCGCGCCGGTGGAAACTGCGGCGCCCGCAGCCCCCGCGGTCGATGAGAACGCGGGCCTCGTGGCGATCAAGTCGCCGATGGTGGGCACGATCTACATCGCGCCCGATCCTGAATCTCCGCCGTTTGTCACGGAAGGCGGACGCGTGTCGCCGACCTCCGTGGTGTGCATCGTTGAAGCCATGAAGGTGTTCAACGAAATCAAGGCGGAAATCTCGGGCACGGTCAAGAAGGTGCTGGTCAAGAACGAAGACCCCGTCGAGTTCGGCCAGCCGCTCTTCATGGTCAAGCCCGACTAAGTCTCGAATCGAGCCTATCGTCCGCGGCGCGGTGCGGGCTTTTCGCTCGTCGCTTCATTCCCGTGACCGATCGTCGCCGAGTGCGCTTATGTTTAATCGAATTCTTGTCGCCAATCGTGGAGAGATCGCGCTGCGTGTCATGCGCACGTGTCGCGAAATGGGCATCGATACCGCGTGCGTATTTTCCGAAGCGGATCGTGACGCCAACTACCTCAAAATGGCGTCGCGCGCGGTGTGCATCGGGCCCGCAGCCCCCGGCGAAAGTTACCTCAAGAGCGATCGCATCATCGCTGCCGCGGAAATGGTCGGCGCCGACGCGATCCACCCCGGATATGGTTTCCTCGCGGAAAACGCCCAGTTCGCGGACATGTGCCGCGAGTCGAACATCGAATTCATCGGCCCGTCGTCCGACTCCATCCGCATGCTCGGCGACAAGGCCGCTGCCCGCACGCTCGCGAAAAAGGCCAAGGTGCCCACGGTCCCGGGCAGCGACGGCGTGCTGGAAAACGACGAGGAAGCGATCAAGGTCGCCAAGAAGATCGGCTACCCGGTCATGGTCAAAGCGCTCGCCGGTGGCGGTGGTCGCGGCCTGCGCATCGTGCGCACGCAGGACGAGTTGAAGCACGCGCTCTCGACGTCGCGTCAGGAAGCGCTCAAGTCGTTCAACGATGCCGGCGTGTACATGGAAAAGTACATCGAGAATCCGCGGCACGTCGAGGTGCAGCTTCTCGCCGATCAAAAGGGCCACGTCGTCCACGTGTTCGAACGCGACTGTACCGTGCAACGCCGCTACCAGAAGCTCATCGAGGAGTCACCGTCGCCGGGCATCGACAACAAAACGCGCGAGGAAATGTGCAAAGCCGCGATCCGCCTCGCGAAATCGGCGAATTACTACAACGCTGCCACTGTCGAGTTCGTCGTCGATCAGAAGGGCAGGCCGTACTTCATCGAGGTGAACACACGCATCCAGGTCGAGCACCCGGTTACCGAGATGATCACCGGCATCGACCTCATCCGCTGCCAGATCGAAGTGGCTGCCGGTCAACCGCTCAAGTTCACGCAGAAGGAAATCAAGCGTAACGGCCACAGCATCGAGTGTCGCATCAACGCCGAAGACCCCGAGCACAACTTCCGCCCCAGCCCGGGCAAGATCGAGCACATGACCGTGCCCGGTGGTCTGGGCGTGCGCTTCGATTCACACGCGCACGCGGGCTACACGGTGTCACCGCGTTACGACTCGATGATCGGCAAGCTGATCGTGCACCGTCCGACGCGCGAGGAAGCCATCGCCGCGATGCACCGCTGCCTCAGCGAACTCAACGTCGACCCGCTGAAAACCACCATCCCGCTCTACCAGCGCATCATGAAGAACGCGACGTTCATCTCGGGCAAGTTCGACACCGGCTTCGTAGAACGCCTGAACGCCGAAGCCGAGTAGCCGATCGGAAAATCCCAAGTAGGGTGGGCACTGCCCACCACCAATCACCGACGAAGCAACAACAAAACGGAGATAGCAACGACCCCAAAGGGTAGGGCGGGCTATTGCCCGCCAAGGGTACCGTACGCGTCGCAACAGTCACAAAATCGCCGCCGGCGGGCAATAGCCCGCCCTACAGGTCTTGCTCTGCGAGATCAGGCAGTCGTGGTTGTGCCCTACGCATTCACGCAGTGCAGCGTGTCGCCCGTCTTCTGGAAGTGTTCGACGATGTTGACGACCTCTTCCGCCACTGCGAGTTGGGCTTGGTCGGTTGAAGCGCCGATGTGGTGCGTGCCGTAGACTTTCATGCACTTGCCTGCCGGGTCGCCGAACGCGGTGTCTGATGCACCCGGTTCCTTGTCGTACACATCCAGGCCGGCGCCGCGGAGCTTGCCGCTGTCCAGTGCCCGCACCAGCGCGTCGCTGTCCACCACCTCGCCGCGGCTGCAATTGATCAGGACGGCTGTCGGTTTCATCATCGCGAACTTCTGATCGTTGAACAGGTGGCGCGTGTCGTCGGTCAGCGGAACGTGCAGCGTCACAAAGTCCGCCGTCTTGAGCAACGCCTCGAACTCGACCTTGGCGATTCCCAACACGGCTTCCGCGTTCTCGTTGCGAATGACGTCGCTGTAGACGAGCTTCATCTCAAACGCCTTCGCCCGCTGCGCGATGAGGTAGCCGATCTTGCCCAGGCCGACGACGCCCAGCGTGCGGCCCTTGAGCCCCAGCGCCTTGCTGTACTCCTTCTTGTTCCACACGCCCTTGCGCAGATCGTTCGCGTTGTCGACGATGCGCCGATCGATCGCGAGCATGAGACCCATCGCGAGTTCCGCGACGGCTGTCGCGTTCATCCCCGGACAGTTGGCCACGTCGATGTTCTTCGCCCGAGCGGCTGCGATGTCAATCGTGTTGTACCCCGACCCCGCGCGAATGATCAGCTTGAGTGACGGGGCGTTCGCGAGCATATCGGCTGTCACTTGCGTCGAACGCACCACGAGCACCTCGATCCCGTTGTTGAGCGCGTCGCGAAGCGAATCGCCCGAGAGATCGACATCCTGCGTGACCTGACAGCCAATCTGCTTGAGACCGGCAATGCCTTCCGCTTCAAACTTGTCGGCGACGAGTACTTTCATGGCGAATCCTCCAGGGAAGTTGGACCATTTAGGATTATGAATGACCAACGGAACTTGGCAAGGCCGGGAGAATGAAGAATGCGGAAAGGGAGTGAAGAATGCAGAGTGCAGAGTGTAGAACGACGAGGGCGGCGCGGCCTGAAGGGCGGACGCACGATGCACCGCAACGCCATACCACGGTGGCACTGAAAAGCTCTGCTTGTCAGTGGTCGAGTCGTTAGCCCGCCAGAATGCGTCTCATAACCACGTGCGGGCCGACCTGCGGGATCTCAAAGACCGGGGTCATCGTGCTGAATCCGTAACGCAGGTAGAACCCCTCTGCCGATGTCCGGGCGTTGCACCAGAGCAGTTCTCCGCCGATGTCGTCACTGCAATACCGCGCCATCTCCGCAAGCACCAGCGCGCCCAGCCCGCACCCACGATGCTCGGGATGTGTCGCCATTCCGCGTAGCTGCCACGCATCATCGCCCGGGGCGCACTCGTGCGACCGGCGATAAAGCGAGCCGATCGCAACCGCAGTGTCACCGTCGAGCACGGCGAAGTGATGCGTGTCGCTGTCCTCGTCGCCGTCCCAGGTGCAGGTTTCAA
>JACKHH010000007.1 GCA_020639095.1 Phycisphaerales bacterium | reverse complement strand
GCGAATCGGTTGACGACAGCTACCCGTTTGAGGTTTCGTTCCCGGTCGAGCCCGATCAGCGCGGCGTGGAGTTGAAGGTCACGGCTGAGCGCGCGGACGGCACCGTGGAACAATCCGAAAGCGTCGTGCTGAGCACCGATTGACGAACTGATCGCGCGACAACCAGCATAGGATGCCCCATGCACAACCAAGATGCCATCGAAGCGTTTCGGAAGATCTTTGAGGATGACGCCCAGGTCGTTGCATCAGCGCCAGGCCGGGTGAACCTCATCGGCGAGCACATCGATTACAACGGCGGCTCGGTGATGCCTTTCGCCATTCCGCAGCGCGTGTATGTGGCAGCGTGTACCGATGAGTCGGAGCACGTCTTCGCGCACAGCGCCGCGCTCGCCAAGGATGGCCGCTTTCCTTTGGACGTCGCTTCGCCAACGGAGCCGCGTGGTTGGGAAAACTACGTCCAGGGCATGGTGCACGAGCTGCGTGCGGTCGGCGTGCAGCTTCCCGGCGCCAAGCTCTGGATTGGCGGCGATTTGCACCCGGGCTGCGGGCTGAGCAGCTCGGCTGCTCTGTGCATGGCGATTGGCTACGCATTGGCCAAGCTGGCGGGCGTTGATGTCGCACCGGTGAAGATGGCCCTCGCAGGTCAAGCCGCGGAGCACAAGTTCGCGGGCACGCCTTGCGGAATCATGGATCAATACATCTCCTGCCACGGCAAAGCCGATCACGCCCTGCTCATCGATTGCAACAAGCTGACGCACGAATACGTTCCGTTTCACGCGGACGGTGTCTGCGTCTTGGCAATTCCCAGCGGTGTGAAGCACGCGTTGTCCAGCGGCGCGTACGAAGCACGCGTCCGCGCCTGCCAGCGTGCGATGGCGGTCATCACGCAGGCGTATCCCGAGATCACGTCGCTGCACCAGGTGAGCCGGGAACAGCTCGAAGCCTGTCGCACCCAGCTCGACGACGAAAGCTACCTGCGTGCACGACACGCCGTCACCGAAGTCGCCCGCGTCGCCGATGCGGTGGCTGCATTGAAAGCCGGTGAGTTCGAGCGTATGGGCACGCTGCTATGGCAAACGCAGGACTCCTTGCGCGACGACTACGAAGTGTCGTGCCCCGAAATCGACGAGCTCATCGGCGTGCTTCGCGCCTGTGGACCGGTGCTCGGCGCGCGGATGATCGGCGGCGGGTTTGGCGGCGTGGTCATCGCGCTGGTCCCCACCGATCGCGCCGACGAAGTCGAAGACGAAGTCAAAACGCGCTACTACAGCCCCAACAATCTTGATGAGCAGATGTTCCGCGTGGTTCCGTCCGCGGGCGCCGGTGCGGATGCGGTATAAGAGAATTCCTCGCTGGAATCCTCCTGTTCTTGATCAAATGACGTTCACCCGAAGGATCGCATTGTGAAGCTTACGCGAAGTAGCAACCTCGTTTGGGCGGCAGTTCTGTGCGCGGTCAGCGCCGCGCGTGCCGATGTCCGATTGCCCGGTGTCATCAGCAGCAACATGGTCGTGCAGCGCGATCAGCCCGTCGTGCTCTGGGGTTGGGCGGATGCCGGTGAAGCGGTCAGTGTCGCGTTCGACGGTGAAACACAATCGACCCAAGCGAACGATGCAGGCCGGTGGCGTGTGGCGCTGTCGCCACGAAAAACCGGCGGACCATTTGAACTGGTCGTCAAAGGAAACAACACCCTCACGCTCGAAAACGTCCTGGTTGGCGACGTCTGGTTGTGCTCCGGCCAGTCCAACATGGAAATGCAGTTCGCCAACGTTCACTTCGACGAGTCGGAATTCGATCGCCCCGAACTCGCGAACATTCGCTTGTTTGAGTTGCCGCGCACGAAAGCGGTCGAACCGCAAGACGACTGCCCGAGCCGTTGGACGCTCTGCACGCGGGAGCACATCGAGAAGTTCTCCGCCGTCGGGTACTTCTTCGGCCGACACCTGCAACCGGAGATCGGCGTCCCGCTCGGACTCGTACACAGTTCGCACGGCGGCAGCCCCGCGGAAGCCTGGGTCCGTTGGGAAACGCTCGAACAGATTCCCGAAATGAAACCGCTCGTCAACGAAGCACGCGACGCGGACCAGGCATGGACCGGCGGTTCGCTGATGGCCGACTATGACAAACGCATGCAGCAGTGGCACGACGCCAACATCGACGTGAGTTTGGCAAAGAGCGAAAGCAAGACATTCATCGACGGCAAGGAGACGCGCGAAATCTCGTACAAACGCGAGCCCTGGACGTCGAGCGATGCGGATCTCGTCGGCGTCGGTGTGAACAATATCCTGCTCACCGAGTGCGGACTCGGTGCGGGTGACTTTGCGATCCACGCGGAGTTGTCCCTCGATCGCGTGATGGAAAGTTCCGCGTACTTCATCCTCGGCAACAGTCATTTTGGCTTTTCCGAATCCACCTGGGGCCGGTTCTTTGAACGCGGGCAGGTTTTCGGAGAGTCCACCGCGCTCGTCGGCCGCACCGATGAATTCATCCGCGACGGTGAGCCCTTCTCGCTCGATATCAAGCGTCAGGGCTCCGCGCTGAGCGTCCTCATCAACGACAAGCCGATCAACACCGCCGAGTGCGGATCGGGCACGATTGGCGCGCTCGGCTTCTGCCCCGGCAAACGAACCATGACGGTCCGGAACTTCAACGCGACCGGCAACTTCGTCACGCCGCCGCCCGCGACCGTCGCCTTCGCCCAACCCGTCAAGCCAGTCGATCCGCGTTTGTCGCATCGCCATCCCAGCACGCTCTTCAACGGCATGATCGAACCGCTGCTGCCAATGCGTCTTCGCGGCGTCATCTGGTACCAGGGCGAATCCAATCACGAGCGCGCCGTACAGTACCGCGCACTCTTCCCCGCACTGATCGAGAGCTGGCGCGCGGAGTGGAAGCAGCCCGAATTGCCGTTCCTCTTCGTACAACTCGCCAGCTTCCTCAAAGCGGAACCCGAACCGAGCGAAAGCGACTGGGCGGAACTGCGCGAGGCGCAGCGCATGTCACTGCGCGTACCGCATACCGCGATGGCGGTCGCGATTGACGTCGGCGAAGCCGATGACATTCACCCCAAGAACAAGGAACCGGTGGGCGAACGTTTGGCCCGCGCAGCCCGCGCGCTCGTCTACGGTGCGAAGGTCACCTACTCCGGCCCGATCTATCGCGATATGAAGGTGGAAGACAGTTCGATTCGCCTGTCATTCGACCACATCGGCAGCGGGCTCGTCGCGCGCGGCGGGCCGCTGAAGCAGTTCGCAATCGCCGGTGCCGATCAGAAGTTCCACTGGGCCGCCGCGACAATCGAAGGCGACACCATCGTCGTCAGCACTCCTGAAGTAACGTCGCCCGTGGCTGTCCGCTACGCATGGGCATCGAACCCGGAAGGATGCAACCTGTACAACAAGGAAGGCCTCCCGGCATCACCGTTCCGTACCGACGACTGGCCGCTGCTCAGCGATGGAAAACGCACGGTTAAGTAGTATGATGCTGGCTTCGCACCGAACCGGGACCTACCATGGCGTCATGCATATTGAACGCATGACAGACGACGATTGCGCAGAGGTCAGCGACTTGCTGCGCGCTTGCTTTGCTTGGTTGGCGGACCGCGAGGGGTTTACCGATCGGCAGCGTGCGTTTCTTGTCGGGCCGCGATCGGATGCAGCCACGCTGCGAGCCGAATCGCAAACACGGCCGCACCTTGTCGCACGCGATGATACCGGCGCCATCATGGGCATGGCTGCGATTCGCGAGAACGAGATCGCGCGCCTCTACGTACACGCGCAATACCATGGCCGGGGTGTGGGCAAGGCACTCTTTCGCGCAGCGGAAGCGATGATTCGAGAGGCTGGGTTCAGTGAAGTGACCGTGGCGGCATTGGTGGAGAACGCCGCAGCATTCTACCGGGCACAAGGCATGCACGAGATCGGTCGCCAGCCGTACGAACCGGATATCTTCGGTGATCGCCAGGTCGTCCTCCTGGCCAAATCGATTGACGGCGCCACATAGAACCATCGTTTCAGCGCCAGCACATCGAGGCAAGGCAAGTACACGCGACCGCCCTACTCCGTCCGTTTCCTGCCAAACTCCGGATCGACTTTCACCAGCGCAGCCACCAGAAATCCGGGAATCGTCGACACCATCACCCACACGAAGAACAACGGATATCCCAATTGCGACTGAAGCCAGCCGCTGATCATCCCCGGCAGCATCATCCCAAGCGCCATGAACCCCGTGCAGATCGCGAAGTGCGCCGTCTTGTGCTCCCCCTCCGACACCATGATCATGAACATCATGTACGCGGTGAACCCGAACCCATACCCGAACTGTTCGAAGAACACCGCCACGCTGATGATCACGTGGCTGGTAGGCTGGGCATACGCAAGATAAACGTAGACCGCGTTGGGCACGTTCATCATGAACACCATCGGCCACAGCCAGAACTTCAACCCCCGGCGCGAAATCAACACCCCACCGAGAATTCCACCAGCCAGCAACGCTGCCACGCCCAACGTGCCCTTGATGACGCCAACCTGGCTGGTATCGAGCCCCAAACCGCCCACCGACGGTGAGTCCAACAGAAATGGGTACGCCAGCTTCAAGAGCTGCGACTCCGCGAGCCGGAACAACAACAGGAACGCGATAATGAGCCCAATGCCATCCTTGCGGAGGAATTCCCCGAAAACTTTGAAGAATTCACCGGTAAGCGCCTGCTGCGTTCCACGCGTTCGCCAGGTATCGGATACCGGTTTCGGCAGGAAAAACAGGTGGTAAAGGAACGTGGCAAAAAAGATGCCCGCCACCGCGAACATCGTCAGCTCCCACGCCAGCCGCAACTGCCCGAAGTGCGTCTCAAGGTATCCCGCGAGCACGACCAGCGCCCCCTCGCCCGCGATCATCGCGATGCGATAGAACGTGGAACGCACGCCGACGAACGCAGCCTGCTCGTGCTGCTTGAGCGCCAGCATGTAGAACCCGTCAGCCGCGATATCGTGCGTGGCCGAACAGAACGCCATCAACCAGAGAAAGGCGATGGTATATTGAAAGAATCGCGGCGCCGGAATGGACAACGCTACCAGCGCCAGCACCACCCCAATCAGCGCCTGGAGCACCACCGTCCACAGACGCTTGGTCGCGAGCAGGTCAACGACCGGGCTCCAGAGCGGTTTGATCACCCAAGGCAGGTACAGCCAACTCGTGTACAGCGCGATGTCGGTGTTCGATATCCCGAGTCGCTTGTACATCACGACCGAGACGCTCAGCACGATGACATACGGAATCCCCTCGGCAAAATAGAGCGTGGGAATCCAAGCCCAGGGGTTTCGGCTGGCAGGCGACTTGCGTGGTGCGTCCGACATCCGGGCATCATAGCAGGCATCGGGATCGTTCCAAGTTCACCGCCCCACCAAAGACCGAATGCCCTGCTGCGCGACAACGCAGCACGTGAATTCCCCCGAATATCCGCTAAAAGCGGCCTTGGAACTTGGCCACATCTTGCAGGTCAACGTCATCGTCCGCGTCAATGTCCGCCGCTTTACAACCAGTCGTGACGCCTTGATCCGGCCCGGTCATGCAGTTGATCAGGATGATCGCGTCGTGAACGTCAATGTCACCGTCCGTGTCGAGATCGGCTTTGAGATCGGCGAGCGTTCCGCCCGGATGCGCAAAGAGGTACGCCACGTCGGTCGCCGTGATGCCGCGGCCATAGACCTGGACGTCGTCGATGTTGCCGACGAAATCGTCGCCGGTTCCGTTGCCCGCGATGTACCACGGCTCGGTGGCGAGCGATGCGGGGTGGTCGCCTGCGATTGTCGCGATCGGCGCGCCGTTGACGTAGAACGTCACGTCGTTGCTCGCGTCGTACACGGCAGCGATGTGCGTCCAGGTGTTGAGCGGAATCGTCACGCCGGAATTGTACAATTGGCTCGGCCCCAACCGTTCGAGCGTGAGTTGGTCGCCCGTGAGTCGCAATGACCAACCGTTGTAGTCGTGCCAACTCGCGCCGAAGATCACGCGATTGCCGCCCGCGACCGTCGGCTTGATCCACATCGCCACGGAGAAATCGTTGATCAGCTTGCTCAGCGTCAGCGGGCTTCCCAATTCGATCGACTCACCGCTGCCGGCGAACGCGACGGACGTTGCCGTTTCACTGGCTGCTCCGGACTGGCTGAACGCGGGCGTTCCGATGTACATCCCGTCGAGATGCGAACTCGATGAATCGACTGCCGTCGGACCGGCGGATTCGTCGAGGCGGTAGTGCGCGATCAACGGCGGAATCGCATCTTCCGCATCAGCGGTGGCGATGGTGAATTCGAACGCATATTCCTGGCCCAACGCGACGTTCGCCGTCGACTGGATCGTGGACGGCAGACTCACTGCGTAGGTCTCGCCGGATTGCACCGCTCCCTCGATGGTGAAAACCACAAGGCGATCGTCGCTGGTTGGAGTCTGAGCAAGACTCGTCACGCCCGGACCGGTGATCGTCGCACCCGCGAGACTCACAACGTCCACCGGGTGGCTGAAAACCACTGCAACCTCCGTCAGGTCCGCAGGGGCAGCCGCTTCCTCGTCAACCGGACTCGTACCCAACACTTCAAACGCAGCCCCTGGAACGAGCAACGCGGTCGCACGCGTCAGCGTTCGCGGCGGAGCGTGAACAAAACCAACGGTACTGCCGTCGCAGATCACGCGCGTGAGTGCGTGCTCTTCGCTCGGGTTGTAAACCACGTACGACCACTCGTCGCGATCGCTGTTGTAATACACCTGGCTCGTCGACATGTCCGTGTGGCAATTCCACTGTACGTCGCCGAGCAGGCGATTCGCGTGCGTGAAGTAGTACGTGATGCCGCCCGTGTAGTTCTCGCGTGCGATTGGGTCTTCCGCATTCCACAGCGCGTCGAACTGCGCCGCCACCCAGCCCGGATTGAACAGTTGCACATAACCGAGCACCACGTTGCCCAGCGAGGTGCCCATCGATGCGATGGTGTTTTCGCCAAGCTCCTCAGCCGCAACCCAGTCGTCACGCTCGGCCATCATTGAATCAAACTGCCACTGCGCGAACACCGGATCCTTCGCCAGGTAATTCAACGCCGGTGAAATTGGCAGCCACTGGATGCCCGACATCCAGGCTGGGTCACCGGTGAAGTACGTTGCATACCCCTGCCCGCTGTCGAAGAGAATGCCCGTGATGTCATGGTCATACTCGTCTGCAAAGTTACCAGTGCCATCAACGTACGCGTAATAGTCGAGCCAATACTCATTGATCGCGTTCGACTCGAGCGCATGTCCCATCGCACCCGCGGCGGCCATCTCCTCGTCGCCCAGCATCGTCCCCAGCAGAAACAAACCCGCCCAAGACTGCATCGCTTCGGAACTCGACTCCTGGTTGTTCCCGCCCGGCGAACTCAAACCACCGGCATACGAATGCCCGTTCCACGGATCGAAGGTGCGCAGGAACGGGAAATCGGGGTCGTTGCGGTCCCAGTTCGCGTATTCCTTCGCGACCAGTTTCGCCATCGCGCCGTAGTCCGCGAGGAAATCCGGATCGCACATCGCGAGCAGCGCCGACGCCATCGTGTAGTAACCGTAGTGGAAGTGGTGGTCGGTAAACTCGAACGAGTAGTAGCTTTCGTTGAAGCCAACAAGCGCGCCCCAATTCGGATAACGCGCGAAGTAGTGTTCGATTTCACCGGGCGTATAGGTGTACCAATCTTCCAGCGCGGTGCGCAGCGACGTCTTCAGCGCGTCGCGCGCATTCGCATCGCCCGATTCCTTCGCGAAGAGCATGTACCGACCCATGCGCACGAGATCCTTGCCACCCCAATAGGTGTCCGCGCCGTACGAGGTCGTGCTCGAATACAGCGTGAGGTACAGGTCCATGCGATCGGGGTCGAAATCGTTCGCAACGTTGCCCAGCCGAGTCGGTGCGGGCAGGTTCGGCAGAATCCCAGCGAAGGGGTAGGTGATCGAATAGCTGTTGCCCGATGTGTACTTCAGGATGCCTCGCGGCGTGCGATACTCGAGCCCGTTGAAGTTCAGCGCATGCGTGGTTCCGCGATAGTGGTGCGGCAGCCAGCCCTGGATCACGTCGGTGTTCGTGCCACGCAATGCGTCCGCTTCAATGGTCCAGGTGGTCGTGACCGACGCATTGGCTGGGTCGTAGCTCCAGTCCATGCGCGTGTTGCGCGGAATCGCGTAGGCGTAGTCCGCAAGTGTGCCCAGGTCGCTGGCAGCGGGAAGCGCTGCGACGGCGAGGTAGCTGTTCGTACCCGCGAACGATACGAACAACGTGTCGCCGCTCACGTCGAATTCGGTGTTCTCCGGCGCGTAGACGCCGTAGTACCGCCCGTCGTACGTAATGCCGACATTGTCACCAACGAACGGAAAGTTCGCCGGCGCACTGTTGCTGTTGAAGTACTGTGCGGCAGCGCTCGTCGTGATTCGCGGTTCGACACCGGCGCATTCGATCCACGCAAACGGGAATCCATGGCCGATGGTCACATTCATTGCGCGGTTCGCATCGTGCGCGAGGCGGAAGCGCACCAGCCAATCGCTCCAAGTGTCCGCGCGGGCATCGACCGGCGCGAACGTCGAGTCATAGACCGAACCCGGATCGGTACCCTGGTTGCTCATGAAGAACTGGTCGGCGTTGATGTGTCCCCAGCCGCCACCCGACAGGTCGATGATCTCGATCTGCGCCATCGCGCCCTGCGTATTGAGATCGGAAACGTCCCAGGTGTGCCAATCGAGCGACTCCGAGTTCTCCCCGACGGCAGATCGAACCACGGACCCGTCGACGAGCAGACGCACCTCGGTCTCGTCCGGATGTTGACCACCGGCCACCAGAAAGTGAAGGTAGTCGTTGGTGACTTCAAACGGAGGCGACCGCAGCGTGCCCGTGGCTGCGTCACCGCCCAGGTACGAATTCACCAGGCCGCGTCCGATGTAACCGGTCACGGTAAGCTGATTGGGAAATGTTCCAGGGGCAGGTCCGCTACCGAATGCCGTCCCGGTCGTCACCCAACCGGCAGGGTACGTCTCGCCCTCGAAGTCGGCGATGAGCACGTCGTCGGGCGCGGGGTTCGGTGTGACCTCGCCGCGAATTTGCAACGGCGACTGAAGCATCATCTGCGAACCGTCCGCGCTGAACTGCGTGGGGTGGTAAATCTGCAAACCTTCCGCGTTCGCCTGTACGGTCAGCGGATACGCCCACATCGCACCGGCATATTGACTCACCAGCAGATCGGTCCACCAGTCGTTCGTCGGGATGGGGAAGGGCGCGGATTCGGTGACGTAGATCGTCTTGTTGAGCATCGTGACCGGGCCATCGCCTTCCTCCTCGATCGGATACGTCGCGTACGAGCCCGCACCGACGGGTACGACTTCCGGATCGGCGTACACAACGGTAGACGCTGCAAGAATCGCGAGCGCACGCGCCACGGCGGCGCGCAAAGTGCGCCTTGCCGAATACTGATATGTCGACACGATCATTCCCCTCAAGGCGTCGGCAGCGTGAACGTCCCCGTCAGACGAATGTCACGCGAGGAGCTGCCGATCTGTATCTCAAAATCGCCGGGTTCTGCATACCACCGGCTGTTGGCCACGTCGTAGTAGGCGAGCGCACGCTCATCCAGTTCAAACTGGACGGTCGCGGTCTGCCCCGGCGCCAGGAACACCTTCTTGAAACGCTTGAGTTCGCGCACCGGGCGCTCAACGCTGGACGCGACGTCGTGAACGTAGAGCTGCACAACCTCGGCACCACCGCGCGCTCCGGTATTTTCAACGTTCAGACTGACCT
Source organism: Phycisphaerales bacterium (assembly GCA_020639095.1). Lineage (GTDB taxonomy): Bacteria > Planctomycetota > Phycisphaerae > UBA1845 > UBA1845 > JACKHG01. The sequence continues at coordinate 114,335 of JACKHH010000007.1, read as the reverse complement.
GCACCGTCCCAGCCGATGCGATGTTCGAAGCGTCAATCGCGAGATTGCTGTAGGCGAAGGTTGTGTAACTCAAACCGTGCCCGAAACAGAACATCGGTTCGATGTTGTTTTTGTCAAAGTGACGATAGCCCACGAAGATGCCTTCGGTGTACTCGTTTCCGGGATAGTTGCCGCTCGCGGGGTGGTCTGCCCACTCTTTGGTGAACGTCATCGGCAGCTTGGCGGATGGGTTCACATCGCCGTAAACGATGTCGGCGATCGCGTACCCTTCCTCCTGGCCGGGGTACCACGCCTGCACGATGGCCGGCGCGTCGTTCACCCAATCGCTGGTGATCACCTGCGAGCCCGCCACAACGAACACCGCAGTCTTGGGATTTACGGCGGCCACGCTACGGATCAGGTTGATCTGATTGCCGTCAAGGCCGTAATTCGCACGGTCGTAGCCTTCGCTCTCCTTCGCGCTCGACAGGCCGACGAACACCAGCGCAGTGTCCGCGTTCTGAGCGGCAGCCACTGCGTCCGCGACGGCAGAGCCCTGATTGAAAATCGCCAACCGCGCGTTCGCGAGCTGACCGGCATCGAAGTATTCCATCACCACCTGGTATGCTTGGTTGGCCACCAGCGGTTTGACGGCTTGGTTAACAGTGGTCGCGTGCTGATTCCAGTCGTCGATGAGCAGTTGCCCGTCAACGCGGAGTCGCATGCCGTCGTCAGATGCGGCGATGAACGTGTAGATTCCCGTGGTCGGGACGCGCAGCGTGCCCGTCCAGCGCGCGGAGAAGTTGTCCGCGTTGATGCCGGCGCCCGGCGAACCAGAGCCCCATTCGAAATCGATCTGCGGATCGATACGCGACACCACCGGGCTGCCCTGCAAGTCGGTATTGTTGAAGTACTCCGCGAGCATGCCGTTGCCCGATCCGCTCGGCGGAGTCATGTATGCGCTGTCGATCGCAGGCGGCTGGGCGTCGGATGTGAGTACGCCGAGTCGCTCGACAAACGTCACGTTCGGACCCGCCTGTGCGCGGAGACCTTCGATCGGGCTCACCCTGCGATACGGCGACACTTCCGAACTGCCGCCACCACCGGTGCGCGCGACGTTGTAGTTGGGGCCGATCACCGCGATGGTCTGCGTCGCGTTCTTGTCGAGCGGCAGCACGTTGCCGTCGTTCTTCAGCAAGACCATTCCGGCGCCCGCAATCTCGCGTGCGATCGAACGATGCCCGACGAGTTCCACGTCGGGCGCGTCCCAGGGTTCCTGCATGATGCCGGTGAAGAGCATCGCGCGCAGAATGCGGCGAACCTTGTCGTCGATGGTGGCGACGCTCACCTGGTTGGACTGGACCGCGGCGAGCAACTTACCGTTGCCCCAGAATGATCCGGTCGGCGACGCGAGGTCCATTTCCAGATCAAGGCCGTTGTTCGCGCAGGCGACCGTGCTGTGTACCGCGTCCCAGTCCGAAACCACGAAACCGGTGAATCCCCATTCGTTCTTGAGGATGGTGTCCTGCAAATACGCGTGTTGCGTGGCGTGCGGACCGTTGATGCGGTTGTACGCCGACATCACCGAAAGCACACCGGCCTCTGTGACCGCAGCCCTGAACGCGGGCAGATAGATTTCGCGTAGCGCGCGTTCGTCGACTTGCACGTCGATGGTGTAGCGTTCGAATTCCTGGTTGTTACAGGCGTAGTGTTTTGCGCAAGCGACGACACCCTGCGACTGCGCGCCGGTGATCGTCGCGACGGCCATCCGCGAATTGAGATACGGATCCTCGCCGTACGTCTCGAAGTTACGCCCGCCGTGCGGTACGCGCACGATATTCATGCACGGGCCCAACCAGACGTGGCGACCCTTGTTGCGGAACTCCTCGCCCATCGCGATACCGGCACGGTGGATGAGATCAACGTCCCAGCTCGACGCCCACGCGATGCTCGCGGGGAAAGCAGTGCCCTGGCCGGTGCGGATGCCCAGCGGCCCGTCCGCGAAGTGGAACTTCGGAATCCCCAATCGCGATACCGGCCGAAGCGAGAAAGTTGTCTCACCATAGACGAACGAGGTCTTCTCCTCGATCGTCATGTTCGACACCAACTCGTCGATCAGCTCCTCGCCTTCAAGCTGTGGGAAGTAGCAACTGTCATCCGACTTGAGCACGATCTCGTAGATCGAGTTGCCCCATTGCGTCGCGCGCTGCGTGCAATTGACGCGCAGGTAGCGCACCGGCTGGTTGGTGAAGTCGATGTCGTCAACATCGCCGTCGCCGCTGCTCGTCGAGAAAACGGTGCTCCAATCCGAACCGTTCAGCGACACGTCCACGGCGTAGCCCGTGGCGTACGCGTTCTCCCAGTGGATCTGGAGCCCGTGTACGTTCCGCTGATGTCCGAAATCAAGCTGCACCCACTCGTTGTCCGCCCAATCGCTCGCCCAGCGTGATTCCAGGTCGCCGTCGAACACGTTGTCGGCGGAAAACTCACCGGACTGTTCGCTCGATGATGACGCGGTGGCTTGGCAGTTGGACGCGTGCCAGTTGCGACAGAGCACGACAAAGTCGCGCAGGTCGACAAACGAATCGCCGTTCAGGTCAGCCGCGGCGCACGGGCCACTTGCGACACTCTGTGGGCCGCCGAGACATGCCTGAATCGCCGACCAGTCCGCGGCATCAACATAGCCGTTCGCATCAACGTCACCGGGAATGTCAAACGCAAAAACGGGGGTTACACACAACAGCAGTGCGCAGGTGCAAACCAAGCGCGAAAGCAAACTCATGGAAGAATCTCCTGCGCAACCGCGAAGTCCTGCACATCGACATCGCCGTCGCCGTCGTAATCTGCGCGTTCGAAGTGGGCGGGCAGGCAGCCGACCGGCGCGCCCGTTTGATTAGGGCCCGACAGGCAACCCGCAAGTAAAGCGTAGTCAACCAGATCGACGTCGCCGTCGAGGTCGATGTCGCCGAAAGGTGTGAGCAAGGTCAGGTTGAAGAAGCTCACGTTGTACGAACCGGCATCGGAACTGTTGACGAAACGCATCTGCTGCACACCCGGCGAAAGCTGCGCTGTGGCGTTCACCAACTGCCAGCTCTGCCAGCCGCCAGTTACCGGTGCGATCATGTCGCCGGTCTTGTCCTCGCCATTGAACTCGATGTGGAATCGACCACCGTCGTTCTGCGACGACACGCTCGCAGCGATGTTGTACATACCGGTCTGCGCGACGTTGACGGTGTACGCGGTCCACTCCGTCGGCGCCATCCAGCCAATGTTGAAACCACCGTCGCTGCACGCTTCGAGGTCAACGTCCTCGCTCGGACGATAGGCTCCACCGCTGTTGCCGCTCGTCGAGTCGTAATAGCTTTCGCCCGCCCCGCCGAGGTCGAAGTCCTCAGCTTCGATTTTGCCGGGAATCACCTGGGGGTAGCCGTAATACGGCGGTGAGGCGCAGCCAATACCGACCGAAACGGAAACGATGTCCGAATCTTTCGTTTGGCCCGTGCTGTCGATGGCGGTGGCGGTCAAACCGTAGCAGCCATCCTCCGCGTCCCACGCGTACTCATACGGCGCGGTGTCATCATCACCCACCAGCACATCGTTGATGTAGAAATCGACGCGATCGATCGTCGCGCCCGGTGCGGTGGCGGCGGCGGTCGCGGTGATCGTCACCGGACCGGCTGACAGCGTTGCGCCATCCGTTGGCGAGGTGATCGAAACCTCGGGCGGGGCGATTTGGTAAACCCGCACCCAGTCAATGACCATCTCCTGCGGGAAAGTCGCGGTGATGCAACCGGGCTGCGTGCAACCCGGCCAATTTCCGCCGACGGCGACGTTCAGCAGGAAGTAGAACGGCTGATCGAACGGCGCGCGCGGGTTGCCCGTTGCGCCGGAGCTGTACCACGTCGCGCTGGTTTCCGTGTGATAGAGATTTCCATCCACGTACCAGCGGATTTCATCCGGTTCCCATTCGATTCCGAAGACGTGGAAACCCTGCGAGAAGTCCGTGCCAGGCGCGTACTCTCCGCCGGAATGCTGGTTCGCCGGCCAGTTGCCGCCGTAGTGAATCGTCCCGTAAACCTTCGTCGCGGTGTTGATCATCTCCATGATGTCAATTTCACCGCTCGACGCCCAGCCGCCATACACCGAATCCGCGGGCATCATCCAGAACGCGGGCCAAATACCACCGCCGGTGGGCAGTTTGATGTTGGCTTCGAGCCTGCCGTACAGGAAGTTGTGGCGATAACGCGTTTGCATGCGCGCGGATGTGAATTGAAAACCTTCGTACTCTTCGCGGCGCGCGACGATGTGCAAAGCGCCGTCCGCGACGTACGAGTTGTTCGAGGTCGTGGTGTAGTATTCGAGTTCGTTGTTGCCCCAGCCGCAGTTGCCATACTCGCAGCCGTTGCCGAACATGTGGCCCCAGTTGGCGGAGTCGATGGTCGTGCCATCAAACTCATCCGACCAGACCAGCACCTGCCCATGCGCGCGCGTCGCAAAGACACCGCTCGCAAGCACCACCATCATCCCGAACGCTTTGGTTGATCGCATCATCCTCGTGCCTCCTGCCCGTGCGTGCATGCGAATCGGCGCAAGCCCTCGGCAACGCTGCAATCCGCTTTACAATCAACAGGCCGCGTCAATATCGCCGTATCGACGCGGCCTGGTTGATCATGAGGAACATTCTTTACCAACCCCTCGCACTCTTCAAATTCCGGAGCAAGGCGAGCAGCCGACCCAATCCGGTCGACCGCCGCCGCAGCTCCTACTGAGGAGGGAAGGAATCTGTTAACGTCGGCGACGCAGCAGCGTCAGCCCGCCGAGACCGAGCAGCACCAACGATGCCGGCTCAGGAACCAGCGTAATGTACGTGTCCGCGCCAACCTGCGACAGTTGCAGGCTGCTGGCGTTCAGCCAATCACCGTCCGCACGAATACGAGCAGCCGCGGAATCGATGAAGTTGGTGTACACGTCCGCAACCAGCGCGTTCTGCACGACCACCGTGCCGGAAGATCCGGGCACGAGGTTCACATACGCGTCGGCGCCTCCCTGATAGAAGCCGTCGAAGGCGCGTGAACCGTCGAAGGACAGCGTGCCGCCGGATACATCAAGAATGCCATCGCCAATGCCCGAGCTGAACAGCGCCAGGAAACCAACGTCCAGGCTGCCGCCCGCGAGCGTACCGTTGGACAGGTAGAGCTTGAACTCACCGTTACCCGCGCCCGGTCCGAGCTTGGCAGTGCCTCCGTCCATGTAGAACGTGCTGGCATTCGCAAATTCCCAGTTACCGCTGGTGACGCCAACCTGCACGTCGCCACCGTGAATCGACATCGACGACGCGTCGAAGTTCATGTACTGCTGAAGTTCAAACGAACCGCCGCCGAAGACCACATCCGAACCCTGGTTCACGACCACACCACCCGGCGCACTCAACGACGAACTGCCCGACATGTTGATCGTGGTGTTCGAAACTTCCATGCCCGAGTTGACGATGAGCTGAGCGCTGTCTGTCATCGTGAGCGTCGAGCTACCGCCGAAGGCACCAAGCAGGAAGTTACCCGCGGTCCCGGCATCAAAGATCGACGAACCGCTCAGGTTCATCGTACCCACGCCACCGGCGCCCTGGCCGATCTGGATCCACTGAATACCACCGGTCTGCGTCCACGTCGCGCTGTCTTGCAGATTGAACGTCGAGTTCACCGTGAAGTCCGCGCCCGCCGGCACGGTTGAATCGTAGATCACGGCATGCGTACCGCCGATCGTCGCGGTGTCCGGACCGTTAACGCCACCACCGCCCAAGTTCGGGATGCCGACGGTCGCCCAGTTGTTCGCGTCGCGATACAGGCCATTGGCTGCGCCGTCGTTGAACACTTTTGCGTCCGCAACAGCGACGCCGGTCGCGAAACACGTCATGACCGCGATGGTCATAATCGTCTTCAATCGTGTCATAGTCTTACCTCCTCCGAAGTGAATTGAGAGAGTGCATTGCAACTTGTAACCCCTCGATGTGAAACTCTTTACCCCTCACTGCACGAGTCAACTAAGACGACGGAGGGGGCGAGTCCCCAGCGGAACTCGCCCCAGCCGTCAAACATTCATCACAACCTAACTAGGGACCCGTCAGGTCGTTCACGAATGATGCAAGGTCCGTAAGATCAACATCGCCGTCGCCGTCGATGTCCGCATCTTCGCAACCCGAAACCGGCGGCACGCCCACACCCGTGAAGCAACCCTGGAAGGCTGCGTAGTCGTGCAGGTCAACGTCACCGTCGTTGTCCAGGTCGGGGTTGCCGCCTGCGGCGGCTGCGAAGTTGATGTTGTCGACGGTCAACGTACCGTCGGTACCCCAGGTCGTCAGACCGTTCTTGAAGTTCACCGACACCTCGAAATCGTCGGCCGACAAGCCGGTGCCCGCGAAGTAGAGGTTGTCCACGCTGATGGTTCCACCTGACGTCCACATCGTATCCGTACCGGAGAACGTGAGGATGACGGAGAACGTGTGCTCATCAAGATGCAGGCGATACGGATTCGGAACGGCATCGGGAACCGGGTTATCCACCTGGCCCGTGCGGTCCGGAGCGTCCAGCGTTCCACCGATCGACTGGTAGTTGCCGTCGGCAGTGCTCACGAAGCCGGCGTAGTTGCCATCGCTGTCTTCAATACGCAGAACGATCTCGCCACCGACACCAACGGGAACGCCCTTGATGTCCGCACGCAGTTCGGAGACGCTCAGGTCGCTCAGGTTCGCGGGACGATCAACCCACATCAGACCAGCCCACCAGCCGCCATCGGTAGCCGAGCTGACGCTCGACGTGATCAACTGCGCACCCTGCGTTCCGCCAACACCGCAACTCACGCACGATTCCGCACGCGCGAAACCGAGGACACCCGTGCCCCAGGAACCGCCGAACGCATCCTCGCCATCGAGACCACTGTCCCAACCACCGGGCGAGCCACCGGCACCACCCGTGAAGAAGTCGACGCCTTCACCGGCGCCACCTTCGTAGGCTTCGTCGAGTTGACCCGTCGCCAGCGTCGAAACGCCCGTCGAAAGCAAGCCGCCCACGCTCTGGAAGTTGCCATCGGCAACACCGGTGATTGTGACCGAACCGATCGAATCACGCACCACGACCGGCGTGAGGTAGAGATTGTCAACCGTGATCGAACCACCCGACTGCCAAGACAACTGATCGCCGAACGACACAGCCACGGTGTACGTGGATGCGTCGAGATCGAACATGCCATTGCCCAGGCCTTCCGGATGCGGAGCATACGTCGCAGTGTCGAGCGGACCACCGATGCTCTGCCACGCGCCGTTCGCGTTCACATGGAACACCATGCGATCGCCGTCGGCATCTTCGATGCGCAGTTCGATCTCGCCGAGTTGGCCCGACCAGAACGTCGCTTCGCCCTTCACGTCGGCGCTAAGCACAACTTGGCTCAGATCGGTCGACGCCAGCGCCTGGTTCGGCCAGGTCAAACCAGCATACCAACCGGACAATGCGGAGTAGATGACGCCGTCGACCCAGATCTGACCGGCGCCGCCGCCGCCGTTGCCCATCGATGCGAGACCCGAAACCGCCATGTGTGCCGGGTTCGTTTCATCGCCGAAGAATTCGGCGCCTTCGCCCCACACCCCGCCGTACACGTTCTCGCCTTCAATCTCGGGGTTCCAATCGGCATAGCCGTTGTAGTTCCCGCCACCGTCGATCGAAGCCTGATCGAAGAACACATCCGTCAAGTCCACCGTGATGCTGTCGAAGCTTTCGTCCAGGCCCGCTGTGGTGACGTTGATCGCATCGAGCTTCAACTCATACTCGCCGCCAACCACGTTGCCCTTCACGTCCGCCGTCAGGCTCATGTGCTCAAGATCGGGCGCGGGCAGCGACACGCCGTCCCAGAGCAGACCGGCATACCACTTGCTCCCGACCAGCGACGCGGTTCCCACCGTGAGATTGTCAACCACCAGCGTACCACCCGTGCCCCACGTCGCGCTGCCACCGAACGAAACGATCACCTTGAACGTACGCGCGTTCGTGTCGAAGGCGCCGTTCGAGGTGACGTTATCTGCGTTGCGCTCCTCAGCCGTGTCCAACGAACCACCGACCGACTGGAAGCTGCCGTTCGCGGTGCCCGTGAACGCCAGACGATTGCCGTCCGGGTCCTCAATGCGCAGTTCGTATTCGCCGAGCGTCTCACCAACGCCGCCCGCGAGACCTTTCACGTCCGCGGTCAACTCAAAGAGGCTCATGTCCAGCGGCGTACCGCCACCGGCGACGCCGAGCGAGGCGTCATCCAGGAACACCGAGCCACCAACCCAGAGGTGCTGAACGAAAAGAATGAGACCACGCGCGTAGGCCGTGTTCGCAGGCGCTATCGCATTCCACGTGTACTTTTCCCAAGTGTCCACCGGTGTGCTGGCGTTCATGATGGGGGGTGATTCGTGGGCGGAGAGCAGCGCATCACCCGCGCTGTAGAACTCGATCTTGAGCACGACGAAGTTGTCGCCCTGCATCTGGTCGCCGGTCGCGGTCAATCCCCAAATGCTGAACTCGATGTCGTCGCCTTCCGACGCTTCCGCAAGGTCTTGGTAAATACCCGACGCGTCCCATTCACCATTGAACGGGCCATACATCTGAAGCGCGCCTGCGCCGGTGTGCGTGAACGCTGCCGTCGCATGGATGTTTGCCCAACCCAACCAACTGTCCAAACCGTCCTCAAAACCGGCATTGTCGAGACCCGCGGCTGCGCCCGGGAATGCGCCAATGTTCCACTGCAATCCGGCGAACCAACCACCGCCGCCATTGGTCACGTTCTCAATGTCGATCTGACCGGCTTTGCTGCTGCCGACGCCACCGGAGGCAAGCGCCTGCGCAGTCACGTCGCCGTTGAGCGCCGCACCGCCGTACGTTCCGCCGTAGGCCTCTTCACCCGCGAGACCGGCGTCCCAATTCGTGACGATGTTGAACGTGTCGGGCGAACCATCGCCATCGAGCACGATCGTCGAACCGGCGGCCGTCGCGCCCTCAAAATCCTCGAACAGGATGTTGAAGCTCGACGCCGACACGCTCACCACACCGGCACCGGTGTTGCTCACGCCCGCGGTCGCATCGCCTTGCGCGCTGGCGGTGATCTGAATGCTTCCCTCGGTGTCGGCGTAGGCCTTTTCACCAATCAAGCCGTCATCCCAACCCAACGTCTGGAAGAACCCAGCCCCGGTCAGGAACGTGCCGCCACCCGTCTCCGTTACGGCGTTGAAGTCCTCTACGAGTTGTGCGCTGGTCGGCGCCGCGAGTCCCACGATCAACGTGAGCCCGCTCAACACCGCGAGCAAATGGCTTCCTCTTCGCATTTCTTAGTCCTCCAACTTCTGCTAGCCCCAGCCGCGACGCCGCAACTGACGGGTCTTATGTTCTCGTCTTCGTATTCCCCTGAGCATCCGGCGCGCCACTCGCGCCGGTCACTATTCCGTGCCTTCGCTATTCCATAACCGCCGTCACCTGCGCATAGTCTGACAGGTCAACGTCACCATCGTTGTCCATGTCCATTGCCCGCAGGCAGGGCGTGGGTTCGGCAAGCGCCGGCGGAACCCCCGGCCCCTGCAAACAATCGAGCAACACGCCGATGTCTTGCGTCGTCACCAGGCTGTCGCCGTTGGCATCGCCTTTCATCAGCGCGGTTGAGAAACGCAGATAATCGCCCGACTTGATCGTCGTTGCCGAGGCAGCCGGGTTGGCCAGGTCCCAGGCGTTACCGGTTGACGCGCCGATGAATTCGTTGGTGCGATAGGCGGTGTCGCCGTTGAGCAACATCGTTCCGAGCAGATTGATCGATGCGCCCGGCGACGTGCCGAAGTGCGACAGCCGCGCTTCGAACTCGCGCATCGAGCTGTCATTCGCGTCGATCGCGTACGTCACTTCCTCACCGCCGAACATGTCGTGCGCCGCGCCGAGCGTTGCACCGTTGATCAATGTGTGCGACGAAGTACTCAGCGCAAAAATGCGGGCTTCGCTTGCGGTCAAGACAACTGCATAGTCCGCTGCGAAGCCCGGTGCGAAGTACAAGTCCGCCGTTTGCCCGGACGTACCTTGGCCGGATGCAAGTCGGCGATATACATCGCCCGTATCGTGAAGATTCTTTGTTGAGGTAAACCCACCGGATTTCGAATCGACGTAGATCACCGTGCCGAACGATGCGGACGTCGGCCACGCGTTCTTGCCGTCGAACCCGAAGTTGATCCGCCCATCCACGCTCGAATCGACCGCGAACACCGACTCGTTCCCGATGCGATCGAACAAGCCGCTGTTCACGCCGGTCGTCGACGTGGCATATTCACCGGGATCGATGGAACCATCCGCCACCGCGGAGTCTTCCGTTACATCAGCCATCTCGACGAGCGGCGCGCCCGCACCGATCAATTCGTAAACACGCACGTAGTCGATCGTGTGATACTGCGGAAAAACCGTCGTCCCGTTGGGATTCCCCGGCCAGATGCCGCCCACTGCGGTATTAAGAATGATGTAGAACGGTTCGTTGGGAATGCCGGAGCTGATGCTCGTGAAGACCAGCGCATCGTCGATGTACCAATCAAGGCGGCCCGGGAACCACTCGAGCGCGAAGGTGTGGAAGCCCGCGGAGTAATCCGGACCCTCATAACTGCTGCCAAGCGATTGAACATTGGGCCAATTGCCCCAGTGATGCGTCGTGTAAACGGTGTTGGGCTCGTGTCCCAACATTTCCATAATGTCGAGTTCCGGCGGCCAGGAGTTGCTCGACGGCAGCATCCAGTGTGCGGGCCAGATGCCCTGCGTTTTCGGAAGCTTTGCGCGAATCTCGACACGACCATACGTGCGGTTGAAGTGGCCTTTGGTTTCCACAAGACCCGATGTGTAGTCGAACCACCGCCAGTTCCAGGTGTCCCAACCCCAATACTGCCGCGCCTGGCTGCGCAGGATCAGGTTGCCGTTCTCCAGGTAAACGTCATCCGGCGCGTAATACTGCAACTCCTGGTTTTTGACGAGGAATGCGTCTTCCACGCGCCACTTGGACGTGTCGATCGTGGTTCCGTCGAACTCGTCATTCCACACCATGTCCCAACCTGCGTCATCGAACTCACCGCGTGCCGACTGCGCAGGCAGCAGCACGACGGTGAGCGCGATGGCTCCACAGATCGCAAACAACCGGAGAACAGGATGGATCGTCCAACGTTCCATGATCAATTTGATTTGCATCTTGGGCCCGCGGGGCGGACACAGTGAATAATCCAAAAAGAGCATTCACGCGTCCGCCGCGCACGCCCGAACAACTCAAAGCGTCAACCAATGCCTAACGACGGCGACGCGCAACCAGCAAAGTACCCATGCTCAACAACGCCAGCGTCGCGGGCTCGGGAATCGGCCCGTACACCACGCTGCCCTGAGCGGCCACGGTATCCGACCACACGTTCGGGCCGACGTTCATGAAACCAAATTGCAGGTGACGATTGCCTTCCGCACCGGGATCAACGAGCAGGCTGATGCTGAACGGACCCGATTCCGGCGCCGGGATGATCGTCGAAAATGACGATGAGTAATCGCCAGCGAAGTCCTTGATGAAAATGTACGTGTCGCGATCGGGCGCGTCGTTCAACGTGTTCGACAGAACCTCGCCGGTAAACGTCAACGTCTCACCTGAAAGCGTGCCCGCGGGATACTCCTGGTACATCGCGGCTTCCATCATCTTGTTGCCGTCGGTCGAGCCCGGACCGCCCGGCGCGTTCTGGTACCAGAAAGGATCCGTTGTCGGATCATCGAGGGGCGTCGCACCGAGCGATACCGACGGTGCGCCGTCATCGAAACTGCTCGAGAGCGCGGGAACGCCCCAAGGCTGGCCGAACACGTACCCACCACCGTTGGCGGGCAATTCAAACACATTCATGTAACCGACCCAGGGATCGGTTGAGGGGCCGACTGTGACCGTCAGATCAGCAACTGCCGGGCTCGGCAGCAAACCGACGACCAGAGCCGCGACTGCGAGCGCAGCCACCATTCCAGACTTGTTCATGACTTGCCTCCGTTGAGAGATTTGGCAAGTCCAATCTGCCACGCGTTCGCAGACTGGCTTGCGCTTCCAACTTTCCCCGAGACTGCACGGTACGCGGACCGCCACAGCCTCACCCACTCTCTCAACTCCCCTCACCCGTTTCCTTCTCTCGCTCTCCCGGTGTTCGCTCCGCTAGTTGTTGATTCCCAAAGGCTGATACGGTGAAACCCGCACGCGCGGCGAGAACTTCGTCGGCTGCTTGTCGTTCGCGTCAAACTCCACCGCCCGAACGGTGTCACCGTGCATGTCCGCGAACAGCACGTTGATCTGGCTCTTGGGGTGCCGTTTCAGCGGAATACGTCCGCTGCCTACCGTGTTGTGCAGCGAATCGCCAAGGTACGGCCCCTTGCTGGACTCGGCGCTCGTGATCAGATTGGCGTACACCCCGGTACCGCTGTCCAATTTGTCGCGGCCCGACTCGAACACCAAACCGACTGTTCCGGGGTCAAACACGCGATCCAGAATCCCGCGAAGCCGGTACCCCGAGTTCCCGCAGCCCAACTGCGCGGGATAGTGCTTCTGTCCCACGCAATGGAACCAGTTGTTGTTGTACTTCACCGCGTGCCAGCACGCCGGGTCAGTACCACCTGCCACCTCGGCGCCGGCTATGTCCTCATTGATCGCGAAACTGAGGAAACCCCAATACGACGTGCCTGCCGATGACGGCGAGTTGTCGTCGTCCGGATCCCCATCACCGCGCAGGCCGTTGTTGTCGGCGCTCCACTCGCTGTTCCACGGGTAACGCGTCGTTGCGATCTTCACCTTGTCCGCCGGGCAGATGACCATTTCCAGGTCATCCGCCATCAGATCCTGCTTCGCGAGCGCTGCCGCGTACGATTGTGCGCGCACGCCCCAGTCCCAGTTCGCTCGATAGGTGATGCCCGACGCCTGCGCCAACGCCACCGGCCAGGTGAGCAACTCCTGCTCGTAGTCGTACGCGTAACGATCGCGCTGTGCGTCCGCCTGCGAAATGCCGAACTCATCGGTCGCAACCTGGAACCGCCCATCGTGGTCATTGGAAAACACCATCGCCGCCTGGCCGGTACCACGCATGTGCGCCAGGCACTTCATCAGCTTGGCTTGGTCGCGAGCGCCGCGCAGCGACGGCAGCAGAATGGAGATGAGCAGTGCGATGATCGAAATCACGACCAACAGTTCGACCAGCGTGAACCCGCTCTCTCGCCGTGCCGTACTCCTCTTGCTTGTCTTTGTGATCAGTCGCATTTTAGGTTCACAGTTCTAATTGCGATCCGTCGCGCGACCCCGCGCTGGGATCGTCCCCTGGTTCACCGTCGCACGCCTCTGTCCGTGCGACTTGCCGTGCTTCACCCCAAACACAACTCAATCGCCCCGACCATTGTCCGCGTGTATCGGCCGCGGATCGTCGGGCGGGGGCGCGGTTGAACGATGCACTTCAAAGAACGACGGAATCGTCTCGCGGATGCGCTCCTTCGATCCGTCGTTGATCATGCGCGTCAAACTTGTCGCAGCCATCACGCCCAGCGCGCGCGCGTCCTGGCAGACAGCCGTCATCGTCGGGTACACGCTGTAGCGCGCTTCCGCGTCGTCAAACCCGACGATCGAAAGATCGCGCGGGATACGCACGCCAAGCTCATGGGCTTTGTTGATCGCGCCGACCGCAAGCTGCGGGTCGGAGAAATAGATGGCCGTGGGCCGATCAGCCATGCTCATCGCCATCTTCAGAATGGTCGCACCGCCCGCCAGATTGGCGGGGTGACGGAAAATGTACTGCTCTTCGAGCGCGATCCCGGCATTCGCCAGCGACTGGCAATAACCGTCATAGCGATCGAGGTGGTCGCAGTCGGGAATCGTGTGCATGCCGATTCCGATCCGCCGATGCCCCAGCGAAACGAGGTAATCGACGGCGCGCATGCTTTCGGTGCGCGACTCGCAATCGACGAAGTTCACGTTGTCGGCATCGAAGCGCTCGCTGATCACCACCAGCGGAAACTGCTCTTCCGCGATCCGCACGCACACCTCACGCGACTCCGCCGTCGTGCGCAAAATGACGCCGCGCACACCCTTGCGCATGAAGAACTGCGTGTAGGTTTCATCCGGATCTTTGTCGCGCTGCGGCTTGAGCAGCACGATGTCGAACTGATGGTTGTCGACGCCGTGCGTGATGCCTTCGAGCAACGCCGAATCAAACACGGATGACAACGTCTGCCGCCCGGCGTACGCGAACCCGATGTTGGTCGTCGTTCGCCGCCCGACCTTCGAGACGTACCCCGAGCGGTTGGCGACGGTGAGGACCAGTTCGCGTGTTTTGGCACTGACGTTGCGATCGTTGTTGAGCGCACGCGAGACAGTGGTAATGGAGACGCCGGCCTTTTGAGCGATCTTGCGAATGGAGGACATCGAGAGTACCCCCGCGTCTGAAACAACGCAGCAATTGTTGTCTGCAACAGTTGCTGCTACTGTACCGGGACTGGTCGGGCGACGCAAGCAGAATCGACCACGAAATCGCGTTTCTTCAATCCTGGGACGCGATTTTGCGTGCTCGCCAACGCCGCAAATCGAACTGAAACTTGTTTCATTCGTGCGCAACAAAGCAGCTCCGCTTTATCGGCGGAAGTGCTGCCAAGCTTGTGATTTCGACATCCAAAACTAGTCAGCTCGCGCCAATGGCTAGTCGGGCCGTGTTTTAAAGCTGATGGCTGTGGAGTAAGAATAAAACGCCAGCACCCTCTCTCGTCGGCTACGTCGATTCAGGTGGCCATTTGTGCGATGGTGCGATCGATGCACGCCACCGCAATTCGGTATCTGGGGCGCATACTTTTTTCGGACGGAGCGCAATTGTGTTGTGTTTCAGTGAGCGGTCTTGGCCGCAGAAACGGTCCGGGGGTGTCGGCATATTCCTGGCGACATCGTTCGCACGCACAATGGGGAATCGTCAATGCGGAACACGCTTCGCTCTCGGGCGCCGATTGATTATCCTGCATGGCGGGCTCGTTCACTGAACATTGGCGCCGATTGATCGCGAGATTCACGAATGTACCTACGCGCGCACCGTTTGATCGTCGGAGGATTGCTGCTCGCCGCCACCGTCGCGAATGCGGGCTCGGCGACTGAAGCCTGGTCCCGGTCGTACAACGGCCCAGGAAACCGCGACGACGAATTGGCCGCGATCGCGGTCGGTTCCGACGGCAGTATCTATGTGGCTGGCACGAGCTACGAAGTCGGCCAGCAGGACAACCTGATGCTGCTCAAGTATTCGCCGTCCGGTGATCTGCTCTGGGACACGATCATCAACGGCCCAGACAACCTGCCCGAACGCCCGCGCGCCATCGTTCTCGACAGTGACGACAACATTCTCGTCGCGGGTCCGGCATGGAATACCAACGGCGTACTCGAAACGGTGTGGAAATTCGAGCCCGAGTCGGGCACGCTGCTTTGGGACTACGCCATCCCCGGCTTGGGGTTCTGTCCGGTATTCGGTGAGTGTGGTGCGGCACTTGCGGTAACACCAAACAACGAGATACTCCTGGGCGGTTGGCAATTCCAAATCGCAAAACTCACGCCGAGTGGCGCTGAAATCTGGACGCGTTCGGTCAAACCCGCGCCCGACGTCGACCTGATGAACGACATCGCCGTCGCGCCCGATGGACGCATCCTCTGTGGAGGTGTCGCAACGGCTGCATTTGAGGGATCGGGTGTTGTCGCCTATGACGCTGACGGCAACTTCCTATGGAGCGACCAGCAACTCGGCAACCATGGCGCGGTCTTCGGCCCCGCGCACGTCGCGTTCGACGACATGGGCAACGCCATCGCCGCATTCGAGCCGGAAACCAGCTGCGGTATCTTCGGCGTGCTGCTCGCGAAGTACGACGTCGCCGGCAACTTGCAATGGGTCGAAGCCTACTCCCAGGTGTTCTGCGAAACGTTTGATCTTGCCGAACTGGCCGTGGCGAACGCGAACGAAATCTACGTCGTCGGCAGCCTTGGCGGGTCAGCCGACATCGGTACCGTCAAGTTCAACGGCAACGGCGCGGTTGTCTGGGAGCGCGCGTTCAACGGACCGCTCAACTCGACCGACATCGGCAATGACCTCGCGCTCGATGCATTGGGAAATGTCTATGTCGGGGGCACGGTACTATCGACCGGCGCGCAGGACCGCGACATGGTGGCCATCTCCTACGACCCAGCCGGTAACCTGCGCTGGAGCAAAGCCTTCGATGGCGGCAGCTTGGCGAACGACGTCGGACTGGCCATCGACACGAGCACGTGCAGCCGAGTCTACCTCGCGGGCCACGGCTGGCACCCACCCAATCAGAATGACGTATTCCTCACCGCCTACGATCAAGCACTTGCGGGCGACTTCGACGGCGACGGCGATGCGGATTCAGCAGACTTCGCAATCCTGCAAGGCAACTTTGGTAAATCAGCCGGCGCGTCACAAGCGGATGGCGACACCGACAACGATGGCGACGTAGACCTCGCGGACCTCAACGCATACGTGCAGTGTGTGACAGGCCCGACTGCCGAATAGCGCCGGTTATTCCTGCTCTCCAGTCAGTTCCACTTCAATACGCAGCATATCGGGTAAAAACACCACGTACAATCGCGCGGTGCGCACTTGAAGAGCAGACCACGTCCGCGTAGCCTGCACGCATCGGGGTCGGTTCGCAAATCTGGGCCAATCACATTTGGGAGTTCACCTCATGTTGATAATCGCACGCGCGTGCATCATTTCATTGTTCTTTTCCCTCGGCGTGTCAGCCGCTCAGGCTGAGCAGTACATCCGCGTCGCTTCCTTTAACATCGCCAACCTCGGCGACACCTCCGAGTACGAACGTTCGCTCATCAGCTTGGTCAACATCCTCCGACAAGCTGACGCCGACGTCGTCGCCATCCAGGAAGTCGAGCCCAATGAACTGGGCACCGACCAGGTCAAACGATTCGTGGATCTTCTCAACAAAGCTGCTGACTTCTACGGAACGCAACGCTACGACTACGCCATCGCCGACGACCACACCGGTGACGAAACCACGGCGTTTCTTTGGCGCTCACCCGTATCGCTTCAGTCTGAGATCACGCTGTTGCAGCACGATCCCGATCCCGACAATGACGACAAACCCACGTTTCAACGCGTACCTTCCGTCGCGCTATTCAAAGCCGTCAACTACGACTTCTACCTGGTCAACTGTCACCTCTACACCAAACTCACCGGGACATCCTCTGAAGGACGCGGCGAAGAGTACGCTGCACTTGTGGCTTGGATGAAGGAACTCGCGGACGAGTCGGAAACCGACGCGATCATCGTTGGTGACTTCAACCGCTTCCTCAATGGAAAAACCGATTGGTCGAAGCTCATGGTCGCCGAGCATGCAGACTACTTCCGTTTCCCCCTGCTCGAAGCCATAGCAGCCGCTGATTCGTCGTTCGATCCCGCCACCGACGAAGCACCGGATGACCAATACAGCACCACGACGGCAAAAAAGAAATCCATCTACGACCAGATCCTGGTCGCAAAGGGCTCTTATCATGAGTTCACGAACTCACCGGCCTTCGGCGAGGATGTCGGCATCGTCGCTTTCGACAACGATACGCACTATGAGTGGTTCATTGACAATTGGTATAACGCCATACAACTGCTCTCAGACCACCGCCCGATATGGATTCGGATCCGCGTTGACCAGCCCGATGACGACTAGCAGTCAACGCCATGAGGAATTTCCCGAGGTTCGCGAGAACCGAAGGGCGACCGAATCCCCTAACACCCACTGACCGGCTAGCGCGTGATCAGTAGCCGGCGAGAAACCGTCCGCCCGGCGAACCCTCGTTCAATGGGTGATCAGCCCGTAGAATGTTGCCGCGTCATACAGATCAACGTCAGCATCAACATCGAAGTCCGCCACCTCGCACCCCGGTGCCGGCGCATGGGCGGGAGCAGGGCTCACTTCAGCAATCGCGGCGAAATCGGCCAGGTCGACATCCGCGTCGGCATCGAAGTCCATCCGATCGCAAGCAGAATCAACGATAACCTCCGGCCCAGCGAGACATTCCTCCCACATGGCGAAGTCGTGACCATCAACGTCACCGTCGTTGTCGAAGTCGCCGGCAATCTGAATCGGCGTGGGGCCGGTCATGCAATTCACCAGCACCGCAAGATCCGCGGAATCCAAGTCGCCGTCGCCGTCGAGATCACCAGGTACGGAAACCGCGTACTCGATTGACAGCGTAGGCGCGGGCAAATTGTAGAGAGCGGCGCCTTCGTTCGCGACAAAACCAGAGTAGTGGTTTGTTCTGCCGGCGTAGAGAATAATACCGATGTGCGACGCTCCGCCTTGAATCAGCGACTCGATGTAGTCCAGGTTGTGAAATGAGATCGTCAGCGGGTCCTGTGTCATGATCGGTATGCTGACGCCAATCTCGGTATCGGTCTTTCTTGGATCCGGTGGATCCAGCGTACCATTGCCATCATAGCCGTACGCGATGATGTACGGGTAGCTCTCGCCCGCGAAATACGAAAGGCCCGCAATATCGATCGTCAAATCAGCCGACAGCACCGCAGCCTCGTCGGGAATACCCGAAAGATCAAACTCAAGCAGCCCGCGACTATCAGACGCGGGCGACGTCTTGCGCTCGACCAGAATAAGATCGCCGGTTACCAGGATCGAGAACGCGAATCCATTCGGACTTGTGGCCTGTCCGTCAGCGGTCGGGTGCGCGGACACGGTCTCGCCGGACAAACCGGTATTGTTGATAAACCGGGTGACCGAACCATTGTAGTTCACGTTCGCGTCGCCGACGCTCCCACCCACCAGGATACGATCGGGGGTCGCCAGGTCGACTGCGTTGGCAAATTCCCATGAGGTACCATGATCGGACAGGACAACTCCACCAATTCCAAAGGACCCGTCAATGGTTCCGTCGGGCAAAATCCGTGTGACGAACTGTCGCCAATGGCCGCTGATGTAAGCGTTACCGGCTGCGATGATCCGGCCGGCACTGTCGATAGCCAGATCATCAAGATAGTCTGACGACGAGGCGACCGGGAAAATCAGTACACCCCCGTCGGCAAACGTCGAATCCAGCGCGCCCGTCGTGTCAAAGCGCATCAAGACAGAATTTCCGTCCGCCGACCCGCATGCAACGATCGCGCCGTCCGATTGCAGCGCCACCCCTTCGAACCGCCCACTGTTGGCGATTTGCTCGGTTGGAATGACAACCTTCCCGCCCACCCCGAACGTACCGTCGAGCGTTCCATCGGTGTTGTACCGAGCCAGCGCGAAGAGATCGCGAATGGACGTTTCACCGGCCGATCCGCCCGCGACGATTTTGTTGTCCGGCTGCAAGACGAAGTCGTAGCACATGTCATCTTTGTCCGCGCCGAAATCCGTGATCACGGTTCCACCACCAAACGATGTGTCCAGCGTACCATTCGCATTGAAGCGCACGAAGGCCCACTTCCAGTCGTCGGTGAAATAACTGTATCCACCCAGCACGATCTTGCCGTCGGTCTGAACCCCGATGGCCTCGACATACGGTTGCGAGCCCACCGGACGCGTGGTTTTTCCACCCGACCCAAACGTGGGATCATACGATCCGTCCGGCATCAGCCGAGCGATCATGAAACCAAAGCTACCACCCAACCATGCGGGACCGATCAGCAGTTTACCGTCCGGCAACCACTCAACCGCGGCGGAGCCCGCCGTTTGATCGATGATTAACGATCCGCCATTCCCGAAACCCATGTCCGGTGTACCATTCATGTCGTAGACGGCGACGGCAAACCGGTTCGATGGTCCGCCCATGCCCGCAGCCGCGAACTTGCCGCTGCCAATCGCAAGACCGGCGAATTCATCATACGTGCCGCCGAATTCCGCAATGACGACTCCGTTACTCCCAAATGTGGAATCGGAATCACCCGGCAGTACGCCGGCTTCAATGCGGTAGGTCGACACAAGAAGAAATGCCCCGAATACCAGAACTGCGAGGTGCGGGCTGCGAAAGCTTGCGAGTCGGATCGAATCGAACATGCGTTCTCCCCTGATTGAACCCGATTGATGAGATGCTGGTTGGACATTGCCGAGCGGCATCCACCACTCGCGCACAATCATAGCGCATCTTGTTCGATTTGCCGATAGGTTTTTTTCCAAGATGCGTTAAGACGAGGTTAGGCGCGATCGCTGCCCGAACCGCCTCCTCCGCCGCAAGACCGCCGCGTGATGAGCTGCGGCCGGAGGGATACGCGTTGCTCCGCGATTTCAGGGTCAGCCAGGCGCTTGCAGAGCAGCTCGATGGCTGTCGCGCCCATCAGTGCCATGGGCACGCGGACCGTGGTGAGCGGCGGACGGGTCATGCGCGCGATGCGGGTATCATCAAACCCCACCACCGCAATTTCTTTGGGCACCTTGATGTCGAGCGCGTACGCAGCATCGATGATTCCCGATGCCATCTCGTCATTGGCTGCGAACACGCAGTTCCCCGCGCCCACCCAGTTGCGCAGATGCTCCTTGCCGAAGGCGTACGCCGTCTCGTACTGGTAATCCAAATGGTGCACGTCGTCGTCCGTCGGCGTGATGCCCCGTTCAGCCAGGATCACGCGGTATGCGTCGAGGCGCGCCATCGTGTCCACGTTCGTCTCAAGTCCGCCGACGAACACGATCCGCTTCGCGCCGCATTCGTCCAGCAGGTGGCGCATCATCGCCCGCGCCCCCTCCCGCTGATCGATGGTCACACTGTCGTGCGCCACCCCGTCGATGTCGCTATCGATCACCACGAACGGCAGGTGAAGCTCGCCCAGCGATTTCTGGATATGATCCGTCACCTCCGCGACCATCACCGCCACACCGTCCATGATCCGGCGCTGGCGAACGCCATCGAGCAGCGAATGCATGTCATCCGGATCGTGCGCACTCGAAATGATCAGGTTGTAGCCCAGATCGCGGGCTTTGAGATTCGCACCGCGGATGATTTCGGAATAGAACTCGCCGTGCATGTCAGGCAAAACCAGACCGATCATCTCACTCTTGCGCAGCATCAACCCGCGCGCGAACGCATTCGGGTGATACCCCAACTCATTGATCGCGGACTGCACGCGTTCGCGCGTTTGCGCGTTGACCAGCGAAGGCCGGTTGATCACGCGCGAAACCGTGCTGATCGACACGTTGGCCAGCTTCGCGACATCTGAGATGGAGACGGTCATGCATGCTCCCCTGCCGCTACCTCCCAGGCCCCGGTACTGGGTCACCTTGGGTGGCACGGTCTTGCGCAGCAAGGCCGTGGTCCGCTCCCAGAAGTCCCATGGCCTGAATTCGTCAGACCGAACCACCCCATGTCGTCAAGATGAACCAACACGGGGATCGCAGCCCGATTGACACGGCGACGCTGCGCCAGTATCTGCTCAGCGCATGAATCGTCAACACTTACTCGCCGCGGTGGTAATCATGATGACCGCTTCCAGCTTCGCGGGCCCACCCGACGTGCTCCGCTCGCCCGAGACCGATCGCGCCCTCACCTACAGGTTCTCACCCGAAGACGAGCGTTTGCTGGATGAGGTGCAACGGGGCTGCTTTGCGTATTTCTGGCGCGAGGTGGAACCACCCGCGATGCTCGCGCGCGACCGGCTGAAATCGCCGGTTTCGAGCATCGCTGCCGTCGGCTTCCAGCTCTCGTCGCTGCCCATCGGCGTGGAACGCGGCTGGATTACTCGGGAAGAAGGCGAGCAACGCGCCCTGACCATTCTCGACGCCCTGCTCGCGCGTGATGACAACAAGCGCTTCGGCATGTACCTGCACTTCGTCGACCGCAACACCGGCGGACTTTCGCACACATCCTACGAAGTGCTTGCGAGCACGATCGACTCAGCCCTGTTCATCGCCGGAGCGCTCCCGGCTGGCCAGTACTTCGGTGGCGCGGTCAATGACCGCGTCGACAAGCTGGTGCGTGATGCGAACTGGAAAGCGTTTGTCCGCGCGTCGGACAGCTACCTCTGCATGGGTTGGCGCCCGACTGACAAAACGCGCATGGACGGCGATGGGGAATTCCATCACGCAGCGTGGACTGTTGCCAGCGCGGAGGAGCACATCATCTACTGGCTCGCCGTCGGCTCACCCGTCGCGGAGCACGCGATCGAACCAGCCAGCTACTACAAATTGCGGCGCGAGATCGGAAAGCACGACGACATGCCGCACTACGTCGTGTCCTGGAGCGGCACGCTATTCCACTACTTCTTCAGCCAGTGCTGGATCGACTTCCGTTCCTTCGAAGCCGACGATCCTTCCGCGTTCGGCGTGAGTCTCCCGCGCGTCGACTGGTTCGAGAACTCGCGCCGCGCCGTGCTAACGCACCGTCAGCGTTGCATCGAAGTCGCGGACCAATTCCACACCTTCAGCGAAAACATCTGGGGGCTCAGCGCATGCACCGGGCCCAACAGCTACCTCGTGCCGCACGTCCAGCCCAACATGGCCAAGGACGACAAGTGGCACGAAGGCACAGTCACGCCCTACGCCGCGGGTTCGTCGATCATGTTCGCGCCCAAAGAGTGTGTGGATGCGCTTCGCGCGATGCGCGACCTCAAGGACAAGGACGGCAAACCCTTCGCATGGCGCGACATCGACGCAGGAGGGTTCGGGCTCGTCGATTCGTTCAACCTTGATCTGAACTTCGCGAGCGACGACTACGTCGGCATCGACGAAGGGCCCATGCTGCTCGCGATCGAGAACGCGCGGACCGGCCTCATCTGGCGGCTGTTCATGGAACACCCGGTGAGCAAGCTGGCCGCTGAACGCCTCAAGCTGTCGCCACGCGGTAGGGACTGATCAGGAGTCGGGACCGCTTGAAACGGGCCATCATTTCCCGCCCGACCGATAATCGCACAGTCGCTCGCGCCGCACGCGCGATTCGAGCATGTTTCGCGAGAACTTAACGCCGGGCATCGCGTTATTTTCACATGCCGAGCGGCGCGGATTGCGGTTGCAGAATTGCTTGGATTGCGGTACCCTGTGAAAGCGCTTTCAGGTGTACACTGATTCGGATTCCCCGGGTCGTGATCACCGTCAGCACGGGAGGTTTCGGACCCATGCCCAATTCGATCATCCCGCCGGTATCGACCGCGACGCGCGCGGCGGCGGAACGTGTTGCACCTGCAAACCCTTACGGACACTTCCTCGCGGAAGGCCGTGAGTACTGCATCACCAATCCAGCCACACCGCGCCCATGGGTCAACATCGTCGGCAATCAGCGCATGGGGTTCGCCGTCAGCCAAACCGGCAGCGGATTCACCTGGATCGACAACTCGCAGCTTGGTGTCATCACGCGTTGGCAACAGGAGTTCGCGCACGACGCTTCCGGCAAGTTTATCTACGCCCGCGATGCCGACCGCGACGAAGTCTGGTCGCTGACGCCCGCGCCGTGCTTCGTCGACTTCGACAACTACGCCTGTCGCAACGGCCTGGGCTACAGCGTATTTGAAACCGAATACAACAACGTCGCCTCGCGCTGGACCATGTTCTGCGATCCGACGGACACCGTAGAACTGTGGCTCGTTGAGCTGACCAACAACAGCGACCGCGCGCGGCGCATCGAGCTTTGCTCATTCCTCGAATGGAACTGTGGCGTATCGCCTTCGCCGCGCCGCGAATTCCATAAGCTTTTCATCGAAACATCGTTTGATCCCGAACGTGGCTGCATCGTCGCGCGCAACCACATGTGGGAGGTCCCCACCGAGCGCCACGGCCACTGGAACGCCGACTTTCCCTACGTCTCCGCCTTCGCCGCGACGGAACCGGTACAAGCAGCCCAGGGCGACAAAGCCGCTTTCCTCGGCAAGAACCGCGGATTCGCGGCCCCCGCAGCGCTCACGCAGGACATCTGGCAGCCGCGTTTCGGTCGGCATGACGACCCCATCGCAGCGATGCGTCACGTCATCGCGATCCCGGCGGGCGAGTCGCGCAAGATCGGTTTCGTCCTCGCGGTCTCCGAATCAAACGACGACCTGGGCACGCTGCTCGACCGCTACTCGAACTGCGCCGCGATTGAGAAATCCCTGGCCAGCGCCAAAGCCGATTGGTCCAAACGCTTGTCCGCCCATCGTATCGACACGCCCGACACCGGTGTGAACTACCTCGCGAACGATTGGCTGCGCTATCAGGCGATTGTCGGACGTATGTGGGGCCGCTGCGGTTACTACCAGCAGAGCGGTGCGTTCGGCTTCCGCGATCAGTTGCAGGATTCACAGGTGTGGCTCACCATCGATCCGGCTGAGTGCCGCAAGCAGATCAACCTGCACGCGAAGCATCAGTTCGCGGACGGGTCGGTGTATCACTGGTGGCATCCGCTGAGCGAGCAGGGCCACATCACGCGGATGACCGACGACCTGCTGTGGCTCTCATTCGTCACCGCGAACTACATTCGCGAGACCGGTGACACCTCGGTGCTGCAAGACGCCACGCCGTTCATTGACGACGCCGAACCCGTCGCGCTCAGCGAGCACATTCGCCGTGCGTTCAACCGCGTCTTCGAGCGCACGAGCCCTCGCGGCTTGCCGTACATCGGCGCGGGCGACTGGAATGACGGCCTGAGTGCCGCCGGTTTGCAGGAAAAAGGCGAGTCGATCTGGCTGGGCCATTTCCTCGCGGGATTGCTCGCGGACTGGTCGCATATCCACGAAACGTTGGGTGACAAAGCGCTCGCAAGCGACTATCGCAGCCGCCACGACAAACTCGTCTCTGCACTGAACGAGCACGGCTGGGATGGTGAATGGTACATGCGCGCCACGCTCGACAGCGGCGAGAAACTCGGTAGCCACACGGCGCGCGTCGGCAAGATTTTCCTCAACGCCCAGACCTGGGCGATCCTGAACGACATCGCGGACGCGTCGCGTGCGCAGCAGTGCTGGTCGTCCGTGTGCAAACACCTCGTGTCCGAAGTGGGCGCTCTGCTGCTCTCGCCCGCGTTCGATACGTCGGTGGCGGACATCGGTTACATCACGCGTTACGCTCCGGGCATGCGTGAGAACGGCGGCGTCTACACGCACGCCGCCACCTGGGCGATCGCCGCAGCCGCCAAGATGCGCGACAGCGCCACCGTCGGCAAACTGCTCGACGCGATCAACCCGACGAACAAAGATCCGCAGCGCTACTGGGCAGAGCCGTACGTCACGCCCGGCAACGTCGACGGTCCCGAGTCGCCGCACTTCGGCCGGGGCGGTTGGACGTGGTACACCGGGTCGGCTGCCTGGCTGCACCGCATCATCAGCGAGTGGGTGCTCGGCATCCGCCCGACGTGGAAGGGCCTGCTCATCGACCCGTGCCTCCCGCCGGGTTGGGACGAAGTCACGCTGACGCGTCCCTACCGCGGATGCACCTACCGCATCCACATCGAGCGCGCCGACGATGCCTCGGTCGGACCCGACATCGAGCTCGCCATCGACGGTGCCGGCCTGCCGACCAACGTCCTGCCCGCGCCGCGCAAGCCCGACGAGACCCACGACGTCCGCGTGCGTTGCCGCTAGCAAATCAGCGCGTGGTGGTCCGCTTTGTCGGGGTGACCGGGGTGGCATGGTCTGACGAAGTCAGGCCATGGAGCCTCGAAGCCCCAACCACGGCCTTGCTGCGCGAGACCGTGCCACCCGAGCGAACCGTGATGGTTTGCGGGTTTCATACTTGCATCGCATCCGCCGTTGAATAGAGTCGTGCGCGTTCGCTCTGAGATTTCGCTCCATTGGGATCAGCGCCGCCGTGCTCACACGCAAACTCACCTACGCCTGCGTATTGATCGCTATGACCTTCTCCGCCACCGCATCGCGCGGCGCCGACCGCATGAGCGTTGACGACGAGGTGTACCTCCGCGGGCTGGCTACCGACACCTGGGCCTGCATCGCCCGTTTCGTCGAGCCCAGCACCGGATTGCCCTACGACACCAGCGAACGCGGCCAAAACACCTCGGTCACGAACATCGGCTACTACGTCGCCGCCTGCGGTGTCGCGGCGCGCATGAACCTCTGCACCGACGGCGAAGCCACCATCCGCGTCCGCCGTGTGCTCGACGCGTACGACCGCTTTCAGACCTGGAAGGGGTTCTCCCAATCGTGGAATAACGTGCGCAACTTGCAGCCGTCAAGCTCGGACACGATGGTCTCGCTGCTCGACACCGGCAACCTCGTCGCGGGGCTCGTAGTCGCCGGGCAAGCGCTTCCCGAACTCGCCCCGCACGTTGAGGACATCCTCGCGCGCATGGACTGGCCCGCGGTATACGACGGCGAGCGCGGCCTGCTCTATGGCGGATACGACATGGCCAAGGGCAAACTTGACGCGGGTTGGCACATCGGCGACTACGCCGGCGACGGGCGCATGGCCGCCTTCTGGGCGATCGCCACCGGAGCTGCCCCGCCCGAATCCTGGGAAAAGCTCAATCGCGAAACCGAGGAGCATTACGGCCTCAAGATCTTCCGGCCCGCGTGGCTCGGCGGCGGTCTCTTCATGCAGGTGCAGGACGGGCTGTTCCTCGACGAGCGCGGCACGCCGATCGGCGCGTCAGCCGCTGACTTCGCCTACGCGCAAATGCTCTATGCCAAGCAGCTCGACATGCCCGTGTGGGGCTGGTCCGCGTGCTCGTCACCCAGCGGACGCTACCTGGGCTGGGGCGGACTGGAAGTGCCCGTCGTTACGCCACACGCGGTCGGGCTCGCAGCCATGTACTACCCGCGCCGAGCCGTGATGTGTTTTCGCAAGCTGGAGGAACTCGGCGTCCGCGCCCCCTACCGCGAAGGCGGCAAGACGTTCGCGTTCGGCTTCCGCGATTCGATTGACCTGAAATCGGGTCTGGTCAGCGACGTCTACCTCACCAGCCTCGATCAAACCATGCTGCTCTTTTCACTGGCGAACGCGGTCGAAGACCGCCTCGTGCAGAAGCTCTTCGAGTCGCACACCACCGTACAGCGAGGCCGGAAGCTGATACCCGAATATTGCGAGGAAATCCCCGCACAGCGACTGGTGGATTGGCGCCGCCGCGACTACGAACCCTTGGCGATTCCCAAGGACCTGAAGACCAAGGGCCCGGATACCGTGGTTGTCGATGATTTCGCGGACGACGATCTCGCGATGAACCTCGTCGGCGGCGAGAACTCGACCTGGACGCGCGACCAAGCCGACGACACCGTCACCGTGAGCATCGGTCTGGCTGAACCCGGTGACGGTTCGCTGCGCATCGACTACGACGTCGAATCGAAGAACGCAGCCTTCGGCGGCGTGACGCTCTCACTGAACGATGCCGACGTCTCCGGATGCAACACGCTCGAGTTTCGCGTGCACGGCGCGGTCGCGGGCGTCAAGCTCGAACTGCACTGTTCCGGCGGCTCCGGTGCGATTCGCTTCGACGGCCAGGACGCTGAGCCCTGGCATACCATCCGCACCCCGCTCACCGATTTCGGCGGCATGATCACCGACTGGCGCAAGATGGAGCGCATGGTCTTCGTCTTCGAGGATCACACCACCAAGCCCAAGAAGGGCCGCCTCTGGATCGACGACGTGCGCTTCGTGCATAAGTAAACAGTCAGCCCGTTACTTCGCTGCCGAACGTGCGGCGATTGGCGCAAGCTTGGCGATCATCACAATTGTGCGCGGCTTGATCGTCCCGGACGGTTCCGACGTAAAGCGAAACGCAATCGAAGCGTCCGGAGCCGTCGCGGTCGCGAACTCAAGGTTTTGACTCACAAAGAGCGGCGCTTGCACCCCCTCATTGATCTCAACGCCCGTTCGCATCTTCATGTCGGAGAGTTGCACGCCCCACCGGATCAGGAGGCCATCCTCCGCCGACGCCCCAAGCCATTGCGCATTAACGTGAATCTTGCACCCGTTGTCTTCGTACTCGATCGTTGAGTTGGTCGTTCCGTTAGCAGTGGTCATGCGACCTCGTAGAAACGGCGTCTTTTCGCCCTGCGTCAGCACAAGCTTCTCGCCCACCTGAAACGGTATATGAAACGCGTAACGCACCTTGGCGACACCCGCGTCCTTGGCCTGCTGAATGGCTGTGATCAACTGCTGCGAGCCGGGGTCTTCCTCAAGTTCGGGCAGAAGTGCCTGCGTATTGATCTCCACGATTTCGATCTTCAGATCGAGCGCATCGTCGAGCGAGTAGGTTGGCTCGCAGCGCGCCCGCTGCGCGTTGGCCGCAGATGCGATCAAGAGAACAAGTCCAGCCGCGACAGGCAGAAAACGATTGCGATGTGGTTGCGCGCACATGGTCCGTGCCCCTTTCAAGGAGATGGTGAAGGTGAATGCGTCCGAATGGTATTCGCTGGTGTATACCGAAATGAAGCAACCCGGTTGCACCGGATCGCAGAGAATTGCCGAATCCCAATGCCGCCACCCGCCGACGGTCAGCTTAAGTGAGCGGCTTGCCGCAATCCCCACAGAACTGCGCGTCTCCGGGGTTAAGGGCAGCGCAGTGTGGGCACGTCTGCCTCGGCAGGATCATCTCGACACCGCACTCCGGGCAGCGACCCGTTGTGTTCCCGGTCATGTCATGTCCGCAGTTGCTGCACGTCGGCTTGCGTCGCGATTTGAGGATTTCCTTGATCTCGTATGCCCGCGCCTCAGTCAGCGGATAATCGCGTAGCAGGAAATACCCCATCAGGCACAAGAGCGCCGGCGTGCCGATCTCCCAGAACCGCAGCCAGAACAGCGTGTTCGCCGACTGATGCTCCAGCTTCTCATCGAAACCGGTGGACACCAACAGAAAGCCCGCAACCAGATACGCCGACGACACCGCGAACTTCATCCACCAACTGTAAACGGCTGAGTAGCTGCCCTCGCGCCGCACGCCGTTCTTCAACTCATCCTCGTCACAGATGTCGGCGATCATTGCCCCGGCCATCGTGAAGAGCACCAGCATGCCCGTCGAAATAAGCACCGTCGGAATAAGCGTCAGCCAAGGATACGCCCGGTTGTAGCAGACCACCTTGAGCACGCTGCCAATGACCATCGCGAGCACCGCGTACTGCACGGTGCGGGCTTTGCCCACCCGCTTGCTCGTCCACGTCATCGGGAACACCGCAATAAGCGCCGCGATCGCCCATGCCGTCCCGTTGATCCCCATCAGCTTCGATGCCACGTTCTTCGTGCCGTCGAACAGGTAGTAGATCATGATGTAGTTGGCAAAACCGTTGACAAAGTTGAAGCCCGCAGCAACGAGGAACACCACACCGATAAGCCGCAGGTACGTGCGGTTCTGCATCGTGGCTTTGATGCTCGGCCAGAAGCGAATCTTCTCCTGCTCTCGCACCTGTGCGAGCTTCTTCTCCTTGCACATCGCCCCGGACACCAGCGCCGACACCAGGATGATCACCGCCACACCGATTCCGACGGCCTTCATTCCCTCAACTTCATTCTTGAAGATCGACAGGTTGGCGAAGTGGTACATCCACGGCGTGAGGATCGCGAAGACGTTGCCGATGAAACTACCGTACGCGAACAGCTTCGTCCGTTCGTGGTAGTCGTCGGTCATCTCGCATCCCAGTGCGACCAGTGGCACCGAAAAGATCGTGACCGCGGTATAGAACAGCAGGCTCATGCCCAGGTAATACGCGAATATCCCGTACTCACTCAGACCAGCCGGTACTGTCCAAATGAGCACAAAGGTGATCGCGACCCCGAACCCGCCAACGATGACGTACGGACGCCGCCGTCCCCAGCGTGTGCGTGTGTTGTCGGAAATGTAACCCGCAAGCGGATCGGATATCGCATCCCAGAAACGCGGGATCATCTGCGCGATGCCCAGGAGAATCGGGCTCACCCCAAGTCCAATGTTATAAATCAGATTGGTAAGTTGCGCGACGGCATTGACGAACGCGATCGGCGTTGCCATCCCAAATCCGAACGCCAGTTTCTGTCCAAGCGGGATGCGATCAGCCCGCGCGGTTTGATGTTGAACGCGAGTTGTCATGAGCAAGCTGGATACCGCACGCAGTCGGTCAGAGCAAATCCGAGCCGCGACTACATCGTGTCCGTTAAGGACACGGTGGGAGCGGTCAAACGCTACCGCGCCTTGAATGTGTCAGGGTCTGCGACGCCCGCACGCCAACAGGCATCCGCGTCAAAGCCTATTCAACAACACTGACTTACGGCACGTCAAAGAGTCGCTGGAAGATGGCTGCGTCCGCCATGTCCACGTCGCCGTCGTTGTCCAGATCGGCATCGGCGAACTCGCCCGCACTGCACCCGCCGGGAACGGTCGCGTTCTCCGGGCCCGCGAGACAATCAGCAAACACCGCGTGATCATCAGTATCGATGTCGCCGTCCTGATCGAAGTCCACCTCGTACAGCATTCCGATCGCGGTCATCATCGGGCGAATCTCGGGATTCGCCATGAACAGCTTCCAGCACAACCCCGTGCGGTAATTCTCAATCATCGGTGCAATCGTGCCCTGGTCGATCGCGATCCAACCCGGCGCGAACCAGTTCTGTCCCGGGTGGAACGCATCATACGGACCGCTCGCCCCGAAAAGGTTGCCGCCATACTGATCGAAGAAGTAGCGCAGCGTCGCCAGCGACTCCTCCGGCGTATACGGCATCGCGCTGATCGCAGCCGTCGGCGTAATCGTACCGTTGTCGTTCGTCGGCGAATGCGCGTCATAGCCGAACGGATCAAAACTCGCGGTGAGCCCCCAGTTGAACGCGTTGTACCCGATGAAATCATTCGGATTGTCGATCGCGTACGCCCGGTGAATCAGCGAGATGTTCCGCGCGTTTTCATAATAGTTCGCGTGGCCGTCATGCGTGTATCGCGGATCGAACCCCAGGTTGGAATAGTGCGTGAAGAAGAGCGGCCCGCCCATCGGCTGGCCCACCCACTGCGGAATCCCGTAATACGAATTGCCGTTGTCGTAACCGCCCACGCCCGCCCATCCAATGGTGTATGCCGTCGCGGGCATCGGATGCGTCGGCGACGCCACCGCGAGCAGGTACACGATCATGGCTTCGTTGTACCCGCGAATCTGATGGTTCAGCGCCCATCCGAAATCAGGGGACCAATGCCAATACAAAATGTTGTTGCCCGGGAAGCGGCGATACCAGTCCCACTCGACGCCTTCCCACATGCTCGTCGCGCGCGAACGAATCTCCGTCTCAACCGAGTCGACCGGATCATCGAAGTACTGCCGAACCGTCAGCAATCCTTCAACAAGAAACGCGGTCTCAACCAAATCGCCGCCGTTATCCTGCGCACCCGCGAACGCGATCGTCGCGCCGGTCACGCCGTTATAGTGATGCGACCACACACCGTGATAACGCGGCGTCACGTCCTCCATGAACGTAAGAATGGTCAGCACGCGATTGGCAATGTCCGTGCGCGGCCGGAATCCGCGCTCCGCCCCCACCACCATGGTGATCAAACCCATGCCCGTGCCACCGGTGGTCACCGTGTCGGGTGAGTGGCCCATGTTGATGCCTTCCAGCGCCATCCCGCAGTTCCAATGGCCGCCGTCATAGAAGTAGCGGAACGCCGATTGCTGCACGACGGTCAGAAGTTGTGCATCACCAATGCCGTTGTACTCCGCCGACGCCTCATCACTGACCGCAACCTCAGAACCGTTGGCCTGGATCGCGACCTGATAGAAGTATTCCGGCGCGCCAACGCCCACATCGTCGCGATAGCTCGCGTCGGTCAGCGGTGTCGCATTGAGCTTGGTATACGGCCCGCCCGAAGTCGTCGCGCGGTACACGTTGTACCCGTCCAGACCGGGAGTGCCCGAAGCCTTCCACACGAGTTGTACGTGATCGGCGTACGCATTCGCGGCAAACCCCAGGACAGCCGGTGCTTCGCCCGGCGCGCGGAAGCGGAGATTGTCGATGTAAATCGTCCCGCTCGTACCGGCCATGTCTTCGAAAATGAACGCGGTGATGTAGTCGAGCCCAACTTGCGACCGCCCGGTGACGTTAAACGAAACCGTGGTCCACACGCCAACGCTCGTGGGAATACTCGAAGCCTGCTGCCACGCATCGGGCGGGCTCCAGTTCGGCGTCCAGATGCCCATCAATCCGGGCACTGTACCCGCTGACGCGATGTACACGTCGGCAAGCAACTCATCCTGTCCGTCGAGGCTGTACGTGTTTGCAGACCAATCATGGCGAAACTCAATCTTGCCATCGGCTTCGCCCGCGACGGTCAACTTCAGAACATACGCGCCATCCGTCGCTGCCGGCGCACCACCGGTCCCGCCCTGCACAATGGCCAGTGACAAACCCACGTCGCCGCCGTTGGGCGTCAACGTCAGATCCGTTTCGCTTGGTTCGTAACTGGTGAGCGGCGTGAAAACATCGCCGCGCGCGGACACCGCGCACGCGAAAATCCCAGCGCAGATGACGATACCCCACTGCCGAAATTCGACGTGCAGCAATTCGCTCAGGTACGCCCGCAATTCCGTCATCTTTCACCCCCAGCCGCTGACGAATCGAGCACCGCGCCGTGGCCGTTATCGGCCCACCCGCCGCGCGCGATCCAATCTGCGTACCAGCGCCCACTCGCCTTGATTGTACGCGTTAGCGTCTCGAAATCGCAGCGAATCAGCCCAAATCTCTTCGAAAAACCTTCCGCCCACTCAAGATTATCGAGCAGTGACCACACAAAATAGCCGCACAGGTTCACTCCGGCGTCCATCGCGCTACGGGCAGCCGCGAAGTGATCGCGCAAGTACGCCACACGATCGGGATCATCGACATACCCCGCATCATCGGCATGGTCTGGCAATGCGATACCGTTCTCGGTGACATACATCGGCAGCCCGCCATACCGGCGATCGAGCCAGACGAGCAGCTCGCGGAACCCTTCCGGAACAATCGCCCAGTTGGTCGACGTCCTGGGCCGGTCGGTGAACTGCTCCCTGCGATACCGCATCCCGCCAACCGACGCGTCATGTCGCGCGAGTTCGCTCGTGTAGTAGTTGATCGAAAGAAAGTCGATCGACTTTTGCAGCAACCGCGCGTCCTCATCGCTGAATGCCGGCAGCAGATCACCATAAGCTTCGCGCATCTCCGGCGGATAATCGCCGAAGTAAATCGGATCACCGAACCACCCGGCGAAATCGAGCATGCCGCGCTCGGCTGCGGCTTCGTCTTCCCGTGAATCCGTGGCGGGGAAGTAGTAGCTGCTGTTCAGCGCCAGACTGATTGCGCCCTGGTTGTTGCGCGACGCGCGATAAGCCGCCACCGCCATTCCGTGCGCGCGCATCAGATTGTGGCCCGCGAGATATCCGCGGGCGCGATCGCGAATTCCCGGTGCGTGTACGCCCGCGAAGTACCCCCCGTCCACCGAGCACCAAGGCTCGTTGAGCGTGATCCAGTAGCGCACACGGTCGCCCAGCCGGTCGTACATGATGGTGGCATAGTCCGCGAAGAGCTGCGGCAGACTTTCGTTTTCCCAACCCCCCAGTTCGATCTGTAGCGCCGACGGCAAATCCCAATGGTACAGCGTGACGCACGGCACAATCCCCGCGTCGCACAGCGCGTCCACCAGCTTGTCGTAGAAGTCGAGCCCTTCAGAATTGACATAACCCCGCCCGGTGGGGAGCACGCGCGGCCAGCTGATGCTGAAGCGGTACGCGTCGAGGTTGAGTTCCTGCATGAGCGCCACGTCTTCGCGATAGCGGTTGACGTGATCGCAGGTGATCGCCCCATCCGCATCGGGCGCGGTCCGTCCCGGCGAGCGGCAGAAGTCGTCCCAGATGCTCGGGCCCTTCCCGCCGGTATGAGCAGCGCCCTCGATCTGGAACGCCGAAGTGGCCGCGCCCCAGAGAAACGTGTTCGGCGCTGTCATAAGATTTTTCTCCCAAGATTTCCGGATCATTCGGTCAGCAATGTGCGACGGCTACAGTGAGGCGCCTTTCAGCCTATCAGTGCCACCAACACAGCAATTGAACACCCGAACGCTAGATGTATGACGATTTAGGTCATGTATGTTATTGATAAGACTAAAATTGCGACTCACAACCATTTCTGAAAATCGACGCATAGCGGGACTATCCCCTATCGCGGATGGCAGTATAACCGTTTATGAAAGCGCTTGCAATAAAACCCTGAAGTGCTATACTGAATAGGCACTCGGGGTGACTCTCCACCCCGTAGAATGGTGGCCCGATAGCGCCGACTCGGGGCAGCGCGCTCCAGCGGCACATCGCTCTCTCTCAAATCAGGAGGTGTCAGGATGCGACGGAAATTGGATAAACGCGGTGGCTTAGCGACAGTCGTGGCGGTGGTTGCCGCCTTCGGTGTCGTCGCAAGTGCCGTAGCCTCACCAGTCATCACCAACACGATTTTGAACACACGAGTCTTCAATGACGACCCAGGTTCAACCTTGAGCACGGTCAACAGCTATCCGTCAATCGTGCAGATTTCCGACACAATGTCGGCCTCTCCGGCTGGTTTCGCAAACCTGCACAACTACCACCTGGGAACCAACCCGTTCTCAGAGGCCGTCTTCAACAATGGCGACGGCTATCGCTTCGAGTTCGACCTCACCATCACCGGTAGCGGCCAGGGCGAGTCGGGCATGCAGATCGCCCCGTGGTGGTCGCAGAATGTCGACGGCCGGTTCAACTTCCGCACGACCGACGGCGAAATCGCCGTGTTCGGCGGCCGCCTGCCGTTCTACAGCTTCACCGCAAACCACAGCGTCACCTACACGAAGGGCGAAACCGCCCGCGTCGGCGTCCGCTACGTCCCGAACCAGAACACGCAGAACGACCCCGGCGTCATCGTGTACTACCTCTCGCTGGGTGGCAACGACTACAGCAGCCCGCCCCTTGAGTTCAACCAGGCCAACCCGAATGAAGATCCGCCCTACGGCCTCTGGGGTACGCTGAATGATGGTCGCGTCGGCGGCTATACGCAGGTGTTCCTGTCGGGCGGCGCTGGCGCCAACCTGACGACCACCTGGTCGAACATCGCCTACGCACCGGAACCGGCGAGTCTGGCATTGCTCGCGTTCGGTGCCGTCGCGGTCATGCGCCGTCGTCGCTAGTTCGACCGGAGGCGAACTGCGAACCAAGAAGTAACGGTCCGTGCGGGTTTGGGTTTTGCCAAACTTCGGGCCGAACAAGAGAGTGATCCCTGTCGGTGCGGCGGCATCGACTGCCGCACCGGCAGGTTGGTTTTCCCAAGGCTTGGAGGGTGGGGCGCGCGTTAATGCAAAGGATGGCGAATATGCGATACCGGAAGCGCGCAACCGCTTTTACCCTCGTCGAACTCCTGGTGGTGATTTCGATCATCGCCTTGCTGATCGCGATCCTGTTGCCTTCGCTCAAGCGGGCGCGCGAACAGGCGAAGGACACCGTCTGCCGTTCGAGCATGCACCAGTTGGGGCTCAACGTCCTCTACTACACCGAGGACAACCGCTCCCGGCTGCCGTATATCGTCGGCGAAGGCGCGGGCAACACCGCTCCCTATCGGCAGTATCAGATCGTCTTCCGCTTCTGGCCGTACATGAAGCAGTTGGAACTCTTCCGCTGCCCGATGGCCTACGGAACCGATCGCGAAACCGGCAAGGCACGCAGCGTGCTGGACTATCCCCCCAAGGGGCCGGGCGGCAAGGGGTATTACCGTACCGACAAAGCCGATAGCGAATTCCGCAAGCTGTTCCTGGCTCGCGAGTTTCCGACGGTTCCCCTTACGGTGCTGACGGATTCGTCGATCAAGTACATCGACGACCTGCGCACGGAATACTGGTTCAACGATTGGAGTGCCGGCGCAACGGGCGCGCAGGGCGCCATCCCGGGAATCAACGGCAGCCTGATCAACCGGATTCCCTACGCGGATACCACGGTTCTCATGGCGGACGCGATTCACGACGTCGCGCGGCACAACGGCGGAAAGCACTGTCTCTTTGTCGATACCCACGTTGAACACTACCCGCTCGACCGCTTGATCGACAACGACCCGCCGAGTTGCCAGGAGGCGACGGACAAGGATCGCTTCGGCAACCGGCCCTACTGGTCCTGGGGACTGGGCACGGGCAAGACGCCGGTCGACGGATTGGGAAATTGCACACCGTAGCGCGGTGTGCGCAATACTCGGGGCGAGAGAAACGAATTTCGTCGTGAGGTCACACAGTCGTTCGTTTGGCGTTCAGCCGAGACCGCGATTCGTCGCGCCGGCTGGTTCGAATACGACAGTTCTAATCTTGGAAGGAAGCACCCATGTTCCGAAAACTCGCAATTGCCGTCGGCATGGCTGCGGTATTGGCGCAGGTCACATCGCTCGACGCTGCACAAAGTCTGCTCAAGAACGGTAGTTTTGAAAGCGGCAGCGGACCGCTCGCCATGGACCCGATGATTCCCGCCAACTGGATTCTCGTCGGCAACGTCGTCGAGCGCTCGACCGAAGCCAACCTGGTTCCCGCGGGCCCTGGTCACGCACTCAAGGCGTTCCAGAGTCAGCCCGTCGAGAAGGCCTACCAGGAAGTTCCCGTCGCCGGCGGCAGCGACATGGTCACCGTCTCCGTGATGATGTACACGCGCGACTTCGACAAGGTCGGCGGCGACGCCATCGCCGGTATCGGCCTGGAGTTCTTCAACAACGCGGGCAGTGATCAGGGATCGAGCGGTTTCGACCTGCCGATGACGTCCGCAACGCCAGCCAACACGTGGATTTCCGCCACGGTTGGCCCGATCCTGGCGCCCGCCGGCGCCACCAAGGCGCGCATTTCGTGCCTTTGGTCGTCGAACAGCGGCTCGGGCGCCGCCTTCTGGGACGACGCGAAATTGACGCTCAACGGCAATCCCACAAACCTGCTGCTCAACGGCGACTTTGAAATCGCCGGCGTCGGTGAGCAGTCGCCCACGGGCATCGACAACTGGGCTGGCTTCAATGACCAGGAACAATCGGGCGACTACGCTCTCGATGGCGCAAAGAGCCTGAAGGTGGGCACCGATTCATCGTTCTCCGGCCTCTACCAGACCGCGTCGAACTACACCGTGTCCGAGGGCGACTTGCTCCTGCTCAAAGCCCGTGTCTATCAGACGTCGACCAACGGTTTGACC
This sequence comes from Phycisphaerales bacterium, assembly GCA_020639095.1. Taxonomy (GTDB): domain Bacteria; phylum Planctomycetota; class Phycisphaerae; order UBA1845; family UBA1845; genus JACKHG01. Next base: position 77,281 of record JACKHH010000007.1, on the reverse strand, counting down.
AGCGACGCGCGTGCCGGCATCAAACTTGAGTTTTCCGGTACGGGTTCGGTGAATCTGCCGTCACCATATGAGAATCTCGCGTTCGATGAGAACTCGCCCACGGATGCGTGGACATTGGTTGACCTCGGCACCGACGGCTTGACCGTGCCCACCGGCGCTTCCTTGGCGCGCATCACGCTGATCTACCTGCCCGATGGCACCGGCCCGAACGGTATCGCGTACTTCGACGCAGCCCATGCGGAAGTCGCGAGCAACCCGGGCGTGAACCTGCTCCTCAACGCGCACTTCGAGAACGGCTCGGGCCGCCCTGACAATTGGACCTTCTTTGAGACCGCGGGCACGTCCGACGCCATTCAAGGTTCGTTCAGCATCAACGGTTACCCCGACGAATTCGGCGAGGCCTACGGCGAGTGCAGCGGAGACGCGGTCGCTGGTTTCTACCAGAATGTCCTGGTCAACGAAGGCGACGTGCTCAACGCCCACGTGTACATGCAGATGACTTCGGGCAGCCCGCTCGTCGGCACCTCAAAAGCCGGCATCAAGATCGAATGGATTGGCGGCACCGTCCCCGGCCAGGTGGACATCACGGGTAGCGCCAGTGACAACACGATCACGTCGGCGAGCCCGGTGAACACCTGGATCCCACTGAAGATCGAGTTCGAGATGCCCGTGAACACCGAAGCCCACCCGCGCATGGTCGCCATCGGCGCCAGCGGCACGATGGGTAGCGGCGAAGTGTTCTTTGACAACTTCGAGATGGTCGTGCTGAACCGTTTCGACGGTGCCGACGTGGACGCCGACGACGACGAAGACCTCGCCGACTACGCTGCCTTCCAGCGCTGCTTCCCCGGCGGGTCGCTGGGTTGGAACTGCACGGTCTTCGACCAGGACGACAGTCTCGACATTGACTTGGCCGACTTCGACTTCTTCGTCACGAAGCTCACCGGCCCGTAGACTTCTGTTTTGTTCTACGCTACGAAGGATGCGTATGCGTAGCATGAGAGCGATGTGTATTGCCCGAGTGCCCGGTTGGGTGTCCTCCGCCGGGCACTCTGCTGCGCGCATGCTTTTCGGCCTTGCCGTCGCGTTCGCGTCAACGGCATGGGCGGCACGCACCGTTCTCGACGACTTTGAAAGCCTCGACGCCTGGACGGTCATGCCCTCCGACGGCGTCTCTGCGCAGATCACGCAAGCCCCAGGTCAGTCCGGTAAGGCGATGCGCCTCGACTTCAACTTCCAGAGCGGTGCCGGTTTCTGCGTGATTCGCCGAGCCGTCAACCTGCCTGCCGACGGCAACTACCGCTTCACGTTTCAGCTTCGCGGTGATGCTCCGCGCAACAACCTCGAATTCAAACTGATCGATGCAAGCGGCGAAAACGTCTGGTGGGTAAATCAGCGGAATATGGAATTCCCAACAACGTGGCAGCAGGTCCGCTACAAAGCCCGCCACTTCAGCTTCGCCTGGGGCCCGTCCGGCGGCGCGCCGCTCGACCGAATCGCGGCGATCGAGTTCGCGGTGGCTGCCAGCAGCGGCGGCAAGGGCTCGGTGTACTTCGACGAGCTGACTTTCGAGGTCTTGCCCAAACCGCAGACGATCACCGACCCGCCGAAGTTGACCTTCTCCTCGACGAGCGATGCATCAACACCGCCAAGTACACTGCCATCTAGCGGTGATTTCACCTGGACCAACGATCCCGCCGATGCAGCGCCCTGGGTCGAACTCGATCTCGGCGGACTGCGCGAGTTGGACGGACTGGTCATTGGCTGGGGTGCGGACGGTCCGCCCAAGAGCTACGACGTATCGCTTTCGATCGACGGAACCGATTGGGAGTTGGGCCAGACCGTAACGGGCAGTAACGGCGGGACCGATTACATCCCGCTGCGCGACGCGGAAGCGCGCTTGGTGCGCATTGCATCCCACGAAAAGCACACGCCCCGTACGCTTTCGCTCACCCATTTGGAAATCAAGGATATCGGCTTCGCCCAATCACCCAACGATTTGTTCAGCGCTATCGCCCACGCCTCGCAACGCGGCATGTTCCCCGCGTATCTGCTCGGCGAGCACACCCCCTGGACCGTCATCGGCGTCGCAGGTGATCGCAACGAAGCGCTGCTCGGCGCGCACGGCGCAATCGAAATTGCCAAGACCGGCCCCTCCCTCGAACCGTTCATCTGGTCAAACGATAAACTGATCACCTGGGCAGACGCCGAGCTTTCCCAATCGCTGGCCGACGGCTACCTGCCGATTCCGACCGTCACTTGGCAAACGAGCGATCTTCAGCTCGACATCACCGCATTCGCGGACGGCGAGCCGGACCTTTCGCAGGCGGTTGTTCGCTACCAACTCACCAACAAGAGCGATTCGCCGCAGGCCGGAGCGCTCTTCGTCGCCCTGCGGCCCTTCCAGGTGCTGCCCCCGTGGCAGAATCTGAACATCACGGGCGGAGTATCACCGATCGCGCGTATCGCCGCGACCGAACGCGGCGTCACGGTGGGCGACAAGTACATCGTCAGGCCCTGGTTCAAACCCACCGGCTTCGGTGCCGCGACGTTCGCGCAAGGCGACATCACCGAATACCTCGCACAGGGCACGCTACCGCAATCGCACGCTGCCGACGCATCACCGCCCTACGCATCCGCAGGCTGGCGCCATGACTACGATCTCGCACCGGGCGAAACCGCGACCGTTGCCTACTCCGTCCCGCTCTACAAACTCGACAACGTCACGCTGCCGACGTTGCCCAACGATCCCGCCAAGGCATGCGCCCGGCGCATGTCAGCCGTGCATGACACCTGGGCCAAGGAACTCAACCGCGCGAAGCTGTCGCTACCGCCAAGTGCCAGGCAGGTGGCAGACACCTTCCGCGCGACGCAGGCGTACATTTTGATCAATGGCGACGGCCCCTCGATTCAACCCGGGTCGCGCACCTACGAACGCAGTTGGATCCGCGACGGCGCCATGACGTCCGCCGCCCTGCTGTCCACGGGCCATACGGAAAAAGTCAAAGCCTTCCTCAACTGGTACGCCGGCTACCAATACCCCAGCGGCAAGGTGCCCTGCGTGGTCGATCGCCGCGGCCCCGACCCCGTGCCCGAACACGACAGCCACGGCGAACTCATCTACGCATTGTGTACCTACTATCGCTACACCGGCGACCGCGAATTCCTCGAAGCCCACTGGCCGAACGTCGTCGCCGCGGTGAACTACATCGACGAGCTGCGCCACGAGCGCATGACCGACGAGTACGAAAACGGTCCGCCCGAAAAACGCGCGTGCTACGGGCTCGTCCCCGAGTCCATCAGCCACGAGGGCTACTCCGCCAAGCCGATGCACTCGTACTGGGACAGCTTCTTCATCCTCAAAGGCCTCAAGGACGCGGTGACCATCGCCGAAGCGCTCGACCACCGCAAAGAACAGACCCGCTTCATGCAAATTCGCGATGCTTATCGTGAAGCGCTCTACAATTCGATAGCGCTGGCCATGAAGAACAAAGGCATTGATTACATTCCGGGCTGTGTCGAGCTGGGCGACTTCGACGCGACGTCGACCGCGATTTCGGTTTTCCCATGCGGCGAGTTGTCCGCGCTACCGCAGCTCGCCCTGAAGCGCACGTTCGACAAGTACTTCGACTTCTTCGAGTCCCGGCGCAGCGACATGATCGCGTGGAAGGACTACACCCCCTACGAACTGCGCATCGTGGGCACCTACGTACTCCTCGATCAGCCCAAACGGGCGCATGCCTTGCTCGACTTCTTCTTCCCGCACCAATGTCCCCCGGGTTGGCGACAGTGGGCGGAGGTGGTCTGGCGCGACCCGCTTTCGCCGCGCTTCATCGGCGACATTCCGCACACCTGGGTCGGCAGCGCGTACGTGTCCGCCATTCGTGCGATGTTCGTCTACGAATCTGGCGACCGCCTGGAGTTGCTCGCCGGCGTCAAACCGGAGTGGCTGAACGAAGGCAAGGGTGCGGAGCTTACCGATTTCCCCACGTTTTTCGGAAATCTGAGCCTCACAGCCCGCATCACGGATCACCGGCTGACCGTGCAACTCACCGGTGACGCCCATCCGTCCGGTGGCTTCCGCGTCCACGTGCCCTTCGGGCTGACCGCTGCCCGCGCGGAATGTGCAGGCCGGGAGATCGCCGTGAACAACAATACCGTCACGCTGCCGCCCGCGGCGCGTGAAGTGGTCATCGACTTGCAGTAGAATATCAGCCGTTGCGTTTGCGACGGACTGTTGGACAACACATCGACTTTGCTGCGGAGAATCCACCATGGAAGGCGATGCGACCCTGCGCGATGAATTCCTCACCTTGCGCGAAGAGATTCGCTCTACGAAGGCCCGCCTGTTTCGTTTGCTGGTGCTTGGACTGGTCGGTGTGCCGCTGCTCGCGTTCCTCGCGTCGCGCGCCGAAGTCTTCCACGTCTGGTTGCTGCTGCCCTACTCGGTGCTTCTGCTCATCGTCGTGTTCCTCTCCGAGCAGAACTCGATGATGCGCGCGGGCCGCTACATTCGCGAGAACATCGAGAACGGCAATGCCGGCGCGCCGCGCTGGGAGAGTTGGATCGAATCCCAGCCGAAGTTCCGCCTGGCGGACCGCCACTACGTCGCGTGCTTCCTGATCGTGTTCTTCCTCTACTACTTCCTGATGGTCGGAATCGTCATCAAGCTGATTCTCGACAAGGAACGCACCGACATGACCGGCGGACCGACCTATTGGTACTGGTTCTACAGCGCGCTGGTCACCTACGCGATCGGCGCCATCTGGGCGATCGCCACGCTCTTCAACCACTGGAAGACCACGGTGAGCACCTCGCCACAGTCGGGCAAGTAATTTGCCAGGCGAATAGCCGCGATTCGCCACCACTACCATCTGCTCGGACGCGTTGCTTGCTACGGGGTCGTGCCCGTGCAAACACCGGCCATGCACTGGTCATTGATGGTGGCTGCGATGCCGTCATCGCAGCCCAGTCCATCGGGCAATGGCGACGACTGGCATCCGATGCCCGAAAAGCAGACACCGACCGTGCATTGCGTGTCCAAGCCGCTGCAATCCACTGGAATTCCCGTGCAGCTGCCACCCGCGTCGCACACATCGCTCACCGTACACGAGTCGCCGTCCGTGCACGCGTTACCAGTAAGCGGCGTCTGCTGACACGCACCCGCAACGCAAGCGTCAGCCGTGCATGGATTGCCGTCGTCGCAATTCAGCGGCGTCGAAGTACACGTACCGGCAACGCACACATCGCCAACGGTGCAGGGATTCCCATCGTCGCACGCGGCACCGTTAGAAGCCGGGACGACTTCACATGCGCCCGTCGTCGCGTTGCACGCGCCCATGGTGCAAACCGAGTCCAGACCGCTGCAATCCGTGGGAATACCCGCACACCCGCCCGATCCGTCGCAAACGTCCGCAGTCGTGCAAGCGTCGCCATCGTCGCAACTCAGTCCGCTCATTGAATCACTGTACTCGCAGACAAACGTCGTGAGGTTGCAGGTGTCCACCGTGCACGGATAGCCGTCATCACATTCGCTGTCCATCGTGCAGGAGACACAACCCGGCACCGCCTCCCCGATACACGCACCGTTCGAGCAAGCGTCGTTCACTGTACACGTGTCGCCATCATCGCAGCCGCCGCCCTCACCCGTGGGGATATGCTGACACGTTCCGGAGTTGCAGAAGTCCGCCGTACAGGCATTGCCGTCGTCACACTGGCTATGAAACGTACAAGCGCAAGCACCGACCGACACCAGCGGGCCGGTAAATCCCTGCTCGTAGATCGCAAAGTCTGCAAGATCGTTATCGCAATCCAGATCGAAGTCGCCGATCGGCCGACCGGTCGCGTCAACCAGCGTCCCCGGCGGCGTGTCGCAACACACATCGATCGCGTTGTCCACACCATCCCCGTCCGAATCAACCGCGCGCGCCGTCGCCGCCACGCTCAGCGTGAGAAACAACGCTGCCGTCACACTTGCAACAGTCCGACCCTGCATCGAGTGTACTCCTTTCCCAGCCCGACAATCACACAAGCGTGAGATTGCACAGGGTGGATGATTGACATGCTTACGCGGCTCCGGCCACGGACCTCCAGTCTAGGCAACCACACACCGCGCTTCAACCCAAAGATGCGGATCGGCAGTATCACCGCACATCTGTGCCAATGCGTGGCACAAGATCTCGATCGCCGCGCCGGAACAACCCGCACGTGTCGCCCAAACGTCACGGAGAATCCGATAAACTGCTCGCCGCAATCGCCCCGGAAGCGCTGGGCTCTGAAGACGAACGTATCCTGATGTCTTGGGAGATACCCGAATAAGCTGGGTCACAGATCAGCCGGTGAAGTTGGCTGCAACGACGGCAAAATCAGTAAGATCAACGTCACCGTCGCCGTCAATGTCAGCCGCTCGGCACCCGGACAAGTAGATGATCGTGCCGTCACCGGGTCCAGTCATGCAATCGCGAAAGCTGGCATAGTCGGTCAAATCGACATCGCCATCGGCATCAAGATCGCCGAACCCGCCGTGCGTGACCGTGACCATCTGATCGGCTGCGACGTTGCTGACCACGGTCTGCGTGCCATCCGGCCATTCAACGGTCACACTATCCGCATACGTTGACGAACCGAGACCGAAGAATGCCTCCGCCGGCTCCTGCGAGATGCCACTGATCCCCGCGGAAATCAACCGCATCATCGAAACGCCACCCGCCTGCACGCGCACGATCGCACCGATCGCCCGATGATTCGGCCCCAGCATCCGAGGCCGCACCGTAAGGTAATGATTCGTCGCCGCACCGCCCGTCGGCTCGTTCATCATGAAGCGGGCCGTGTCATCCATCGACATCTCGGCAAAGTCGAGATCACCGTCGCGATCATAGTCGAACGCAGCCAAACCACTTCCCCATCGTGCCCCGCCAAGCCCGGAAGCAACCGTTTCGTTCGCGAACACGAATGGGGAATACCCAGTGTTGACGTAGTAGAACGTCGGCTGCTCGTACAACGCAACGCTCCAACCGTTCGCGACCAGCAAATCAGACCAACCGTCGCGATCCACGTCGGCAAAGCTGGTCCCCCACGCCCATCCGCCGTACTCGACCGCGCTGTTCGTCGACACATCAACGTACGAAAGCGACGCGCCCACGGAATCATTGCGATACAGCACGTTGTGCTTGGTGCTGGCGGACTGGAAGATGTTGGTGATGTAGATGTCGAGATCGCCGTCGTTGTCGTAGTCGCCGAGCGTCACGCCCATGTCGTTCATGTCGTTGTCCAGACCCGCGGACGCCGCCATTTCAACAAAGGTATTGTCCCGCTGATTGATCCACAGCAGGTTCTCGCGAAAATCAACGGCCATGTAAATGTCGAGCCACCCATCGCCATTGAAGTCCGACATCACCGCCTGCCAGAAACGCCGCGGTATCGAGCTGATGCCGCTCGACGCCGAAATCTCGGTAAACGTGCCGTCGCGGTTGTTCAGAAACAGTCGCGCAACCCCGTTCCAGATCGTCGTGCAGAGGTCGAGGTAGCCATCGTTGTTGATGTCGCCGGCGCAACTCCCACCCCGGAACAGGCCATATTGTGAATTCCAAATCGGACTCTGCGCAACGTCCAGGCCGGCCTCCGCGGTAACATTTTCAAACGCGGTCGGCGAGTTCTGGCGGTAAAGCGTAAAGGGGAAGTTCTCGCTGATGCGTGTAATCAGCAAATCAAGATCGTGATCGCCGTCGTAGTCAAACCACAACCCGCCCACGTCCGATTGCATCGAAACCACGCCGAGCGCGGCACTCACTTCCTCGAAATGTCCATTGCCGAGGTTGTGGTAGATCTGCGAGGCCACGCCCACCCCGTTCGGGATAAACAAGTCAACGTACCCGTCATCGTCATAGTCCGCCGCACAAAGGCCCGCAGCCCAGCCGCTATCCGCGACCGTAGGCTGCAACACCCCATCCGTGGAAATATCAACGAAATTCACCTGCGCATACACGGGCGCAGCCGCAGCGGCAACGATGACAATGGCCCAGACGTAGGATCTCATGCGAACCCCCTGAAGGCGCGCGCACCGCGAACTGCAAAAAGCACTAGTTCAGGTGCGACAGGCGCGATTAGACCCCCCGGCGTCCCACCATTATACCGAAGTGCTACCAGTCTATGTCAAGAATGTATCGCGCGACGTTGGACCCGCGGAATTGCGCAGCGCAAAACGTGCAACTGCCAAACAAGCCGCTTCAGTCGGAGTAGGGAAATCGATTCTATGGGACGCAGCGGCGTGTCGCTGGGCAACGCGGGCTGATCGCTACGAGCTGCGTACCGGCTTGCCGCTGCGATAGAGCGCCAAGTGTGCTTTGGCGTCGCTCAGAAGCGAATCAAACCCGCCGTCCGTCGCCGCCTTGATAACTTCCTCGACCGTTTTGATCGCATCGTCAAAACGCCCAGCCTCGGCGTAGGCAGCCCCCAACGTATCGAGAAAGTTCGGATTCGTCCGGTTTGTCGCAGCGCAGGCAGCCTCCGCCAATGTCACCGCCTCAGCCCCATTGCGGATGCTGTCGTCCTTGGACGTGGCAAGCAGCCAGGCGAGGTTGTTCGCCAGGTTCGGATGATTCGGGGCAGTTTCGAGCCCCTTGCGCAGAACAACGACCGCCTCAGCGGCTGACCCCTGCTCCAGAAGCAACTGACCATACGCGTCGCAAAGTGTCACCAGCGTGGGGTCCATCTCGTACGCTTTACGATAGTTCGCGAGCGCCTCTTCCACGCGATGCATTGCACGGTAGGAATCACCAATACCGGCGTACGCAAGCGCTTTGTCCGGCTCGATCTTGGCCCACGCCTCGTATTCCTTGAGCGCCTCTTCCGGCTCCTGCATCACTTGCAACAGATCAGCATACTCCTGATGCCACATCGGCATGTCGGGCGCCGCGGACACCGCCCGGGCATATTCTTCGCGCGCTTTCCGCGCGTCGCCCTGCACCACATGAATAAAGCCCATGCAGCGGTGCGCCGGAGGCAGGCTCGGATCGATTTCGAGCGCTTTCTGCATGAGTTCCAAAGCCTCCGGCAACTTGCCATCAGCCAGCTTCATGCGCCCCAACGTCAGGTAGGTGTGGGCGTACACTGGCTGCAACTCCAATGCGCGCTCCAGCATCAGCTTCGCGTCTTCCGTGTGCCCCGCGCGCCAGAGGGTCTCCGCCAGCGACGTCAGAATCCGACCGTCGGTGGGGCTCAGATTCAGTGCGCGCTTGTACCACTTGATTGCATCGTCGTAGCGCTCCTGTTTCACGCACATTCCGCCAAGCGAAACAAACGCCCAGCCGAATCCGCGATCCGGATCCGGCGCCAACTCGATGCACTTCAGCAGCATCTCCTCAGTCTTGGGATCCTCAATGTGGACCCGACCCAGCGTTTGCGACACCAAAGTCAGCAGCTCGGTATAGTCCTTGGGGTCCCTACCGACGGGCTCAAACATCGCAAGCTCATCGGTCTCGCTGTCCTTCTCCGCCGCGGAAGCGTCGGTGGTGAGGTAACCCAGCGCCTGCATTTTTGCCACGCTGTCGCTTACCTGCGCAGCCGTATTACCGCCCGAACGATCGAGCTTCGGCGACTCAGCGAGGAATGTCCGCAGTTCCTCACGCAACTGTTCGGCCTTTGCGGGGAACTGATCGATGACGTTGTCGAGTTCCTTGGGGTCTTTCCGCAGGTCGTAAAGCTCCGGCTTGGGCGCGTGAATGTACTTCCAACCGTCATGGCGATACCCGCGAAGTATGGAGAATCCCAAACCGTTGCGCGTGTAGAACGTCTCGCTGTATGCCGGCAACCCCAGGTCCGTCTCTTCGCCGGTAATCAACGGGCGGAGTGTCGTCCCCTGAAGGTAATGGAACCCGTCAACTCCGACGCCGAGGTAGTCCAGAATCGTCGGGGTCACGTCCACAACGCGAACCTGCGCCCCCACCGTCTGCTCCGCCGGAATGACCTTGGGATAGCGCATGATCAGACCAATATGCACCGTCGCGTCGTACACGAACGCAGCGTGCGTCTCTTCGCCATGCTCCCAGCGACTCTCGCCATGGTCTGCCGTGAGCACCACGAGCGTGTTGTCCGTCAGTCCCAGGTTGTCGATCTCGTCAAGGACTTTCCCAATCTGCGCGTCGGCATACGCGATCTCCGCCACGTACTTCTCGTCGTACTGATTCCGGAATGGCTCCGGGGGCTCGTACGGACTGTGCGGATCGAAAAAATGCAGAAACAGGAAGAAGGACTCATCCTTGTGCGCTCGCAGCATCGCGATTCCGTCCTCGGCGATCTCGGAACCGAGTCGATCATTGCCCGCGCGCGCATCGGCAGATTCCTTCGACTCGCGTCGGTCGTAGAAGTCGGAGTAAACATCGAAGCCCTGATTCAGTCCGATTTCGCGATTGAGCACGACGGCTGCCACCGACGCGCCCGTGAAGTAACCCTCAGCCGACAGCGCCTCGGCCAACGTCTCGTTCGCCGGGTGCAAAATGTACGGACCGTTGTCGCGCACGCCATGCACCGGCGGGAACACGCCCGTGAGCATCGACGAATGCGAAACCGCCGTCAGCGGAGCGGCTGTCGTGCATTGCGTGAACATCGTTCCCGCTTTCGCCAGCCGGTCGATGTTGGGCGTCTTCGTAACCGGACTACCGTAGCATCCCAGGTAGTCCGGACGCGTGGTGTCCATCGAAATGAGCACGACGTTCGGCTGACCACCCTTGCGTGACGACTTTGCGGAAGCATCAACCTCGGTCTTCGCGTTCTGGTCGGGTTTGCAGCCGCCGGACAGTATCACGAAAGCGATCGCGCACGCCAGGAGCGCAATGCGTCGGACAATGCTCAATCGACCCGTCTCACGCATACGACAGTCTGAGCTGGAATTCTGCATGTCTTCAATCATCAGGTTGGTAAGGGTGTTGACCGTTCGTCACTACGACGTCTACTCCGCGCTGCCTTCGGAGATTTCCTCGGAGTCCGTGTTGAATTCGAACAGGTCGTCCGGCTCTTTCCCCTTGGCAAGTTGGTCACGCGCGACAATGAACGCCGCAAGCTCCCGGTCGATGATCCCGGCAAGCGCCGTGCGATTTGAGTTGGCTGCAAGGATCTGTGCTTGCTGCGACACACGCACCGCGTCATCCAATCTCCGAACACTTGCATATGCCCGACCCAAGGCATGCATGTACTGCGCATCCTTCTGATGCGTCTGCTCGTTGACCTTCTCGAGGATCGCCACGGCTTCGCGCTGGTGACCACGTGACGGGTCCTTCCATTCCGTCAGAACCAGCGCCAGCGTGGCTGCTGTTGCGATATTCTCAGGTTCTCGCCCATAGGCGTCGCGCAAAACTTCGACCGCTTCCTCGAAGCGACGCGAATTGCGCAACGTCTTCACCAGGTAAAGTCGCAAGCGTTCGTTACTCGGAGCCTTGGCAACCACCGCGCGAAGTTCTGCGATCGCTTCGTCCGGCTTGCCCATCGCCATGTACACCTTGGCGAGGTCCATGGCCACATCCGGGTGCAGCGGCATCACCGCCTGTGCGCGCATCAGGTAGGGCAACGCATCAGGGAATTGGCCGTGCTTCACCAGGAGAGCACCCAGCAACGCGAGGCTGCGTCCGTCATTCGGGAGTTCCGCAACGATCTCCTTATAAAGCTCAATCGCTTCCTTGTGATAACCCTGCCGCGTCTTCACCGCAGCCAGAAACCCTTTGACCGCAGTCATGTTCGGGTTGTATTCCAAGCAAGTCTGGAACTCGCGCGCCGCGTCGTCCAGTTTTCCAATCGTCGTATACGCAGCCCCCAATTCGCGGTGCGCGATGTAGAACTCCGGATGCGCCGCGACGATTTTCTTCACGCGTTCAATTCCGCGCTCTTGCCAGTTTTCCTCGGTGACATCAAAGGCCGTGTTCACCTCGCGCATCAATGGCATGTACTTCTTGGGATCGAGAAGTTCGGTCTCCCCGTACGTGTGGGTGCCACCACCTACCAAGTATCCCAACGCTTTGAGTTTCTCAATCTCTTCCGGCGCAAGCTGCGCGATACCGGTCATCACAAACGCGTTCTCAAGCGAACCCTCGTAGAACGCTTCGCCCGCCTCGCGCAGTTCCTTCACGACGTCCGGCTGCGATGCCAGGAGGTCGTTCGCTTCCACCGGATCAGCCTTCAAGTCGTACAACTCGTCCGTCGGGCCGTGGATGTACTTGAGAAATCCCCGTTGAACGCCCACAAAAGGCGTCCAGCCGTACTCCGCCATGCCTTCAAGTGTATTGAAGTAGAAGGTGCGATCCCCCTTCTGCGGCTTGGTGAGGTCGACTCCGTCGACGCCCTCAAGGGCTGGCATACCCAGAAGCGACAACGTCGTCGGCGCCAGGTCAACCAGATTGACCGGCGCGTCGAGATACACGCCCTTGCTCGCAAGCGTCGGCCCGCCGCTAAAAATCAGCGGCACGTGCATCGTAGGGTCATAAACCAGCGTGCCGTGCGATTCCTCATTGTGCTGCCCCAGCGACTCGCCGTGGTCACCAGCCACCACCACCAGCGTGTCCTTCAGGGCGCCCGACTCCCGCAAAGCATCGAGCAAACGACCCACTTGTGCATCGACGAACGCGATCTCCCCGTCATAGGGAAAATCCTTATACTGTTCCGCGAACGGCGACGGCGGTTGATATCGCCAGTGCGCGTCAAAGAAGTGCACCCACATGAAGAACGGCTTGTCCGCCGACCGCGATTGTTCCAGCCACGCCAGCGCGGCATCACAGGTCGCATCGCCCCGCCGCTCCGCGATCGCCGCCCAATGTTCCGTCTCCGTCTCAAGTTTGATGTTGTACGTATCGAAGCCCTGCGCAATTCCGAAACGGCGATCCAAAACGAACGCGGAAACGAAAGCGGCCGTCTGGTACCCCTTGCCGGCGAGCGTCTCCGCAAGCGTCACATGGTTGTCCGCCAAGGCAGTCAAAGCGTTGATCCGGGCACCGTGGTGCGAAGGATACAGGCCCGTCATCATGGTTGAATGCGAGGGCAACGTCACTGGCACGGGCGTGTACGCGTGGGTGAAGAGTGCGCCGGCCCTCGCGAGACCATCCAGATTCGGCGTCTCAATCGACTTGTTGCCGTAGCACCCGAGGCGGTCCGCCCGGGTGGTATCCAGGGTGATGAGTAGCAGGTTACCGCCACTCGCGCCCTTGGCGACCTCCAGATGGTCCACCGCAGCCAATTCTGAGGAGACCTTGATGACCGGCACGCGATAGCGCGCGGGCACCAGACCCGGGAACATGCGCAGGACCGTAAACAACACGGCCGCGGCAAGCGCCCCGCCACCGATCAGCCACTGCCACCAAGCGCGGGGCCGACGACCAGACTGGCGATTCACTTCCTTAGGAGCGTCCGATTCACTCACCTGATTTACCCCGATGGCGTGATACGGCGCGCCGAGAATTCACCTCGACGTCGACCGACATTGTTTCCCAAAAGGGACGATCTTATTTTCGGTTCGCGCGATGGTCAAACCGCCCGCGCGCATAGTCCCAACTGCGACAATACTTTATGTGTTGTCGAATCCTGATTGGTTCGACCTGAAAACAAAAAAACCCCGCTTCACGAGGAAGCGGGGTTCTTGTGTGCTATTTGATTCTAGATCAGGCCGATAACCGCGTCAGGCCGTAGCCTCCGCAGCCTCCAACCCGATTCGGAGTCGCATTAGCGACGACGACGCAGGACGACCAGACCGCCGAACGCCAGGAGACCGATCGAAGCCGGCTCCGGAACGATATTGACGGCCAGGAAGAAGTCCGCCCAAATCGGCAGCGTCCAGGTCGAGCCGGTCTGCGAGAAGATCGAGTGGCTGTAGCCAATCGTTCCGCCCGAGGTCGAAAGGATCGGACCACCACGGAGAACACCGTTGGCCGCCCAGTCCTGCTCGATCCAGAAATCGGTGCCGACGGGAACCGACAGGCCGGTGACCGCGATCGCGTGCGTGCCGGTCGGCAGGCCCGTGACGTTGATCGAGAAGAAGCCCGGGGTGGCCGGGAACGGCGGAACCAGGCCATCAGCGGCCGTGTTCGCGTGGAAGTTGATCGTCACCGCCGAACCGGAGTTCGGGAAACCGCTGGCCGTTGCGGACGGAAGAACGTACGCAAACGTGAACGACGTCATCGTTCCGGCAGCGGTCGCGTGAATGTCATCGCCAACCGCCGGGGTGTAGCTGGCCGTGAGGCCCTGACCCAGGAAGTAACCGCTCTGGGTGAAGTCCTGGTAGATGGTGCCGCCAGCACGCGAACCCAACGTGGTCGGTGTGAGCTGACCGGTCTGGGCATTGTACTTCGACACGGGCAACGTGCTTGTCGAAACCGGGGAAACGTTACCCACGGCCGCCATTGCCGGCATCGCAGCCAAGCACAGCACCACAGCAACTGCTAGCATCTTTCGCATAATCATTGTCCTCCTAGAGAGCCTTTCGAGACACGGCGGTGAGAGATCCGCCGGCTCATCCTCCGCGAAATATCAACCCTGCTCGCCCTTCGATCAGCCTGGTAGCCGATGCCCACAACGAGCAACAATGTGCCACGACTTTTGTTGACTGAACAGCTTTCCCTGACCAACTGCACACGTCTTTAACATCAACTGGCAAAACTCAACTGGCCGCTGGTACTGCTTACTTCCGTAAACGCCTTACTTCAGCAAACGACTTACTTCAGTTCACACCATTGGTACGACAGTTACAGCAAAACAAAAGAGAGCACGACAGAACCCGCGCGCTCACGCACGGAATCTGTCCCACTCTCTCTCAAACCTTCCGTAGTCTCTCTCGGATCGCGGCTGAATAGCCGCATCGGCGCCGGGCATCCCCTCAAATGCCCGAGTGCTTCTTTACCCACGTTGCCTGATTATGCTCGTTCAGGTTGCCCATTTCAAGAGCTAAATCCTGGAAACATTAATTTTCGATTGGCGTTGTGAAGATTATCGCCGGATGGGGTTCGGATTTGTCTCGGCACGGCGTCGGCGGCGTCGCATTCGTTCGATGTAAGTTGTTTGTTTTAAACTGGTTAGCGAGACGCTGGGATTCGCGCCGAGAGGACGGTGGGCCTGCGCGACCGATAACGTTTCGCATGCTGTTTTCTACCGAAAATGGGGTATCCGCGCCCCCTATTTGAGTGCCGGTTTGAGGGGTCACTCAACGGTTTCTTGGTGGTACGTTCAACGCATAGCGACGGGGCCTTGGGCGGCTTCCACGACGGCGCGGAGGAAGCGTCCGGGGTTCTCCGGACGGACGTCGGCCTTGGCAAAAAGCTCACCGACCAACTCACGCGCGAGCAGCTCGTACTGCTGCTGTTTGAAGGCCTCGATAAGTTTCGGTTGAAGTTCTTCAAACGACGGCACGTCCAGGTGCTCTATTTCGGCACAATCGACGATGAAAAGCGCGTCATCCGTTTGGATAATATCGGAGTACTGGTTTTCACCTAGGCGATACAGTTCATCCACCGCCTTCTCCCAGCGAGGCCGAACGCCTTCGCGCGTCACCCAACCCCAATCACCGCCGTTGTAGCCGTTAATCCCCTGCGAATACTGAGCGGCGACCGTGCTGAAATCGTCCCCGGCGCGCAACTTGGTCATGGCTTGCTCCGCGCGGTTTCTGGCAGCGCTCAGCGTTATCGGCGGCGACAGTCTTTCGCCGGCGGCATCGGTGTCGCCGTAGGGAATGTCGATGAGCAGCATGCGCCGCTTCTGCTTCTCCTGCTGCGACGCAATATAGTCCTGGTGGAAGCGCTCGATCTCGCGGCGCGTGGGTTCCGCGACTTTCGGACCGACCATGCGCTGCAAGTAGCCGACGACGATCATCTCGCGCTTGATGCGCTCGCGATCCTCCTCGGGGGTGATGCCGCGCTCGCGCAGCCAGTCGCGATATCTAGACTCCCGGCCTCCATGGTCCGAATTGACGATGTCGCGGATGCGGCCATCGACGAACTGCTCGAGGCGTTCGTTCATCTGGTCGCCGATGTCCTTGCGCGCTACCTGGGAGATGAGGCGGCGCTCGGCTTGGGCGCGGATCTCGGCGCGGAGGAGTTCGATCATGCGCGATTGATACTCATCGGCTGAGACTTCCTTGCGGAGTTCGTCGAGCTTGGGGCGAGCCCACTTGAGGATGTCGTCGACGGTGATGGCGTCGTCGTTGACGAAGAGGACCTCGACCGGTTCGGTGTCGTCGACGGCGGCGGGCTCGCGTTCTTCGCGAAGCATGTCGCGGCGTGCGGCTTCGATGACCTTGCGCTTCTGCGGCGGTGTAACGGTCGCGTTCTTGTCTTCCTTCTTTTCGGGGCCTTTGCAGCCGGTCACGGCTAGCAGGAGGACGGTGGTGGCCAGGCAGATTGCACGGTGGAACTGCGCGCGGGGCGGTTTCGTTGCTTGGCCCCCTGCTGGCGCAGGGGGTTCTGATTGGGTTACGACCTCGTGTGTGGAACGGTGGACTACCGGTCGGTCGGTGCTGCTATTGCTCCGCTCCCTGACAGTCGCGGCTCGGATTTTCTTCATGCTACGGTCTCCTTGGCTACTGGGTCTTTGGCCAGTAGGCGGCGTAGGAAGCTCAGCAGGGTCGGCGGCTCGAAGTAGGCGTCCCGCAGGCGCAGGTGGACGGTACGCGGGTCGGGCATGCGCACGGTTCCACTGGCGTCGGCGAAGAGCGTCTGTACATGGGCGAGGTCGGTGACGTTGAAGATGATGTCGGGGGCTTCCACCACAATCGACGCGATCTTCCACCGGCGCGCCAGCACGCGAATCTCCGCGAGTTCCATCAATCGTTGTACGGCCTGCGGTACGGGACCGAAGGCGTCCGCGACGTCGGTTTCGAGTTGACGCAGATCGTCCAGGGTACGGCAAGCGACGGTGCGGCGATAGATGTCGATGCGACTTCGTTCCGAGGGAATATAGCTCTTGGGAATGTACGCGCCGATCCCGATCTCCAGGTGCACGGGCGGGCCGATGGGGTCGGGCTCGTCGCGCAGGCCGCGAACGGCTTTGTCGAGCAGGCGGCAATACATGTCGTATCCGACGGCTGTGATGTGCCCGCTTTGCTCGGGACCGAGGATGTTGCCCGCGCCGCGAATCTCCAGGTCGCGCATGGCGATGCGGAACCCGGCACCCAGTTCGCTGAATTCCTCGATGGACTTGAGGCGGCGGGCGGCTTTGGGCGTGAGCGTGCGCGAGGGATCGAGCAGGAGGTAGCAGTACGCCCGGTGGTCACTTCTGCCGACCCGGCCTCTGAGCTGGTGCAAATCGGACAGGCCGTAACGGTCGGCGCGGTTGATGAAGATCGTGTTCACGGAGGGAATGTCGATGCCGCTTTCGATGATGGTGGTCGCGACGAGGACATCGGCTTCGCGGCGTACGAACCCCTGCATGACGTGTTCGAGTTCGCGGGGGGCCATCTGGCCGTGGCCCACGAGCACGCGGCACTCGGGGACGATCCTGCGGATGCGGTCGGCGATGCCGTGGATCGACTGCACGAAGTTGTGTACGAAGAAGACCTGACCGTCGCGGTTCATCTCGCGGATGATGGCGTTGCGCACGAGCTGCTCGTCGAAACGGGTGACCTGCGTCGCGATGCTGCGGCGATCGACCGGGGGCGTTGCGAGCGACGAGATATCGCGAATACCGAGCAGCGCCATGTGCAGCGTACGCGGGATCGGCGTGGCGGTGAGCGTGAGCACCTCGACGGTGGCGCGGAACTGCTTGAGGCGTTCCTTGTGCTCGACGCCGAAGCGCTGCTCCTCGTCGATGATCACCAAGCCGAGATCAGCGAAGCCCACATCCTTACTGAGCAGGCGGTGCGTGCCGATGAGCACGTCGACGCGGCCTTTGCGGGCCTCCTCGATGATCTTCTTCTGCTCAGCCGAGGTGCGGAAACGCGAGAGACAGGCGACGGTGAAGGGGTATTCCGCCATGCGCTCGGAGAAGGTCTCGTAGTGCTGCTCAGCCAGGACGGTCGTGGGCACAAGGACCGCGACCTGCTTTCCGAATTCGCAGACCTTGAAAGCGGCGCGCATGGCGAGTTCGGTTTTTCCATAACCGACGTCGCCGCAGAGCAGACGATCCATCGAGCGTTGGCGACTCAGGTCGCCTTTGATTTCACCGGCGACGATGCGCTGGTCTTCGGTTTCCTCGTAGGGGAACGCGGCTTCAAATTCGTTCTGCCAGCGGGTGTCGATCGGGTACGCGGTGCCTTCACTGGCTTCGCGTGCCGCCTGCACACGGAGTAACGATTCCGCGAGTTCCGCCACGGCTTCGCTGACCCGCTCCTTGGTTTTTGACCAACGCGTGCCGCCGAGCTTGGAGAGTTTCTGTCGCGACGCGCCGACACCGATGTACTTCTGCACCAGGTCGATCTGCGAGACGGGCACGTGGAGGACGGCTTTCTCGGCGAACTCCAGCGTGAGGTATTCCTCGGTCTTGTCACTGTCGCCCTTGCGCATGGTGCCGATGCCACCGAAGCGAGCGATGCCGTGCATGGCGTGGACGACGATGTCGCCGGGTTCGAGTTCAACCCAGCTTTCGAGCGGGCGCGATGCTTCGATGCGGCGGATGCGGCGCTTGGGCTGGTGACGATGAAAGACTTCGTGGTGCGCGACGACGACGTCACCGGTCGCGGTCCATTCAAAGCCGCGGTGCAACCGGCCTATAACGATGTCGATCGACTTGGGCACCTTACCGTGCAGTTCGACGATCAACTCGCGGAGGCGCTTGCTTTCGCCGTCGTTCTCGCAGACGAGCGTGACGTTGCGGGTGTTGGCGAGGTCGAGGAGTTCGCCGACGGCTTCCGCGGACTTGCCCTCGAAGCGGGTCAAGGAGCGAACGCGCAGGTCGATGGCGGTGCTGGTTGGTGCGGCGCTGTCTTCCTTTGATTCGGGTTTTCCTTTTAGGCGCTGATACTCCGTTGTTTTTCGAGGTTGGGGAGCTGGCGACGATTGCGTTGGGTCGTCGGTTGTTGGGGCGTTTGGGTTGGATTTCCGCTCCCTTACAGTCGCGGCTCGGACTTGGCCCTCTGTTGTCGCGGGGGATTCTGGTTCTTCTATTGCTACTGCGGCGGCTCCGAATCTTGAGAGGTGCGCTTGGGCGAACGGTTCGATTGATTCTATGACTGCGGCGAAGGTGAAGAGGCTGTCGGGGTCGCCCAGCCGGCTGCGGAAGCGTTCCGCTTGTTCCTGGATCGACGCGGGATCGTCGAGCAGAACGATGGTGTTTCTGGGTAAGTAGCTCGCGAAGGCTGCGGTCGCGGCGTTCGTGGTGAGTTCCGGCGGCGCGCTGAGCGCCACGGAGTTGAGGCGGCGCGTCGAACGCTGCGTGCTGAGTTCGAAGCGGCGGATGGATTCGACCTCGTTGTCGAAGAACTCGATGCGCACCGGCTGGCGATCGCCTGGGGCGAAGACGTCGAGGATGTCGCCGCGCACAGCGAAGTCGCCGGGGGCTTCGACGAGGTGCAAACGTTCAAAGCGATGGCGCGTGAGCCAGTCGGCGATGGCACGGGGTTCGAGTTTCTGGCCGGTCGCGATGCTCAACGTGTGGGCGAGGATCGAGTCGGCCGTTGGCACGGGCTGCATGAGCGCCTGCACCGGCGCGACGATCACCTGCGGTTCATCGGATTCCGACTCACCGGCGAGTTGGGTGCATAGTCGGTGGCGTTCGGCATCGATTTCACCGGCGGACGGGCCTTCGCCGGGCAGGGTTTCCCAAGCGCTGAGCAGGTCGCAGGTGCGATCGAGGAAGAATTCGAGGTCGTCGCGGGCGGTATCGGCATCATCGAGGTGGGCGGTGATGTAAAGAACGGGCCGCCCGGTGCTGCGTGCGAGGACGCCCGCGACCATGGGCGCAGAGGACCCCCACAGCCCGCAAACGGAAAGCGGCTTGCGGGCGTGTTCCAACTCGCGGGCGAGGCGAGTGAGTTGCCTGTCGGCGGCGATGGTTTCGCGCACCATGACAGGCGAATGATAGGGAGAGATTGCGCAGGTTCAAGAATGCGGTGGAATTGCGTAGTGGTTTGCTTTGAGGTGTTGGCGTGGCATGGTCTGACGGAGTCAGGACATGGGGCAACAGGGAACAGACCACGGCCTTGCTGCGCAAGACCGTGCCACCCAACGTGGCGCATTGGATTTGCGGGATGCGGTGGTGTCGGATTCCGTCGGCAATCGTCGCGAATGTCGGCGAGTGACAGATTCTAACAACAAACCACAAGGCGTTGCTGGCGTGGTGCCGATGCGCGGGCTATGCTCGGTTGCACGTGTGTGGTGGATTGCCGCGGGACGTCATCGCGGTCCGGAAAATAACCTTTCGCGTGCGAAGATGGCGGACAGCCCATGGCGGTGTTCGCTGCGCATTCAATGAGCCTGCGTCATGAAGACCAACCGTTTACTGATCGCGGCTTTCATACTTGGCGCCGCCCCACTTCCCCTGCTGGGCGCCGAGCGAGCACCCGCGGAATCACTCGGCAGATACATCCCCTCCGATGTGTTTGTGTTCGTTGGCAAGGCGCACACATCGGAGCACGAGTTCGTTGAAGCGCATTGGGCGCGGGTGTTTCGCGCGCTGTGTTCCTGCGGGATCGAACGCGAGGTTCACAACGCCATATCGACCAGCCTGGAGGGCGAAGATCGGGCCAAGTTCGAAGCCACCTGGGACAAGCTGATGGGCGCGCTCAAGGGCGTGCAATGGGGCGACCTGCCGGCGAACGAAGTGGCGATCGGCGAACGCATCAGCGGATTGTTCCCCGATTGGTTCTTCCTGGCTCGGCCGAAGGCTGAAACGCTCGAGGACAATGTGCGCGGTCTCGCCGAGGTGATGCGCACGCTGGCGTCTTTCGATACGGGCGGCAACATCGAGTACCAGGAGCGCGAGGAGCGCGGGATTCATATCTGGTCGATCGATTTTCGCCAGGCACCGATTGGTTTTTGTCTGCTGCGCAAGGGTGATATCGTCGGCGTGGTTGCCGGGTTGCCGGGGCGCGCGGACTGCATCGCGCTGCTGAGCGGTGACAAAGGCGTGACGGCGATCGTGGATAGCCCGCGTTTTCGCAGTGCGGTGGCGGAGCTTCCCGCGGCAGAGCATGCGATTGGCTTTGTCGACATCAACAGGCTGATGGGCGTGCTGCGACGCCTGCCGATGATCGCTATGGGGATGGCGCAGCAGCATCTGCCGCCCCACGCCGAAGGTGAGAAGGACGCGGATTGTGCGGAGTCGAAGGCCGAGGTCGACGTTTGGCTGGGTGTGTTCGCGTCGCTGATCGACATGGTGGATGTGATGGACTACATCGCGTTCACCGGGCGCATGGAAGGCGAACAGGAAATCACCGAGACGATTTCGAAGATCAAACCGACGGCATCGAAGAGCCCGCTGTACAACCTGGTGGCCAGTCAGAAACCGGTTGAAGCGTTCCAACGCTATATGCCGGTGGAGACGATGTCCTTCAGCGCGAGTTCGTTCGTCGACCCGGGCGCGTGCTACGGCGTGATCAAGGATTTCGTTGTCACGAAGATTCCGAACGGCGAAACCGGCTGGAAGGAATGGGAGCGGATTCAGTCCGAAATCTCCTTCAACATCGAGGAAGACCTGCTCAGTTGGTTGGGCGGGGAGTTCATCACCATCACGATTCCGCGCGCGACGCCTTCGCCGTTTGGCGGTGAGGATGGCGTGGTCATGATGCGCGTGAAGGATCCGGAACTTGCGCGTGCGAAGCTCTCCGCGGGCCTTGATCGCTTGGTGAGGGTGGCGAGCGAATACGGCCAGGTGTTTCAGGCTGATCCGACGACCAGCATATCCACGAACGGTTTCCGGCAATTGGTGCATCCGGTGACGGCTGGCCTGTTGCTGCGACCCTGCATTGGCGTGTGGGACAACTGGCTGGTTTTTGGCGCGTCGGAGCACGCGGTGGAGATGTGCATTCAGACGGCGCGCGGCCAGCACGACACGATTGCGAAGAACGCGCGTTTTCGCGCGGAGGGCCTGCCGACCGACAGCGGGAATGTCTATCTGGCGTCGTTCACCGACATGAGCAAGATGGGCGAGCAGCTTACGTCGGCGTTCATCGGGTTGGGGTTTTTCGGCGCGAGCATTCCGGAGAATCGCGAGACGCGGCCGATGAAGGCGATGATCCGCGCGTTGGGCAGTCTCGGGCCGGTGTTCAACGAGATCAACTTCATCAGTTCGAAGTGCGACGTCACCACGTTCGAGAACGACACGTGGCACACGACGACAAAGTTCACCTACAAATCGGGCGCGAAGTCCACGGTGAGCGAATAGGTCGCGGGTGATGCAAGCCTCACGACGCCGACGCGCTAGATGCGGAAACCGGTCGTCATGAACCAGTAGAACAGCACGAATGTGATCGACATGGTCAAACCGCCCATGAAAAAGGCGACCCATGACCGGCGACTGAAGGTGTTGCGCTTCTGGCCGGCGCTGACCGCCCCCATGGCCGCCCCGGTGCCCGCGAGGAGAATCGAGAGCGCAGTTGCGACGTAGACCATCGGGCCGTAGATGCCTTTGCCCTTGTACGCGATGACCTGCATTTCGGGCCGGAAGTTTCGGATGAGGATTACGAAAAGGCCCAGCATGAGGAGAGCGGCGGCACAGGAGATGTAGAGTGCCAGCTTCGCCTGAATGTCGTATCGTCGGAGACTCGCTTTAGCCACGATCGCACCTCGTGAATTCAAACCGCATTGATCAAGGCCACCCGGCCGACGCATGCATTCTATGAGCAAGCGACCGCCCGCGTCTACCCCATCTGATTACCGCTATCGGACGCGGATGGCCCAATATCCCGCATCGATCGAAACTTATTTGAGCGTCGCCTGCAACGCGAGCACGCTGTAAGCGGTGACCAGATTCGGGTTCGACTCGTACCAGCGATCGGTCGGATTGATCCAACTTCCGTCGGGATGCTGGAGGCTGATGAGCTTTTCGCAGAGGTCGGCGCGCCAATCGTGTTGCCCGCCCTTGGCGTCGACGATCGTATCCTCGCCCCAGGCCTGCATGGCGCGGGCGAAGACGTGATAGAAGTAGAACAGGCCCTGCTGCGCTTGGGCGTCGGGCATGTTGGGGTTGGCGTCGAGCGTGTAGTTTTGGCGAATCCAGTCGTATGCGGCGCGGACGCGCGGATCGTCGTGCGCGAGACCGGCATAAAGCATGCTCTTGAAACCGGAGTAAGTCATGGAGCCGTAGCAGCGCAGCACCTTGCGGCCATCACGTTCATCGGTGCCCGCTTTGCTCTCGCCGCCATTGGCTGCGGAATAGATAAAACCACCATCGCCACCGGCGGCGAAGGGTTGGTCGTTCGTCTCGGGGAGCATCTGGCAGCGGCTGATGAAGACGAGGGCTTTTTTGTAGACCGGGTTCTCGGGCGACAGGCCGCTGTCGTGCAGCGCTTCGAGCATCATTTGCGTGTTCGAGAGGTCCGGGCGTTTGCCGTGGCCGTAGCCCGCCCCACCGTAGAAAACCTGGTCCTTTTCGTACCCCTCAGCCTCATCCCACTGGAGCCCGGTGAGGAACTTCTGCGCCTTGGCGACGATTTCGCGATGACGCATTTCCGGCGAGAGCGCGAGCGCCATGACCGCGACCGACGTGTAATAGTTGCGGTGGCCTTCGTCGGGAATGTAGATGCCACCATCCGGCTGGGCTGACTTGGCGATGAAGTCGAACGCACGCTGCGTGACTTCGTGCTTCGGGCCGTAATCCGGTGCCTGTGCGAAGCACTTCGCAGCCAGCGCGGTGAACGCGGGATCGGTGTTTTCGAAAGCACGCCAGCCGCCGTCCGGTGCTTGCGCGTTGCGCAGGAACGCGAGGCCGCGATCGATGGCGGCATCGGTACGCTTGCGCAACTCGGGCGAGAGCTTCTCGCCGTCCGCGGCGAACGTGGTCGCGGATACGACACAGGTGGCGAGCAATGCGATGATCAGGCGGTGAGTTCGATCGGTCATGGCGTCCTCTCCGTTATTGGGTTTTTGATTATGCGGCCCGAGACTTACGCGACGTCGACGGCGGGCTCGTCCACCTGCGGTGTGATCTGCTCGGTGGAGTCATCGGCGGACGTGTCGTGCGACTCGCCGCGATACGTCGTGCCACGCCAAGTGGTGCGCCCGCCGACGAGCTTGCGCATGGCTGCGAGAATCATCCCCACACCGAGGACCGCGCCCACCGGATAGGTCATCCATGCCCAGGGAGCCGCACGCATCAAGCTCATGAAACGATAGATCACGCTCTCAAGAATGACCACCACAGCCGACGTGAGCACGAGCGCGATGCCCCAATCGCGGGCAGAAGCTTCATTCGCGACGGCGTAGCCGATGAGCGCAATGACGAAGCTGACCCAGGGGAAAACGCTGGCGAAGAGCACGAGCGCGAGGGTGGCGAGCAGGCGGCGGAAGGTTTTGAAGACACCGTAAAAGATGCGACTCCAGCCACGCCAGGCTTCGCCGAACGAGGCGTACATCCGCGTGAGGTACAGGCCGTCACTCTCCACGACGAGCAAGCGCCGCCCCACCTCTTTCGTGATGCGGGCCATGTGCATGTCTTCGTTGAGTTCGGTACGCACGGCGTCGTGTCCGCCGATGGCGTTGTAATGCTCGCGCGACATGAGCATGAACGCGCCGTTGGCGTAGGCGGCTTTTGATTTCGGATTGTTGACCTTCTCGGGGTTGAACCAGATCACGAGGATCGCGGTGCAGACTGGCTGAATGACGCGCTCCCAAAAGCTGAGTGTTTCGAGGACCGGGAGCACCGAGAGAAAATCAGCGCCGGCGGACTGGGCTTCACGCATCGCAACGGTCAGCGTTGAACGCGAAATTTGGCGGCAGTCGGCGTCGATGAAGCAGAACCACTCGCCGGTGGCGGCGGACACGCCCAGCCTCATGGCGTTGTTCTTGCCAAACCAGCCGTCGGGCAGGTGCTTGACGTGCAGCGCGCGGACGAGATCGGGATGCTCGCGCTGCAAGGTATCGAGGATTTCGCCGGTGGCGTCGTCGCTGCGATCGTTGACCGCGACCACTTCGTAATTGGGATAATCTTGATCGAGCAGCGAGTGGACGCAGGTGCCGATGTTCTTTTCCTCGTCCTTGGCTGCAACGATGACAGAAAGGCGCGGGGCGTCTGCAGCGAACTTCGGGTGCGAATCCGGGGCGAGGCGGCGATTCGTGCGGCGGGCGCGCGAGATCGCGAAGTGGCGCAGCGACCAGGTCACGCCCACCAGCGATACGACGACGAGCCAGATGATCATTCCGACCGGCATGTGATCCGTTCCGTTCGCGATCGCCCCCTGCCCGCACGCATGGGGCGCCGCAGGTTGCGATTATAGGTCCATGGGATTCGGGGACAACGTTGGGCGGACGGGCTGTGAATTCGCGGGTGGCACAGACAAGCTTTGCTTGTCAGTGGAGGAACGAGCAACGGCGCCAATTCATTGCAGCCCTTCCCAGCACGCCCACTGACAAGCGAAGCTTGTCAGTGCCACCCTGGTATGGGCAACTACACGACATCGCGGTCGGGATTGTCGGGGTCTGTTGGGTTTGCGCCGTTGGGCGGGAGTTCGATGGGGAGGATGTGGTCGCTGACGACGTACTCGCCGTTGAGCCATTTGCCGAGGTCGATCTGCTGGCAGCGCGCGCAGCAGAACGGACGCGTGGGCAGGTCTGCGCGCTCCGCCACCGTGACGACCTTGCGACAATGCGGGCAGGTGTACTGGATCATGACGATCCGCCGGTGGACTTCCCCTTCGACGAGCCGCCCCCCTTGGGCTTGTCGCTCGCGGAGGATGTGGAACCGCTCGATTTCTCCGCGGTGCTCTTGCTCGCGGACTTGTCGGAGCCGCCTTGTTCGGAGCTGCCCTTGTCGCTGCTCTTTTCCGAGCCGCCTTTGGCTGCTTCCTTCTCCGCTTTGGCCGCTTTCTTGTAGCTCTCGCTGCGGTAGTCGGTCTCGTAGAAACCGCCGCCTTTGAAGATGACGGCTCCCCCGCCGCCGATGAGCCTGCGAATGGGCGCTTTCTTGCCGCATTCGGCGCAGGGTTCGTCGGGTTTGGTCTTTGGTTTGGCGGTGATGCTCTGGAACATCTCAAAGACGGCACCGCAGTTCGTGCATTCGTAATCGTACGTGGGCATTGGTTTGGGACCGTTGACGGTTCTGTTTATCGTCTTGCCACGGGCTTGGCGCCCGGGATTTTGGATTTTGGTTACGCGTTTGTTCTGTGTTCTTGTGTCGCCCTTTCAGGGCTCCGCTACTTTCGCGTGCAACTCGCGCCAGGGGTTTCACCCCTGGCTAAATTGTTGGGCCCTTTCAGGGCCTTGGTTTCTGGGGCGTTCGTGTTTCTGACTCGAGCTCGAACGCTTTCACGACTCGCTACTTTGTGCCATGCCTGTTGCGGTTTTCTTTGTCTTCCGCTCCCTTACAGTCGCGGCTCGGATTAGCCCCGGGCTTGGCGACCGGGGTTCTGATTCTTTTCTTTCGCGTTGGGTAAACCTATATGCTTCTCTTACCTATTCCTCTGCCTCTGGTGCTGGGTCTGGGGGCGCGGAGGCTACTATTACCTTTGCCGGGCGCAGGACGCGGTCGCGGAGTTTGTAGCCGCGTTGCACCTGCTGGATGACCGTGCCGGGTTCGTGATCGGCAGACGGTTGTTGAAGCAGCGCTTCGTGCTCCGACGGATCAAACGGTGCGCCTTGCGCCTCGATCGTTTCGACGTCGTGATCGCGCAGGAACTTCGACAGCTTGTCCTGCACCATGCCCAATCCGCCGATCACGCCCTCGACACTTTCGGCATCGCGGGCTGCTTCCATGGCGCGCTCGAAATCGTCGGCGACTTCGAGAAGGTCGCGGAGGATTTTGACGTTGGCGAAGCGAATGGCTTCGGTGCGTTCGTTGTCGGCGCGGCGGAGCGCGTTGGACTGCTCGGCTTTGGCGCGGAGGTACTTGTCCTTCCACTCCTCAGCATCACGCTGCGCTTTGGCCAGCGGGTCCTCTTCGACGGGGGTTTCGTCCGACGGCGCTTCGATGTTCGGCGATTCTTCGTCGACGACACCGGCGGTGACGTTTTCGTCGTGCTCTTCGTGTTTCTTTTTTCGTGACATTGTGCTGCGGTCTTGCTTTGTTTTCCGCTTCCTTACGGGCGCGGCTCTGTGCCCCTGGGTTCTGATTGCTTGTTGTGCGTTTACCCTACTGTCGTTCTGTCGCCCTTTCAGGGCTCCGGTTTTTTTGCTGGCACTCGAACCAGGGGTTTCACCCCTGGCTAAGTTGTTTGGCCCTTTCAGGGCCTTGGTTTCGGGTGTTTCTTACCGAAAGACCTCGTTCATTCTCATTGCATGTTGGGTCGAGCAATGACTGTTGGGTTGAGCAACGACAGTTGCCGTTTTCTTTGTTTTCCGCTCCCACCGTGTCCTCCTCTATCCTCCCTTTTAGGTCCGCGTCGGACACGATGTAGTCGCGACTCGGATTGGTCTCCCTGTTCCGCTGCCGCTTGCCTTATCGTCCACTCCCTTACAGTCGCGGCTCGGATTGATCGACTCTCGCGCCCTCGTCACTCGTCATTCGTCACTCGTCATTCGTCATTCGTCATTCATCATTCGTCAACTCTGCACTCGGCATCCTGCACTCAACCTTACCGATCATCCGCGCCCAGGTAACTCTTCAGTTTATCGAAGAACCCCTTGGACTCCGGCATTACCGTGCGGTCTTCTGTTTCGGCGAATTCGCGAAGCAGTTCCTGCTGGCGGTCGCTTAGCTTCTTGGGGATTTCCACCAAGACCTGCACGAGTTCGTCGCCGGGTCTGCCGCTGCGCAGGTCGGGCATGCCCAAGCCACGCATGCGGAACACCTGGCCGTGCTGCGTTCCGGGTGGTACGTTCAGATCGGCTTTCCCGTTCAGCGTCGGCACCTGCACGGTCGTGCCCAGGGCTGCCTGGGTGAACGAAATGGGCAGGTGGCAGAGCAGGTCGTTGTCGTGCCGTTCGAGGAAATCGTGCTGGCGGACGCGGACGTAGCAGTGCAGGTCGCCGTGGGGTGAACCGGCTTCTCCTGGTTCGCCCTCGCCGCGCACGCGAACCGCTTGTCCGTCGTGGATACCGGCGGGGATGCGCACGTTGACGACGCGTTTCTTCGCGACCCGGCCTGAGCCGCGGCACTTGTGACACGGGCTTGTCACCAGCATGCCTTCGCCGCGGCAATCGGGACACGCGGTGACGACGCGACCAAAGAGCCCGCCGAAGCCACCGGCCTGTTCGACCTGACCGTAACCGCCGCACGTGGGACAGCTTCGCCGCTGCGAGCCGGGGGCAGCGCCCGTGCCGTCGCACACCTCGCAGGTGTCCTGGCGTTTGAAGGAGAGTTCCTTCTCGACGCCGGTTGCGGCTTCATTGAGCGAGATGGCGATCTCGGCCTGCAAATCGGCGCCGCGCCGGCGACCACCGCCACGCATGCCAAACGCCCCGCCGAAGATGTCGTTGAACATCGAGAAGATGTCTTCGGCGCCCATGTGCGAGAAGTCGTGCACGCCGGCACCGGATACGCCCTGATGTCCAAACTGGTCGTAGCGCTGGCGTTTGCGCGGATCGCTGAGCACCTCGTAGGCCTCGGCTGCTTCTTTGAATTTGCCTTCGGCTTCGGGGTTGTTGCGATTGCGATCGGGATGGTACTTGAGCGCGGCTTTGCGGTAGGCGCGTTTGATATCGTCGGCCGCTGCGTCTTTCGCGACCTCGAGCACTTCGTAGTAATCGCGTTTTGTCGCCATTCGCACCATTTTCCGCGATGTCAGCGTGAACGCTGGTTATTCAGATTCCCGCTTGTCGCGGGATTGGTGATTCCCTATTTCGTTGCCCTGGCTTTACGTTCGGGGCACTCTCTGCTCGGCGTACGGCTGCCGTCTTGTTCGTGCTTCTATGCCGCCCTTTCAGGGCTTGGGTTTCTTGTTGCGCTTCTTTTTGAAAAGAGTTCGAACACCCTCTCGACTCGTAGCACTCAGTGGTCCATGCTGCCGTCTGCTGCTTCGTCCGCTCCCTTACAGTCGCGGCTCGGATTGGCTTTCCGCTCCCTTACAGTCGCGGCTCGGTTTGCCCCGGGCTTGGTGCCCGGGGTTCTGATTGGGTCGCTTTGACCCCCGACAATTCGGCGCGAAATCAGGGGCGAACGCATTGCGCCCGCCCCTGACCCCTTACGCCGATCTATGATTAACGAATCGAACGAGCGATCCGGGACTTCTCGTCAGCGTCCTTGAGTTCGGTGACGACGACCTCAGTCGTGAGCATCAGACCGGAAACGCTGGCTGCGTTTTCCAGGGCGACGCGGCTGACCTTGGCTGGGTCGAGGATACCGGCCTTCAACATGTCGGTGAACTCGCCGGCGCCGGCATCGTAGCCGTACGATCCGCTCTTTTCGAGGATCTGGCTGACGATGACATCGCCATCCTGACCCGTGTTGTTGATGATCTGCCGCGCGGGTGCGCGGAGCGCTTTGACGATGATGTCAAAGCCCATCTTCTCTTCGCCGGTCGCTTTCGACTTCGCCTTTTCGACGGCATCGATCGCACGCAGGTAAGCAACACCGCCACCGGGGACGACGCCTTCTTCCGCCGCGGCTTTGGTGGCGTGGAACGCGTCGTCGACGAGATCCTTACGCTCCTTGACCTCGACTTCGGTCGCACCGCCGACGCGAATCACCGCGACGCCACCGGTCAACTTCGCGAGGCGCTCCTGGAGCTTTTCGCGATCGTAGTCGCTGGTGGTCTGCTCGATCTGCTTGCGGATCTGCTCGATGCGGGCTTTGATCTCGCTCGACTTGCCGGCGCCCTCGATGATCGTGGTCTCTTCCTTGCTGATCACGATCTTGCGGGCTTTGCCCAGCTCGTTCAGCGTGATGTTCTCAAGCTTGATGCCGAGGTCTTCGCTGATGAGCTTCGCGCCGGTGAGGGCGGCGATGTCGCCGAGCATGGCTTTGCGGCGATCGCCGAAGCCAGGCGCCTTCACGGCACAGCACTTGAGCACGCCGCGGAGACGGTTCACGACGAGCGCAGCCAGTGCTTCGCCATCGACGTCTTCGGCGATGATGAGGAACGGCTTGCCGCTGCCCGCGAGCGACTCAACCAGCGGAACAAACTCGCGCAGGTTGGAGATTTTCTTCTCGTAGACGAGCACGTAGGCGTCTTCGAGCACGCACTCAAGCGTGCCGGGATCGGTCATGAAGTACGGCGAGAGGTAGCCCTTGTCGAACTGCATGCCTTCGACGACTTCCTTCTCGGTCTCGAAGGTCTTGCCCTCTTCGATCTCGACGACGCCTTCCTTGCCAACGGCTTCCAGGGCGCTCGCCAGCAGCTTGCCGATCTCGCGATCGCCGTTGGCGCTGATGGTCGCGACCTTCTCGATGTCGCTGGAGTCCTTCACCTTCGACGACTGGCCGGCGATGCTCTTGACCGCGGCTGCCACGGCTTGATCGATGCCGCGCTTGAGCGACATGGGATTGACACCGGCAGTCACGAGCTTGAGGCCTTCGCGATAGATCGCTTCAGCCAGCACGGTCGCGGTGGTGGTGCCATCGCCGACGGCATCGGAGGTTTTGGAGGCGACCTCGTTGATCATCTTGGCGCCCATGTTTTCAAAGGGCTGCTCAAGTTCGACTTCCTTGCTCACGGAGACGCCGTCCTTGGTGATGCGCGGAGCGCCCCAGGACTTTTGCAGCACCACGTTGTGACCCGTCGGGCCCATGGTGACTTTGACGGCATTGGCGAGCTTGGTCAGTCCTTCCAGGAACTGATGGCGGGCTTCCTGGCTGAACATCATTTGTTTGGACGACATATCGTCATGCTCCTCGGTCTATTGTGGGACAGGCTTTCCAGCCTGTCGTGACCGGCTGGAAAGCCGGTCCCACATACTTGTCTCGATTGGGAAACTCAAATCCCCAATGGCACGTTGTGCTCGGCAACCGACGCCAGGGCGAGCTAGTCGCCGAGGATTGCGAGGACGTCGCTCTCACGGAGGATGACGTACTCGGTGCCGTTGATCTCGACGGTGGTGCCGCTGTACTTGGCGTAGAACACCTCGTCGCCCTTCTTGATGTCCATCTCGCCGCGCTTGCCGCTGTCGAGCAGCTTGCCCGGACCGGTGGCGACGACCTTGCCGCGCTGCGGTTTTTCCTTGGCGGAATCGGGCAGGACGATGCCGCCCGCGGTGATCTCTTCCGCGGTGCTCTGCTCAATCACGATACGATCGTCGAGGGGACGAATCTTCATTTTCTTCGCTGTCGCGGTAGCCATTGCAACAAACCTCCGTTTATCTGGTGTATCGATGAATCAGAATTCGTAATTCGTCATTTGTAATTCGAAATTCGCGACAGAGTCGCGACTACATCATGTCTTCGTCCATGCCCGGACCGGCACCTGCGCCGTCGTCATCCTTGGGCTTTTCCGTGATGATGCAGTTGGTGCTGAGCAGCAGACGCGCGACACTGCTGGCGTTCTCCAGCGCAGTGCGGACCACCTTGGCGGGGTCGATGACACCGGCTTTCACCAGATCGCAGTACTCGCCGGTGAGTGCGTTGTAACCGAAGTTGTCCTTGCCCTGTTGCACCTTGTGAAGCACGACGCCCGGCTGCTCGCCGGCGTTGGTCGCGATCTGGCGGAGCGGAACAGCCAGCGCCTCGCGGATGATGTCGACGCCGACCTTTTCGTCACCGTTCGTCTTGACCTTGTCGAGCGCGGCGATGGAACGGACGAGCGTGACGCCGCCGCCCGCGACGATACCTTCCTCGATCGCGGCGCGGGTCGCGTGCAGCGCGTCTTCGATGCGCGCCTTCTTCTCCTTGAGCTCGGTTTCGGTCGCGGCACCGACGTTGATCTGAGCCACGCCGCCAGCCAGCTTGGCCAGACGCTCCTGGAGTTTTTCCGAATCGTAGTCGGAGGTCGAGGCTTCGATCTCCTGGCGGATCTGCTCGATGCGGGCTTTGATGTCCGCGGTCTTGCCGGCGCCTTCAACGATCGTCGTGTTGTCGGCTGTCACTCGGACCTTCTTGGCCATGCCGAGGTCCTTGATTTCGATGCTCTCCAGCTCGATGCCCAGATCCTTCATCACCGCGTTTCCGCCGGTGAGGACGGCGAGGTCGCCGAGCATGGCTTTGCGACGATCGCCGTAGCCCGGAGCCTTCACGGCACACACGTTCACGATGCCGCGAATCTTGTTCACGACGAGCGTGGCGAGCGCTTCACCTTCGACGTCTTCGGCGATGATGAGCAGCGGGCGCTTGGCTTTGGCGACCTTCTCAAGCAGCGGAACGAGCTTCTGCACATTGCTGATCTTGTCTTCGTGGATGAGGACGAGGGCTTTGTCGAGTTCGACTTCCATCGCCTGCTGATCGGTGACGAAGTGCGGCGAAAGGTAGCCGCGATCGAACTGCATGCCCTCGACGATGTCGATGCCGGTCTCAGCCGTCTTGCCCTCTTCGACCGTGATCGCGCCATCCTTGCCGACGGCAGCGAAGCAGTCTGCCAGGACGTTGCCGATGACCGAGTCGTTGTTCGCGGAGATCGAGGCGACGTTGACGATGTCGTCACGATTGCCGGCGCGGACCGGCTTGGCGAGCGACTTGAGGTTCTCGGTGATCGCAGCGACGGCCTTTACGATGCCGCGATTGATCGCGTTGGCATCGGTACCGGCAGTGACGTTGCGCAGACCGATGCGGAAGATGGCTTCGGTGAGCACAGTCGCTGTCGTGGTGCCATCGCCCGCCGACTTGCTCGTCTTGCTGGCTGCCTCTTTGACGAGTTGGGCTGCGGTGTTCTCGTACTTGTCGGTGAGGTCGATCTCCTCGGCGACGGTGACACCGTCCTTGGTGACCGTCGGGGCGCCCCAGCCCTTGTCGATGACGGCATTGCGGCCCTTGGGCCCGAGTGTCACTTTGACCGCATTCGCCAGCTTCTCGACCCCTGACAACAGGGCGTAACGTGCGTCCTCTTCGAACGCCAGTTGCTTGACCGCCATTGCGTGCATCTCCTTAACTGATTGTCCCTATTGGGTTTACTTGCACTCTGGCTGATCCTTCACCCGGGATGGGGATGGACCTTGCCCGCAAGTGACTATGCAAAGGGAGTGCCGGAACTGTCGCGGCGACGAAAAACGCTGTAACCCGTTGTGGATGCGTTGGTTACTAATCGCGCCGCGTCGTGGCAGGTGCGGGCGGCAGGCTGCCACGTTGGCAGGGATCGGGGCAGGCGGCGTGGGTGGATGCCGTTTTGACAGCGTGGCGGTCGGCGCGGTCCGGCCCATCGTTGGGTGCGCTGGCAAACGGGGTGGCGCGGGTTGTGTCCACCCGCCCCACCCCGATTGATCCCGATTGATGTTGCTTCGTATGGCGAGCTAGGCGGCGAGGTAGACGCTGCCGCGCTGACCTGCGACCTTTGTCTTCTTGATCTTCTTGGCTTTGACGAGCTGGCCGAGGATGGTGTACGCCCCGCCGGCGCGGCCCTGCTTCTTCCACTTCTTGTCGATCTCGCCACCGCTGACGCCCTTGGCGCCGGCACTTTTCACCAAGTCGATGATCATGCTGGTACCGCTGACGGCGTAGCGCTTGCCCGTGTCGCCCTTGCCTTTACCTTTGCGCGTGCCTTTTGCCTTGGTTTTTTTCGGCTTGGGGCCGGGTTTCTTGCGACGCTTGCTGCCTGGTTTGGGTCCCGGTTTCTTGCGTTTTGTGCCGGGTTTGGGGCCGGGCTTGCGACCACGGCGGCGCGGCGTGTCGCTTTCCGGAGAGATGCCCATGCTCTCGAAAGCGGCATCGATTTCCGCGATGGCTGCGACGTGCGTCTCGCGCTCAGACTGCAACTTCGCAACCACGGATTCAAGTTCTTTGATCTTCGTGTTGGGCATGTGCGATGTCCCCCGACTAGAGAAATCGTGTGAGTCAGTCACCAATAACTGCGACTCAATCATTATGAGTGTACCACCCAGGTGGAGAATTGCTATCTTTCCTTAATGACAGGTTATTTGAGTTTGCGTCAAGATACCTCTTCGCTACGCCAAATTGAAAAAACTCACAGGGGTCTGAGAAGCTGGCGCGAGTACGAGAATTGGAACTCGGAATGCCTGACCGAATTCTGTCGTGAACGGGTACGACTTTGAATGCCAGTACCACGTTTGGACAGGATGGCTTTAGTGGACTACCTTCGCGAATTGCCATGGCGCTGCCTGATGTCATAACGCGACACTTTCCGCTGGTTTTTGAGGGCGCGATGGGTACGCAAATGCGCACACATGGCGTAGCCGATGGCATTCCGCCCGAACAGGTCATACTGGAGCAGCCTGATCTGATTCGTGCCGTGCATTCCGACTATGCGTCAGCTGGTGCGCGGGTGCATAAGACCAATACGTTTGGTGCGAATCGTGTCCGACTCGCACTGGCGGGCTTGGCGGATCGGGTCGGCGAACTCAACAAATGTGCGGTTCAACTTGCCCGGTCGGTGGCTCGGACTGGATCGTTCGTAGCCGGATGTTTGGGTCCGACTGGTCGCCAGTATGTCTCCGATGATGATGGCCGCTTGTTTGAAGATGTCTTCGCGGAGCAGGCTGACGCGCTCTGTGACGGCGGTACGGATGTGCTCCTGATAGAAACGATGTATGACTTGCGCGAGGCGCGGGCAGCGCTGAATGCTTGTCGGCGCGCGGGCACAGTTCCAGTGATTGTGACGCTCACATTCACACGTACGCCGCGCGGTTTTCTGACGCTCGCGGGTGACGCGGCTGGTGATGCGCTGCGGGCGTTGGTCGACGCGGGGGCTGACGCGATCGGGACCAATTGTAACCTGGACTGCACGATGACGGCAGCGTTGGCGCGACGACTCCGCGAGTTTCTGCCGGACACGCCCATACTCGTTCAGCCATGCGCGGGTCAGCCGCAGTTCCGCATCGACACCGTGGAATACCCGGATACGCCCGAGGTCTATTCCGCAGCGATGCTCCCGCTCGTCGGGTTGGGCGTTGAGATGGTCGGTGGGTGTTGCGGCACGTCGCCGGCACACATCCGCGCTTTGACCGATGCACTCGCACATCACGCGACTTCCTGAGCCGTTTTCACGCCTGGAATCATTCCGCAGTTTCCGTGCGGCCGATATAATTCGGCGAGCGCTGTTGGGCGCTGGCGGACTGCTTGCGGGAGTTATCGATGCCGGACATTGCCTGTGTGAATGGTGAGTTTTGCGACGTGGCGAACGCGCGCGTTTCGATCGAGGATCGCGGGTTCCAGTTCGCCGACGGGGTGTATGAGGTGATCGTCGCGCCGGGCGGTGTGCCGTTTCTATTGGAAGCGCATCTTGAGCGACTCGCGTCGAGTCTTGCGGGTATTGAGTTGCGTGTTGATCTTGCGGAACTGCGCGTCGCGGAGTTGGTCAAGACGGGTATTGAGCGCTGCGGTTATCGCGATGTGATGGTCTACATCCAGATCACACGCGGGGTGGCGTCACGCAATCACGCGATGCCGGAACGCGTGACGCCGACCGTGGTCATGACGTTCAAAGCCAAACCGGTCTACGATGCCGCGCTGCGGAAGGACGGCGTGGCGCTGAAGACGGTGCGTGACAATCGCTGGGCGCGGTGCAACATCAAGTCGATCGCCCTGCTCGCGAACATCCTGCTCAAACAGGAGGCGCGCGCTGCCGGGTTCTTCGACGCACTCATTGTGTCGGATGATGACATTGTGCGCGAGACGGCGGCGGCCAATGTGTTTATTGTCCGCGACGGCGTGCTGCGGACGCCGCCCAAGAGCACGCATATCCTTTATGGCATCACGCGCGACCATCTGTTGGCGCAGGCGCGCAAGCTCGACATTCCCTGCGACGAGAGTGATTTTGATCGCGCGATGTTGCTGTCAGCCGACGAGGTGTTCATCACCAGCAGCACGATGGAAGTGATGCCGGTGACCCGCGTTGACGAGAATGCGATCGGCGATGGCAAAGTCGGAGCCATGACACGCCGGTTGTTTGGTTGCTTCAATTAGCGCTCATTGTTCACTCGATGCCCCACCACCTGGGCAGCATGGTTGACGGTGTGCGTCATCTTTTAGGATGTGATCTCTTCAGAATTCCACTGACAGGCGAAGCTTGTCAGTGCCACCCGATGCCCTGTCATCTGAGGACGAAACCGGCTTATGGGACGCGCCAGGCGGGGTTTGGCGCAAAAGTTGGGCCAATATCGTTGCTGATCGCTGCCGAAGCTATGCTATAATGCAGGGGAAGTTGGCGTTCGCTAGCGGGGCGAACGCGATGTTGGTACTCGTGTCGGACCACTGCCGAACTTCGCGCCGGGCGAGCCGATCTGGCTGGGCCCTGGTCGTCGCGCGGACTTCGCCACTGGCCCGCAGGGAGCTCGTATACCTGTGTCCACTGCCGAGCTGCTCGACCACGCGCAGCAGGTGGCGGGGTATCGTTTCCAGAACCCCGACCTGCTTATCGCGGCTGTCACCCACGCCTCACTCGCGGAAAACCGTCTCTCCAGCAATGAACGTCTGGAGTTCCTGGGCGATGCCATCCTCGGGATGATCGTCTGCGAGGACCTTTTCGATAAGTATCCGGACAAGCTGGAAGGCGAACTGACCAAGATCAAATCGGTCGTCGTATCACGGCGGATCTGCGCGAAGATGGCGGATGAGCTGGGCCTCGGCGAGATGCTGCGCGTCGGCAAGGGTATGGCGGATCATGCCGAAGTGCCCTGCTCGGTGAAGGCCGGCGTGTTCGAGGCGTTCGTCGCGGCGATGTATCTCGACGGCGGAATCGATGCCGTTCGCGAGTTCGTGCTCACGCACATTCACCGGCACGTGCAGCGGACCGCGAAGTCGGAAAACAAGGACAACTACAAATCATTCCTTCAGCAGCACGCGCAGAAGCACCTGGCTGCGACGCCGCGTTACGAAGCGCTGGACGAGAAGGGTCCGGATCACAGCAAGTGCTTCGAGGTGGCGGTGGTGATCAACGCACGCCGGTTCCCGAGTGCGTGGGCGCCCAACAAGAAGGAAGCGGAGCAGCGGGCAGCGTTGTTGGCGCTTCAGGAGTTGGAATTGGCGCCGCGCGAGACGGTCTAGCGGTCATTGCAGCCCCCCGGCGTCGTTCATTTCGTTTGACGCGCGTGAAATGCGTCCCAATTCAGGTGACAGGCCGCAACCCCTTTGGGGTTTTTTTGATTGTTGCGTTGCGTACCCAGGGTAGTCGCTGCGCGACAACCCTGGGCTATGGGCAGTGACGCCTTTGGCGTCAATTGAGTAAGGGACCTTTACGGGTCGAGGCGAACGCGCCGCGCTATTGCTGCGCGCAAAAAAGTGTGGTGCAGGCTGGAAGCCTGCACCACAAGTTCGCTGTCGCCATTTGCGAATTGTTCGGCGGGTTGGCGAGGCATCAACGGCGTTGCTTCGCGTTGGAGGTCCAAGGTCCCAAGTCCAAGGTCCAAAGTCTATGGTCCAAAGTCTATGGTCTATGGTCTATGGTCTATGGTCCAAGGTCTCAACCCTCAGGTCTCACACATCACGCCTCAAGCCTCAAGCCTCAAGCCTAAAAATCATTCATGCCCTGATCGTCGGTCTTGTCGCCCTCTTCGAGCATCTTGCGCATCTGCTGGTTTTCGCGGCGCGTGGCTTCGAGATCAAAGAGCAAATACTTGATCGAGAGTCGCAGGAAGTCGATGCTTTCCTGCAAGTTGTTGACCGTCTGTTTGAGCTTCTGGTGCCGCTGCTTGGTTTCCTCGGCGAGCAATTCAAGCTTTGCACGATCGGCGTCCGGTAGCGTCCCGATTTCGGCGACCAGCTCCGCCAGCTTCTTCTGGAACGTATTCTCGTTCATCACTAACACCTGTCCTTCCGCCCTCTCGGGGCCATGCTACCAGATTGCGGTGCGACACAGCTAGTGGTGCCGCATGCCTGGTGAAATGCACGCCCAGTGCCAATTGCGATTGCGAATCCGCGATGCGTGAAGATTGCAGTAACCCGCGCGTTGACATGAAGTTAAGAAATGCCGTTTTGTTCTCGGACGTCGTGGCAGGTGGTCCGGTTGTAACGGCATGTGTGAAGAACGCACCAATGCGCTACGCAGCCGCGACAATGCCGTTTTGCGCGCAGCAAAAAGGCGACACCCGAAAACCGGATGCCGCCCAGTGCGCTTTGCGTATGCGTCAGTCGTTACCGGGTTGGAAACCTCACCGGCGGAAACGCCCGACTAGTTGTCGGACGATTCATCGTCATCGTCCGAGGACGAGTCCGCTGCGGTCTGCACGGTGGCGCGCGTCGTGCGGATGTCGGGCTGAATCGGAACGGAAGCGAGACCGCGCGGGAAGTCCGCACGCGTCTTGCCCGCGAGCAGCATGTCGATCTGCCCGGCCATCGTGGCGTCGAATCCCGCGCGGGCGCCGACGTGAACGGCTTCAATGTCGCCCTGCTTGCCGACGACGAACATCGTCGGGAAGCTGGTGACCTTATAGGGCTTCGCGATTTCCTTTTCCGCGTCCATCACCATGGGCATGGTGAGTTTCATTTCGTGGTAGTGCTTGATGGTTTCGTCTTCGGTGCGGGCGCGCCGGCCTGAGCGTTCGTCGAGGTTGACCGCGATGAACTGCACGTCCTTGTTGTCGGCGTACTTCTCCTGGAGCGCCTCGACCTTGGGCAGCGCGCGGCGGCAGAAGCCGCACCACGACGCGTAAAACACCAGGACCTGCACCTTGTCCTGCTTGCCGCCCACCTCAATCACGTTGCCGTCGAACGTGCCGGCCTTCGAGTCCGGCGCGGGCTCGCCGAGCATGCCCATGGCTGGGCGCGAGGGCGTTCTGCGGGGCGTCGACTTGTGGGCGATGACCGGCAGGCTCAACTCCGCGTCCTTCGCGTCATCGGTCTTGATGACGATGGAAGCGCCGGCGGGCGGATTCGCGTAGTTCACCGGAACGGTGACCGAAAGCTGATACTTGCGACCATCCTCAAGTGCCTTCGACTCGACGAGAAGGCGGGGGTCGGATGACTCCACTGACGTGATGTGCAGCGGTTCTTCGCCGTTGTTGGTCAGCGAGAAACGGCGAACCGTTTCGGCGCGGACGGGGCTCGAAATCTGCAGCTTGTCAGGACGCAGTTCGATGCGTTCGGGCAACGTGGCAGCACATGCGACCTCAAGTGTGTCCTGCTCCGGGATGTTTGTCTTGATCGGGATGGTGACGCGGTTGATGCCGGTCTCGAACGGCGGGTGAGCGGTCACGGTAAGTTCGAACTTCTTGCCCGGTTCGAGCTCCTTGATCTCGGCGCCGAAGCATTTGACGTTCTGCTTGTCGCCCAGGGAAATCTCAAGGGGCTTGTCGGTGTTGTTGGTGAGCATCACCTTGTTGGTGATGACCGAGTCAACCTTGACCCGGCCGAACTGGACGAGGCTTGGCTCGATATCGATGAATTTGCGCACCTCGCCCGAAAGCGACAGGTAAATCTGGCTGTTCTTGGTGTCGTTGGTCGTGACCGTAACCGACTTGGTGAACTTGCCGTTGATGTGCTTCGCGTTGAGCTGGAACGGGAACGAACCGGTCTTGCCCGGATCGATGGTCTCGGGATATTCGCCAGCCACCGTACACCCGCACGACGGTTTGACGCGGATGATGCGCAACGGCTCATCGCCCGCATTGCGAATGACGAACGCGTGCTGAAGCGCTTCGGTCGCCCAGACGGTCCCGAAGTCATGTCGCGGCTCGTCGACTTCAGCGATCGGGATCTGCTTCGAGAGCAGTGCGTCGTTCGGGCCCGGTGCGGGTGTGGCTGCGGGCGCTGTCGCGTCGGCTTGCTGCGCGCGGACGGTTGCGCACAGACTGAGCGCACAGCCGGCGACCAGCGCGCACGTCGCAAGTCGCTGGGGAAGCTTACGGACCACCGCGCATTGAGCGGACGAGCAAGAATTGCGGGACATCATGGGTGTACACCTCACTTTTGGTTATGGCCTGTTCGGGCTCCAATGTGTCGACGGGCGCGCCGCGCTGCAACGGTACCGGCGCTGACTGCTGACGTTATAGAGTATCGGTCGGCGAACGATCAAGTGACACACGCGCAACGAGGAACGCGGGAATCTTTGGGTGGGCAGCGTGTAACAGCAACGTTTCAGGCGGTTGCGACGAAGGGATGCACAAATCGCTGGATTCCCGGCGCTGCCGGTGCGCGATCCGGGCCGGCGAACCGTGCGCTGGACGTGCCGGGGCGCAACAGACCGGTAACTGAACGCTGCGGGAACCCTGTCAGTCGAGCATATCGGAGGAGGTCTTCGCGGTGGCGGTTGGTTTGTAGTCGGGTACCATGGCAGCGCCGAAGACGCCCGCCATTTCCGCGCGGCAGTACCGCTTGGTGATGATGAAATAGCCGATGGGCCGGTTGAACATGGACGCAAAAGCGCAGACAACCACCATCATCATGTGGGCCGACCAGACAACGAAGTAGACGTCCCCCGCATCGACGAGAAGACGCAACAGCACGAGCGTAACCAAGGGAACAACCAGGAACAGCGACCAGATGAGATTGGCTTTCGCCCAAAGCTGGATGTATGGGGACTCCTTCCAGCGCGTTTGCAGAATGACGAGCGCGGGGATGAAAAACAACCCAACGGACAGCACCTGCACCGCTGCTGCCACCGATCGTTCCGACTCAGATGGCGTGTAGGTCATGGCGACACTCCCATGAATCCCGACCGACTTGCCGTGGCTCGAAACTGCCCTTTAGTCCGTACCGAACTGCTCCAAATCTCTACCGGCCCGTACACCTTATCATAACCGAATGGCGCCGCGGCGTCTGCATAATTTCCCAAGAAAGTGGCAGTTGAGTTCGGGCGTGAATTGCAACCTGCGGGCCGATAGTCGCGGTCAGTGCGGGCCGCTGGCATTGTCGACGATGGCGATGGCGTCTTCGTGCCAGATGAGCACGTCGCCGGCGAGGTTGGCGGGCAGGCAGTCATCGGCGGCCACCAATCCGAAACAACACTGAAACGCGCGCAAATCAGCCAGGTCCACGTCACCGTCGTGATCGAAATCGCCATCGCCGTAGGGCGCGCATTCGCCCGACAGGTCGCAGTATTCGGTGGCGGCGCAGTCGGTATCGCTGGTGCAACCAGCAGTACCCGTGATTTGGACGTCGTCGATCGCGCCTTCGATGATGTTGAACTTGGTATCAAAGCCGGGCGCGTAGGGACCATCCGACGCGCCGAACCGGACGCGAATCGTCGCGGGCAGTGTGACCAACCCCTCAAGCGAATAACTCACCTGTTCCCAGGCATTGTAATTCACATCATCGCCGAGAAACTCCACGGTTGTCCACGCGGAGGAATTGACATCGCGAACCTGCACCTTGAAGTAATCCTTGTCGTCTTCATTCAGGTCGTGGAGGTAGTACCAGCGGGTGTAGGTGAGGGTTGCAGTATGGGTTGAGGTCAGGTCGATGGGTGGTGAAAGCAGCCACGCGACGCCGTCGTCTACATCGTAGGCGGACGGCGAACCGGTTGGGTTCTGGCCGGTGAATGCGCAGCCGCTGCCGTTTGCGGGGAACTCGGGTTGCGAGGGTTCGCCGTCGTTAACAGCACCGACGGGATCGCCGATGATCCAAGCGCCTTGCGTGGCGGTGTCGCCGGCGGCGGGGCCCATGGTCCAGCCCTGGGCGTTGCCGCTTTCGAAGTCCTCGCCGAAGAGGACAGCCGCTTGCGTGCGCGCGGCTATTGCGACGATTGCACTGAATGCGAGCACGCGGATACGCGAA
Organism: Phycisphaerales bacterium; assembly: GCA_020639095.1. Classification (GTDB taxonomy): domain Bacteria; phylum Planctomycetota; class Phycisphaerae; order UBA1845; family UBA1845; genus JACKHG01. Next base: position 35,548 of record JACKHH010000007.1, on the reverse strand, counting down.
CCCGCGGTACCGACTGCGTACCACCGTACGGATGCGCGCACGGAGCGGATTGCACGCGCATTTGTCGACATTGGGGAAGACATGATGACCGCGCACCTGGGACGTGGCGGCGATGCAACAGGCTCCCGACCATGTGCAATTAGCCGCCGTGGGCTGCAAGTGTACGAGTCGGCGCGTAAGGGTTCAACTGGAAATGCCAATGCTTAGTTTTCGCCCGCGCGCGGATTCGTGAGCGGAGCATCCCAGCTACTCGCAGGCTGGGGAATTGGGGAAACTCTCCGGCCTTTCGAGCCGGCACGAAGCGGCCGCGACCTCGAACTCCGCCGAGTCACCGGTTGTGAAATCGGCGAATTCCGCTGCCACTGCATAGCGGGTGGGTTACCACTCAACCCAGGCGAGAGAGTTGATCACCATGTGGGCGAGCACACCCGGGATGATGCTGCCGGTCATCGGGCGTGCGAACAGCATCCACACGCAGCCGGCGAAGGTGCGGAGCGGTTGGAAGGTGAAGTACGAGCTCGCGCAAGCATCAGTTGCCAGTACGCAGGCCCAACGGATTTGGGGATGCGAAGAAACACGAAGGCAATGCTCGCCAGCCTAGTCTGCGCGGTAGCCAGACCAATCAACATCAATTGCGATGTCGGATCGTCCACGAGCACGCTCGTCCGTGCGGAGCCTCGCCGGTTTGCCGATGGGCAGGACGGCTTGCGGCCAGGTGTGGCCTACTTCGCTGGTGGTGATGATCGGAAGCTTGCGGCCCTTGGGCAGGTGGAATTTGAGAATTTCCAGCGTCTCGGCTTGCTGGTCGTCGTCGCCCATGTGGAAGTCGCCGATCATCACGCCGGCGCACTGCTCGAACCAGCCCGCGAGCTTGAGGTGCGCGATCTGCCGATCGATGCGATAGGGGTATTCCTCAAGGTCCTCCAGCACGATCCATTTGCCGCGCGGCGAGATGACCTTCTGATAAGCAGCCACGGTGAGCGGGGTCACCAGCGACATGCAGCCGCCGATGAACGTCGCGGTCGACGTCTTCGGCAAGCGCCCGGCTACCAGTTTGCCGGTCAGCGCCCGTTGCGGGGCTTTGCCCGTCAGGATCGCGGTGACATCGCGAAAATACTGAGCGAATTGCTCGTCGCGTTTGCCCTTCGCCCAGCGCTCGGCGAAATCGTACGCCCGCTTGCCCGTGAGCCTTTTGCCCGGTGCGATTTTGTCGATGTTCAACCTGCCCCACCGCGACATCCCGCTCACGGGAAAGCCCGGTGTCATGTAGTAGCATCCGAGCCCCTTGCGCCGCAGCCCCACGAGATTCACCATCGGCGTAATCTCGCTGAACCCGAACACCGTGAACGTCGTCTTGCGGCGATCGAGCAGCGAGAAATCCAGGTCGGGGAGAATCCGCGTCATCCACCCGCCGCCGCGCGCCGCGACCAGACCGGCAACACGGTCATCAGCCATCACGCGATTGAGTTCGCGCACGCGGGCGGCATCATCGCGCCGACCGCCGTGCTTGTCGTCGTATTCTCCGTCGATGAGCGCCGGCTTACCGCGTACGACAAACGCGTCGCCAACGACTTCCTGGATCTTGTCGAGAAACGCCTCCGCACTGGGAATTCCCAACGCAGCCAGCACGGTCGTGCCCGGACTCGCGGGGGCTGCGATATAAAGAATCGGTTTGGTCATGGAATCGTAGGGTGGGCACTGCCCACCATCCGAATTGCGACGGGCGCAATTCTCGAAGGAACGTCACGAATCATTTTCTGAATGCGGTGAGCGCATTGCCGACCGTTTTTGGTGCAGCCATCCTGGCTGCATGTGCAGGCAAGATGCCTGCACCACAATACGATTCGCTTGGTGGGCAATGCCCACCCTACGCGCTTCGATCCGCGTTCACGCACCCACCGCCTGCATGAATCGCTTCGCCAGCGTCGCATCGATCGCTGCCGCGATATCACCGCCGGGCTTCAACGACGACCCTACGATCGCGCCATCGCACGCATCGAGCAATGCACCGATTGAGTCCGCCGTCGCCCCGCTGCCGACGAGCACCAGCTTGTCGGGCACAGCCTGCTTGACCTGCGTAAGTGCGGCGAGGTCCACCGGCCTGCCCGTGCTCGAACCGGAAACGATGATTGCATCGGCCTTTCCGCGATAGGCAGTTTCCTCCGCCGCCAGCGCGATGTCCGGCTGGTTGATTGGCACCGCGTGCTTCACGTGTACGTCGGCGAAGATGCGCACCTGCGGGCAGATGCGCGACCGCGCGCGCACCGTTTGATCGGCTTTACCGGTAATCATGCCCTGATCGGTCGCAGCCATTCCCGAGTGCACGTTCACACGGATGTAGTCCGCGCCCGCACTGGCAGCCACGCCCAGTGCCGAACGCGCGTCATTCCGCAAACAGTTCACGCCCACCGACAGCCCGGTCGCCCGCCGCACCTCGTACACCACCAACGCCATCGCCGCCACCGTCTCCGGCGCGACACAATCGGCTGCGAACGGCGCGTCGCCGAAATTCTCAACCATCGCATAGCGAAAGCCCGCGTCCGCCAGCGTTCGCGCGTCGCGCAGGGCATGCTCGATGAAACCGCCGGCACCATTACCAGAACCACCGCCCGCAAACCCGGGGCTGCCCGGCAGCGGCGGCAGGTGGATCATTCCAATCAGCAGTGGTGTGGAGAAGGTTGGCTCGTTGGGCACGTCAATCACCTTGGAGATGGAGTTTCACCTTGGGGACGATCATTTCACTTTGCGGAAGACCGCGACGACGTCTTCGATCGGCACGACGAAAAGCTGGTTGTCGGCTTCGAAATCGACCGGGATGGCGCGCTTGGGGTTGAAGAGCACCTTGTCGTACTGGCGGATGGGGAAGTCGTCATCGGCTTCGATTTGCGCGGAGACGGCGACGATGCGTCCGGTGATCGTGGGGATCTCGACGGAATCGGGCAGTTCGATACCGCCCTTGGTGCGTTTCTTGTCCTCGTCCTTGCGGATCAGCACGCGTTCCCCGAGGGGTTCAACGGTTTCCAGCTTGGCGCGTGCGTTGGTCTTCTCCGCCATGTGGTCGCTCCCGGGCATCGCTGCCTGCTACGTCCGAATATCGCTAAATCCTGCTTGCTTCGCTGGCGGGATTGTATGCGGAGGCCCGGCAAACGTGCAAACATTTCGCCGGTTGCGAACGCACTTCACCAACCCCTGGAAACAGCGCCCGCGCTTCACTAATCCGCGACGCACACTACAATGCCCGCGAGGTTTGGACCGAATATTACGCGAGTCTACTGAACATGACCCAGCCCACGCGCGTCGCCTTTGTCTCACTTGGCTGCGCCAAGAATACCGTCGATTCGGAGAAGATGCTCGGCCAGCTCGCCGAAGCCGGGTGCGAGTTCTGCGCCGACGAGAATGACGCCGACGTCGTCGTGGTCAACACGTGCGGGTTTCTCGAAGCCTCGCGCACCGAAGCCGATGAGGTGATCGGCGAACTTGTTCGGTCGAAGCACAATCGCAAGTCGCGGCTTAAGCGCATCGTCGTCGCCGGTTGCCTGGTGCAGCGCGACGGCACGGCGATCAGCGATCGCGTTCCAGGCATCGACGCGCTGGTCGGCGTGCATCGCCGCGACGACGTGGTGCAGGCGGTGCTCACCGGAAAACGCAAACGCAAAGAGGTCGATCAGTATCTCGGCGACTATCACCCGTTCGTCAATCTCGACGTGGCGCGCCTGCGGATCACACCGCGACACTGGGCGTATCTGCGCATCAGCGAGGGTTGCGACCAGAAATGTACCTTCTGCACCATCCCGTCGATCCGCGGACCGATGCACTGCAAGCCGCCGGAGATCGTCCTGCGCGAAGCGCGTGAACTGGTCGCGGACGGCGCCGTGGAGCTTTCCCTCATCGGCCAGGACACGAGCAGCTACGGATTCGACTTCGATTACGAACCGGGTCTCGCGGGACTGCTTCGCGAACTCGACCGCGTCGATGGCGTTTCGTGGTTGCGATTGATGTACGTGTACCCGTCGGTGTTCTCAGACGCGATGATTGACGCTATCGCGGACTGCGCGAAGATCGTCAAGTACGTCGACATGCCGCTCCAGCACATCAGCGACCGCGTGCTCAAGGGCATGCACCGTCGCGTGACGCGCAAGGAAACGATCGACTTGCTCGACCGCATTCGCACGCGGATGCCCGACGTCGCGCTGCGTACCACGTTGATTAGCGGCTTCCCTGGCGAGACGGAGGAGGAGCACCAGGAATTGCTCGCGTTCATCCGCGAATACGAGTTTGACGCCCTGGGTGTTTTCCCGTACTCGCTGGAACCGGATACCCCGTCGGGCCGCATGAAAGAGCAGCTCGACGACGAAACCAAGTTGCGTCGTCGCGAGGAACTCATGCTTACGCAGCAGGAGATCGCCTTCGCGAAGAATGCGAAGCGTCGCGGCCAGTCGTTCGAGGTGATCATTGACGGACCGCCCGTCGATATCGGCAAGGGCGAACCGCATCAGCCGGCGCGGCATGCGGGCCAAGCTCCCGAGGTCGACAGCGTCACTTGGGTGCGCGGCGGGCCGTTCAACCCGGGCGACTTCGTCCGCGTCCGCTGCACCGGCTCGGTCGACTACGACCTGATCGCCGAACCCAGCGACGTGCGTCTGACCACGCTGGCGTAGGCATCAGAACCCCGGGCGCCAAGCGCGGGGCCGAACGACGACCTAGTGCAATCGCACAATTGCCGCTCGCTTGGCGCGAGGGGTTCTGATATACGTCGCAACAGAAAACAGCTTGCGACAACAGGTTCATGGATGGACCTGGGCACGATCGCGACATGCATTGACCATCCGCTTTGCCGATGAAGCTCAACCTCCCCAACCAGATCACCCTCGCCCGGCTGGTGCTTGCGATCGTCTTCTTCGCATTCCTCGCGCAGTTCGACATCCGCACGCCGCACCCCTGGGTGCTCGACGTGTGCATCGTCATTTTCATCGTGGCAGCCGCGACCGACTGGCTCGACGGCTACCTGGCGCGCAAGCACAACCAAGTCACCGCGATGGGCCGGGTGCTCGATCCGTTCGTCGACAAGGTGTTGGTGTGCGGTGCGTTCGTCTTCCTCGCGGGCTCCAGTTTTCATGAGGAAAGCGGCCAGCAGGCGACGCGCATGTACCCGTGGATGGTCGTGGTGATCCTCGGGCGCGAGTTGCTGGTGACGGGTTTGCGCGGGTTCTCCGAGGCGCGGGGCATCTCCTTCGGCGCGGTGAACTTTGGAAAAGCCAAGATGGTGCTGCAAAGCATCACCGCCCCCGTGCTCATGTTCTTCGTTGCCCACATCGACCCGACCGCGAACGGCCCGTCGTTCGCGTGGATCAAGACGGCGCTCGCCTGGCTCACGGTGGCGGTGACCACACTTTCGATGCTGCCCTACCTGATGCAATCGCGGCACGTTCTCAGCGAGGCCGACGCCGCGTGAACGAACTCACTTACTTGCAGGGAATCGTCCTGGGCGTCCTCCAGGGTCTGACGGAGTTCCTCCCGGTTAGCAGCAGCGGGCATCTCGCGCTGGTGCAGCGGCTGATGGACTTGGACCCGGATACCAACGCGATGATCGTTTTCGATCTCGCGGTCCATTTGGGCACGCTGGTCGCGGTGACGGCTGTCTTCTTCTCGCAGGTCCGCCGCTTTGCTTCCGGTCTGGCTGGCGACGTCACGAGCAAACCGCGCCGCCGGCCCGCAGCCCTGCACATCGCGTTGCTCGGTGTGGTCGCGTGCGTGCCGACGGGCATCATCGGCGTGGGGCTCAAGGACACGCTGGAGGCGGCCTTCGACAAACCGCAATGGATCGCCGCCGGTCTGCTCTTCACCGGTTCGCTGCTTTGGATCACGGGAAAGCTGCCGCGAACGCGTCGCGGGTGGCGGCGGATGGGCTGGTGGCGGGCGATCATCGTCGGAACCGGACAGGGCATCGCGATCACGCCCGGCGTCTCGCGAAGCGGCACGACCATCTCGCTGGCGCTGATGCTGGGGATGAAACGCAAGTGGGCGGGCGAGTTCAGCTTCCTGATGGCCTTCCCCGCGATCTGCGGAGCCGCGGCCCTCAAAGCCAAGGACGTGCTCGAAAGCGGCACCGATCAGCTATCGACGCTGATCAACGGCCCGCTCATCGTCGGCACCCTCGTTGCGACCGTCACGGGGTACGTCGCGCTGCGGCTGCTGCTCGTGGCGGTGCACCGCGCCAAATTGCACTACTTCTGCTATTACTGTTGGGCCCTCGCCGTGGTCGTGTTCTTCACGTTGCGCTAAAGCTTTCAAATGAAGTGAATCATCGTCCGCAAGCTGCCGCCTCACGTTTTCCGACTAACATTACCATGGACATGCGTCGGCGCTTTCGCCGGCGACGATCCACGTAAGGGGACGGACTTTGCCGTCAGTCAGTGAACCACCCAACGAATCGCTCACCCGCAATGCGAGTCCGCGCGCGAGCGGTTCGCTGCGCACCAGTATGCGCGCGAGCATCGCCGATGGTGCCGCGTTCAGCGTGATGGTCGGCATCGGCGAAGCCTACCTGCCCGCGTTCGTACTCGCTGTCGGACTTGGCGAAGTGTTTGCGGGACTCACCGCGGCTGTCCCCATGCTTGCGGGCGCGAGCCTGCAACTCGTCTCGCCGCGGCTGATTCAGTTCGCGGGCACGCATCGACGCTGGGTGATCCTTTGCGCGTTCGCACAGGCTGCGTGCTTCGTTCCGCTGGCACTCGCCGCTGCCCGCGGCGGGATACCCGCATGGGCGGTGTTCCTCATCGCCACGTTCTACTGGGCTGCCGGTATGGCCACCGGACCGGCGTGGAACACGTGGATGTCGCGGGCGATTCCGCGAACGCTGCGTGCCGGGTTCTTTTCGAAGCGATCACTGCTCGCACAGGTCGCGGTGCTCGGCGGATTGTTGACCGGTGGCGGAATACTTCAGTGGGCGACCAACCAGGATCGCCGGCTTTCCGGGTTCGCAATCCTCTTTGTCGTCGCGTGCTTGGCGCGATTCATCTCCGCGTGCTTCCTCAAGCGCCAACGCGAGCCGCGATCGCCGATCGCGAATGAACAACGCGTATCGCTGATCGCGTTCGTGCGCCGTCTGCACAAACGCGAGAGCAGGTTGATCGCGTACATGCTGGCGCTCACGGTGACGACACACCTGGCTGCTCCGTACTTTACGCCGTACATGCTCGGCGAACTCAAGCTGCCGTACGCGACGTACATGATGCTGCTGGGCACCGCGTTTCTCGCGAAGGCTGCAACGATGCCAGCCGCTGGTGCGTTTGCGCGCCGCTTCGGGCCGAAGGCGTTGCTCTGGATTGGCGGCGTGGGCGTGATTCCACTGGCTGTGCTGTGGGGCGTATCGCCAAGCCCCACGTATCTTGTGGTGCTCCAGGTCATCAGCGGCGTGATGTGGGGGACCTATGAGTTTGCGACGTTCCTGCTGCTCTTCGAAATGATCCGCGACGAACAACGCACCAGCATCCTTACGTCGTACAACGTGCTCAACGCGTCGGCCATCGCGACGGGCGCACTCCTCGGCGGATTTCTGCTGCGGCTCACGGGCGTGAATCACTACGCGTACACGGTGATTTTCATCATCTCGTCGGTTGGCAGACTGCTGACGATTCCGCTGCTGCTCCGCGTCGCGGATATGCCGCGCGTACCGGGATGGATGTGGTTCCGCACGCTCGCGGTTCGCCCATCGGCTGGTGCATTTGAACGCCCGATCATCGCCACCGTCGAAGTCGACGGTGAGGAAAACTCCGAGTCCGACGACCTGTAGGGCGGGCTATTGCCCGCCGGCGATTCGCGTTAATGCTGCGTTTTGATTCGACGTACCGATGGAACGAAACGTTTCTTACTTTGTGCGGACTCCTAACCGGCAGCTACATGACTCATCTCGGCGGGCAATAGCCCGGCCACCCAGCTACCTGACTAACTCGCCTAAACAAACTTGACGATGCGCGGCATGGCGTTATCCAAGAAGCATTGTGAGCACGCGAACCGCCATCGTCTGGTTTCGTCATGACCTGCGTATCGCGGACAACCTCGCGTTGCGCGCGGGGATCGCGCGTGGTTGCGTTGTTCCTGTCTACATCTGGTCACCGGACGAAGAAGGCGAATGGCCGCTCGGGGCAGCGAGTCGCTGGTGGCTGCACCAATCGCTCCACGCGCTTGATGACGCGTTGCGCAAACTCGACTCGCGCTTGATCGTGCAAACGGGCGATGCATTGCCCACGCTGCGCAAACTGATCAAGACGACGGGCGCGGAGGCTGTTTTGTGGAACCGGCGCTACGAACCCGCAGCCATCGCGCGTGACACGCAGGTCAAACGCGGGCTCACCGACGACGGCATCGAAGTCGAGAGCTTCAACGCCAGCCTGCTAAACGAACCGTGGACGATTCAGACGAAGACGGGCGGACCGTACCAGGTGTTCACGCCGTACTGGAAGACGTGCCTCAGCCTGCCGGTCGATGCCATCGCACCGACGCCGCGTCGCATCCCCTCGCCTGCGAAATGGCCATCGTCGTTGAAGATCGACGACCTCAAACTCGAACCCACGATTGACTGGACTGCCGGGATGCGCGCCACTTGGAGCCCTGGAGAAACCGGCGCGCGTAAACGTCTGAACGCGTTCATCAAAAACGGCGTCACCGGGTATGACAAGGGCCGCGATCGCATGGACGAGGACGGCGTATCCATGTTGTCGCCCCATCTGCACTTCGGCGAGATCAGCCCGCGACAGGTTTGGCACGTGCTTGCGGACAGCGCCGCATCGGCATCGGCTGGTGCGTCAACGTTTCTCGCGGAGATCGGCTGGCGCGAGTTCGCGTACCACCTGCTCTACCACTTTCCCAAGACCCCGCGGGCACCGCTACGCGCGCAGTTCGCGAAGTTCCCATGGTCGCGTAATCGCAAAGCGCTTCGCCAATGGCAGCGCGGCATGACGGGCTTCCCAATCGTGGACGCAGCCATGCGTCAACTTTGGCACACGGGCTGGATGCACAACCGCGCCCGCATGATCGTCGCGTCGTTTCTCACGAAGGACCTGCTCATCCCCTGGCAGGAAGGCGCGGAATGGTTCTGGGACACGCTCGTTGACGCCGACCTCGCGAGCAACACGCTCGGCTGGCAATGGACGGCGGGCTGCGGAGCCGACGCAGCCCCCTACTTCCGCATCTTCAACCCGACCAACCAAGCCAAGAAGTTCGATCCCCAAGGCAACTACATCCGCCAATGGGTCCCCGAACTCGCGAAGCTGCCAGCACCAGCCATCTTCGAACCACACACCGCGCGCCCAAACATCCTCGAATCCGTTGGCGTTAAACTCGGATTGACCTATCCCAACCCCATCATGGACCACGCCGACGCGCGCAACGCCGCGCTGGCCGCATACCGGCGGATCGCGGAAGAAAAACGGCTCACAAACAATTGAAGGGTCGTCGGCAACGACGCCCCGCAGGGGCGTAAGAATTTAGCCAGGGGCGCGAACCCTGGTGGCGAAATGAACCACACGATGGCACAGCCCTGCGAAGGGCGGCAGAATCACTCAACCGTGATCGCGGCTTGGAGGCTTGCGAAGTCGCGCAGGTCGATATCGCTGTCGCCGTCGAAGTCGTAGAAGTCGCGGCAATCCTGAAGCACGACCGGGTCGCCCGGGCCCGACGCGCTCAGGCAGTTCTCCATCGCCCGGTAGTCGGCGGGCTCGACGATGCAGTTCTCGTCCCAATCGCCCAATGGACCCCCATTTGGCGTGACGGCTGTGCCTGGCGCAGTGAATGGGCACGCGTCGTCGCCATTGGCAATTCCATCATTGTCAACGTCGGGATCGCATGCGTCGCCCGCGCCGTCACCGTCGAAGTCAGCCTGATCCGCGTTGCCGGTGCCCGGACAGTTGTCCAGCGGATCGATCACGCAATCCACATCCGCATCCTCGCCGGGATACGCCTCGCCGCCGGTCAGGATCAAACGATCGTACACCGGGTCGTAGATCATCATCGCCCCCCGGCGCGAAGGCGGGCGCTCACTGCATGGCGGTGAAAGATCCACCCAGTCGGACCCATCGAACGCCCACAGATCGTTCAGCGAAAAGTAGTCGGGCAGAGGAATCGGTTGGTCTGTCTTCAACCCGCCGAAGACGACCGTTCGTTTGCGGAGCGTATCGAACGCAGACGTGTGCTGCGAACGCGCGCCGGGAGAATGCGCCGGATGCACCTCTGTCCAGTTGGCATTGCTGCCGAAAACACGCAGCATCCAAGTGTCGTCCAGTTGCCCCGACGCCCCCTTTCCGCCATACAGCACGGCGAACTGGGCATCGGCATCGTATTCCAGGCTCCCGAATGTTCGCTCTTCCGGAACCGTGGTCCCCGACGCCAGATGCGTCCATTCCCTGGAATTCACGAGGTACGCGTACGCATCGGCTCCGCTCGAAAAAACCACCCGACTCCACGCAGCCTGGAACACCAGCATCTCGCTGCGGTAGTACTGCGACCCCGGTGGCGGCGGTTCACCCTCGACCATATGGATCGCCCAGACCCACGTATCGCGGTCGAAAACCCGGGGCTGGAACCACCAGTTGAACTTCGCGAAATTGTCGCCCGCTGCATTGAAGAAGCCCGGATTGAATCCCTCCATCCGCCCGCCGCTTCCCTGAAATTCCACGTATTCCCAGGTCTCACCGCCGCGCGGCGAAAGATTGAGCACGTAGGGCTTGTTCGTCGCCGCCGTGCAGTCGCTTTCGCCGCCGACTACGATGAACTGATGGCGTGTCGGGTCGTAGTCGTAAGCTGAAAACCGCTCTGCCGGAAAGTAATCGCCCCCCGGATGCAGTTCCGTCCATTCGTGGGTTACAAGGTCGAATTCCCAAACGTCATTCAAGTGTTTGCCGCGGCCAAGTGGTGCGCATTCCTCCCCGACACCGTCACCGTTCTCATCGCATTGGTCGGCGTTCGGCGTAACCGGACAGTTGTCGCAGGCGTCGATAACGCCGTCGTTGTCGCCGTCCGGATCGCAAGAATCTGGAATGCCGTTGGTGTCGCAATCAACGCTCGTGCCGGCGGCGATGTCGGCGCTGTCTTCCGTACCGTTGCTGTTACAGTCGACCAACGCGAACGTGCGCGCGTGTACGTCCGGAAGCGCCGTATCCGAAGCGCGCAAATCGGAGGCACAAAGCAAGGACAAACACGCGAATGCAATCAAGCTGACGCGGCCAAGCAGGTCGTGACGCACGACGACCGTCCTTTCCAGCAAAAGACTCCCAGCCCGAAGCGAGCCTATGGTAACGTCTCCACGACGCCGCCTACGCAACCCCTCTAATCCCGATCATAGCGAGTGAGCGCCGCGCCGCAAAAGGAAATCCCAGCGCGATAATACCTTTGGTTTCAACGTACGTGCGGATCTCGGGAGGCGCGCATCGCGCCCCAGTGGCGCGTGCCGCCGTTACTCGAGCACGAATTGCAGTGCAGCAATCAACCGCTTCTCGTGATCTGCGGGGATCTCGTGCCCCGTATTGGAGACTTCATCGATTTGCACGGGATACCCGGTATACGGCCAAGGCCATCTACGAGCGAGCAGAGGATGGTTCCTTCATTCGCCGCATCGACGCGTCGTTCGCCTCTAGATTGAACGGCGTTACGCGAGGACCGAATGGGGATGTATTCGCGACTGATGTCGGTGCCGACGAGTTTGCAAATGGAAAACTCTACCGCTGGACGGCGAATGGAAGCTTTGTCGAGACGACCGTGCTCAACGGCCACCGTGGAGCATCGGACATCCTCTGGACCGCGAATATCCCGGCGGATTGCAATTCCAATTCCGTCGACGACGTCTTCGACATCTCCGGAAGCACAAGCACAGACTGCAACCTGAATGGATCACCCGACGAGTGCGACATTGCCACGGGACGCAGCGAAGATTGCGACACCAATGGCATGCCGGATGACTGCATCGTTTGCACCACACCGGGCGATTGTACGGACTGCGATCCGTTTAGCGGCGACGGCTGTCTCAATGGACTCTGCACGCACGTGGTGGAGTGCTCAATCCGCCATCCCGCCGATCTCAATGCCGATGGCAGTATCGATCTCTCCGATTTCGCGATTTTCCAAGCTTGCTTCGCGGGCCCGGACGGAGAGATTCCGGCAAACTGCCCGTTCGCATCGCCGTAGCAAGCATCGCGGTTGCCGCAAGGCCAGCGTCAGCCCTGCGGCAACCGCGTTCAATTCTGCAACTACTGCTTGTGCAGCGTCACGGTGATCGTCGTGCCCTCGACGGGATCGATTGTGTTGTATGTCAGCGTGCTGCCGCTGCACGAATACGTGCCATCTTCCAGAAGCACGAACAATCCGGGCCCGCCTGCCAGCGCATATTGCCCGAGAATGTTGTCGATTGCGAATCCCTCAAGCGATGCGAGGTTCGTGTTGCTGACGGTCCAGGTGCTGCCCGTCGTGGCAACGCGGCCTGATGCCGTTCCGCGCGAGTACATTTCCGTCGTCACGCCGATCTGATCATCGCTCACTGTGATGGGCTGCATGTTGTTGAAGTTCCACTGCGCTTGACCGCTCGCGGAAATCGTAACAACCGCGTTGTTGCCGCCCACGCCATCGAGATCGGAGAAGGGACCCGGCAGCAGCCACTCATTGCTCACCCATGTACCCACGATGCACGAATCAACGGCACCGCCCGACGGGTCGTCGGGGTCCGCTTCCTCGTGACAATAGTCTTCCAGCGAGAGGCCAAGGATTTCGGTTGTCGTTGTCTCCGTCGTGCCCGACGTGGCCACGAGTGCGCTGATCGACTGAATCTGCGTCTGCGGGGGATTGCCGGTGGTTCCTTCCGGACATGTGCAACCGCCTTGGATTGCGCAAAACGACTGCCCGTTCACGTCAGCCAGCGTATCCTCACCACCGCCATCCCAACTGACGCGCCCGAGTTTCGCGCCACTGACCTCGAAGATCACAATATCCGAATCGAAATCCAGGTGCGTGATGCGTACACCGGCCTCGCCGGGATTCGCAACGTAACTCTTGCCATTGACCAAGGTGCCCATCGACACGCCTTCTTTCGCGTCGGCCGGCGCTTCGGGCATATACCACGCATCCCCACGGCCGGGTTCGAGCGCGAACGAACTCGCCCACGTGTCGCCGAGTTCTGTTTCCAGTCCCTCGATCAGGTACGTGAATGCGCTGATACTATCCGCCGCCTTAAACGCCTCTTCGAACCGACCAATGGTATTGGCACCGATCGTGTCGAGATGGAAATAGAATCCCTGCGCGTCATATGTTCGCAAGAAAAGCCCACGCAATGGAGTTTCCGTATAGGTCAGGAAGAAGCTGCGCTCCGCCGATGGGTTGAGTTGCTCGCAGGCGAAGTCGGCGAACCCTTCCACAAGCCACTCGGGTTTAGTCAACGCCTCCGCGACCGGCACCCAAGTAAACTGGAAGCAATGCACCAACTCGTGCGAAATGATCGAGTGAACTTCCGTGTCGGTCTGATACTCGGGCCGGTCCGTGAGCAGTTCGATATGACATGAAGTCGCGAGCGACGTGGCGCAATCGCCAGAAGTCTGCGGCGCCGTCCACGCGAGCGTCTTGGCGCCCGGACTATTGGTGCCAAGCGTCAGGTAGACTGGTATGCCCAACGACTTGCCGAACACCTGCTCCAGTTTGGTAAGCTCCTGCTCGAGCACGGCGCGATATTGTTCCGCGCCCGGGCCGTCCTCACTCACGGTCGGAGCAGCCGTGCAACTGTGCTCACCACTAGCACCTCCCTGGATAATCCGCGCCACGTCCACATCACCGCCGCCCAACGCGGCCTCAATGGCGGACAGTTCATCCGCAGAAAGCTCGTCCGAATAGCGCTCGACCCACCGGATCGCCGCGCTGCCACAACGCACGCCATTTGAGTCCGATTCCGGCCGCGTTACGCCCGGTATGTCGCCGAATGCAAGCGCAAACGCCTTGAGTGCAGTCTCCTTGGACACCGATCCATCGTCCTCGATGCCTTCAGCGACCTTTTCCCATGCAGTCGGCGTGTACGCGGGCTCAACCAACTCGATGGCGGGATAGTCAGGGTTCGGATCATCAGGATCGGGATCGTCCGGACCGGCAGGCTGGTTGCATGCTGTTACTTCGAATGCGCATGCCAAGAGCAGGCACAACCAGAATGTTTGAATAGACCGGGGGTACCGCGTACGAAGCGACATCGTAACGACTCCTCACAAGGTGACGCTCCGACGGCGCACCGTAGCCGCTGCTACCGCCTGTCGAAGCCAACCGGACGCACGGTCAACATCCGTGACGATCCGATCTGGATTTCCAGGAAACGTAAGGCCCTATTGGGATTGTCCGACGCGCATCAGCCGTCGGATTGGAGGGCGGATTCTATAGACCCCGGTCGAACTTGCAAATGCCCGTCAACAAGTACGCACAACTGGGGTTTTCACATCATTGCGCTATCGAACTCGTACCCAAAGAGCACAGTGCAACCCCCTGTGTCGCAGCGTGGAAGTCCGCTTACGGACAGCGGCGCACCTCGCACGATGAGAAGCCGCCATAGTAGGTGCCGCCGCGGTTGTAACACTCGGACTCGGTGACTTCGAGGCAGACGCCGTCGTCGCAACACGCGCCGGTGACGACTGGTGCGCAGCCCGACAACATGACAACCGCGAGAAACAACATGATCAGCCCAGCGTGACGTGCAGACATTGAGTGCATCCTTAGACGAACGAGCCCAGCATGCGACTGCCCGACGCAGCCGCGACGTTCACATGTGAAGGAGGTTGACTGCCCGAGCGGTATTGTAGATCGCGCGATAAACCGGCGTCAATTGGCTGATTGCTCACCCGGCGATCGTGAAGCGATCGCGTGTCAGTCTTGCGCGAAGATGAACTTGAGGGCTCTCTCCAGGCGCTTTTCGTGATCCGGCGGGACTTCGTGGCCGGCGCCTGGGACTTCGTCGAGTTCGACGGGGTAACCGGCTTGCTTGAGGGCGTCGCGCAGGGCGGTGTTGTCCTCCACTGTGCGATCGTTTTCGCCGACGATGAGCGCGACGCGCGGTTTGTTTTTCGCGTCCGTTGTCCAGCTTGCGTTGTCCGCGGTGTCATAGCTGGCGGCCATGGTGATCGCGCCGGCGTACTTGTTGGGATCGCGGGCGAGCAGTTTGAGCGCCATCGACGCGCCTTGGGAAAAACCTGCGATGACGATCTTCGAGTCGTCAATGGTGTATTTCTCACGGGCAGCGGCGATCGCGGCATCGACGGCTGCTGACGCACCTCCGAAGTCGAGATTCTGCGGCATCCCAGGCGCGGACCATGCATAGGCCAAGCGCGCTTCATTGCCCGCCGGTGTCGGCCCGCGCGGCGCGACGAGTACCGCGTGCTCGGCCTGCATCACACCGATCCAGTTGGCAGCGAACGCGTGCGCATTCCCACCGAAGCCGTGCAAGACAACGATCAACGGTGACGGCGCTGCCGGTGGCGTTGTGGGCACATCGTCGGCAGCTTTGAGGACAAACATCTCGCCTTTGCACGCCTCGGCCTGCTTGACCATCGCCGCCCAGCGCCGGTCTTTCCGCAGACTCTCCAGGTCCGAATCCGAATTCAGGTGATCGGGGTCATCCCAACCGAGTTCGATGGATCGCGTCAGCGCGTCGAACGCGGCATCGGTGTGGCCCGCGAGCGCTTCGCAGCACGCGAGGTTGTAATACGTCACGGTGTCGTACGGCGCGAGTTGGAGCACGTACTTGGCGTACTTGATGGCGGTGGGCCAATCTTTCTCGGCGTAGGCGGTGTTGGACTTCTCCGTGAAAAACGCAATCTTCATCGCCCGGCGATTGATGCCCGCGTCCGCGCGATTCGCCGCCAGCGTCGCCACGGCAATGACCAACCCCAGAATAACCGCGCGACGAAATCCACGAGTATGCATGATCCACAACCTCCTCATCCCGGACTCACGACAGGCACCGCCAAGCAGCTCCCGCAGCATCACACCACCGGTGGACAACATACCGCCCGCCCCATATCGTGTCACGATTACCGCACGGCGAGCCGAATATCGCCGTCCGCGCAAACCGGGTGGATTCTGCATGAACACGCGCATTTTCTACGGAACACTCGCCATCGTGATGGTGCTCGCGCTGGTGTGGCTCGACGCGTGGTTCGCGCGCAACGCACCGCTGAGCAGCGCGCTGCTCGCACGCGGCAGCATGGTTCCGCTCACGATCGCCGCGCTCTGCGGTTTCAGTTGTCTCGAACTGGCATCCATGCTGCGACACGCGGGCGTTACGCCCTATGCACGCTGGGCAGCGTTGTGTTGTATGGCGTTGGTCGTCGCGCCGTGGATCGGCGCATCCGGTTTGCTAGGGCCAGCGTTCAGCGAATCGATGCACGCCCAGATGTTCGTGGCTGCTGCCGGTCTGCTGGGCGCAGGGTTCATTGCGGTGCTGCGTCACGACGTGCAGAACGGGCTGATGAACATCGCGGGCACGTGGCTGCTGATCGGGTATCTCGGCGTGCTGCCGTCGTTCCTCACGATCCTGCGTTGCGATTTGCCGGGCGAGCACGGCGCGTGGATCGTGCTCACGCTGGTGCTCATCTGCAAGTTCTGTGATATTGGCGCGTACTTCGTGGGCACCGCGATCGGTAGGCACCGGCTCATCCCGGCGGTCAGCCCCAAGAAATCGGTCGAAGGCCTCTTGGGCGGCATCACAGCCAGTTGCGGTCTGGCGTTACTTTTCTGGTATCTCCAACAATCGGCACAAAATGCCGCAGCAGCATCACCCGACCCCACCCATCCGGGCTTCCTGGCCGTCGTCACGGTACTCTTCAAGCACCTTACCGTGACACAAACCCTTATCCTGGGTGCAGTTATGGCGATTGTCGGCCAGGCCGGCGACCTGATCGAGTCCGTTTTCAAGCGTTCTGCCGGGGCCAAGGACTCGGGCGCGGTGCTCCCCAGCTTTGGCGGCATATTCGACATGATCGATAGCCCCGTCGCAATCGCTCCATTCGCCTGGTTCCTGCTGACAATCGTGTGGGAAGTGTTGTAGAATATCGAGTCGCGGTAGGTTCGCAGCTTGGGCGCGGAACGACCGGCAATGAAGACTCGGGTGATTTGCAAAGCTGCGCGAGTTGCCCCGTTGGAGTGTACTTCGTCAACTTGGAGCTCACCCTAGCCATCAGCGACGCCGCCACACGGCAGGCGTTATTCGGGCCGGCGGACCGACACCTGCGGATGATCCGCAGCACTTTCGACGTTCGCATCGCAGCCCGGGATTCCTCCGTCAAACTCAGCGGACGAAACGAGGCGGTCAGCCAGGCCGCTAAGGTTTTCGAAGCGCTGCAACAACGCCTGCGCGCCGGCCAAGCCATCACCGAGGACGACGTCACCGACGCCATCACGCTTTCCGGCGTCACGATGGAACCGGTCAACGGCAGAGCGGTCGAGGTCTACAACACCAACGCGGTCATCGTGCCCAAGACGGAAGGCCAAGCCGCTTACATCGACGCCATTCGCAAGAACGACCTGACGATTTGCACGGGACCGGCTGGTACTGGGAAAACGTATATCGCCGTCGCGGTGTGCGTCTCGATGCTCAAGGAGCGGCACATTCGCCGCATCGTGCTCGTGCGTCCCGCGGTGGAAGCCGGTGAGAAGCTCGGCTTCCTGCCCGGCGACATGCAGGCCAAGGTGAATCCGTATCTTCGCCCGCTGTTCGACGCGATGCACGACATGATGAGCTTCGAGCAGGCCAAGCGGTTCATGGAAAACGACGTGGTCGAGGTGATCCCGCTGGCGTTCATGCGCGGACGCACGTTGAATCACTCTGCGGTTATTCTCGACGAAGCGCAAAACACAACGCCGGCGCAGATGTTGATGTTCCTCACGCGTCTCGGGCAGCACAGCAAGATGATTGTGACAGGTGATGCATCGCAGACGGACCTGCCGGACGGACAAACGAGCGGCGTGGTCGATGCGCTCGATCGCCTGCGTGGCATCAAGCAGGTGGGCGTCGTCGAGCTGGATCGCAGCGACATTGTGCGCCACAGGCTGGTCCAGCGGATTGTGCAGGCCTACGATAACGGAAAGGCAAACGCCCGATAACAACCGCGCTGCCTATGGCGGTGGCGCATCCGCTGCATTCGGCGTGCAGGGCGAGAGCGTCCTTCGCCGATCCTACCCGGCAAGACCGCACATGAGGGGAATCCAAGCCGAGGTAACGCAGTGGCAGGCGACGGAGCGTTGAACAAGAGTGTTCGGCGGATCGAAGAAAAGTACAGGCAGACGCAAACGCGCGAAGATGCTCCGTACGACAACGACGGAGCCCGCGTGGCGCATCGCGCTGCGCAAGATCGGCGTGTTCCCCGCCACCGTGTGGGCTGTGTTCTTCGTCCTGGTGATGCTCGTCGCCAATGGCAGCAAGCCGGTCTTCCCTTACACAGTTAATCAAAAGATCAGTCAACCCATCGTCGCACGCGTTGATTTCAAGGTGGCTGACCCTGAGTTGGCTGCCTCGAACATCCGCGCCGCGCGCGAAGCCGTGCCCAGTCGTTACCGCGTCAACACCGAGTTGATCGATCGGGCAGCCGGTGATCTCACCGCGATGTACGAAGCGGCGCAGGCGGAGACATTTGAAAGGTTCCAGCAGCGTGCGGCAGAGGCGACCTGGCCGGCGAATGAAGAGCTCTACACGCGACTTCATGAAGCGGACGAGGAAATCCGCACCGCGTACATGGCGTCGATTGAGAAACTCCGCGCCGCGTTGCGTCATGAGCACATCGTGCGCCCCACCTCGTCCGAAGATCGCGACCCGAGTTCGAAGGCCGTCAACATCCTCGTGCAGTATTCGGGAGGCGACAGCGAAGCATCGACGACCGAGCAGGTCGCCAAGCTGAATCTCGTGCAAATCGCCAGTGCGGATCACATCGCGTTCCGCGCGGAGACGCTGGCGCGCTCGTTTGATCGTGATTTGCGATCTGCCGTGGCTGCTTACCTGACGACGGTGCTGAGCAGAGATCCGGTTCTGGTTTTTGATCGCACGAGCACGCTCGAAGCGATGGCATCGGCTGAGAAGTCCGCGCCCCCGGGCGAACGCTTCTTTGAAAAAGGCAAGCCGTTCGTTTTCCCCAGTCGTTTAAAGAATGCCAACGGCGAAATTGTCGAAGACGAAGAAGCCGGCCTGACGCGCGCGGAAATCGAACTGCTCGAAGTCGAAGCCCAGGAATATCAGAAGTTCCTCAACAGCGATGACCCCGCAGCCATCAAGCTGCGCGAACGCACCATCTACGAATCGATCGGCGTGGGGATGGTGCTGTGCGTGCTGTCCATTTCGCTCTTCGTTTACGTCGGCATGTATCATCATCGCGTGTTCGACGTACCCACGCGGGCGCTCGCATTCGTCGGATTGCTGGTGGCGTGCCTGATTGCCGCGCGTTCGATCAATCCGCGTTTTGCGCTGACGCCGGTGCTGCTCGCCGCATCGATCCTGACGATTGCCTACCCGCGTCGATTCGCAGCCGGTGTGACCGTAATCTTCGTGGTCATCGTCGCGTTGGTCATGCGCGCGGACATGGGCACGATGGTGATGCTCTTCGCGTGCGGATACGCCACCGCGCTCATGCTCAACGACATTCGCACGCGTACCAAGATCATCACGGCTGGCATGGTGACGGGTGTCATCGCGTTCTTCACCGGATTCGCGTTCGGACTCATCAACCACCAGGAGCCCAAGTTCGCGCTCACCGCAGCCGCCTACGCCGCGGGCAACGCGATCTTGGCTGCGCTAATCATTCAGGGAGCGCTGCCGTTTGTTGAGCGCATCTTCCGCGTGGCCACTGCGCTTACGCTGCTCGAGTATCGCGACGCGAACCGCCCACTATTGCAAAGTCTAGCGCGGGAAGCGCCCGGTACCTACAACCACTCGCTGGTGCTGGGCACGATGGCGGAGGCAGCCTGCAAAGCCATCGGCGCGGACGGGTTGCTCGCGCACGTCGGCGCGCTCTACCACGACATTGGCAAAATCCCAAAGGCCGAGTACTTCACCGAGAACCAGGAGGCGTCGATCAACCGCCACGATCAGCTCGCGCCCAGCATGAGCCTGCTGATCATCCTCGGCCACGTGAAGGACGGTTTGGAACTCGCCCGCGAGTACGGCCTGCCGCGCGTGCTCTATCCGTTCATCGCCGAGCACCACGGCACGACGGTGGTTCGCTATTTCCACCACATGGCCAGCGAGAAGCAGCCGAAGATCGCCAGCGGTAAGCACGATCGCGAGGTCGCGGAGGCGGAATTCCGCTATCCCGGCCCGAAGCCGCAGTCCAAAGAGACGGCAGTTCTCATGCTCTGCGACGGCGTCGAGGGCGCGGTCCGCTCGCTCCAGGACCCCACGGCGGGCCGCATCGAGTCGGTGGTGAGCCAGGTGATGCAAGCCCGGCTTAAAGATGGGCAGTTCGACGAGTGTGACATTACGCTGCGGGAGCTGCACAAGGTCGAGGAATCGGTGGTCAAAAGCCTCTGCACCTTTTATCATGGTCGCGTGTCCTATCCGAAGGAGAACAAGGACCCGAAGGACACGAACCGGGGCGAATCCGGTGGTCACGCGGCCAAGGCGAGAGACAAGAGCACGCAGCTCGCGGGTTGATGGGCCGCTCGCCGATCACATTACCGACGATGGACGCACATTCCGAAAACGAAGACGACGTTCCTCACCAAATAAGCGTCATGAACGAGACAGCGGACGAAGACATCGTTCCGCAACGAATCGTCGACGCGCTGCGGGCGGTGTTGCAACAACACGACCGCCCCACCTGCACGCTCTCCGTCGCGCTGGTTGATGACGCGAGGATGAGCGACCTGCACGAGCAATACCTGGGCATCTCCGGAACCACCGACGTCCTCACGTTCGATCTCGACGAATCCGATCCCGACGTGGTCGATGGTGAGATCATCATCTGCGCGGATACCGCGCGGCGCGAAAGTGCAGCCCGCGGGCACGCGGTGGCGGACGAAATTCTGCTGTACGCGGTGCACGGTTGTCTGCACCTGCTGGGCTACGACGATCACGACGCGGACGAGGCCGCCGCCATGCACGCGCGGGAGGACGAACTGCTCGCGCTCGTCGGCGTCGGACCGGTGTATCGGAGGTCCGCGTCATGATCATCGCGGCATGTACCGTCAACGTGGACCCGCACTCGCGCTCGCGAAGCATCGCCTCGGTGATCAACGCGATTGCGTGTGCCGGCGCAAACGAACCCGCACCCGATCTCATCGTGCTCCCCGATTGTTATGTGGATACGCCCGGTGGGCCCGCGGCCCCCAGCGTGACCCCGGCGATGTGCATCGGTTTTCGCGAGACGATTTCGCGCGCCGCCCGGGAATGGGGCGTGTGGATCGCGGTCGGTCACGCGCGCATTCTGCGCGACGGGATGGTGCCGGGCGCGAGCGTGTTCGATCCCGACGGCGACGCGTGGCTGCGCTATCCGCCCGGGCAAACATCGTCGAAGGAAATCGATGCGGGTGCCTGGTCGGTTCGCCCCACTCCGCTCGGATTCTGGGCGCTTTGCCGCGGTGCGATGCACGGTGATGATGAACCGATTTCGCTGCCGACGAACGCGGACCTCGCGATCATCCCGGCAAGTCCCAGCACGGCTGGTTACTCGCTCGACGATTTCAGCGACGCTGCGAAACGTTCGAACTGTGCCCTCTGTCTCGCGCGGGCGCAGCTCGATGGCGACGCTTCGGTTTCAGACGGTGCGAACGTTGCGATCATCGCGCGCGACGGTGAGGTGCTGGCGAGCGCGCCGGGCGGTGTTGTTGTTGCCGAGGTCGAGGTACCACGGTGCGCACCGGAAATCTATCTGGAGGACTTAGAGCACGTTGAATAAGTCGCTCTGGATCATCTTGTCCGTTCTCGTGCTGGCGCTGCTCATCACCGCGACCATCACGATCACGTTGCGCCGATATTCGCGCGCCCTCGTCGCGGAACTCCTCCGTCGATCCGGGCGCGAGAAGATGTTCGAGCGCTTGGCAGCCACGCAGAACGAGTTGGCCCAGTGCCTCGCGGTCGTGCGCACGTCGTGTACCATGCTGCTCGTGCTCATGCTGTATCACGCGCTGTACAACGTCGGTTTCGAGCCGGCATGGCAGCGTTATGCGCTTGCGTTCGTGCTCGCACTCTCAACGGTGATCGTCTTCGCCGTGGCCATTCCCTCGGCATGGGCAAAGTACGCGGGCGAACCGTTCCTGATCTTTTCGCTGCCGGCGCTTTTTGCATTGCGCACGGTGATGTATCCCCTGCTGCTCATCGCGAACTTCTTTGACGGGCTGGTGCGCCGACTTGCCGGTGTGCCTGAGGACCACGAGGAAGACGACGCCGCGCGCCATGAACGCGACCTGCTCGATGCCGTCAGCGAAGGCATGCTCGTCGGAGCCGTGAACGAGGAAGAGCAGGAGATGATCGAATCGGTCATGGAGCTGCGCGACACCGACGCGTCCGAGATCATGACCCCGCGCACCGAAATCGAAGGCGCCGAGGTAAACGTCACGCTCGACGACGTCAAAGCGCTGATCGGGCGCATCGGCCACTCGCGCATCCCGATCTTCGAGGAAACGATCGACAACATCGTCGGCATCATCTACGCGAAGGACCTGCTGCAAATCCCAGCCGATGAACCCTTCGACGCGCGCAAGACGATGCGCGAACCGCACTTCGTCCCCGAGACGAAGAACCTCCGCGATCTGCTGCACGAGTTCCGCAACGGCAAGGTGCATCTGGCCATCGTGCTCGACGAATACGGTGGAACTGCCGGTCTGGTCACGATCGAGGATATTCTTGAGGAACTCGTCGGCGAGATCGTCGACGAGTACGACGAGGACGAGCCGGAACCGCTCACGCGCATCGACGACTACACCGTCGAGATTGACGCGCGCATGCGGGTCGACGAACTCAACGAGGAACTGGGCCTGACGCTGCCCGAGGAAGACGACTATGAAACGATCGGCGGGTTCGTCTCCGCCACGCTGGGCCGCATCCCGCAGACCGGCGAAACCTGCGTCCACGAAAACGTGGAACTCCACGTCCTCGACGCCGAGCCCCGCCGCATCAACCGAATCCGCCTCCAGATCCAACCGACAAACGGCAACGGCAAGCTGACAGGCTGACGCGCTTGTCAAACCGCACCCGGGTGGCAAGGTCAAACCCCTCCCCCTTTGGGGGAGGCAAGGTGGGGGCAAACCAAGTCGTAGCCGCATTCGCAATTTGGTGCTACACCTGCATGATTCCCTCCCCCAACCCCTCCCGGAGGGAGGGGGGTTCGGTTCACTTCACCGTTGCCCTGTCATAATGGCAGCAGCAGCATCCGCGCAACACATTCTGGCACATCTCCTTGCCATTCTGGTGACACGCCGACTCAAGCTCCGAAATCGCTAATTGCTTGAAAAACATTGACTTACGGACACCGGAGGCCACGTTCAAAGGACTCTGCATCCGTGGCATCGAACATGCTCTACGCCATCCCAGGGATACGTCTATGCGCGTGGCAACCTGGGCAGTCGGATCACACGGATGATGTGCAGCACGGTACTTCCCGACTCGCGTGAGCCCTGGCAGGTGCTCATGGCATTTGGCGAACGCGGTACGCCGCAGCCCTGGACGGCTGAGATGGACCGCCTGCTCGACGTCCGGCAGGTGCGCTTCAGCCAGGCTGCGGGCGATCGCCAGACGGTTGAGTGCATTGAGTCCGGCGGGGTGGATCTGGCGCTGCTCTGCGGTGATCGCGGCGGGTTCGACGGGCTGCGGACGCTGGAGGTCATCCGGGCGAAGTTCGACGATCTGCCCGTCCTGCTGGTGACGCATGACGCGTCGACGCTGACGCTGCGGCGGGCGTTGGCACTGCGGGCACAAAGCGTCATCCCCCAGCCAGTGGATGCACCGTTGCTGGCGGACACGATGATGAGAATCCTGCGAAAGCGGTTTTCGCAATAGTCGTTTAGCGTCAAGAAGCGTATTGGGCCGAACGTCGTACTGGATCAAACGGCCCGTTGAACGAAGGTATGCCGGCAGCAGAGTATGCGTCGCCGGCCAAGAAGCGAGTACTCGATACCAAGGGAGTCATCGACGATGGCAAAGCTGAAGATGAAACCGCTCGGCGACAACGTAATCGTCAAGCGTCTTGAGGCGGATGAAGTGACGGCGGGCGGCATTTACCTTCCGGACTCGGCCAAGGAAAAACCCAAGCGCGGCACGATCATGGCGGTCGGCTCGGGCAAGCTGAACAACAAGGGCGAGCGCAGCGCCATGCAGCTCAGCAAGAACGATCAGGTGCTGTTCACCAGCTATGCCGGTACCGAGGTGAAAATCGACGGCGACGAATTCCTGATCATGTCGGAAAGCGACATTCTCGCGGTACTCGAATAGCGCGAGCGCAGGAATTGTGGTGCAGGCATCTTGCCTGCATCGAATTGTGGTACGAGCAACTTGTTCGTATGCAGGCTGGAAGCCTGCACCACAAGGGACGAATACCGGTCGCCGCTTTCGTGCAGCGGCTGGATCACGAATAACACGAACTGAATCGAACGTACGGAGAAGTCAGTCATGGCAGCAAAACGCATTGCATTCGACATGGAAGCGCGGGAGTCGATCCGCCGCGGCGTCAAGCAACTCGCCCAGGCGGTGAAGTCCACGCTCGGCCCCTGTGGCCGGAACGTCGTCATCGAGAAGTCCTTCGGCTCGCCCACCGTCACGAAGGACGGTGTCACGGTCGCGAAGGAGATCGAACTCGACGACGGTTACGAGAACATGGGCGCGCAGATGGTCAAGGAAGTTGCCAGCAAGACCAGCAACATCGCCGGTGACGGCACGACCACCGCGACCGTCTACGCCGAAGCCATCTACGACGAAGGCCTCAAGAACGTGGCCGCCGGTGCGAACACCATGGCGCTGAAGCGCGGCATCGACGCCGCCGTTTCGGCCATCGTGAGCGAGTTCGGCAGCATGAGCACACAGGTCAAGAGCAGCAGCCAGATCGCTCAGGTCGGCACGTGTGCCGCGAACCAGGACGCCGAGATCGGCAAGCAGATCGCGACCGCGATGGACAAGGTCGGCAAGGACGGCGTTATCACCGTCGAAGAAGGCAAGAGCCTCGAAACCACCGTCGATCTCGTCGAGGGCATGCAGTTCGACAAGGGCTATCTCTCGCCGCACTTCATCAACAAGGCCGAGAACCTCGCCTGCGAATTGGATAAACCCTACATCCTGATCCACGAGAAGAAGATCACCTCGGTGAAGGACCTGGTTCCGCTGCTCGAGAAGATCGCGCAGTCGGGTCGCCCGCTGCTCATCGTGGCGGAAGACGTTGAGGGCGAGGCGCTGGCCACGCTGGTGGTGAACCGTCTCCGCGGCACGCTTCAGGTGTGTGCGGTGAAGGCGCCCGGCTTTGGCGATCGCCGCAAGGAAATGCTCCAGGACATGGCGGTCCTCACGGGCGCCCAGCCCGTGTTCGAAGACCTCGGCGTGAAGATCGAGAAAATCACCATCAACGACCTCGGCGCCGCCAAGAAAGTGCGCATCGACAAGGACACCACGACGATCATCGAAGGCGCCGGCAAGGGCGCCGACATCAAGGCGCGTATCGAACAGATCAAGACGCAGATTGAAAATACCACCAGTGACTACGATCGCGAGAAGCTCGAAGAGCGTCTGGCGAAGTTGTCGGGGGGTGTCGCTCAGATCAACGTCGGCGCCGCGACCGAAGCCGAGATGAAGGAAAAGAAGGCCCGCGTCGAAGACGCGCTGCACGCTTGCCGGGCTGCCGTTGAAGAAGGCGTGTTGCCGGGCGGCGGTGTTGCTCCGATTCGCGCGCTCAAGGCGCTCGATGCCGTGGTGAAGAAGGTCAAGGGCGACGAGAAGACCGGTGTCGACATCATCCGCCGGGCGTTGTCGTTCCCGTTGCGTCAGATCGCGGAAAACGCGGGCCTCGACGGTTCGATCGTTGTGCAGAAGGTCGCGGAAGCCAAGGACACCAACTTCGGCTACAACGCGCTGACCGAGCAGTACGGTGACATGATCAAGATGGGCGTGCTGGTGCCGGCGAAGGTCGAGCGCATCGCGCTTCAGAACGCAGCCAGCATCGCCGGTCTGCTGCTCACGACCGACGCCGCAATCTGCGAGATCAAGGAAGAGAAGAAGGCGCCGGCTGGCGGTATGCCGGGCGGTGGCATGGGCGGCATGCCGGGCATGGGCGGTATGGGTGGCATGGGCGGCATGATGTAGCCCGCGCCCCGACGCCTGTTGGGAATTGCCTAATCAAAGGGCGTTCAGTCGAACCTCGGCTGGACGCCCTTTTTCTATGCGCTGCTGGCGGGATTGCGACTGCGCACTTGGGGATTCCGCCCGCGCGGATGCAAGCGGGACACAATCTTACAACCGATAACCGCGTTCGTGGCAGCGTTTCGCGCGTATTGAACCGCCCCACCGCGATCCCTATACTCACTGTCGGGGTCCACGTACTCGGCATGTCGAGCAATTCTGACGGAGGGGCGACCGATGGCGCAGAGGGAGCGCCGGATCACGGTACGCAAAGCGATCACTGCGCGTGGCAATCGGCGCATGTGGTGCGCGCTCGCCTGCCTGCTGCTGGTTACAGGACTCTGCGCACCGGCCGCTCTTGCCGACGCCCAAATCGATAGTGCTGATCATGTGTGGACGTCGGTGCCGTTTGATGCCAATACCCGTTCACCGGCTGACGGTGAACTGCGTGCGGGTCTGACCAAGTACCGTGCAGCCCAGCTCGATTACAACGTCATCGACGCCCTGCTCGATACAGCGCCGCTTGAGGGCACACCAACCGCCATCCAGCGTCAGTCGGTTATTGCCCTGCCGATGCCGGACGGTGGTTATGCACGATTCAACTTCGTCGAAGCGCCGATCATGGAAGCCCCCCTGGCAGCGAAGTACCCCGAGCTGCGGACATACGTCGGCTGGGGCGTGGACGATCCACACGCGACGCTGCGTTTCGACGTGACACCGGCAGGCCTGCACGCGCAAATCCTCTCGCCGCACGGCGCAGTGTATATTGATCCCATCGACGCGGCTGACAACGTCACGCACATCAGCTATTACCGCCACGACTATCGCCGCCCAGCCGGTAGCTTCATTTGCGAGACCGATGGGGAAATCTCAAGCGACGACGATCATGCCGGGCCGTTCGCTCGGTCTGCCGGCGAGCTCGTGACCTATCGCATCGCGGTGGCTGCAACGGCAGAGTACACCGCGAAGTTTCCGCCCGGTGATGTGGCTGCGGGGCTTGCCGCCATCGTGACGGCGATCAACCGCGTCACAGGCATCTATGAAACCGAATTGGGCATCCGTCTCATTCTCGTCGCGAACAACGACCTGCTGGTCTACACGTCGAACCCCGATCCGTACACGAACGGTAGCGGGACTGCGATGATCAGCGAGAACCAAGCCAACATCGACAGCGTCATCGGCGACGGCAACTACGACGTCGGGCACGTGTTCGGCACGCTTGGGGGAAGTCGCGCGACGCAGAGCACCGTTTGCGTCTCGGGGCAGAAAGCCCAGGGCGTCACGACCAGCCTGCTGCCGTTCGGCGATCCGTTCTACGTTGATTACGTGTCGCACGAGATTGGGCATCAGTTTGGCGCGTCGCACACCTTCAACAGCGAGACGTCGGCCTGCAACGGTAACCGCGTGGGCACGACAGCCTTCGAACCCGGCAGCGGGTCGACAATCATGGCGTATGCCGGGATCTGCGGGACGGACAACCTCCAGCCCAACAGTGATCCGTTTTTCCACCATGAGAGCTTCCGCCAGATCACGAGCTACATCACGTTCGGGTCGGGGAGTTCGTGCGGTTCGTCCGCGATCACGGGCAATGCCGACCCGGTCGTGAATGCCGGCCCGGACTACTTCGTGCCCACGTTCACGCCGTTCGTGCTAACCGCGTCCGCGACGGATGGCGACGGCGATCCGCTCACCTACTCGTGGGAGGAGCGTGACCTCGGGCCAGCCGCGGCTGTGTCGAGTCCCGACAATGGCGCGAGCCCGCTGTTCCGTGCTTGGCCGCCCACCGTCGACCCGTCGCGCACATTCCCGCGACTTGGCGACTTGGTGAACAACACGCTCGCGGTCGGTGAGCAGATGCCCAATTCGTTCCGTGTGCTGAATTTCCGCGCGACGGCGCGCGACAACCGCACGGTTGGCGGCGGCGCGGGCTACGACGACATGCAGGTACACATCGATACCAGCACCGGCCCGTTTGTGGTGACGTCGCCAAACACCGGTGCGGAAATCTGGGGCACGAACGGCACGGTGACGTGGGACGTCGCGGGTACCAGCACCGGGGCGATCAACGTTTCCTCCGTTGGGATTTACCTATCAACCAACGGCGGGCTGACCTACCCCTACACGCTCGCGGATTCCACGCCGAACGACGGCAGCGAAGCGCTCAAATTCGCCCTGCCGTCGACATCGGCTGCCCGCGTGAAGGTGGCGGCCATCGGAAACATCTTCTTCGACATCTCGAACGCGGACTTCGTCATCGACGCCCCAGCGTTCATCATTGACCTGCCCGACGGCGCGCCGACTTCGCTCGTGCCCGGGTTACCCACATCATTCGGCGTGAAGATTACCCCATTGGATGAAACGTTGATTCCCGGGGGCGCCCTGCTGCACTATCGCTACGATGGCGGTGCGTTTCAGACGGTCGTGTTGAGCGAGCTCGGCGGGGATTTCTACAAAGCGACGCTGCCGCGCGCGGTGTGCGGCGACACGCCGGAGTTCTACGTGTCTGCCGAGGGCGATGGCGGCGGGATCGTCACGCATCCGCTCGACGCGCCGACGAATGCATTCCAAGCCACCATCGGCGAAACGGCAGTGCTTTTCGCCGACGACTTCGAAACGGACACCGGTTGGACGGTGACGGCATCGAGTGTGGCGGTCGATGGCCTTTGGGAACGCGGTGTGCCCGTGAACGAGGGTCGCGGCGATCCGCCGGCGGACTATGACGGCTCGGGCCAGTGCTATCTCACCGAGAATACCGCGACCTATCCCGCGAGTGACGTCGACTCGGGCACGACCACGCTCACCTCGCCGGTAATCGACCTGTCGGGTGGCGGGACGATATCGTACGCGGTGTGGCTCAACGACTATACGGGTGATCCCAATTACCCGATGGGCGCGAATGACGGCGTGGACGTGGCGTACGCGACCGATGCCGGCGGCACGAATTGGCAGCTCATTCGCAGCTACACCGGCGGGCTTGCAGCCTGGCGACCCGACAGCATCGAAGTCGGAACCGAAACGCCCACGTCCGCGACGTTCCGCGTGCGCTTCGTCGCAAAGGATATCCCGCCCGGTGATCCCGTGGAAGCCGGGCTCGACGCATTCAACGTGACCGCGTTCACCTGCACCGAGGTCGGCAACGGTGATTTTGATTCAGACGGTGACGTGGACCTTTACGACTTCGCCGCGCTACAGGCGTGCTGGCTCGAACCCAGCATGACGCCAACCTGCGAACCGGGCGATCTCAACGGCGACGATGTGCTCGACGCCACCGACATCGACGTGTTCACGCAGATCCTCAGCGGCCCGTAGGTCGCGAAGCTCGGATATTCATCAAACGAGAATCGTTGCAGCCCGGCCTAACTCGGCCCTGAAAGGGCCGAAGATCTTAGCCAGAGGTGAAACCCCTGGTATCGGCGGCATTGGGAAAATCAAGAGCCCTGCAAGGGCGACACGGCGAGGACGACTTGCTTTCGTCGCCTCGTGTCGCCGTTGCAGGGCTCGGATTTGGAAATACCGATTCACACGAGGGGCTTGCGCCCCTGGCTAAGTTCTTTCGCCCTTTCAGGGCGATTGCCTCGGCCGCTGCGCTGACGGCGACCGCTCTTGCTGCTTAACGGTTCTTCAACTGATCCAGGCGTTGCTTGAACGGTCGGACCGTCGGGTCGTCCTCGCGGTCCTTGACCACTGCGGTGTAGTTCTGGATTGCCAGCCCGCGAAGCTCCGGCTGGTTGAACAATGACAGGACGTAGTTCGCGCCCGCGACCGATGCCGCGACCGTCCAATGGTTCTTCAACGGGCTCGAAGCCGATTCAAGCGCCTTCACCGCACCGTTCGCAAGATTCGAACCCTCGGTGTACGCATCGGTTGCCGCCTGCTGCATGGCTGCGGCATCAAACCCGATCAGATTCACCTGCTTGTTCACTTCATCCAGTGCAGCCTGTGCCCGCGTCAACTGCGCGTGCCGTTCGTACCAGACCAACGCAGCCCAGATGTCGGCGTCCGCGGCTTCACATTTCGCCTCGGCTGCTACCCATTGATCAGTCTGCATCAGGCTGTACGGCGAGCGATCGAGTGCATCCTGCTGCATGCCTTCCGGCGCACTTGTCGTTCGCGCCATGCTCACCTGCTGCGTACGCTGGAACGCACGCGAGGCTTCGCTGTACTTCTTGATGGCCACGTCCTCCGCATTCCGCGCCTCGTCCGCCGCTTTCATGTACGCCTCGAAACGCGCGTTGATCCTGTTCGACAGGTCGCTCGCACGCGTGTCCGCACGCTCACTCGCAGACGCAATGCTCGACCGCATATTCTGCGCCTCGTCGAGTCGTTCGCGCGCCTTCTTCAATTCCGCATCGCGACCTTCCAACTCGATACGGGCAGCCGTCAGGTCTGCTTCGTAGTCATCCAAGCCGCGGACGTACTCAATCTCACCGCCCGGAGTCGCGCTGACGAACTCGCCCTTGAGGTAATCCCCAGTGGCGTCGATGCGTGCGTTGTCCAGCGTGCCGTGGCGCAATGCGTGCTCGATACGAATCGCGGTGCGGTACTCGCGGGCAGCCGCGGTGTAGCTCGCGGCGAACTGTTCTGCCGCGTTGGGCAACGAGTAGTCCAGGCCCTCCGCTTCGAGCTTTTCCATACGTTTGCGGGCATCGGCGGCGATGGCTGACTGGTTGTCGATACGCCGGTTCAACTCGCCGATGGTGGCTTCCAGTTCGGATACCGCGGTCTGCGCCTTGCCGTGGGCCTCCTCAGCTTTGGCGACATCCGCACGCCGTTCCTCGATGGTCGATTCGACGTTCGCGGCCTTCGCGATATTCGGTTGGTTTTCCGCGGTCGCGAGCATGCGGGCTGCGACGGTCATGTCGAAGAGTGCGCGATCGGCATCGGCACGTGCGAGGGCGGCTTCACGCGATGCCGTGTCCGCTTCCTGGAAATTCGCAATTGCCTTCAAGCGATTCGCGGAAGGGCTGTTCGATCCACTGGCGTCGCCTTCCGTCTCACGCATCGCGGAATCAACGGCCGACAGCGCGTCGCGAATGCGTGCGCGGTTCTCCTTCTGATGGTTCTCGCGCCACTGCGCGCCTTGCGCGAGCGTGCTCTTCATCTGCTCGGGGCTGCCCGCAAGACTTGCGGGTCGGGCTGCCGGAAGTTGCGCACCGGGATCGAGTTCCGCGAACTCGCTGTCCAACTGGCGATGGCGACCGGTGGCGGCTTGCCGCAGATCGTTGATCCGCGTGGCTTCGGTTTCGAGATTCGCCTGCGCGTCGCGGTGATCGTTGGTGACGATGGCGTCGATACGATCGCTGCTCAGATCGGAGGTCACACCGGCTCGATCGAGCACGACCTCGACGGCATCGCTGTCGGCGTTGAATTTGTCGAGCATGCGCCGGGCACGCTCGGCACTGGCGCCGACCGTCTTTTCAAGTTTGCGATCCGACGACTCCAGGGCTGGCGTCACCAGATAGAGTGCCCCGCCGAAAACGACGACGAGAGCGCCGGTCAACATCACGATGGCTTTGTCCTTCACGGAAACGCTCCTCTTGGCGTTGCGGATGCTCGCGGGCCTGTGCGACCCGGGGTCACCTCCCGATACCCGCCGCGCGCGAGCATATCGAGGCTGGCGGAACTCACAGGGGCATTGTAGCCCTGGTAGCCACGAATGGAAGCGTGAATCCGCCTGTATGGGGCGTCCCTGGCGATCCGGGCATCTATCCCTTGTACGCCGGGTGACGCAGGCTGGTGTTGCGCGTTCCTGGCTATTCCACGGCCTCGCTGCGCGAGACCGTGCCACCCGCCCGGCAGAGCAATCCATTGTGGTGCAGGCATCCTGCCTGCACGTGCAGCCAAGATGGCTGCACCACGTTGAGACTTTGCGGCCGGTGATTGGGTGAGCGCATTGCCCACCAATCGCAGGGACTACCTTTCGGGCTTGGTGGGCAGTGCCCACCCTACTTCATGTCGACGATGTCGATCTTGAGATTCCCGATCACGTTCACCAGATTCAGCGCGATCTGCCCCAAGCCCGCCCCTTCGAGCGAGCCGACGCTCAGCGCGATGTGCGTCGCGTTGCAATCTGATTCGCGTTGGGCGGCGTCGAAATCGACCCAGGTGTCACCGATGCGGAACTGCGTCCACATGTGGAAGCCGAAAATGTCCTCATCGCCGCCGAAGATCGGCACGTAAACGAGACCGGTGACGACCTGCGAGGGAAGTCCGCAGGCCCGACCCAGGGCTGCGAGCAGGACCGCGTGTTCGCTACAGTCGCCCTCCTTGTTGCGGCAGACTTCGCTCGCACTCGCGAAACCGACGGTGAGGTTTTTCTCTTTGATCACATCGGTAACGTAGCGACGAAGATTGTCCGCAATCGCATACGGCGTGGTCGCGTCGCCCTTCGCTTCTTTCGCCATGGCCTGAACGGCTGGGTCGTCGCTGTTGATCAATGCGTTTGGCGCGAGGAATTCGCTCATGTCCTTGCCGTACTTCGTGGGTGGCGTCTTGGCGAGTGCCGCGTGATCGAGACGCTTAACCGTGAGATGCACCGAGCCCGGCTTCTCGTCGGACGGGGTCTGCATTGCCGTCGTTGGGAGCTTCGGCAAATCAACGGTATCGTCTTTGAGGGACAGCACGAACTCGATCTGCTGCGTGTTCGCGCGATCGATCTTGCGCGGCGACGGGATCGTGGTGGGCATGAAGAATTCCGGCGATTGGAATTCCGCCATCGCCTGCTCCCGCGTACTACGGGTCATGACCATCGGCATGCCCATCATGGGAAGCTGCGTCCGCAGGACGTTGCCCTCGCCGTCGATCCACGTGATGTTGGTCATGCCCATCATCACCTGCGTGGTCTTGATCGCGTCCACCTTTTCGCCGTCGATTTCGATCTGCTCTTTCTCGCCGACCGCCATCTCGACCGGAACGGCTGAGCTTTCGGAAAACGTCGGCTCGTAGATCTGCACGGAGTACTTGGTGCCCGTCTCATAGCCTTTGTCGTGCTGCAAGCGGAGCGCGCCCCAACTCATGACCGCGCCCACGGGGTAATCGTATTCGTTCTTCGATTCCATCCCAAACTGGTCGCTGCGCACCGTGACTCTGCCGTTTTCGACGCGCCCCAGCTTCTCCATGGTCTGCGCGGATGCGTCCAGCTGCGACGTGAAGCTCACGGGCACGCCCGCAAGCGTTTCGCGCGTGGTCTGGAGCATGGTGATCGGGACCTTCTGACCGGCGCGGCGCAATACGAGCGACATTAGGTTGGTCGTCTCGATGATGTCGCCTTCGCGCGCGATCTGCGAATGCGCGAACCCGATCTTATTATCCTGGAGCGACACGACCATCCAGTCATCCACGAACACGCCCTGCGGCGGATCGTCGTAGTTGACCTTCGCATCCTTCGCGGACTCAGCCCGTGCAGGCAAACTCGCGAGCAGGGTCGCGGTGAGTGCAAGCGTGAATGCGCGGCGCGCACGATAAGCGTTCATCTTGATCATGATGTAACCTCCTACCGTAAGTCTATCGTCCGAGCCAGCGCTTGATGGTGTGCAGAGTTGTCGCCCGACCCGCTTTCGCGATGGAATCCGTCAGGGGGATGTCCTTCGGACAAACCTTGACGCAGTTTTGCGCGTTTCCACAAGACGCGATGCCGCCAGGACCGGATAACGCGTCGAGCCGGTCGCGGGCAATCGCCTGACCAGCCGGGATGGTGTTGAACAAAATCGCCTGACTCACCGCGTGCGGACCGATGAAATCCTCTTTGTCGTTGTACTGCGGGCACGCCTCCATACAGCAGCCGCAGCTCATGCAACGCGACAGCGGATACGCCTCTTCCTGGGCAGCCGGCGACGTGAGCGGACCCGGGCCACGATCCCAATAACCGTCGACCGGAACCCACGCCTTAACGCGCGTCAGCGCCTTGAACAAACGCGAGCGGTCCACCAGCAAATCGCGAATGACCGGGAACTTGGTCATCGGTTCCAGGGTGATTTCGGGCTCTTCTTTGAGCAGGTTGTCGACCAGCGCGGAACACGCCTGACGCACCCGGCCGTTGATGCGCATGGTGCATGCGCCGCACACCTCTTCGAGACAGCACGCGTCGTACGCGACCGGAGTAACGTTTTCACCTTCGGTCGTCACCGGGTGACCCGAGATGCGCTGAAGCACCGTGGTGATGTTCATGCCCGGTTCGTAAGCCACGTGGAACGTCTGGCGATACGTACCACCATCGGGGCTGTCTTTGCGCTGAACGTGTACGGTTATCTCGTGTGCCATGTTGCGTCACCTTGATGGCGGTTCATTCAAACGTCGGTCGATGAGATCCACTGACAAGCAGAGCTTGTCAGTGCCACCCTGCGTTACACCGGCGCGGTTTCGCGCTTCGACGACTTGCCCATTTCCTTCCAGACTTCCTCGATGATCTCCGCCCCCTTGAGACCATACGTCCGCGGACGCGGGGGAATCAGTGATATATCGACCGGCTCGTAGGCGAATTCCAGATCGCCGTCGTTGTACGACACGACCGTCGACTTGAGCCACTCGTCGTTGCGCGCCTTGAACTTCTTGCACCACTCGACGGCTTCGCGATGCAGCTCCGCCGGGTCCTCCGCCTGCGGCGAGGGGATCAGAAATTCCGGCTTATAGTGCGCGCCGCGACACTCATTCCGCATCAGCGCGCCCTTCGCAATCACCCGCGCCATCATGATCATGTCGTCGAGCGCACGGACGAACGTCACCGTCTGATTCGTCCAGCCGCCACCGTCCGGCACGCCGATGTTGCGGAAGCGATCCTCAAGTTCGTCGATTTTCGCGAGCGTTTCTTCGAGGTTCTTGTTGTGGCGGACAACCGTGACGTTGCGCGTCATGGTGTCGCCCAACTCGGCATGAATCGTGCGCGGATTCTCACTGCCTGAACGCTTCGCGTAATCGTCGCCGCGCTTTTTCTCGCCCTTGGCTGCGTCTTCGAGCAGCTTCGCGGGGACGTCGCCCTTCAAGTTCCCAATGTGACTGCGAACGCAAGGCGCGACAAACAACCCACTGAAGATGCAACTGAGCAGCGAATTCGCGCCGAGGCGGTTGCCACCGTGGTAGTGGTAGTCCGCCTCACCGATGGCGTAGATGCCCGGCACATTCGTCTGGTGGTTTCGCGGGCTTTCCGCGATCAGTCCGCCGGTCTTTTCATTCTTGGCGTAGTCCGCCCACATACCGCCCATCGAATAGTGGATGGCGGGGAAAATCTTCATGGGCACCGTG
>JACKHH010000006.1 GCA_020639095.1 Phycisphaerales bacterium | reverse complement strand
ATCCGGAGACGGTGAGCACGGACTACGACGTGAGCGATCTGCTCTTCTTCGAGCCGCTGACGCAGGAAGATGTGCTGAACATCTGCACCCGGTTGAACGGTGCGCCGTTTGATGGCGCCCCGCGCGAAACGGGCGTGAAGGGCGTCATCGTGCAGTATGGCGGGCAAACGCCGCTGAATCTGGCGCAGGGGTTGCTGGATGCCGGGGTGCCGATTCTGGGTACGTCGCCCGCAAGCATTCACCTGGCGGAAGATCGCGAGCGCTTTGGGGAGATCATTCGCGAACTCGGCCTGCGTCAACCGCCGAACCGCATCGCGTTTTCCGCGGGTGAGGCGCTGGCGATGGCGGACGAGGTGGGCTACCCGGTGCTGGTCCGGCCTTCGTACGTGTTGGGCGGGCGCGGGATGCGCATCTGCAACAACCGCAGCGACCTGGAAGCGTACATCGACGAAGCTTTGGGCGCGACCGATCGCGACCTGGAGATCGACCGGCAGCACCCGATCCTGATCGACAAGTTCCTGCTCGATGCCGTCGAGGTCGACGTGGACGCGGTGAGCGATTATGGATATCCCAATCGAGAACCGTCGGAGGGGCGCTGCGACATCTGCGGAATCATGGAGCACATCGAGGAGGCGGGGATCCACAGCGGCGACAGTTGCTGCGTGCTGCCGCCGTACTCGCTGTCGCCGTCGCTGATCGACGAGATCAAGCACCAGACGAAGGTGTTGGCGCGCCGGTTGGGCGTGTGCGGGCTGATGAACGTGCAGTTCGCGATTCAGGGGCGGGTGGTCTATGTGATCGAGGTGAACCCGCGGGCGTCGCGCACCATTCCGTTCGTCAGTAAAGCCACCGGAGTTCCCTGGGCGAAGATCGCGACGCAGGTGATGCTGGGGCGTTCGCTCGACGAGGCGCTTGCCGATGAGGGGATTCGCGACGTGCGCTTGCCGCGACACGTTTCAGTGAAAGCGCCGGTGTTCCCGTTCCGCAAGTTCCGTGGGGTGGACTGCGTGCTGGGGCCGGAGATGCACAGCACCGGTGAGGTGATGGGGATTGACGCGGAATACCCGATCGCGTTTGCCAAGGCGCTGTATGGTGCGGGGATTTCCCTGCCGACGTCCGGGCGCGTGCTGGTGAGCGTGAACGATCCGGACAAGCCGCGCGTGGTGTCGATCGCCCGCGAGCTGCACGAGATGGGCTTTGAGATTTACTCGACGATCAAGACGCATCAGACGCTGGCGGACAGCGGGGTGCCTTCGGTGATTGTGTCGAAGCAGGCGGGCGAGGAGCATCCTTTCCTGCTGGACATGATTCTTGGGGGTAAGCTCGACCTGCTGATCAATACGCCGATTCACACCGGCAGCGCTTCGGACGAAGGGCGCTGGCGGGCTGCTTCGGTGCAGTGCGGGGTGCCGCTGATCACGACGCTCGCGGGTGCACGGGCTGCGGTTGGGGCGATTCGGGCGCTGCGTGCGGGCGATATGCGGGCGCGGGCGCTACAAGACTATCTGGCGAAGACGAACGCACCGGTAAGCCTGGGGCTTGGGGAGGTCGTGGGATGATCTGCAAACTCGCGCTTGAGGATGGCTGCGTGTTCACCGGACACGCGTTCGGCGCGCCGGGAACGCGCGTGGGCGAGGTCGTCTTCAACACAGCCATGACCGGATACCAGGAGATTCTCACCGACCCGTCATATTGCGGGCAGATTGTGGTGATGACGTTTCCGTTGATCGGGAACTACGGGGTGAACGAAGCCGATATTGAGTCGGGTTCGGCGCATTTGTCGGGCATGGCGGTGTGCGAGCTGCCGCAGCGGCCCAGCAATCATCGCGCGACGGCGAGCTTGGCGGCCTACCTGGAGCGCTTGGGAATTACCGGGATCAGCGGGATCGATACGCGGGCGCTGACGCGGCGGATTCGCGAGCGGGGCGCGGTGCGCGGGGTGCTGAGCACTGAGGCGCACAGCGACGTCGAGCTGGTGCGAATGGCGGCGGACGCGTCGAGCATGGTCGGGGCGAATCTGGTTGCACAGGTTTCTCCGAAAGGGGATCGCGGGTGGTCGGAGCCGTACGAGGTTGCGCGCGAGACCGCGAAAAGTGCCACGGGGTGTCACCTGGTCGCGATTGATTGCGGGATCAAGTACAACATCCTGCGGCACCTCGCGGACCGGGGCGATCGCGTGACGGTGGTGCCCGCGTCGGCGGGTGCGGACCACATTCGGGCGCTGGCGCCCCGTGGGATTGTCGTGGGCAACGGGCCGGGTGATCCGGAAGCGGTCGCGGACACGATTCGGACGATTCGCGAGCTGTTTGGGGAATTCCCCATGCTGGGCATCTGCCTGGGGCATCAGATGATGGCGCTGGCTGCCGGGGCGAAGACGTACAAGCTCAAGTTCGGGCATCACGGCGGAAATGTGCCGGTAATGAACAAGCCTGCGAACCGTGTGGAGATCACCAGTCAGAATCACGGGTTCGCGGTGGACGCGGCGACGCTGGCGGATTGCGGCGGGCAGGTGACGCACGTGAATCTCAACGACGGGAGCCTGGAGGGGTTCGTGCTGCCCGATCGCCAAGCAGCGGCTATTCAGTTTCACCCGGAAGCGAGCCCCGGCCCGCATGATGCCGGGTATGTGCTTGCGGGTTTTGTCGATTGCGTGCGGCGCGGCGTGGAAGTGTCGGCTGATACGCTACTTTGCGGTCGCGAAGCGGTCGTGCAACCTGGGTCGGAGTAATCATGTCGGAAGCGCTGGTTGGGGACATCGAACTTCTGGAAACGCTGCTCGCGGAGGTGGTGGCGCGGCATCGCGGTGCGGCGAAGTCGGGGGAGATGCAGGCGCTGGTCGAGCTCTGTCGCCGGGCCAACGATGAAGACGATCCCGGTTTGCGCGAACAGGCGCGGACGCAGATCGAGCAGCTTTCGCTGGATGCGCTGCGCGATTTGCTCAAGGCGCTGACTACGCGTTTTCATCTCGCCAACAAGGCCGAGCAGATTGAGATTATCCGCATCAACCGGGCGCGCGAACGCGAAGCCACGCAGGATGCCCCACGGGCTGAGTCGATCGCGGAAGCGGTGGCGGAACTCAAGAAGCGGGGGGCGGATATCGACGAAGTGCTCGCGGTGATCGGCAAGCTGGACATTCAGCCGACGCTCACAGCGCATCCCACGGAAGCGCGGCGGCGCAGCGTGTTGCGCCAGCAGCAGCGCATTGCGAGTGCGCTCACCGAACTGCACGAGAGACCGCTCACGCCGGCAGAGGCGCGGCGCATGCGTGAACGCATCGCGCGCGACATCCTGCTGATGTTCGGAACGGATGAGCTGCGCCCCGAGCGCCCGCTGGTGATCGAGGAAGTGCGCGAAGGGTTGTACTTTCTGCGCGGAACCATCTGGCAGACCGTGCCGCAACTCTACAGCGATCTGCGCGACGCATTGCAAACCTACTACGAGGCTGATCCGCCGCTGCCGGTGTTCCTGCGGTACCGCTCGTGGATCGGCGGGGATCGCGACGGCAACCCGCGCGTGACGGTGGATGTTACGCGGCAGACGTTGGCGGAGTTGCGATCGGCTGCCTTTGATCTGTACGAGGCGGAACTGATCCAGCTTGGCAGAGAGCTTTCGCTGTCGTCGCGGCGGATCAAGTTTGACGGGAAGTTGGCGGCGGCAATCGAGGCGGACGCGGCGCGCTGCCCGCTTTCCGACGACGAACAGCGCGCGATGCGCTACGAGCCCGTGCGCGTGCGGTTGCGTCAGGTGCGCAGCAAGATTGCGGAGAGTCGCGAGTGTGCCGGTGCGTATCGCGCGGAGGATTTGATCGCTGATCTTGAAGCACTGGCGGACGCGTTGAGCGCGAGCGGGCTGGACGTGATCGCGCGGCGCGGATCGCTCGCGGACCTGCTGGTGCGGGCGCGGACGTTCGGATTCCACATGGCGTCGCTGGATATTCGCCAGCACAGCGCGGTGCATGAAGCCGTGGTGGCGGAAATGCTGCGACTCGCGGGCGTGGCGAAGGACTACGCGAGCCTCAGCGAAGCGGAAAAGACGGCTCTGCTGCACGCGGAATTGAAGAATCCCCGCCCGCTGCTGCCGCACGGTGCGCAGGTGTCGGAAGTGGCTGAGGGGCTGCTCGGCGTGCTGGCGCTGGTGCGCGAGACGCAGGCGGTGAGCGCGCACGCGATTGGCGGGTATGTGATCAGCATGACGCACCAGGTGAGCGACGTGCTGGAGGTGATGGTGCTGCTCAAGGAGGCGGGCCTGTGGCGGTTCGACGGGTCGCGCGCGGAGTCCGCCATCGACCTTGTTCCGCTGTTTGAAACGGTGGACGATCTTGCGGGCGGGCCGGGGATCATGGCGAAGCTCTTTGCCGATCCGCTCTATCGCAGCCAGCTTGAAGCGCGGTCGGGGTTGCAGGAGATCATGCTGGGCTACTCCGACAGCAACAAGGATGGCGGCTACTGGATGTCCAACTGGGGCTTGCAGCAGGCGCAGGCGGGGCTCGCGGAAGTGTGCGCTGCCCATGGCGTCGAGATGCGGCTTTTCCATGGTCGCGGGGGAACGGTGGGGCGCGGCGGCGGGCGGGCGAATCGTGCCATTCTCGCGACACCGCCGAAGAGCCGGACCGGGCGGATTCGTTTCACCGAGCAGGGTGAGGTGATCACGTTCCGCTATGCGCTGGCGGACATTGCGCGGCGACATCTCGAGCAGATCGTCAGCGCGATGATCGTGGCGACGGGGACCGCGCGCGCGGGCGAGGCGCTGCCTGATGGCGAGCGCGCGGTGCGCACGCAGTTGATGGACACGTTGGCGACGGCGTCGATGGCTGCGTATCGCATACTGGTGCATGATCCCGCGTTCTGGGCGTGGTACACGCGGGTGTCGCCGATCGAGTACATCAGTCATTTGCCGATCGCGTCGCGGCCCGTAGCGCGGACGTCGGGCGAGGTGGACTTCGAGAACCTGCGGGCGATCCCTTGGGTTTTTGCCTGGACGCAGATGCGCTACAACGTGCCGGGTTGGTATGGGTTGGGGACCGCGGTCGAGCAGCTTCGCGCGGACGGGTCGAGCGTCGCGACGATGCAGCGGCTTTATGGTGAATGGGACTTTTTCCGTACGCTCATCGACAACGCGCAACAGGAGATGGCGCGTGCCCGGTTGCCGATTGCGCGTGTTTATGCCGGCAGGGCGGACGGACCGCTGCACGAAGCGATCGCGGACGAGTTCGCGCGGACGCAGGCTGCGATCCTGGAGATCACGGGCGAGGACCGGCTGCTGGATAACAATCCGGTCATCCAGCGTTCGATCGAAGCGCGCAACCCAGCCACGGATGTGCTGAATCTGATGCAGTGCGCGCTGCTGCACCGGCTCGACGCTGCGGACGAGGAGGGCCGCGACGCGCTGCAATCCACGGTGTTCCTGAGCATCAACGGGATCGCCGCCGCCATGCAGAGCACGGGGTGATCTGCGCTTGTTTGTCTGTTCCTTCCGCTAAGCACGCGATATCGAAGCATGCGCAAGGGCTGGGCTAGGGTTGCCGTTGTGGCGGTTAGTTGTATGCGCTTGACCTTAGTCGCGTCTAACCCGCAACGACGTGTTCGCCGTGGTCGTACAGTGTGGGCTGGTGTTAGGGCGTAAATCGCGGTTCTTGGGGCTGGAAGAGGGCCACAAACTTGACACTTTCTGGCTAATCAGGTACACATCTTGCTGGAGAATCGCACGTCGTCACAAGGCGCAGGTCCACTTTCGTCTATGAAACAAATGTATGTTTCAGCCAGTTCCTGCCCGGCGGGTGATTCCAGTGTAAAAAGGTTGTGAAGATGCAAGGTACAGTAAAGTGGTTCAATGACACGAAGGGCTTTGGCTTTGTCTCACCGGACGACGGCTCGGCGGACGTTTTCGTTCACCACACCGCGATCGTTGGTGAGGGCTTCAAGACGCTCCAAGAGGGCGCCAAGGTCGAGTTCGAAGTGACCCAGGAACCGAAGGGCCCGAAGGCGTCGAACGTTCGCGCGTTGTAGTCCCGTCGAGTTCGACAACGAACTGACCAATGACGAAGGCCCGTGCCGGACAACCGGCACGGGCCTTTTCTTTTGTATCGGGGTGGATCGCGGGCGGATTACTTCGCGCCGGTCTGATCGATGACGTTGACACCGGCAGGCACCTCGAACTTGAAGTGTTCTTCGGGCAGGTCCGGGTTGAGCTTGATGTCGGTGAAGGTCATGGTGTTGGCGGGGGTGTTGTCGTCCATGTAAGCGATCTGCTTGACGGTTGCGCCGAGGTCCTTGCGGCAATAGAAGACGATGCGGTTGGCCTGCATCTGCTCGCCCTGCTTGGCTTTGGCTTCAACGACGTAGCAATCGGCTCCGTCGACCTTTTCGTCGTCGAGCACCTTGAGGTCGTGCGTGTCGCGCAGGGTGCCCCAGGGAGTGATCGCGGTGTCGGCCTTTGTTTTGACGACGTTCTTCTGGCCCATCATGTCGGCGAGCTGCCAGGTGAAATCGCCGTCGCAGACGACGAGGATGTTCTGCTCACCGCCGCCGGGCATGTTTTCCATGCCGGGGATGTTCATCTTGGTCTTGGCTTCCATGCGGTACTGGAGCTTCTCGCCGACTTTCTTGGCTTCGTAGGTGCCGTTCATGTGCATGGAGATGTTCATGTCGCCCTGCTTCATGTCGGTGGCGCTGGTCACCGTCGCGGAGTAGGACTTCATCTTGTCGAGGGCGGCGAGCATGTCCTTCTCGATTTCCTCGATGGTCTTGGCGTAGGACAGCACCGGGGCGGCCATGACCGCCATGAGCGCCAACGCACCGAATTGAATCCTGCGACTCACTTTCCACATCCTTTCGCTTGCCTGATCGTCCGCGTCGGCGGCACGGAAGCTTCATTCGTTGATCATGTGTTCGCGGGGTCCAAGCCACCGCGTGCGATCGCGCGACGGGCGCCGACCCATCGCAGCAGGGGGCACAGTATACGGAGATTCGGTCAAGCGCCCAATCGGGGCGCTTGGGGCGGTTGAGATGCGTCGGACACGTTTGGCACGGTGATCGTTGGCAGGATTGCAGGGCGGGTGGTCACAAGCCGATGCATATCTTATAGTAGCGGCTAAGTTTTCTGCCGAGCGTGTCAATCGATGACCAATCGGCTGTTGTCTGCTTGGGGGGCTTAGCACCATGCCCGCATCATCGAAATCGAATGCTTTAGGGAATACGCGGGCGCGCAAAGCTTCGCCGGACAAGGCGCCCAAGCAAAAGAAGGCTGCGTCTCCCAGCGGCCACGCGAATCGATTTGAGCGCATTCGCCGCGACCACGCCACCGAGCTCGCGGAAGACTATGTGGAGTTGATCGACGATCTGATCGCGGATTGCGGTGAGGCGCGGGCGGTGGACCTGGCGAAAAGGCTGGGCGTGACGCAGGTGACGGTGACGAAGACGGTCGCCCGCTTGAAGCGCGAGGGGTTGGTGACGTCGGCGCCATATCGCGCGATCTTCCTGACTGATACCGGCAAGCGCATTGCCGACGAAGCGCGCGAACGGCACCGGATTGTGCTCGCGTTTCTGCGTGCGCTGGGCGTGCCGAACGAGGTCGCGGAGATCGATGCCGAGGGGATGGAGCATCACATCAGTCCGGATACAATCGCGGCGATGCAGGCGTTCATCGATCGCAATGGCTAGCGCTTATCGATTCCACTGCAGCACGTCGCGCAGCGGTTTCTTTTCGATTTGCGGGACCATGCAGCCCGTTGCGGGGTAGCCTACCGGGATGAGCAGGTAGGGTT
Organism: Phycisphaerales bacterium; assembly: GCA_020639095.1. Lineage (GTDB taxonomy): Bacteria > Planctomycetota > Phycisphaerae > UBA1845 > UBA1845 > JACKHG01. The sequence goes on along the minus strand of JACKHH010000006.1, from coordinate 137,417 downwards.
TTTCATTGTCGGGGCGTTTGAGAATGTCGCGGAGGAACTTCATCGGGCTTGGCGTGTGGGTCAGCGTCGCGAGGCCCGCGAGGTGGCAGGCGGTGAGGAACATCCCGCTCGCGATGCCCACCGATTCCATGGGGTAGTAGTTGGGTTGTTTGTCGTCGTCGATCCATTCCCAGGTGCGCTGAAAGATCACCACCAGCCAGGGCGCGGTTTCTAGAAACGGTTTGTGCTCGTCGGTGCCGAGCGGTTCGAGCGCTTCGAGCCAGGTTGCGGGCATGCGCCGGGCGTAGCTTTCGTGCTCCTCTTCTTCGGCGGCGATGCGGATTTCGCGTTTGATCGCTGGGTCATCCACCGCGACGAAGTGCCAGGGTTGGCGATTGGCGCCGCTGGGGGCGGTGTGGGCGACGGCGACGAGCGTTTCGATGAGTTCGCGGGCGACCGGGCGCGGGCTGAAGTCGCGACAGGAACGGCGGGTGCGAAGGCGTTTCAGCAGGGCTTGGGCTTCCGCGAGCATGTCGGGTTCGGGGCGCTCGTCGATGGCGTAGGGCGTCGGGATGTACGGCATGGGTGTCTCCAGTCACGGGCTAACCAGAAGTGGGCTGCCGGGTCAGTATACGTGGCGGGTGGGGCGATTCCAGAATCCCGCAAAATAGTCGCACCGCGCCTGCGAATACCCGCCTGGACGCGCGTTTGCCCGCGCGCCCGTCTCCGCGCCGCCGTTCTGGTCGGCGCGTCTGGGCAAATGTGCCAGGTGGACCCGAGATCGGAGGAATGCCATGTACTCGAAGTCGGTTTGGATTGCTTTGGCGATCGGTGTGGTGTTGTGCTGGCCGGTGGCGGCGGCGTTGGGTTTGACCAATGCGCCGGACGACTTCCGCGACGCGTACTACCTGGAGACGCATGAGCATGATCTCGCGGGGGCGATCGCGGCCTATGAGCGGGTGGTGAAGGCTGGCGACTCGCCGAAGGAGGTGGTGGCGGAGGCAAAGACGCGGATCGCCAGTTGTCGCGAGGACCTGCGGGCTGCGGATCTGGCTGCGCTGATGCCGGCCGATGCGATTGCGTTCGTCGAGTTTCGCAGGCCGGGGGATCATCTCGAACACGTCGCGGACATGCTCGGGTTGACGCAGGCGGTGCGCGATGCCGGTGGCGAGGGCTACGCGATTCCGGGCGAGCCGGGGCTGCGGATTCCGCGGCAGATCAAGCTCAGTGCTGCGGTCATCGGTGAGATCAAGGCGTTTCAGGGGATGGCCGTCGCGGTCACGGACATCAACTTCGAGCAGGAGCGGCCCGAGGGGTTGCTCGTGTTTCATCCCGGGGACGTGGACATCGTTCGCGGGTTGATCGAGACGGGGGCGCAGTTCGTTCAGCCCGGCGCGCCGGTGGCTGGGTTTTCCACGATTGAGATTCATGATCCGGACGTGGACGTGACGATCGCGTTCACGCACCGGCTGGTGATTGCAGGGACACAGCGTGCGCTGGTGACGGACGCGGTGAACCGTTTGGTTGAGGGTGGCGGCTCGCTTGCGGACGATGCGAACTTTCGCGCGCAGACCGACCGGCGTGGCGATGCGTTGTTGTACGCGTTCGTGAATGCGCCCGAGGCGTTGAAGCGACTGTATCAAGTGGCGGGCAAGGATCGCGACATGATGCAGGGGCTGATGATGGGGCAGGCGTTCCTGGACCTGGCGCACCTGCATGCGCTGTCGCTGACGATCGGTACGACGGCTGACGGTTTGCACGCGGAGTTCGTCATGGCGATGGACGCAGCTCAGACGAACATGGCGTACAACCTGTTGCGGACGCCGCCGATGCGCGGTGCGGCATTGCGGCAGGTGCCAGCGGGTGCTGCTGCGGTCGTCGCGATTGGGATTAACCCGGCGGACGATGATGCCGGCAAGCAGCAGGTGCTGACGAAGACGCAGACGGTGCAGGCGATTACGGGCCTTGATTTGGGTCGCGAGCTGTTCGCGAACATTCGTGAGGCTGCGGTGTTCATGATTCCTCCGGACGGATCGGGCGAGGCGCGCCCGGGCAGCGAGATTCCCGATGCCGCATTGGTGATGGTGGTGGGCGATCCCGCGAAGTCGGCGGCGCTATGGGACTTTCTCTTGACGCTGCCGGCGAAGGCGATGGGCAAAGCCGACATCGCGCCGCAGGTGTCAACGGTCGCGGGCGTCGAGGTTCGCGAATACCCGATCGAGCAAGGCATTTCGGTTCACTTCGCGCGGACGGACGGGGGGATCGTGGTGGCGTCCTCGCGGGCGGCGATCGCGGCGAGTCTCGATGCGGGTCGGAAGTCGGGGAACATGCTGGATGATCGCGGGTTGCAGAACGCGACGGCTCGGATTGGCGAGGAGACGAGCATTGCCGCGATCGGTCATGTCGGGCGGATTGCCCGGATTGCGGCATCGATGGCGCCGCCGCGTGACGCGGCGGAGTTTGGGATGATGGCTGAGGTGGCGGCCGATGCGACGGCGACGTTGACGATCGACGAGACCCCGACGCGTCTGCGGGTTACCGGACAGATCAACGGGCTGCCGAAGGTCGAACGTATCCTGGAGATTCTGGCGAAGGCCGGTGCGCTGGTCGCGGAGCCGAGCTATGTTGCGGCGGACGATGCCGCTGTTGTGACGGTGGAGTAGTTGCGCGGTTGCGTTTGCTTGCCACTACGCTTGTGCAGTGGAGCAAGAACTGAAAGGTGATCATCGAATCACCACCACTGCTCAAGAGCAGTGGCACACTGGGCGGTGGCCTTGATCGGTCCGCTTCCTTACGGGCGCGGCTCTGAGGCACGGGTTTGAGTCTTGGCGCACGAGAACCGGCCCGCTGGTCGCTTTACGACCTGCGGGCTGGTGTCTGCGCCGGGCGGATGACTCGCGGACAGTGCCGATATTCGGCGCTGCCCGCGCGCGGGCTGGTGTCATCACCAGCCGGTTTCCGCCTGGGCGAACTTGTCGTTGACCTTTGTGCCGAGCACGCGGACCGTGCTGATACAGACGAGCAGTATCAGCGCGAACATCACGGCATACTCGGTCGTGGTCGGCCCGTCCTCACTGCGCAGGAACGCACCGACGCGGCGTTTAATCGCCTCGCTCATAGGACTACCCCCTGACTGCGCGTGCAGGCACCGGCATGCGTTGCACGCTTGTTTCGCCTAATCCGTGACCCCTCGCGCGGACGCACGAGAGCAAGCTCCGTCAAGAATGAGGCTACGATTTGAAGTGAGTGCGAGCAAATGCGCGATTGGGAAGTTGCAATCTAATTCGCGCGGAATTGTGGTGGGGTGGTTATCGGGTGGCGCTTGTTGGGATTCTTGGGACGATGTTGATGTGGCCGCGGTGCTGTGGTGGTGAATGCCGTTATGTATTGCCCCCTCACCCAGCCTCTCCCCGGTGGGGAGAGGGGTTTGTTGGCGCGCTGATTGTGCGTTGTGCTTATCGGATCAGCCTCGGTTGTCTTCGGCGGGGATGACCGTGAGTTCGACGATGAACGGTTCGGGCCCTGCGTCGTTGACCTCGAAGCGGTAGATGAGCAGGGCGCCGCACTCGAAGTCGACACCGATCAAAGCGTTATGGGCTGCGGCTTTGCCTTCGGTGGCAGCGTCCGCGTCATCATCGTCGACACCGGCTGATGAGAAGTTCACGCCTTCGACCAGCGACGTCTCATCGAAGCTGCCCTCGTCGAGGTTGGCGCGCACACGGGTGATCAAACCGGTGCCGCCAATCGAGTACACGCGGGCACACTGCACGTCGATGGTATCGGACTGCGTGTTGCCTTCGAGATCGAGCGTGCTCGCGTCGGAGCTGAACTGCTGGAGCGTGGGCTCGGTGTTCTGGTCGAGTTCGTCGTACGCGCCGAAGGTGAAGATCGCGCGATACGGCGTGTTGTTGATGAAGAGCACCTGGGTGTTGCCGCGCTGGCCCGCGACCGTGCCGCCGAGCGACGAGGTTGCGTGCAGCAGGGCGTTGAACGCGCAGCCGCTGAGCGGCGCGAACAGGAGAATGGCAGCCAGGGTAGTGGTAATGCGACGGATGCGTTGATTCATCATTGCGTGCTCTGTTCCGGTAAACTCTGCGCTTGGTGATGACATCGGCGCGCCGATTATCGCAGCTTAAGCCGATCCCTCCCTCGTCCGATAAGCGCTCCGCTCGCGGTTGAACGGTGCATTCTACTGGCGCTGTAAGCGTCCGGCTATCTTCGTTGTACGAATGGGTTACCCGGTCCGTTCGATTCGCGGGCGGATGGCGGCCGATACATTCTCATGGGGCTGAAAATGTGGTCCGCAGCGTCCGGGGGCACGCCGACGTCGTCATGAGTTTCGCAAGCAAACGCAAGATCAAGCAGTTGCGTTCCGACCGCGCGGAGGTGCGGGCAGCGGCTATTTGCGCGGTGGCGGAGATGGGTGATCCTGATGCCGTGGGGCCGTTGGGTGAATTGCTGCATGACGAGGAGCGGAACCTGCGTGTAGCGGCTGCTCAGGCGCTGGGCGCGATTGCGCATCCTTCCGCAATTGGTCCGCTGATCGACGGTTTGGTTGCGGAGAACACGTGGGAGGTGCGCTACGAGATCGTCGAGGCGCTGCGGAAGATTGGCGACCCGGCGGCGGTGAACCGGTTGGTGGTGATTCTGGAAGGCAATCGCGAGGAGGGGGCGCGCGAGTTCGCGGCATGGGCGCTGAAGGAGTTTGGTTGGGATCAGCTCAACGTGCGTCAGCAGGCGACGATCGCGATCATGCAGGACGATTGGAACGTGGTACACAAGCTTGGTCCGGAGGCGGTCGAGCCGGTGTGTGCCGCGCTGGCGTCGGGGACGCCGCACGTGCGGCGCTGTGCGGCTGAGGCGCTTGCGGCGATCGCGAGCGATAAGGCTGTTGCGGCGCTGGTTGCCGGTCTCGATTCCGATGTCGCGGACCTGCGGCACACCTGTGCGTGCGTGCTGGAAAAACAAATTTGGGCGAACCTGGCTCCGCGTCATCTGGCGCGCGTGGCGGTGATTTTGCACAAGTGGGCGATCGCGATCAGTGCCGGGGCGGAGGCGATTCCTTCGCTGATGGAGGCATTTCGCGGCGGTGACGCGGGCACGCGGCGGCAGATTGTTGATGTGCTGCGGAGTATCGGTGGGCGGGAGGCGGCGACGGCGCTGGTGGAGGCTGCTCGAAATGTCGATCCCGACGTGCGCCGGGCGGCGACGAGCGCGCTTGCGGGCACGCTGAATCCGGACAGCGCCGACGTGCTGGCGGCTGTGCTGAATGATGACGACGCGGAGGTGCGAAAGGCCGCGGCGGTTGGGTTAACGCAATTGGGCTGGCAGCCGCCGGACGACGCGACGCGTGTGCAACTCGCTATAGCAGCCGGCGACGCTGGTGCGGTGGCAAAGCTGGGCGTAGAGGCGCTGCCGGGCTTGGTGGAAAGCCTGCGTACACCGGGGGCGCGGCGATCGGCGATGCGTTTGCTGGCGGGGTTCGGTGCGGATGCGGTTGATCCGCTGCTGGGTCTGCTGCGCGATCAAGCTGCGGAGTTGCGCGCTTGTGCGATCGAGACGCTGGCAGCCGTGGGGGACGCAAACCTGACTGCGCGGTTGTTGCCGATGCTTTCCGATTCTGATCCGGGGGTGCGGCGGGCGGTGGCTGCGGGTTTGACGCAACTCGGTTGGCAACCAGCGGATGACGGTCAGCGCGCGACGGTGGCACTGGCGTGCGACGACTGGGAGGGGCTCGCGGGTTGCGGCGGGGCTGCGGTTGGTCCGCTGCTGGCGTGCCTGGGTGAGAAATCCCAACGCGATGCGGCGCTGGGTACGATTGAACGCCTGGTGCACGGGGAGGCGGCTGCGCGGTTATCGGCGGAGAATCTGCAATCGATTTTGGAGGCGGTGGAAGCTATCGCGAAGCCTGTGACGGCTCGGCGGATCATGGCGGGTAGCGCGCTGAAGCAGGCGGTGGTTTGCCGGCGGATCGCGCAGCTGGCGCGCGGGGCGCTGCAACGTGCTTCGGCTGGGCGGTGATTGTGCGCTCGCGATGTCATTGTGGTGCAGGCATCCTGCCTGCATCTGCTCGGTACCTCTTCATTTCAGTTCATAGATCTTTGATGGGTAGCGCTCTTGGTTTGTCCGTGCAGGCAAGATGCCTGCACCACAATTCGCAAGTGTGCGCCCTTGTTGGTCGTGGGCCTTGCGCGCACGTCGGCTGTTGGGTTTTGTGTTCGCTTAGACGCTGCTAATTGGTTAGTTGGCTGAATCGGTGATGTAGGGCAGGCCGTCGGGCTCGGGGAGTTCGTTGTCTTCGGGGGTTTTGCCTTCGAGCGTTGCGAGCAATTGGTCAGCGTACATAACGGCGCTCTGCGACGCGGACCAGATGGTCAGTTTCTGGATGCCCTTGTTCGAGAGAATGCCTTGCAGGCAGAGGACAGCCATGTACTCGCGCTTGCTCAGACCCACCGGCTGACCGGTGTTGAGGCCCTGCGGGAACGCGGGCATGTTTGCGTTTTCAACGGTGATCGACATCCTGGCGGCTCCCCATGTGGTGACGCATCGCGACATCGATCGCGGCGCGCATGTCTCCGGTAATATCGTCGGCTGATTTCTTGGGCAGGTTGACGAGCCGATAACTTCGCGGTCCGTCGCGGATGCGGGCTGGTCGCTGGTCGTGCGGGGCGCTAGCATGTTCGCGAGGGCTTCGGGTCGAAAGTCGAAGGTCAAACGTCGAGAGTTGACGATTGCGCGGGGCTGGTGTTGGTTGCGTCGGGGCGGCATGTCGCGTCTTGAACTGATGGGGTGCTTGCATGAATGTCGCGGTGACGGGTTCGTCGGGTCTGGTGGGGACGAAGCTGGTGGCTGCTTTGCGCGGCGCGGGCGATGCTGTGCGCCGCCTCGTGCGCGGCGATGCCCGTAATGAAGATTCGTTTGCGTGGGACCCAGCCGGTGGTTCGGTTGATCCCGCGGCGCTTGCCGGGGTCGACGCGGTTGTGCATCTTGCGGGTGAGGGAATTGCCAACAAGCGCTGGAGCGAGGCGCAGATGGCGAGAATCCGCGATTCGCGTTTGCAGGGGACGCGTACGCTGGTCCGCGCGATTGTGGCGGCTGACCCGCGTCCGCGCGTGCTGGTGAGCGCGTCGGCCATTGGGTATTACGGTGATCGCGGTGACGCGGTGTTGGACGAGTCGGCTGGTGGAGGCAGTGGGTTCCTGCCAGATGTTTGCCGCGCGTGGGAGGCGGAAACGAAGGCCGCGGCTGACGCGGGTGTGCGTGTGGTGCGCGTGCGGATCGGCGTGGTGCTGAGCCCCGAGGGTGGGGCGCTGGCGAAGATGCTCACGCCGTTCAAGCTGGGCGCGGGTGGTGTGCTGGGTAGTGGTAAGCAGTACATGAGTTGGATCGACCTGGATGATCTGGTGCGGATCATTCAGTTCGCGATCACGACGGATTCGCTTTCCGGCGCGGTGAACGGTGTTGCGCCGACGCCGGTGACCAATCGGGAATTCACCAAGACGCTCGGCGGGGTGCTCAAGCGGCCTACGATTTTCCCCATGCCCGCGTTCGCGGCGCGGGCTGCCTTTGGCAAGATGGCGGAGGATTTGCTGCTGGCGAGCACGCGCGTGGTGCCGAAGCGGTTGGCGGATGCCGGGTTCTCGTTTGCGTATCCCTCGTTGGAGGGTTGTCTGCGGCATCAGCTTGGCCGCTGATCTTGAACCACCAAGGCGCTAAGGCGCCAAGAGCGAATTAGTGTTTGAAATGCCGCGTGCCGGTGACGATCATCGCGATGTTGCGTTCGTTGCAGGCTGCGATGGTGTCTTCGTCGCGTTTGCTTCCGCCGGGTTGGATGATCGCAGTGATGCCGGCATCGATGAGGATGTCGGGGCCGTCGCGGAAGGGGAAGAATGCGTCGGAGGCTGCGGCTGCACCGGCGAGTTTGTCGGCGTGTCCGTTTTCATTGGCCAGCCACGTGGCGATGCGGCAGCTCATCACGCGCGACATCTGGCCCGCGCCGTTGCCGATGAGCATGCCGTCCTTGCAGATTGAGATCGCGTTGCTCTTGGTGTGTTTGCAGGTAAGCCACGCGAGTCGCAGGTCGTTCATTTCCTGATCGCTCGGCGCACGCTGGGTGACGACTTTCCACGCGTCTTCGTTCAAGCCAGTGACATCGGGCGTTTGCATGAGTATGCCGCCGGCGATGCTGCGCAGTTCGAGAACATCGGCATCGGGTGGGGTGGTCATGTCGCCGACCGCGAGCAGGCGTACGCGTTCGCCCCAGGGTTTTGCGGTGCGGATGATGCTGGGCGCGTCGTCGTTGAAGCTCGGTGCGGCCCAGACTTCGGCGAAGAACGCACCGGCGCCCGCGTCGCGGCCCCAGCGGTCGAGCGAGTTCATCACGGCGTCCGCGAAGACGGCATCGATCGGGAAACTGCACGCGAGGATTCCGCCCATGGCTGCGTTGGGGTCGCCGAGGTATGCGCGGCGATAGGCTTCAAGCGGATCGGATGATGTGCCTACCCCGCACGCGTTGGTGTGCTTGATGAATACAACTGAGTGTGTTTGTTCTGCTATGTGGGACCGGCTTTCCAGCCGGTCTGGTCGAAACCGACGGTTGTATTCATGCAGGTCTTTCCAGGACGCGTGGTTCATCCACACCCACTCGTACTGTTGGCCAAGTTCCGCGCGCGCAGGATTGCTCTCAATGTACTCCCAGCGTGTGCCGAATTCCTGTTCGTCTCGAACGATTCTGTCCCAGGTCTCGTCAAGCCAAAGTGCCCCTTTCGATCCACGATGTTCGTTGATGATTCTCGCGGAATAACCCTTGATGCTCTTTACGATCTCCCCAAGTGCGACCCACTCGCCGCTTTGTACTTCATGCGGCGTAACGAGTAGGTGGACATGGTCAGGCATCACAACGCAGGCGTGGACGGTCATCTTGGTTGTGTGCCAATGCTTGCAGGCATCGAGAACAACTGAACGTTCACGTGGATCGAGGCTGCCTTCGTGCAAGCGAAAGGTGATGAAGTATGTCGCGCCTGGATTCTGGATGTGGGGAAGATGGCGTTCCGTGTGTTGTTCGTGCGTTATCCGGGGAAAGACCGGCTGGAAAGCCGGTCCCACATGCCCTGACTCTCCGAGCGGGCGTCCGAATTCTCGGTGCAGTTCGCTGCACAGTTGGATGGCGGCATCGGCGTCTACGCTGTTGTTGTAGGAGAGGGCGATGCTGCCGGTTTGTTCGTCATCGCCGCCGGGAATGTCGTCGCGGGCTGCGCCGTCGAAGGCGTAGTCGATGGCACAGGCTTGCTGCGTTGGGTTTTCGCCATAGCGCAGGTTGCGCTGCGCGCCGCGGTAGAGATCGACGGAGAGTTGATCGAGGCGTTCGCTCATGCGCGCGAAGGGGCTGCTCTCCGCTTTCGACGCGTCCTCGGCGGGTTTTTCTTGTGCGGTGTCCGACGCGTCCATGCAGTGGCCGGTGAGGTAGATTTCGATTGTTTGGTTATAGACCATGCAGCGGTCGAAAACGCGGGCGGCGAGGATGCGGCGCGAGAGGTCCGTCACGTCGCCGTGCGTGCGCAAGTCGTCGAGCACTTCGCCGAAGGCAGCGGCTGACGGTACGACGACTACGTGTCTATGGTTCTTCGCGGCGGCTCGGAGCATGCAGGGGCCGCCGATGTCGATCATTTCGATGGCGTCGTCGAACTTGCAGTCCGGGTTCGCCACGGTTTTCTCGAACGGGTAGAGGTTCACGACGACCATGTCGATCGGGTTGATGCCGGCGTCCTTGAGCTGCTGCACGTGTTTGGGGTTATCCCGATCGGCGAGGATCGCGGCGTGGATCTTGGGGTGCAGCGTCTTGACCCGGCCGTCGAGCATCTCGCCCCAGCCGGTGATGCTTTCGACGAGCGTGACCGGGATGTTGTTCTCGGCGAGCAGTTTGGCGGTGCCCCCGGTCGAGATGATTTCGATGCCGAACTCGTTGATGAGGGTGCGTGCGAAATCGACGATACCGGTTTTGTCGTAGACGCTGATCAGGGCGCGATTGATTTTGCGATCGGTCATGGTGATCCGTGGTTCGTAGGGTGGGCATTGCCCACCACACGATGAAAGAAATTCCAACACTAATGGTGGGCAGTGCCCACTTCACTTTTCCGCTGAGTTCGCTGGCTGCTTGGCGATCCAGTTTGATCAATGCAGGCAGGATGCCTGCACCACAATTCCGCTGCCGATGCCCGCCGTTTGCGGTGAAATCCCGAATCAATTGTGCGGCATTTGTCCCTTGGTGGGCATTGCCCACCTCACGCGCGATCTTAGCGGGCGCGGCGCATAAAGAAAGCGACCGGTTGCCAATGGCGACCAGTCGCTTTCCGCTGTCGTGATATTGCTTATCCGCAGGGATTGCGGGGTTATTCGTTGTTCATCGCGACGCTGTCCGCGGGCGGTTCACCCCAGTGCATGTGGCGGCCACCGACGCGCATCACGAGGAGCACCTCGCCGAGCGCCGGAATCTCGATCGGGCCGGTCATGTAGTCGCCGTTCGGACCGACGGCGAAACCGGGATATACCCGCGCCCGGCCAACCTGATCGGCTGCATCGTGGAACTCCCACTGATTCTCAGGTGTGGCGAGAACCAGCGTGCCGCGGCGATTGACGATCTTCATCGAATCGAGCAAACGGGTGCGGATGCGCTTCTCGTTGAGCAGGTCGTCGACTTGCTCGCGAATCATGTAGCGTTTGTTCTCGAGGCGCTGACGCGTGGCTTCCAGGGCGATGAACGTTGCGCTGCGACCACTCTCGTCGCGATTGGCTGCCAGCGTGTCTTCGGTCGGATCGGCGTAGAGCGCGTCCTGGCGATAGGCTTCGAAGCGCGCGTCGACGAGTTCGAGTTCGGTGTTGAGCACGGTCTCGGCAGAGCGGAGCCGCTCGATGTGGTCTTCGATCATGCGCACGGTTTCCCACGCCTGCTGAAGATCGGCGATGAAGTACACCTTGCGGATAAGATCGCCCTGACGCAGGTGCTCAAGTTCGACCTGGCTCAAGCCGACGCCCGATGGGCCGCTGACCGGGTGGTAGTCGGCTTCGGTACCGTTGTAGTATTCGCTGGGCAGCGAGATCGGCACGAACGAATGGCCGACGAACTTCGCAGCCTCCGGCGACTCAACCTTGCGCACGTCGAGTTCACCGTAGATGCTCACGCCCGGGAAACCGGTGGCTGAGCTGTACTTGAATTCGTAGGTCTTATCTGACCCGAGGTTGAATACGGCGAAGTCTTCGGGTGTGTGCTCAAGGCGATGGCCGTCATACTGGCCGACTTCCTCCGTCGGGGTCTTCATCCACTTGCGGATGCTCACGCTCGCACCGGGCGGGGCGTAGAACTGCACCTGCACCTTCTTGTGGTCGCGCCAACCGCCGGACCAATCGGAGCAGCCGCTGGTGAAGGGAAGGGCAGTACCGACCATCAACGCAAGGGCAGTCCACCGCGCGCGTCCGAACAAGCGGGAGGCTTCGCGCAGGTGCATTCTCTTTGACTCGCTCACATCCAATCTCCTTAGTCAGGCCGGTTTGATTGGGTTACGGCGCTGGCCAGCCGCGCGCCGGCGGACCGGGACCATGCAATCACCCAAGTGCCCGCGAAAAACTCACAGGCTGGTGTGGGTGCGATCGTAACCGTGCGTAAGGTGGTGTCAAGCGATTCCCGCTCCGCCACCGGTTAACCGTTGTCGCTGTCGCCGCCCTTGTCACTCGGGCTGCGCAGCGGGTCGTCGGGATCGATCCAGGGCTTCTCGGGCGCGCGATGCGGCGGCGGTTCGATCTCCGCGGCAGAGCCCTTTGCGTTCGCCGGTTTGTGCAACACACGCCGTGCATCGGAAAGTTCCTGCGGCGTGAGGTGCGGGGTACCGGCGGGTTTGGCGCAGAGCAGCGAACCCTGGTGGGAAGCCAGGTAAATCGTGTCGTCTCGGGTGTTGGTTACAGGTACGACGTTTGTGGGCAGATCGACGCGCGCGAGCGTCTTGCCGTTTTCGCTGTCGATCTTGAGCAGGTCATTGTCCGCGGTGACGAGCAGGACGTGATCGATGCCGCGGCAGACGAAACCGCGTGCTTCGGGCACCTGCCAGAGCTTTTCGCCGCTTTCGGCGTCAACGGCAGTGATGCCTTCGCCCTCGCAATACTGGAACGCGAGCCCACCGGTCACGATCGGGCCCTCGTTGAGCGGTTCGGGAAAACGCAAGCGCCAGCGGCGGGAGCCGCTGATCGCGTCGAGGCGGTAGAGCGAGCGGTCGGTGCTGGCGACGAACACGCTGGGGCCGTCGACAACGATGTCGCCCATGATCGGGCCGCCCGTTGGGGTTTGCCAATTGAGGATTTTGGCTGCGGACGTGCAGCAGTACACCGATCCGCTTTGCGACGCGAAGATCAGGTCGTCGCCGTTGTTGACCAGCACGGGAGCACCGGTGACCGGGCCGCCCGCCATCACGCGCCACAGGCGCACCGCAGCCGATGTCCGCGGGTCGGTCCAGAGCATGGCGTAGAGGTGACCGTCGGCGCTGCCAAGGAACATGCGTTCGCCCGAAACGACGGCGGACCCGGTTGCAGCCAGCTCCAGCGGCATGTCGGCGATGACGTCGCCGAGCACCTGGTCGATCACCAGCGTGCGCGGACTCGTTGAGAACACGACCAGCGGGGTTCCGGAAGCGGTGACGCTGTGCGTCGGGGGGAAGATCTGGTAGACGCTTTCGGCGATGTTCTGCGCCCAGCGCGAGAGACCCGCGCCCGCGTGGATCGCGTGTACGTCGCCGCTGTCGGTGGTGATGTAGAGCGTGTCGTCGAGCACGTACGCGCCGGTGACCGTGCGGGCGCGGTTGAGGTCGATGTTGGTTTTCCAAAACTGGAGATAGCCCAGCTTGCTCAATTGCTGCTGGTCGAGCAGCGCCTGACCGAAGGCCGTGCTCGCCGCCAGCATGAACACGCAACCCGTTACCGCTCCGCGTAGAAGACCGCGCATGATCGATCGCTCCCTGGTGCGAATGAGTACACTTCCCTTTCAGCGGGGAAGGATCGGGCGAGGCGTGGATCGTTTGCGACGACTTGGCCCCTACCCATGTCTCCCCCATCGGGGGAGGTTGTGAGTTCGTCTCTCTCCGCGCTCTGGAGAGGTTGTGAATTACGTTGTGCGCCTTTGTGGTCCGCGCCTCATGCCGCTTCGTCGTCGGCGCTGAGTGTGGCCTGTTGGTCGCGCTCCCAGTTCTGCATTTCCCGGATCAGCGCCAGATGGTTGCTGATGGTTGCGAGCATCTGCGGAGATTCGGGCACAATTGCGAACACGTGGGGTTCGGCACGCCGCCGCGCTTCCAAATCGCGGGCGAAGTCGTCCCAGTTGCCCTCGTACAGCGTGTCGCGAATCTCAAGCAGCATGCGGTGGTCCGCAGACAGCGCGAGACGCGGCGACGCGTTGCCGGGAGCTGGCGTCTTGGGGTTGGGCACGTCCTTCGGCAAACCCTGTCTCCCGGTTCGCGCAGGCCATTGAACGGGATGCCGCACACGCGGTCAAGCCGCCCCATTGTAGCGGGGCGAGCGGGTCGAATTCCATGCGTTCCGCAGCCGGCGTGGCTACGAAAAACGCGGGCCGACGCATGGTGTCATGCATCGGCCCGCGGTGTGATTTTGGATCAATCTATGTGGGCGAAGCTTCGGTTAGGAAGCGCGGGAAGCGGCTACGAACTCGACGATCTCGCGGACCAGCAGCTTGGCGTTGGCCAACTGGGGGGTCTCTTCGACGTCTTCCACAACCGGCTCAGCCGATGCGGTCTGGGCAGCAGCTTCAGCAGCGGCTTTGGCCTTCTTGCAGCAACCGCCAGTCTCGGCTGACGCGGTGGCAGCGGCCGCCTTGGAGCAGCCACCGGCCGACTTCGAGCAACCACCCGCCTCCTTCGCAGAGGCGGTTTCGGCAGCGGCCTTGCTCTTCGAACAGCAGCCACCTTCCTTGGCGGACGCGGTCGCGGCGGCAGCACTCTTGCTGCAACCACCCGACTTCGCACAGTTGGCGGCGAACGCCTTGGCGCAGCCGTTGCTCTCTTTCAGCTTGGCAGCGAGGCTGTCCGCGACCGATTGGGCGGCGTGCGGGCAGTCGAATTCGACGCCGGCGACGAGGTGCGCGACCTTGCTGTGATGCTCAGCAGCCAGGGCGGCAGCAGCCTTCGGGCAGGACAGCGACTCACCATCAACAACATGGGAAACAGTGGCAACCTTGGGAAGCTCGGCTTGGATGGCTTCGGCGAGCTTGTTCATCGCCTCTTCGCGCGAGGCGTAGGTCTCGCCCGCGACGACGTACTGCACCGGCGCGCCGATCTCAGCCGACTTCGCCGCTGCCATCTTGGAGCAGCAGGTTTCCGTGTCGCCGACCTTGTAGGTCATCTTGGGCAGCGACTCCATGACGCGATCGACTGCGGTATCAACAGCAGCGTTGTCCGCCGAGCCTGCGTCCGTCAGTTCCGACATCGTGACCGTGCGCACCTTCGACTTGCTGCAACCCGGCCCCGCGAATGCATCGGCTGACAAGCCCATCACCAACGCGACTGCCAATACACCCATGCCCAAGCGTTTCATTTGGTACCCTTTCAAGTTTCGACGAAAGTTTTTTCCGCCCGCCGTCCACAGCGTGCTGCTTCCCCGAGCTAACAGTATAGACGGTTAGCCTGCCCAATCCATGCAGGCTTGGCGCAACCCGGTGGTAACAGCTAGGCACCTGGGGTGGAAACAGCAGGGTCGGATCAGCCGGTGCGGGCTGGTCCTAGGCGGACGCTGCGCCGAGCTTGCTGCGGAGCAGATCCGGCGTAACTCCCTTTTCGTTCAATAGTTTAGCGGCCTGCGAGCCCTCGTCGCGGAGGATGGCGAGGAGCAGGTGCTCGGCTTCGATTTCTCCGGCGCCCAGGCGGTTCGCGGAATCGACCGCGAGGACCAGCGTGTGCCAGAATTTCGGGGAACGGAACGCCTTGGCCAGTTCCTGCTGGTGCAGCCACTCGAACTCACCGTGCCGCGAATGGGCCAGGTCGTGATCGGCACTGACGCTCGACTTGAGCATGCCGAGGATCTGCTCGCGAAGCTTGTCGGCATTGACGCCGGCAGCGCGGAGGACCTTCGAGGGGATGCCCTCCTCGTACTTGAGCAACGACAGCACGAGGTGCTCGGTGCCGACGTAGCGGTGGCCGAGGTTGCGCGCTTCAGCCACTGCGGCGGCGATGACGGTTTTGGTGCCTTCGGTCTGGGCGCGAAGTCCGACGCCCCCGCCCGAAGTGCCTTCGCCGAGCTGCTCCGCCACCTGGGCGCGCACCTTGCCGAGATCGACGTCGAGAACCTGGAGGGCCTCGGTGGCGACGCAATGTCCTTCGGCGATCACGCCGAGCATGATGTGCGCCGGGGCCAGGTAGTCATGTTTGAGGCGACCCGCTTCCTGGTTGGCGAGCGCCATCGCGTGGCGTGCCCGATCTGAGAATCGTTCCTGCATGGTTGTATTTCTCCGTGTCGCCGGTGGATACCGGCCAGCCCGATCCGGGCAGTCTATTTGTGCTCACCGGTCGGGCCGCCGTCTGGCTGCCGACTCGGACTTCCCTCTTGGAATAGGTGAGAGTCTAGCAAATGACGGTGGACTGGCAACGTGCGCCGCGGGTAGGCTGGTGGGCTTGTTTGGGTGCGGAATGGATGTGTTTGACGCTATCGCGGAGGCCTCTGGAGATGCACGATCCTCGACTCGACAAGCTGGCTGGGGTGCTGGTGGACTATTCGCTGGGGGTGAAGCCCGGAAATACGGTGCTGGTGAAGGGGTCGCCGGTGGCGGAGCCGCTGATTGTGGCTGCGGTTCGGCACATCCTGCGGGCGGGGGGGCATCCGATTGTCCGCTGCGTGCCGGAGGCAGTCGAGGAGCTGCTGCTCAAATTGGGGAATACCAAGCAGGTTGAATTCTACGCGCCGGGCGACGTGCTCGAAATCGAGAAGGTGAACTGCTACCTCGCGATCTGGGCGAGCGTGAACACGCGGGCGCTGACCGGGGTGGATCCCAAGAAGCAGCAGGTGCGCAGCAAGGCACGGCGCAGGTTTCTCGACGTGTTCATGAAGCGCTCGGCGATGAAGGGGCCGAAGCAGCTTCGCTGGGTGGGGACGCAGTTTCCGTCGCAGGCGTCAGCGCAGGACGCGGACATGTCGCTCAGCGATTACGCCGACTTCGTGTTTCGCGGCGGATTGTTGCACTTGCCGAATCCCGCGGCTGCCTGGCGGAAGTTGCGCACGCGTCAGCAGCGGATGGTGGACTACTTGAATAAAGCCAAGGAGGTGCGCTTCCGCACGCCGGCGGGCACGGACCTGCGTGTCGGGGTTGCGGGCCGGACGTGGATCAACTGCGACGGCAAGTTGAATTTCCCCGATGGCGAGGTGTTCACCGGCCCGATCGAGGACGCGACCGAGGGCGAGGTACACTACACGTTTCCGGCGATCCACGGCGGGCGGGAGGTCACGGACGTCGTGCTGCGCTTCAAGAATGGGCGAGTTGTCGACGCGAGCGCGTCGAAGAATGAGGACTTCCTCTTCAAGATGCTCGATCAAGACAAGGGGGCGCGGTGCCTTGGGGAAATCGCGATCGGCACGAACTACGCGATCAAGCAGTTCAGCAAGAACACGCTGTTCGACGAGAAGATCGGCGGTACGTTCCACGCAGCCGTCGGCGCCGCGTACCCCGAAAGCGGCGGCAAGAACCAGAGCGCGCTGCACTGGGATATGGTCTGCGACTTGCGCAAAGGTGGGACGATTGAAGTCGACGGTAAAGTCATCAGCAAGAACGGCAAGTTCGTGAACAAAACGTGGCCGCAGGCTGGGCGATAGCGGAGCCCGGGGGTTGGTTCGAACTGCAGGCGGGATGCCTGCACCACAATGCCTTTGGATGCGCACTTGGTGCGCGATCGAATAAACGATCTACTCGGGACTATACGAACCGCAGTTTGCGGGCGGCGAAGGCGCACATTTGCAGGAGCATGATGCCGTGGCGGAATCTTGAGATGTTGGTTTCGCCGTAGGTGCGGGCTTTGTAGTGCACCGGGAGGTCGACGATCTTGAGGTTCAGGCGGGCGGCTCCGAAGAGCAGGTCGAAATCGCCGAACGGATCGAAGTCGCCGAAGTGTGCGCGGTTGTTTGCGAGCTGCTGGTAGTCGCTGCGCCGCAGCACTTTTGTTCCGCAAAGCGTGTCGCGGAAGCGCTGCGCGAGCAGGTAGGTGAAGACCGCGCCGAAGAACTTGTTGCCCAACAGGTTCAGGAAACGCATGGCGCGTTTGTCCATTGGGTAGACCATGCGCGAGCCGTTGACGAACTCGGCATGTCCGCCGGCGAGCGCGTCGCGAAACGCGGTGAGTTCCTCCGGGGGCACGCTGATGTCGGCATCGAGGATCATCAGTACGTCGCCGGTGCAGTGCGCGAACGCTTTGCGCACCGCGTCGCCCTTGCCTTTGCCATCCTGGCGCATGGCGCGCAGCGTCCACGGGCCGCGGTAGCTGGCGACGAGTTCCTGAATCACGTCCCACGTGTTGTCGGTGCTGTTGCCCTCGACGAACACGACTTCCTGCCGCGGCGCCAAATGCGGGAGCCGGGCGAGGAGCGGTCCGAGGTGACCGGCTTCATTGCGCGCGGGCACGACGATCGAAACACTCTCAATTCCCGCGCGATTCTGCTGCGCCAGCGCGACGGGCCGGGCGATGAGCACGTGATTCAAGCACAGCGACTGCATCAGCGGCAAGTTCGCGACGTAGCGATTAATCGCCCCGGCAAGCAACGGTACGGGCAACGGGCACAGCGTCGTCGCGCAGCGGCGCACGGTTTCCCAGCCCGCGAGGTTGAGCAGGTTCTGGATCTCGTCGTCGGGCACCCAGTTCTGCGGCGGGGCTTTCGGTTTGATCCGCAGCCACTCCGCCAGTTTTAGGGCGGGTTGCCACAGCCTGCTGTAATTCACAATTACGAGGCGGGTGCGATCGTGGCAGCACGCGAGCAGACTGCGCAGCAGGGCGACCACGTCGTAGATTTCCGACAGTGTCTGCGAGATGACGATGTAGTCGAACGTACCGTCGATACGGCACGCGTTTTCGGCGCGCCAGCATTCGAAGTGCAGTTTCGGATGCCGCTTCCGCGCTTCCGCGACGTGTTCCTCCACGAAGTCCACACCCACGCCATGGGCGGGTTTGAGCGCCGCCAGCATGTCGCCGTGCATGCAGCCAATGTCGAGTACTCGGGCACCAGCAGGTATTACGTGCTGCAAACGCGACACGAGTCGGCGGTAGTAGTAAGGCGCACGGCGCCGCGCGGAAGCGTCCGCGCGCCGGCGATAGACGTCACGAATGCGTTCGCGCCAGGACTCGGCATCGCGTCCGCGGCGCAAGAGTTCGACGGCATCGGCAACGCGCGGAGTGAGCGTTGTGATCGCAGCCTGTTCGGTTTCCGCGGTGATCGGGGGTGAAGCCTGCAAAGCGCGTCCTTTCGCGGTGTCGGGCGTGGCAACGGTGCTCAACTGTTTTCGTCCCCGCCGGTGAGCGCCATGGCTGCGGGCTTGGTGTCGGTTTCGTTCGCGCCGGTCGCGACTTTGACCGCCGGCGGCAGTTGCGAAGCGTCGGGCGCGTTGCGATCGTTCGCGTCGTGGATGCCCGCTGATTCCGTGGCGCCCATGAGGCGCTGATAGAGGTAGCGCGGTTTGCTCATGGCGCGCTGGTAGGTGCGCGGATCTTCGATACTCAGGTACGCGGCACCGCAACACAGTCCGACCGCGAGCACCAACGCACTGATGACGGCGGGTGCGTAAATCACGCGTCGCCGGAAGAGGCGGGCCCGGTCGGCGGAGGTCACGATTTCGTCAACGCTTTCCAGAATCGCGATGCCCAAGCTGCGTGTGACCTGCTTGGCGGTGTGGTACGTCTGGTCGAAGACCTCGCGGATGAGTACGCCGATCGCGCCGGCAGCCAGACCCGCGAGAATCACGCCCGCCAGCACGGCGAGGCCTTTCGGGCGAATCGGCTTGACGCCGCCCGAAGGAGCGCTGCGCACGGTGAACGAAACACCGCGCTGCGATTCGTCGGCATTGACGATGCTGGCGATTTCGTTGACGCGACGCATGTTCAGTGCATGGTCCTTGCGCGCTTGATCGAGCTGTTCCGACTTGAGCTGGAAGTCCTTGCGATAGCGGAAGACGTTTTGCTGGAGTTTTTCGTGTCGGGCGATATCGGCTTCGACGGTTCGCAGCCGCGACTCGGCTGACGCCAGACGGTTCTCACGATCCTGCAAGTCCATCCGCAGGTTGACGAGTTCCATGTCGAGTCCGACGGCGCGTTCGACGGCGATGTCGGCTTCCGCGTCGGTGAGCGGGACCTGCGGAGCAGCTGCTGTGGCTTCGGCATCGGCGAGGTAGCGGGCTTTGAGATCCTCGCGAAGTCGCGCGATGCGTTCGCGGTGTTCGACGATGTCGGGATGCAGGTCGGTCATGCGGCGGGTGAGCTGAAGGTCGTGTACCTCATCCTGCAACCTGCGGATTTCCTTTTCGATTGCGGTCGCGGCAGCGCTTTTGACGAGTGGCGCAGGCACGCCCACGACGGACTGATCGGCAAGGCGATGCGCCTCAGCCTGCTTGGCGGAGGCCTGCGACTGGTAGACGGTGATCATGGCTTTGCGCGCGTCCACCTCGCTGCCGAGCGATGCGATGGTGCGGTTGAGCTCATCCTGTTCGGATTCGAGCGAGGTGAGTTTGAGCTTGAGCGCGCCGGGATTCGTCGGATCGACGCCGAGATACTCGGCTTGGAAGCGGAGGATTTCCTCTTCGAGGGTGGAGATCTCGTCGCGCCGGCTGTCGGCTTCCCCTTGGAAATAGGCCATGCCTTCGTTGAGCATGTCGACGAGTTTGGCGCGCATCCAGCGGATGTAGGTGTCTTTCACTTCCTCGACGACGCGTTTGGGCAGATAGGGTTCGGCGCCCTCGAACGCGATGCGGATTTCGTCATAGTGGTCGGCTTTTTGTACGACGGTGGCGCTGACACCGCCCATGAGCGAGGCGGCTTTGGCGCGCACGCTGCGCAGCGAGTCGTCGGTCATCGTGCCGTCGGGATTGTACTGCAGGTCGACAAGCCCGAGATTGGTCACGACTTCCTGCATCGCCTCCATGCTCTTGATGTCGCGTTCGAGCGTGGGGCGGAAGAAACGCGAGAACTCACCGGTGGCAGCGGTTTGCCGCAGGTTCATGAGCACGGGGTGGTCGCGGCGTTCGATGACGGTCGTCGATTTGTACGTGCGTTTGAGCCAGAGGCTCGAGACCGCGAGTGTTGCGGTGACGATGCAGAAGGGGATGAAGAACGTCCAGCGGCGCAGCGCAAGAATGCGCAGCGCCTCGATGACGTTGTCGCGCAACGTGGTGAACGAAGAGTCGTCCGCCGGGCGCGGCGTGCGCGCGTCCCCGGGCATCGAACTGTCGTTTGCCGACGAGCCGCGAGTTCTTGAATCATATTCCGACGTCATGGCGTGCCACCCGTCATCTTGACCTGCACACGTGACGGCATGTGTGCAGCTACCGATAAATCATCTGCCCATACCGATAAGCTGGACCGGTTATGGGCGCCACGTGGGCGCGATGCACCGCTTGGCTTATCGGATTCAACGGCGGGCGACTGAATGTGACGCGATGTTCGCGGACGCTGACGCGGGCGGGCGTCAGGTCATGGGTTGTTGACGCCCGATAACCTTGCGTTTGGTCCTATCACGCCTCAATCGTAGCGTTTGTGCTACCGATAATCTCGGAAGAGGTACGCAGGGATTTTCGTGCAGCAAACGGAGCATTTGGATGGCGACCACAACCACGGGCAGCTTCTACGACACGTTCTACGCCGACGGCGGATGGCAGTATGGCTTGATCCGCGAGTGGTTGTGGCATCGCAGGCACATGGTGAAGCGCTTCGGGCTAAAACGCGGGATGCGCATGCTGGAAGCCGCCTGCGGTTTGGGATTCCACACCAACCTGTTCTGCCGGATGGGGTTTGATTGCGTCGGCGTTGATACGTGTGCCACGGGCATCAACACCGCCCGGCAGCGCTACCCGAAGCGCGACCTCAACATCTGCGACGTGCGCGGCGACCTGCCGTTCGACGAAGCCAGTTTCGACGTCGTCGTGACGCGGGGTTGCAGTTTGTATCACTACGACCTTGCAGCCCCCGCGCCCATTGAAGCGACCACCAACCTGATGCGTTACCTCAAGCCCGGCGGACGGTTCATCCTCATCATCGTGTCCGACCTGTCGGGTCAGCGCGATCCGGTGAAGATTTGGCAGAATCGTCTCGAAGATTATCGCGCGCATTTCAGCCGGTTCGATGCGAACTGTACGGTTGACTGGCATCGTGGCGTGGTGATTTGCGGGGCACGCCGGACGGTCTGACGTTTACCAACCGAACGCGTTTCTCATGGCCAACGAACTACTGCACTCCGCCGCGGACACGGCTGCTACTGTCTTGGACAGGCTGGGGTTTCTGCGCAGTCGCTTCATTCGCAATGGAGCGCTGCGCGTGGTCTGCTATCACGGCGTGTGCGCCGATGCGGACGCGGGAGCGCCGTGGGTGCCGTCGTATTTTGTCTCGGCCAGTCGCTTCGCCGAACATCTCGCGTTGCTGCAACGCTTCGGGCGCGTCGTGCCCGTGGCGGAATATCTAAGCCAGAGCGATGGGCGGCGCGACGAGGCGTGTATCGCGATCACGTTTGACGACGTGGCTGCCTGTACCATGCAACACGCGCTGCCCGTGCTCGATGCCTACGGGATGCGTGCGAGCTTCTATGTTTCAACGGGGCATGCGCGGAGCGGGCACCTCTTTGCCGCGGACGTGTTGCACCTGATTCGCAGCCAGCCGGAATTGGTATCGGCTGGTGTGCTGCGGGCGCTCGCCGCTTTGATTCGCGATCCCGCGCGACACAAGCTCATGACGCTCGACGCACAGCAGACGTTGCTCGCTGAGGCGGAGGCGATGGTCCGCCGGCGCGCGGATCGAAGCATCGTTGACGCGCTGCGCTGCGTGAACTGGGGCGAGGTGCGGCTGCTGGCTGCCCGCGGGCACGAAATCGGCGGGCACACCGTCGACCACGCGATCTTGGGCAAGCAGTCAGCGGGTGTGCGTCGGGAACAGATCGCCGGGTGTCGTGATGATCTGGTTCGCGAAATCGGGTCGCAGCCTGTTGGGTTTGCTTTTCCCAATGGCGGTCCCGGTGATTTCGACGAGACAGATGCGATTTTGCTGCGCGAGCATGGTTTTTCATACGCACTGACGACGCAGCCCGGGCCGGTGACGCACGAGAGTGATCGCTTCGCGCTGCCGCGTTCAGGCGTTGGGCAAGGGCACTCGGCTGGCATGCTTGCCGTGGAACTGTCGGGCATGCTCGACGGCAGGCGTCGCCGCCAGAGCGGTTGGGATGCGCCGGAACAGGCTGCCAAACCGCGTCCCCCGGTGTCCGGACAGTCGGGCACGCCGATCGACGATCCACGTGAATCGGCGAGCATGCGCCGCGAGGAGTACGCGGTGCTCGACCGGTTGCTCGCGATGTGCAATCCGGTGCGCACGCTCGAAATTGGCATGGCCAATGGTGGCAGCACGCTGCGCATCTGCGCGCACTTGCAGGCACACAGCGGCGGGTTGCACACGGCTGTTGATCCCTATCAGTTCGCGACCGATGGCTGGGCGGGTCGTGGGGCTGCCCGCGTGGAGCGCGCGGGACTTGCGGCGCATCTGGAAGTGATCGCCAGGCCCGACTATCTCGCGCTACCGGAACTCGTTGCGCGGGATTGCCGTTTCGATTTCATTCTCATCGATGGTTGGCACGCGTTTGATTTCACCCAGCTTGATCTGTTCTATGCCGATCTGCTGCTGCGCCCGAACGGCGTGCTCGCGATTCATGATACGAACTGGCCGGCGGTCTATCGCGCGTGTCGCTTCCTCGAAACGCACAAGCCATACGAACGCATCGGCCCACCGCTGCACGTGACGTATGCGTCGCTTGCGGCGCGCGTCGGGCGGCGCGTCGGACAGGTCATTCGCGGGCCCGCAGCCATGCGGGCAGCCCGTGCGCGCCGTCACGAATGGTTCGCGCTGGCGGCGTACCGCAAGACGGCTGACCATCAGGTTCCCAACGATTATTACGCGAGTTTCTGAGGTTTCAGTGCTGGAGGATGCGCGTCGGCAGCGGTGCGCTTGCGCTGCGGCGTGCGTTGGAGCATTGTGGGGAGGCTGCGCAGCAGATTGCGCCAGTACAGCCCGCGGTCGCCTTTGAAGCGCAGGTCGCTGCGAATGCGCGGGTCGAGGCTGAGCGCGCAGAATTCGAGGACGCTTTTCATCTTGGCGGTGATGGGCAGTTCGCGATCCTTAAGCCGGGACCACACGTGCTGCATATCCCAGGGGAAAATGTGGCGACAGCGGACGCCCAGCGGCCAGTCGTGTACTTCGTTCACCTCGACGCCAAAGTGCGCGTCGGCGAGCATCCTGGGAAAATCTACATCGGCATGCAGCGCGAGGTGCAGCGAGCCCCAGAAGCGCCCGTTCATCTCCATCAACGCGAAGGCGTCGGTCGCGGAATCCCAGCGGTATTCCATCATCGCGACGCCTTCCCATTCGAGTGCGCGCAGCTTCGCGAGCGCGTCGGCGCGGATGGCGTCGTGTCGCCAGCTCTCGCGCAGCGATGAGATACCTCCGGTGTGCGGAACCTCGTGCAGACGGCGGTGCATGAACTCCGCGAGCACGCAGCCCTTGCGGATGAGGAAGAACGCGCCGACGCCTTGCCCAGGCGCGAAGCTTTGAACGAGGACGCGTTCGAAGCGTTTGCGCAGCTCCGCGATCATCGTGCAAGCGTCGTCTGCATTCCGAGCCCGCCGCGTCACGCTCATTTCAAGCGACCTTGCGTAGGCTGCATCAGCTTTGATGAAAGGCGGTGTTCCGAGTGTCGCGAGTTCGCTGGCAATTGGCGGCGGATCGGAAGAGGAGTACACGCGCGTCGCGGGCAGGTTCGCGGATGCTTCGTCCGTACGTGTTGCGAGTGACGCGAACAGATCGCACTTGCTTAATCCGCGGTAGACGTTGTCGGCGTTCGGGGAATACGCCAACAGGCTGGCGAATTCGTCGTGAGCGGGTCGCATGGCCAGCAGCGCCATTTCCAGCGGGATGATCAGGCCGATGCTGTAGCGCGTAGCGGTTTCTCGCAACCAAGGCAAGAACGTGTCGCTTGCATAGGGCGGGGAGACCAGCGATTCGGCTGCGAAGCGTGAACGCAGGCCCAGCGCGTCCGCGTCAGGGGCGCAGGCAATTACGCGATACCCCGCGCGACCAAGCGAGCGAATTACGCCGATCGCGGCAAGCGTGCCCGCATCGGTCACGAGCACGGTGCGATCGCGGCGCCAATCACTGTTGCGCGTGGGCGTCACGTTGCGCCTCCGCGTGCGCCGCGCACATGCCGACGATCGCGGAATCGATCAGCATGTAGCAGCGGTTGAAGTATTCTTCGCTCAGCCCATAGGGGTCGGTGAGGTGCAGGCGCCGCGGCGTGCTCCACCAGCCGAGCAGCGTGACCTGGGCTGCGGACTCGGCTGCACTTTGCCGCAACGCAGCCAATTGATTCGGTTCTGTCGCGATGAGCAGGTCGTCATCAGCGGGTCGCATGCGCGCGAGCGCACGCGGCTGGTGGTTTGCGAGATCAAGTCCGCGTCGCCGCGCGACCGCGACGGCCATGGGGTCCACGGCGGTGTTGTTGCCGATGTGCAAGCCGCAAGAGGTCGCGACGAAACCGGCGGCCTTTGCCCGGCGTGCGGCGTAGGGGCTGCGACAGATGTTCCCGCGACAGACGAACACGAATTGCCGCACGCGCCGCCAATCGATCTTGCTGCAAGCACGCAGTGCGCCAAACTTCGCGGCGATGGTCCACGCGCGATCAATCGCCCAACCGCGGCGCGAACCGTATTCATCGCGCAGCGCCGCTGTGTTCGCGGTAACTTCCTGCGACTTCTCAGGTTGTGCAACTACGTCGTGCATGCGGGCTGCTCAATTTCCGTAGCGGTATTTGCGTTCGCCGGCAGCAGCGTTTGGTAGAGTCGCTGGTAGCGCGCGAACGCGTCGGTGATGTTGTAATCCGTTTCCACAAGTCTTCGGCTATCGACCCCCAGCCGGGCACGTTCCGGTGCGTCGGCGAGCATCCGCGACAATGCATCGGCAAGCGCGGGCACATCGCCTGGTGGAACGAGTCCGGATGCTGCGTTCATCGCGCCGAAGATGCGTCCGTGGTCCGCGATGTTCGTCGCAACGCTCGGGATGCCGCAGGCGAGCGCTTCGAGCAACGCGTTGCTCATGCCCTCCGAAAGCGACGGGCAGACGTAGAGATCGAGCGCGGCGTACAGCGACTCAACGTTCTCCGTTGCTCCGAGGAACTGGACGCGATGCGCAATGCCCAGTCGTTCCGCTTGTTTGCCAAGTTGCACCTGCATCGGCCCGAATCCAGCCAGGAGCAGACGCGCGGTCGGCCAGGCGTTCGCGATCCGTGTGAATGCGTCGAGCAGTATTGCGTGCCCCTTCACCGCAGAGAACATGTTGCCCACGTTTCCGATCGCGAAGTCGCCGTCGCGCAGTTGCAGACGCTCGCGAGCTGTGCGCCGAACGTTCGCGTCAGCGGGCTGAAAGCGGGCCAAGTCGACACCGTTGGGTAGTACGTGCACGCGCTGCGGTGTGCAGCCAAGTCTATCGATGAGCAGTTGCCGGCCTGCAAATGAGACACTTGCGATGTCGGCGTTGCCTGCGCCGAGCAGGCGGAATCGGCGACGCTGCGTCGCGGTAATGCCTGCCGGCGATTGCGTGCCATGAAAGCCGAGCAACGGCATCGCGTTGCGTGCAAGGCGACAAGCCAACAACGCGTCGGTCCAGGTGTTGATGTTGCGTGCGTGGACGAGCGAAGCTCCGGTCGATCGGATCGCGCGCGCGAGTTTGACAAATCCCCAGCGATCGCGCGGCGCGAGATTCAGCGGGACGACCTGCACGCGCGGATCGAGATCTGTTGTGCGCGCACCGGCGGAGCGCAACGTACACAGCACGTGGCGCACAGGATCACCCGCGAACCGGTTGAGCAGGCGGCAAAGGAACCGCTCGGTGCCTCCGTGTTCGAGCGCGTAGATGACGTGCATGACGACGGGGTCGGTCAGGGTCTGCATCCTCAAGGTTATCGGGCGTTCGCGCCGCCGCGCGGCGTATACTTGTGTTATCGGCGGTTGGCGCGCGCGATCTGATCGGCGGGCCGCCCGTTGCATGTCGTATTTTCCCCAATGTGCATTCCAGACGAATCGTCCAGCTTCCGATAATCGCATGAGCGGCGTCTCGCGGCTTCGCGGTGCAACGTCCCAACGATTGGTTCAACCTGAGGCGGCTTTCTGAAGGCAACAGGCCCGTTTTTTGGGCAGAGGGTATTCGTATGCGCAAGTTTCTCGTCAATTTCTGCGTTGGGTGCGCGACGGCATCCGTACTGCTGGCGCCGCATCTGCGGATGTACAACGCGGAGGCGACGCGCTACTTCACCTATTGGGGCCGCAGCGATGCGCTGGCACTCACCATTCTGATTGTCGGCATAGGGGCCTTGCTCGCGACGCTGCACATGCTGGCGCGGGCGATGCGGAACAACGCGGTGGATCGTATTGCGGATGCTGCGTTCGTGGCGCTACTGGGAATCGGGTTGGTGGTGACCGTGCGTTCGGGTCTGCTTTCCACACCGCAGAAATGGCAGGCAGTTTTTGCCGCGTCAGCCGTTGGGGTGATCCTGCTCGGTGTTGCGTGTCTGCATTGGCGGATGCGCGCGGTGCCGCGTGCTGCTCGGGCGCTGTGCCTGATTCTGTCACCGGCAGTCGTGGTCGTGATCGGGCAGATGCTCGCTTATCCCGAGTTTTCCGTGCCGCGCGAACCCGATCCGTCCACGCAGCAGATGCCTGTGGTGGCCGCGTTGACCGGTGGGCACCCCCAGCCGGTGCCCTCGGGCAATGTTTATCTGTTCGTTTTCGACGAGTGGTCGTACGAGCGGACGTTCACGGAGGACATGGCCACGGAGCTGCCGAACCTCGCGGAGCTGACGGCTGATGCGACCGTGTACCACGACGCGCACTCGTCGTTTCATGAGACGCGCTTGTCGCTCCCCAGCATTCTCTTCCAGACGGATGAGACCTACACCTGGGCGGGCGGGGAGCCCGGTTTCCAGACGGCGGACGGTAATAGCCGAGACGCGCGGCTGCGGAGCAACGTCTTCTCGCGCATGAAGACGCTGGGCTACCACACGTACATGGTTGGGTTTTACCATCCGTATCGCCGATTGTTCGGCGCGGAACTCGATAACTGCTTCGCCGCGGCGGATCGTCGCGGGGACAACGATGAGCGTTTGAACGGCAATGACCTGCTGCGTCACCTGCGTTGTGCGTCGTGGGTATTCGCGATGGCGCTGCCGAAGCCGGACGCGCTCGCGTGGCGGGTGCACCGGTGGTGCGGCGCGCAGGAGGCGACCCCGCGGCGCGATCGCGTGTCGCAGGTGCATGAGCGTGCGCTTGCCATCATGCGACAGCCCGCGCCCACGTTCGCCGTGTTGCATTACCCGCTGCCGCATGATCCGTTGATCTTCGATCGTGACGGTGCGCACGAGGAGTTGGGTCGAACGCTGCCGATGGATTTTGGCCCGTATGGCGCGGACGGATTCGTGCGCCCGCGTCCGGAGAATCAGATCGCGCGCTACGCGGGGAATCTGCGTTACCTCGACACGGTGCTGGGCGAGTTGATGGCGACACTGCGTGCGGCAGGTAATTTCGAGGATGCGACGATTATCCTCACATCGGATCATACCTGGCGGTTCGATCCTGAGTTGGACCAGCTCTACATTGAACGCGGTTTGCCGTATCGCTCATTGGCATTCGAGAATTCGCCTGCGGAACTCACGCACGTGCCGCTGGTGATTCGCCATCCGCATCAGCAGGAACGCGTCGACGTGGACGCGACGGTTCGGCTCACAGATTTGATGCAAATGCTTGACCTGAACGCGGAGCCGGTGGATTCGCACTACGCGTCGCGTTGAGTTGTCGCTCCGACCTCGCGGGCACATTGCCGATCGATTGTTCTTGTGGTGGGCCCATCAAAGCATTCACCTACGTTGATTGTCTAGCCACGGTCCAGCGAAGCTGGGCCGTGCCACCCCTTTCGATGTGGTTCCTTTCACAAATTCGAAGAACTCGCATTGCGAGTGACGGCGAAGCCGCCTAGGCCAGGCCTTTGGGCCAGGTTTTGCGGTGCTACTTACTTACCCCCTTGTCGTTCTGTTTGCCGCCACGGGCGGCAAGCAGAACGACAAGGGGGGGAGGGGCCTGCTCATTTACCCGGCCTGAAGGCCGGGCCTAGGCCGAGCTGCGCTCGGTAAGTCCTCTATTGCTTTCCCCTATTGGTGAAATTCGCCCCAATGCCGTCATTGTGGGAATCGATTACTGCGCTTGGGATTTATCCGGGTTGGACGTGGGGGCGTTGTCGGCTCGTGCGATCGAGCCTGATTCTTGGGCGTTCTGTGTTGGCGGGATGGCGACGAGTTTGAAGCGTTCGTCGCTGTAGAGCACGGGCCAAGTCGTGGGTGTGCGGCGGTAGAGCACGGCGTAATCGGCACCGTACTTGTTTGCGACGTTCTGGATGCGGTCGGGCGTGATCCAGCAGTAGTGGTTTTTCATCACGATGACCGCTTGCCCCGCGGACTTGTGCACTTCGCCGTAGCAATCGCTGAGCCGTTCACGCCAGCGGGCATACCCGGCAGCGTCGTAAGGCATGCATTTGAAATCGACGACCAGGGCACGCTGCGCGAGGATGCGGAAGCGTCCGAAGTAGGGCGGTGCGAGCACGACGGCATCGCGCGGGGTGTTGTCGCGGACGAACGCGGCGACGCCGTCGCGTGAATCGGTGCCTTCCTTCAGCGTGAAGACGGGTTCGAAGCGCGTTGCAGCTTCCGTGTCGATCATGGTCGGACCGGCGGGCAGGAGTGCTGTGAAGCCGCCGATCGCGAGCACGCCGGCGAGTGCGCCAAATGGCCTGCGCCAGGCGACGCCCGGCAGGCTGAAGCAAAGGACGATCACGCTGCCGGTGAGCAGTGCGAAGGTTTCGTTGACGCACTCGTCGCTCCAGAGAATGGTCAGGGCGACGGTTGCCGTTATCAGCGCGGTGGCGTTGGCTATTGCCGCGAATTTGGTTGAGGTCTTGGGCCCCTCGTTGTGTTCCGCTCCCTTACGGTCGCGGCTCGGATTGGCTTGCTCTACGAGGTGGCCTAGCAGCGCGAACCCGGGTTGGAACGGGCCGGTGCCGATGAGCGTGATCGTGGCGCCGGCGGCTTGGCTCCACGTGTGCGCCTGCTTGAGGATGCGGCACGCCGTCGCGGCGAAGAGCATCAGCCCGATCCACTTGATGATGAACACAAGGCGGAACGTCTGTGCCATCAGGAACGTCTTCGTCGGGATCACTTCGACAAACACGTAACCGCAGAGCAGTAGTACAAAGATCGCGAGCATACAGATGGCAACGCGGTCGGCAATCGCGCGATCCGTCGCGTCATCGGCGCGCCAACGTCGCCACGCGAGGATCATTGCGGCGACGAAACAGGTGAACGCACCGTATACGCCGAGGCTGAAGTGGCTCGGCAGGTGGTGGTGCGGCGAGCGGAAGCGCGCGAAGTCGACCATGAAGGCCAGGTCGTAGTCGTGTCCGCCACCGGGTGCGACCCAGGCGGCGTAGATGAACGCGCCGAACAGCCCGGCGGGCAGGGCGACGCGACGGCATGCGGCGGCGAATCCGCGCGCGATGCTGTTACCCCTGCGCGCTTCCGCGAGCCACACGAATAGCGCAACGGTCGCAAGTCCCAGCGCAGCCGTGTGTGCGCCCGCGAGCGGATGCAGCAGACATCCGGGCATGGCAAACAGCACCGCGCGCTTTGGTTTGTTGGTGAACGCCATCATCAGTGACGCTAAAAGCAGCGGTGTCGCCAACGTTTGCGGAACGAGTTGGGCGCGGAAAAGCTGGCTCGCGCCGCCGATACCGATACTCGACACGCTGACGACCAGCACGGCAGACATCATCGCGACCAGCGTGGAACCGCCAAAGAAGCGCCGGGCTGCGAACAGCGTAACCAGCGCGGTCGCACTGTGCGCAAGCACGGTGAGCAGCAGATAAGCGATGGGCAGCGGCATCACGTGCGCCATGCCCGCGATGAGTTGCACGTAGTAGAACCGCGGGCCGAACTTGCAGAGTTCGTTCACGGTCTCGTCGCCGGGCATCAGGCCGGGGTCGAGCGCGCGCAGTATGGGCGGCAATTGCTCGATGTGATTCACGAACCCGTAGCGGTAGGGGCAGAAGTAGGTACTGGCTGCGCCGAGCACGAGCGCGAACAGGACGAAGTCGCGAAGTCGCAGGTCTGCGAGGCGCTGTTCGATGCGAATCACTGCGGGCATGGTGAAGCTTCCGGAGGGTTATGCCTGTGCGACCGGTTCGGGCGCGGTCGCGGGTTGCGACGATCGCATGCGCCGGCTGTCGCGGGCGGTGCGGAACATGCCCTTGAGCACGCGGGCGAACTTGCCGCCGGACTGCGCGGTGAAGACGCCCTTGAGCAAACCGATGAGACGCTGAGGCCGGCGCACGTACGAAAGTGTGAAGAAGCTCGCGAAGCACGCCAGGATCATCACGCGGAGCAGCACGTCGGACACGCGCGGGTTCCACGATTTCTGATTCCACACGCCGAGGTAGCCAAAGATCGAATCGAGGTATGCGTCGGTCACCGCGAGCGGTTTTTCCGCGTCGATTTCGGCGAAGAGTTCAGTGTTGGGCAAAGGCTGAAATGCACAGACGGTGCATTCATGAAACCCGCGCCACGCGCACTTGAGAATCGTGCGATAGGTCTGGGCCATCTGTCGCCAGGTTTCGCCAGGGAATCCCAGGATAAACACGCATTGCACGCGGATACCGGCCCGCATGGCTGATCGCGCCGACTTGAAGGCAGCATCGAGGTGGATGCGTTTTTTGATCCGCTTGAGGATATCCTCGGAGCCGGATTCAAGCGCGTAGGTGAACTGGCGGCAGCCGGAGGCGTACATTGCGCGGGCGACCTCTTCGTCGATGGCTTCGCTGCGCGTGCCCGAGGGAAGCTGCCAACTGATCTTCAGGCCGCGGTCGAGCAGTTCGCGGGCGAACGCGAGCACCCAGTCCTTACGCACGACGGCAGTCAGGTCTTCGAAGTGGAAGTCGGTCGCGCCGTAACGCTGCATGTAGCTTTCGATCTCGTCGCAGACTTTTTTCGGATCGCGCGCTCGCCACGTTGTGCCCCACATGCCCGGCGAACCGCAGAAGGTGCATTGGAACGGGCACCCGCGCGTCGCGAGCATGGGCATCGATGCGCCATCGGCGCTGCCGTGCGGCTGGCCGTAGGCGATGTAACGCGGCACGTCGAAATGATGCCACGCGGGCAACGGAATCGCGTCGATGTCGCGGATGCGTTTGCGCCGCTCGTTTGTGTGTACGCCGTTTGGGCTGCGATACGCCAGACCAGCCACGCTGCGCACGTCGTCGCCGCGCGCCAGACGGATGCAGAATTCCAGCAGCGTTTCCTCACCTTCGCCCAGCGCGATGTAGTCGCAGGGCGATTGCTCGAAGCAGAGATCGACCATTGCGGTGGGGTGTTCGCCGCCGAGGATCAGCGGTTTGTCCGGATAGCGTTGCTTGATGCGCGCGACGAGATCGCGAAGCACGGGCCAGGCGCACGAGAACATGATGCCCAGACCGATCACGTCCGCGTCGGGGTCGATGCGCTCGACGATGTCGTCGAGCGCCATGCCGCGCAGCGTGAAGTGGTTGTAGTTATAGACGTTTTCGAGGTCGCCGCCGATCGCATCCACCACGGCGACGCGATGGCCCGCGTTTTCGAGGCTGGCAGCCAGGTACGCGAGCCCGAGCGGGGGAATCGCAATCGAGGAGACGATGTTGGTCGGTGCGATGCGCTGCGGTGGGTGAATGAGCTGCACGAGCAGCGCGCGTTGCGGTGCGTCCAGCACAGCCTGTGTGTTGCCGCTGCTGGTTTCGCAACTGCTGCCACCGTTGCCATTGATCGTCGCGAGCTGCACGCGCATAAATTGCCGCCCCCTAATGAATTCGCTGACGCTACTGATCGCGGCGCGCTCCGCACCCGTCTTGATTATCGGGTGATGCAGACGGCGACTTGTGGATAGCGGACGCTGCGTGCGTCCGTTAAGTGGCTCCCGACAGGTGCCGATAACTCCGGCGGAAGCGCGTGGAGCGGGCGTGCCAGGCCCGCGACACCGGCCTGCGTGCCGGACCCGCGCTGGAATGTATCGACTGGTTGTTATCGGATGTGCAGATCCCGATGATTGTCGACCCGGATTCGTCGCGTCATTTTGGTGCTTCGCCCAGTTCTGGTCGGGGACCGGTGCCCTTTCTCAGCATCGTGGTGCCCGCGTTGAACGAGGAGCAGAACGTGGACGCGCTGGCGGACCACGTGTGCGCCGCGCTCGATGCGTACTGCCCCGATTTCGAGTTGATCTTCGTCAGCGACGGCAGCAGCGACGCAACGTGCTTGCGTGTGTCGGAGTTGCACGCGCGCGATCCGCGATTCAAATTGCTGCACCTCTCGCGGACGTTCGGGCATCAACCGGCTATTCTCGCGGGCCTGGACCACGCGCGCGGACGCGTCGTCATCACGATGGACGCGGACCTTCAACACCCACCGGCTGCTATTCCTGAGTTGCTCGCGCGGTGGCAGGCGGGTGCGGACGTGGTGCATGCGGTGCGCAAGCCCACGCGGATCGGAAGTCCCTTCATTCGCAGGTGCAAACGGGTTGGGTATGGGTTGCTTCGCCGGTTGTGCGAGGTGGACATCATTCCCGGCAGTGCGGACTTTCGCCTGTACGATCGGCGGGCGGTGCGCGCCATGCGCATGCTTCGCGAGCAGAACCGGTTCAATCGCGGCTTGGCCCGCTGGATTGGCTTTGCACAAGACACGGTGTACATCGACGAGCAGCAGCGCTATGGCGGGGTGGCGAAATACTCGTTCTTCAAGTTGCTTCGGTTGCTGATGAACGGCGTATTCTCGCTATCGTCGAAGCCCTTGCAGTACGTGGGCATTGGCGGACTGGTGCTGTCGATGCTCTCAAGTTGCTATCTGGTGCTGGTGGTGGGGGCGTGGGTTTTCAACCTGCCGGGCTACCGCGCGATCAGCGGTTGGCCTTCGACGATCGCAGCCATTCTCTTCATGGGCGGTATTCAGCTTACCGCAATCTGGCTTATGGCGCAGTATCTGGCGCGCACGTATGACGAGGTCAAGCGTCGCCCGCCGTATCTCGTGGCGCGATCGATCGGTCTGGAGTGCGACGCGCTGTTCGACGAGTCGAGAGATTCGCGGGTGATTCCGCGTCAGGCTTCCGGTGCACCGGTCGCGGCGGTGCGCGAACGGGTTGCGGAGTTGGTGGCCCATGTGCGCTGATTCTGTCGGTGTTTCCGATACCGCGTGCATTGCGTGCGGCGCGGTGCATTGGCGCGTGCGACACCGCATTCGCGAGTACACGATCGCGCAGTGCATGTGTTGCGGTTTGGCGCGGACATGTGGAGCCGATTTCGATTTCACCGAGTTTTACGGCGAGGATTACTTCGTCGGTGCCGTTGGGGAAAAAGGCTACAACGACTACTTTGCGCTCGCGGGCGCTCTGACGCGGACGAATCGGTCACGCGTGCGCCGGCTTAAACGCATGCTGCCGACCGCAACGTCGCTGCTCGACGTGGGCTGCGGGCCGGGGTTCTTTCTGGAACAGGCCAAGCAGGGCGGGCTACGGACGCAGGGGCTTGAGGTATCGCCCTTCGCCGCACACTATGGCCGGGAGCAACTTGGGCTCGCGATTGACTGCGGCGCGGTCGATCCGCAACAGCTTGCCCGCTTCACCGAGCCGTTTGATCTCGTCACCATGTGGGACGTCATCGAGCACCTGCCCGAACCTCAAACCGCGATTGCCCAACTCGCCGGTAAACTCTCGCCCGGTGGCGTGTTGGCGCTGAGCACGGGCGATGTTGCGTCTCTTGCGGCGCGACTCTGCGGGCGACGCTGGCACCTCTACAACCTGCCCGAGCATCTTTGGTTCTTCAACGAGCGTTCGCTGCGCTTGTTGCTGGAACGCGCGGGGCTGGTGGTGGAACGCGTCCGCCGCGAAGCCTGTTGGTATACCGCGCGCTATCTGCTCGATCGTCTGATGTATTCACTGGGCAGACCGCCGCTGAAGCTGGCACGCATGGGTCTGTTCGAACGTCTCAATTTTCCCGTCACGCTGGGGGATATTGTGACGATTCACGCCCGCAAGCCGGCGCGCGTTGCGGTTCCCGCTTGCCCGGCACCGGTTTCTGCCGGAATTACGAATTACGAATTACAAGTTACGAATTAGTTGGCTTTGGGTGATCGCCTACAGGGTGATCTGCATGGCCACGGTGCGGTGCGCGCGGAATTCTTCGTGATGCAGTACTTCTACGCGAGCGCTGGCGGGTAGCATTCTGCGGAAGATGCCGACTTCGAAATCGAAGACGTGCAGCAGCATGCGCCCGCCGGGATTAAGACGTGCGGGTGCCTGTTGGAAAAGCCTCTGCATGAGTTCGCGGTGGAAACGCAGCACACCGTGCGGAATGGCTGTGCCGCTGTTCTTGCACACCCACGGGATGCGCCGCACGAGGTTCTTCGCAACGTTCGACAGCCACGTGTCCGGGCGGAAGTTGTACGGGATGTTGAACGCGATCAGGTCGAACGTTTCGTCAACGTCAGTCAGCAAGTCGCTTACCGTACACGGGAATTCGACGCCGTTGCGCCGTGCGTTGCGCTGCGCGGTCTGAACCGCGCCGGCGGACACGTCGGTGGCTGCGACATCGATGCCGGCCTTCGCCAGGCAGATCGCGAGAATTCCCGAACCGGTGCCAAGATCGAGTACGCGGTCCGCCGGTTTGGCCTGCGACAGCACGACTTCCGCGAATGCCCGCGCGTCGGCCTGCGCTGTGGAAACCCATAGCGGATTGTCAGCCGCTGCTGTCGTGCAGAGTTCGCGGATCTCGGTCGCGATGGCTGCGGTGTGTTTCGTCGGGGGATCCAGTCGGCGCACTTGCAACGCAGCGGCAAAGTCGGCTGGTCGCCAGCCTTGCGTGTGCAGATACGTCGTGAGTTCCGGTGAAGTCAGGGCTGCGAGTTCGCGACGTCGCTCGCCGCAGCAGACATACTCGCGCAGATAGCTGGCGGGGTACTCCACGTCGCGCGGATCGGGTCCGATGGCTGGGTGCAGCAGCACTTCGACAACGCCATCGCGACAGGCGGAGAGACCAGCCACGATGCTGTCGACGGCCATCCGCCCAGTGTAGTTGACGCCAACGAACGCGTCGGGTGTGCGCAAACCGAACGCGCGTGCGGTGCGGCCATTGCGACGCGCGTAGTGGTTGAGCAGCAGGTGCTTGATCGTGTTGCCGGTGCGCAGCGGCTCCCAGCGTCGCCGCCATCCGGGCGCGGTGTAGCGTGGTTCGCGCGTGAGGCGGATCGCGTCGATGCCGTATTCGCAGGCCAATCGGCATGCGATGTGGAAGATGGCGGGGATCATGTGCACGTGCTGGTGCGCGTCGAGGTGCGCGATCTGCACGCCATCGCCAATTGCTTTTTCGATCTGAGCACGCAGCTCGTATTCAATCTGCGCGCGGCCCGCGGGTGACTTCGCGAGTCGGATCAGCCAGGCGAACCCAGTGCGCAGTTTCCCCGCGCCGTCGAGCAATCGCGGGATATGTTCGCGCGGTGCGACGGGATTGGCTTCATTGAGGCAGAGGTGTAAGCCGACGCCAAGTCGCGGGCACGCGGGCAGCACCTCATCGATCGCTTGGCGATAGGCCCAGCCATTGGCCCGCAGCGACGTGCTCGTGAGCATGCCGGTGAGGTGCGCGCGGCGAATGCCTTCGTTGAACGCGTAGGTCAGTCCGAGATCGTCGGCGTGCAGGATTACGGTGCGCGCGGTTGCGATTGTGTTGAGGGCAGCCAGCAGGCGTGATGTGGCGTTGGTGAAAACGTCTTCGTCGGAGGCGAGCGTACCCCAGCCCGTCGCCTTCGCTACGGCGGCATACGCATCGGTGAAACGCGTGTAGATTTCGCGTGACGTTTCGGGGCGGCGCGCTTGCGTTTGCGACCAGTCCGCGTGCAGCAGCAGGTGGAGGTCGCAGCGCGGGTAATATCGTGCGGTGAGGCGCAACAACCCGCGCGTCAGCCACGCGCATCGTGGAAAGCGCGCCAGGGTGCTCGCGAGATTGTCGAAGATGCCGCGATCGAAGATTCGCACGACGGGTTTGCCGCGCCGCGTCCGCGCAATCAGCCAGGGCGTGCGCAGCAGGTTGCTGTGCCAACTGTAAAGGTGATGCGTGCGAACGGTGTAACCAGCCCGCGCGAGCGCGTCGGCGAGTTGCTGCGCGAGCGTGCTCTTGCCCGAACCGTCGAGCCCCGACAGGCCGATGGTCACGCCACGCTGGCCGAGTGCGTCACGCAGATGCGCGAGTTCCGCGATGAGCATGCCATCGATGGTTGACGGCGCACTGGTTTTGGACGATTCCACAGGCCGGTCAGCCTCGACGCTGCGGACGCGCGGCGGTAAGAGCGTGAGTCTCATCGGGCAGCCACCTCCGTTGCAATCGGGGTGTGGGCGATGTTCGTGGTGGGATGCCGCAACCGGTGCAGCGTGGCGGCGATGCGACGCTGTTCGATGAGGCGGTTGCCCGGTGACTGCGCTCTGCGGTCCAGGTAGCCGAGGCACATGCAGGTTGCCAGCAGGTCAATCGTCTGACGCGTCACGTCGTTGACGTCATTGGGAAAATACGTATCGCGGAAGCTTCGCCAGAGCGACTGGCATTTCGGCGTACCGTCGAGCCAGATGGCACCCGCGAACGTCGCGACATCGGTGAGCGGCCAGCTTACGCAGGGCGCGATCCACCAGTCGATGACGGCGAAATCGTCGCCGTCGACAAGGACGTTGCCCGGTTTGAAGTCGCCGTGCACGAAGCCGGCGGGCTGTTCAGCCGAGTGCGCGCGGAGCAGTGTGTCGATGTCGAAGTGATCCCGCCAATCGCGCGCAAAAGCGAATCCGCGTTTGACGAGATTGGCTGCGCTCTTGCTGGCTGAGGCGATTCGCGCTTCGAGCAAGGGGCGTGCGTTCACACGCAGTTTGCCAGCCGCAGTGCGCTGTACCGTCGCAAGCAGCAGCGGCGATACGTCTTCGCCGTAGGTGTTATCGCCCTCGGCGTATTTTCGCAGCCAGTTTGCGATCTTGCTGACCACCGGCGCATCGCCGCCGCCAGTGTTCAATGGTTCGCCGCGGCGTTCCGCGATGACCAGTACGCGATCGTCCGGCCAATAGTCGAGCAGGTCAGCCACCGGTTCGCAGAGTTGCGGATGTTGCGCCCGCCACCAGCGCATGTTGCGTTCGGTCGCGTCGAGAGCTGCGGGGTCCGCTCCCGGACACCATTTGAGTCGGACCGCGAGCGTACGCTGTCCGCCGGTCACGATGGCGCGCAGCATGCGCCCACCGGCACCGACGCGCACGCGCGGGCGAAAGCGGACGCTGAGCGTGTGCGCGGGCACATCGAGCAACCCCTCCGCCAGCATTGCCAGGCGATGCGACCAGCGTTTGCGCAGGGTTGATGGTACGCGCAGGGAGCAGCGCGCATCACGCAGCAGGCGGAATGTCGCGTGGAGCGGAGTCATCATCATGAGTAGCCGCGCGCGCGGCCTGCCGATTTATCGGACACCGCCGGTCGCCGATTTAGCCCGCGCAGGCGGATAACTCACCTGTGGTTATCAGCCTGCCGAAAGGCTGATCAGGTGGCTGCGCCGATAAGAACGGCCCGCATGCTGCGCGCCGCGCTGCCGCCAACGTGACCGGACCATGGACCCATCCGCCTGGCCCATCAAGACGTATCTGCTGATCTTCACCTTCGCGGGCGCGTGCGCGCTCTCGATGGTCTACCCCATTGTCGGCATCGCGAACTACATGATGGTGTACATGGTGAACCCGCACTGGTGGTGGTGGGGTAAGCCGCTGGCGCCGTTCGGCATTCGCTATTCGATGACGGCTGCTCTGTGCCTATTTGCGGGCATGATGGTCAGTTCCGCGCGCGTGCCGCGTTCGCGCGCTATCTTCGGCGACTGGTTGATACTGCTGATTCTGTTCACGTTCATCATCACGACGAGCGGTTTGCTGGGCGAAGGCGCGTCGAACTACAGCGTGGTGCTCATCGACAAGACGATCAAGATGGCGATCTTCCTATACTGTCTGGTGCGTATGGGCGGCGAGCGGCGCAACTTCCGCGTGATTCTGTGGACGCTCGTGTTTGGCACGCTGATGATCGGCAACGACGCGTACAACGCGAACGCGGACCAGTTCCTCAATGGCCGGTTGAATTCGATCGGCGGCGTTGATTTCCGCGAGTCGTCGGGACTCGGCGCGCACATGGTCGCGATGCTTCCGCTGCTTGGTATCGTGCTTTTGACGGCGAAGTCATGGTGGAAAAAGCCGATTGTCGTCGTAGCGGCTGTTCTCGCGGTGAATACGATCATTCAGTGTCGTACGCGCTCCGCGTTCGTCGGTTTGATCGCCGCCGGTATCGTTGGCGTGCTGCTTGCGCCGCGCGGCGTGCGGTTGCGGATTTACGGTACGTTGATCGTGGCTGGATTTGGCGCGTATTCGCTGACCGATTCGTACTTCTGGGAACGCATGAACACCGTGCTCAAGCCCAAGGACTATGGGCAGGACGCCACGATTCAGACGCGCGTCGAGCTGTGGCAGACGGCGTGGCAGATGTTCAGCGATCATCCCATGGGCGTCGGCGTCGGTCAGTTCAAATACCAAGCCGAGCAGTACGAAACCAGCGACATGAAGCACGCGTTCGGTTTGCCCCGCCGCGTGACGCACAACACCTACCTGCTCTGCGCGACCGAACTGGGTATTCAAGGTCTGATCGTATTCATCGCGATCATCACGCTGAGCCTCTTCAAGTTGCGGAGATGTTTGCGACTCTCCCGGGAATCTGACGACCCCTTCGAAGCCCGCCTGATGGCATACGGGTGTCTGCTGTCGCTCGTGTCGTACCTGACAGCGGCTGCGTTTACCGATCGACTCTACACCGAATCGTTCTGGTGGATCCTCACGCTTCCGGTGTGCCTGGAACGGGCGTTGGCGCGCGAGGTCTGCGCGGTGGATACGGTTTCGGAGCTGGACGTTGAGCCCGCGCTCGCCGATGGCTGGGAGCTTGAAGTGCCCGCCGACGTGTGGGGACGGCCCATGGGGGCATTCTCGTAACCGCAAGTTCCTGGCGGGGCACGCCCGCGCGATCAAGTGACCACTGCAATCGACCGATAACACACGCATTGCCGCACACGAGACGCGGAAGCGGTGCGCGCAGCGTGCGTCCGCGATCGTGCAAGCGAGGTTGCGCTGATGCTGTTCAACAGCTTTGAGTTTGCCGCATTCTTCGTCGTGGTCTACGCGCTCTACGTGCTCAGCGCGCGAAGTCTGCGCCTCCAGCATGCGCTGCTGCTCGTCGCCAGCTACTTCTTCTACGGCTGTTGGGATTGGCGCTTCCTCGGGTTGATCTGGGTGTCGACCGCGATCGACTATTTCGTCGGGCGGGCACTGGATGAGCGCGTCGCCGACGGCGATGCCGCGCTGCGCTACGGACAGCCGGCGCGGCGGATCCTGTTGGCCGTGTCGCTCATCGGCAACCTGGGCATTCTTGGGGTCTTTAAGTACTACGACTTCTTCGCGGGCAGTGCCGGTGAGTTGCTCGCGGCGTTGGGTGCTCCCGTCGAGCCGCGGTTATTGCGTGTGGTGCTTCCGGTTGGGATCAGTTTCTACACCTTTCAGACGTTGAGTTACACCATCGATGTGTATCGCGGGGAGTTGCGCGCCTGTCGCAGTGCGCTGCGTTTTGCCGTGTTCGTGGCGTTCTTTCCGCAACTGGTGGCTGGTCCGATCGTGCGGGCGCGGGATTTTCTGCCGCAGCTCGCGTCGCCGCGGCGCATCGATCTCGCGGGTGTCGGCGAGGGCGGCTACCTGGTTCTTTGGGGTTTGTTCAAGAAGGTGGTTATCGCGGGTAACCTCGCGCCGCTGGTGGATTCGGTCTTCGCGTCGAACGCGGGCGCGGTGAGCGGCGGGCAGGTGCTCGTCGCGGTGTACGCCTTTGCCGTGCAGATCTACTGCGATTTTTCGGGGTATACCGACATCGCTCGCGGCTGTGCTCGGATGATGGGCTTTGAGTTGGAACTCAACTTCAACCTGCCATACTTCGCGCGGAATCCGTCGGACTTTTGGCGGCGGTGGCACATCAGTTTGTCGAGTTGGTTGCGCGACTATCTTTACATTCCGCTCGGTGGCAATCGCAAGGGCCCGCGGCGCACGATGATCAACCTGGCGCTGACCATGTTGCTCGGCGGGTTGTGGCACGGTGCCGCGTGGACGTTTGTCGCGTGGGGTGCGTATCAGGGGGCGCTGCTCATTGCGCATCGCGCAGTCATGCCGGTGCTGACGCGCTGGTTGCGTTTCGAATCGCGCTTCGTCCGCGGTATTTGGAGCGCCGTGGCGGTGTTGAGCTTTTTTCAACTGGTGTGCTTTGGCTGGTTGATCTTCCGCGCGAACGCGTTGTCGCAGATTGTGGATCTGACTGCCGATATGCTGCGCGGTATTTCGCTGCATGGCAGCGGGCTGCGGACATTGCTCTTCTACGCCGCGCCGCTGCTGATCATGCAGATTGTGCAGTACCTGCGCAGCGACCTCAACGTACTCTTGAAGCTGCCCGCGCCGGTGCGCGGGATGGCGTATGCCCTGATGTTCTACGGACTCGTGTTGTTCGGAGAAGGCTTTGACAAGCCGTTTATCTACTTCCAGTTCTGACGCAGCCACGCTGGCGACGCGCCCGCGCCTTAACGCACAAGCCGTGGCGCCCGGTGTCGCGCGACTGGCGCGCACGATGCGGCGCACGCGAGCCGCGCGCTGGCCATGGGGTGCGGTGATGGCGATCGTCTTCGTCGCCATTATCCACATGACATTCGCGTGGATGGTGTATCCCGATCCAATGCCGCGCCGCGACCTGCGCCGCAAGATCATCCCGCTGACGCAGAGTGTCACCCCCGCGCTGATTGTCGCCGGTGATTCTCGGCTGGAGTGCGGGCTGATTCCCGGGGTGCTCGCGGAACATGCCGGTCTGCCGCCCGCGGATGCGATCAACATGGCTGCACCCGCCTGCGATTTGCCCGGGGCGCTTGCGGGTTATCGCGAGTTTGCCGAGCGCTTCCAACCCGGTGCGATTATGGTCGCGGGCGTCTCGGTAGTTGACGTCAACGACCACGCTGACCCGGTGCTCATTGGCGATGAAACGCTTTGGTCGCTGGGGCTCATCGAGCGCTGCAAGCTGGTCGCGCCGAAGCGCGCGTTCCTTTCGTTGTTCATACCTGAACGCGAGTGGCTGCGGCGCAATCTC
The DNA here is from genome assembly GCA_020639095.1 of Phycisphaerales bacterium. Classification (GTDB taxonomy): domain Bacteria; phylum Planctomycetota; class Phycisphaerae; order UBA1845; family UBA1845; genus JACKHG01. The sequence continues at coordinate 95,856 of JACKHH010000006.1, read as the reverse complement.
GTTGAACCTGTTCTACTGAATTGGGATTACGACCGAGCCGTGGCGGAGCAGGGCTATCGCGGCGAATGGAGCGAACATGAGTATCCCCCGGACTACCTGGCGCGCGAACTCCGCAACCTCGATCACGCCTGGTACCACGAACCCATATTCGATGGTGCGCGCTGGCGACTCTTCGTCGACGCCGTGCGTACGTTGCGTGCACGCGGCGTGCAACTCGTGCTGCTCGATCCGCCGATCCATCCCGCATTTACGAACGGTGTGGCGGGTACGGCGATGGGCGCGGACGATGAACGTTTTCACCAGCAACTTGCGGATTTTTGCCGTGAGGAAGGCGTGCCCTTGCTGCGTTATACCGCGCGCGATCTGTGTGCGGATGACCCGGCATCATCATTCGTGAGTCTGGTACACCTCAACCGCACGGGCGCGAAGCGACTCTCAACGCTGGTGGGTGATGAACTTGCATTGATGCAGGCGCGCGGTCTGTTGCACGCGCCGGGCACGGATTATTAATCGGTCGTTTCCCGGGACGAAACGGATTCGAGCAAGTCTGCTGCCGGTTTCACTTCCGGGAATGGTGGTGTTGACGGGTCGATGGTCGCGCCGAGTGCCAGGCGTTCGCAGAAGTGTTGCATCCAGCGGGCCGCGTCCAATTCCTTGCTCACGCGACGGGATGCCGCAGCCATGTCACGGCGTGCGGACGCATCACGCAGCAGGTTGACGACGCGCGCGATGTCCATCGCCGCCTGGCTCGTCACCACGACACCGCAGCCCGTGGAACGAACGAAGCGATCAACGAAGCTGCCCGGGGGCACGATCGCGAGGATCGGTTTGCCCGCGAGCAGGTAGTCCACGATCTTCGACGGGAAGCATCCTTGCACCTCGCGCGGGTAGGGCGTGTTGTTGCTCAGCGCCACGACGAGCACGTCGGCTTCCGCCATCGCGGACCGCGCCGTCGCGCGATCGACCCAGTGCGTGCGGTCGGGCGGAATCAGTTTGTGCGGGCCGCTGAGGAATTCGAGTTGCACGTTGTCGAGCATGTCCGCCGCGGACAGCAGAGCAGCCACTGCGTCTTCGTGCGCCTGATACACGTTCCCGGCATAGAGCAGGCGGAGCGTGTTCGAGCGCTCGCCGTGGTCCTCGGGTGCCGCGTCCTTGGGATTGCAGTGTGGTAAAACCCAACTTTCCATCACGTTCCGGCTGCGGTAGTGCGTGGCAAACTCGCGCGTGGGCGTCGCCACGAGGAACGCGGACGAGAGCGCGCGAGCGTCAACCTTGGTCCAGAACACGCGTTTGAACGGGTTGCGGGTGATCAGCGCTTCAGCGCAGAGGTCGTGCATGTATGCCGCGAGCGGTACGTGGAGCCAACGGCTTGCGAGTGTGCCCGCGAGCAGGCTGTAGCGATGCGGGTAGATCGCGAGTATGCGTTGAAACGGTGTTTCGCGGTGCAGCTTGCGCGCGGCGAGAAAGATGCGGAATGTGGCGATGATCGATGCGAACCAGTTGGCGATTGTGCCGTCGCGTTCGTCCGCGAGCGACCAGCGCACGCGGTGCGTCGGGATGTTGGGCACGTCGACGGGATCGTCGCCCGCGGGCATGTCGCGCGTGATCGCGGTGAAGACGCCCGGAGGTGCGGCTTTGAAGAGGTTCGCGAGCACGTTGGTGGATGCACGGTTGGTGGGCGGCCAATGCCAGCTCAGGATCAGCGTGCGCGGCGTCGGTGCGCGGAGCATTTTCCAGGGCGCTACAGCCCCGAGTGCGGGCGCTCCCCAGTAGGCATTGAGCCGGCCGATGTAGCCATGCGGGTCGCGTTCGCGATCGCGCCTGCCCATTGCGAATCCACGGATGCCCGCGAGCGCGACAACGTGATGCAGAACGAGCGCGCGCGGATAGTCGAACCAGCGCGAGGTGCGCCGCACGACGGCGGTCGCCCGGCGGTGAATCGGCGCGACCAGACTCGCAGCCAGCGCCGCAGCGCCCGCGCCGATCGCGATCGGGCTTACCAGCCAGCCGCCCACGGCGCAAAGCAATGCCGCCAATCCGCCGATGATGTAGCGCCGTTTCCAGTAGCGTACCGTATCCTCGCCCCTGCCGATGTGCGCTTCGCCGCGCGCGTAGTTGCGAAACTGTCGCCACACGCCGCCGATCGTCTGCCGCGGGCGCCAGCGCACCACCGCGAACTCGGCATAGGCGAAAGTCTCGCGATTCTGCCGCAGCTTGCAGGCGAACAGCGTATCCTCAGCCGTCATCAGCCAATCGGGAAAACCACCCGCACGCGACCACGCATCGCGGCGAAATGCGAGCGAGCGCGCGCTGGGGTTGAATTTCGTGGGCTCGATGGGGATGAGTTCGCCGGGCATCGTGAGCATGCCGACGACACGTTCGAGCGCGGTGCGCGCCGCAATGCGATAGTTGCCGCCGACCACGGTGATCTCCGGGTCGGCGAAGGGGGCGACGAGTTCTTCGAGCCAAGTGATATCCGGCACGCAACCCGCGTCGGCGCACGCGATGATGTCGTGCGATGCTTCGGTGATCGCGAGGTTGCGACCGGCAGCGATGTTCACGCCCGGTTTACTCAGCGCGCGAATCGTGATGTCACCGCCGTCGAACGCTTCGATGGCTGCCATCGTTCCGTCGCTCGAACCGCCGTCGACGATGACGATCTCATCCGGTGGGCGCGTCTGGCCGACGAGCGCATCGAGCAGCGCGGTGATGCCTTCCGCGTCGTTGAGCACGGTGACGATGACGGAGATTTTGTTGCGGTCGGTTGCTTGCACGGCGTCGCCAGATGGAGGAGTAACCTTGGCTGCACACGCGCGCAGACTCACTTGTCTTATCGGTTTTTTCCGGGAAAAAGTGGAACGGGCTGGGCGGCGAACGTGCCGGTAGTCGCCGGCTAGATCACATAGTCCGCCGGTTCGCGGCGCGTGACCGCGAAGACGTTGGGCAGCACTTCGCCGGGGCTGGTGTCGACGTCCGTGCGGTTGCTCACTTCCTGCTGCACGAAGGCGCGCACCCCGGCATCGGGCATCGCGTAGTCGTGGAAGACGATCAGTCCGCCGGGTACGACGCGCGCTGCGTAGGCTTCGAAGTCGGCTTTCACGCCTTCGTAGGAATGGTCCGCGTCGATGAGCAACATCGCGATCGGTGCGAAGCGGTACTGCTCCGCCACTTCGGTGGTGTAGCCGACGCAGGGCGTGACCACGTCGTCCACGCCGGCGCGTGCAATCATCTTGCGAAACGTGGGCAGCGTCGATCCGCCGTAGTTTCCGATCGAGGCATAGTGCGTATCGTGTTCCCGCGTGCCCTCGAAGGTGTCAACGGCGTACACGCGGCCTGCGCCGCGCGCGCGACAAGCGGCTGCCAGGTAGCAAGTGGTGAGGCCCTTCCATGCGCCGAGTTCGACGATGTCACCGGGCACGTCAACGCTGCACGCCAACCGGTAGATGGCGAGACGTTCGCGCGGGCTCATCATCCCGTCGCCGCTCATCCAGTGCAGACGGCGCCAGAGGCGCATGAGTTCACGCGTAGCGCGATAGGGTAAGTCCAAGCCCGCGATCGGTGCGTGAAATTCGCGCAGCCCGCCCAAACGCTGCACTGCACGTACGCTCTGTCGCGCGGCAAACCGGCCCGCACGCGTACCAGCCAATCGGTAATAGCATTGTCCCATCAGCGACATGGTGTCTTCACTCTCCGGGTTCGCATACCAGGGTATCCGTTGTGTTGTTGCACACTGCCGTGGTGGCGGCAGGGGTTGTTATTGTGGTACAGGCATCTTGCCTGCGCGTTTGCGCCGTCGCCGATTCATCGGGTGAACGTTGTGTGAACGGTTTCAGGCCGATGTCCGCTCCCTTACGGTCGCGGCTCGGATTTGCCCTCGCTGCTTCGCGCCACATGCGCCATGCGAGTCTGGCGCGATGCGTCCACGCGGTCGGCCTGGTGGGTGCGGGCGCTTTTGTCGTCCACACGTGCAGGTACGCACCGGCGGTCTTGTCCCAGGTCAACTCGCTCACGTGTCGCCAGCCGCGTTCGGTGATGCGCCGCCGCATGACGTCGTCGTGAAGCAGGAGGTGCGCTTGCTCGGCGATTTCTTCGCCGCTGCCACCCGTCGCGATGTAGGGACTGAAGGCTTCACCGCGCACGTAGTCAGCACGAATCGGGTTGCAGAATGCCGCCACCACCGCACGCCGTCGCGCGAGCGCCTCGTGAATCGTCATTCGCCCGCTGACGAATGCGAGCGTGTGGTCGGCGATGCGTTCCTGCGCGTCCGCCGATTTGCCGTGGAACGTGACGCGCAGTTTTTGCGCGTTCGTCTGCGCCGCGAGCTTGGCAGCAAGTGAACCACTGCCGTAGACGTGCAGTGGCAGATCGACTCGCCAGCGGTCACGCAGCATCGCCAGCGCGTCGAAGTACAGTTCCACGCCCGTATCCGGTTCGAGCCTGCCGACGTAGATCGCGGACGGTCTTGCAGGTTCGGGCGTCACGACGATTTCGTTCGCCGTCGGCCGCAAACCCTGCGGTGCGATCATGTCGGGATCGACGTTGAGCCACTGGCCGATGAACGCACCGTCGTGAAGCATTCCGTCTACCAGCCTGCGGGCGCGGCGCGCGCGGACAAGCTCGTGCTGCGGTACGGGATGGACGCACGACATGCCGTGCAGCGTCATGCACAAACGCCGGGGCACCACGCGCCACCCCAGCATGCGCCAATAATAATCGAGCATTTCAGTGTCGCAGACGTGTACGATGTCGGCTTCGCGGAACATCTGCACGACCTTGGACAGCGCCCAGCAACAGCGCAGCGGCGAGCGCAGCGCGGGAAAGCGGTGGATCGTGATGCCGTTCAGCTCGTCCTGATCCGGAAGCTGCGCGTCGTGTGCCCCCGTCACCACGCTCACGCGATGGCCGCGGGTCTTTACGGCATGGGCCAACTCGGCGACGTACTTCTCCACGCCGCCCGTCGCGGGCCAGAATCGCTTGACCAGAAACACTATGCGCACGCTGTCCGCTCCTTGCGGGAAGGTTCTGCCTGCTTATCGGTCCGTAGCGCGGCGCGGTCGAGTTTCGTGCGGGTTCCAGGCCGGCGAACACCACTCGCCCGCACAATCGGCCGATAAACCAGCAATCCGCGTAGCCGTGAGGCTGGTTTGTTGGGGACCCATGAAAGCACACGAAGACCAGATTGATGCCGCGCCCCGGCAGCGCCCGCGATTGTGGGTGGTGCTCGTGGGGTTCGCAGCCACGTTCGTGCTGGGCGATCGGCTGATCGCCATGGTGACGCTGCCTGACACGACGTCGAACACGAAGGCGCCGGTGCGCATGCTCGAAGGCTATACCGAGATGAGCCCACCGGCGGACGTGGTGTTCGTCGGCTGCTCGTACACCGCATTCGGGATCGATCCCGCCATCGTGGACGCGTCAGCCGCTGCTGCCGGCGTGCCGGTGCGCAGTCTGAATCTCGGGTACGGCGGTGCGGTGAGCCTGACGAGCACGCGTCTGTGCGAACTGATGCTGAACAGCGACCACCCGCCACGCGTGATCTACTACGAACTGAACCCGGGAATTCTCAATTCACGCTTGCCTTCATTGCGCTACGGCGTCGAACAGATCGCGGGGCCGCACGAGGCGCGTGTGCTCTGGTCGGTAAGCCCCGCGGATCGCACGACGGCTGTTCTGTCGCAAACGCTCGCGGGTTTTCACCAATGGAACGACATCCACGCGATCGTGAACTGCGTGCTGCACGGTGCGCCGCTGTATCGCCCGAAGTATGAGCGCAGCGATCGCGGGTGGTTGGAGTGGCAGGGCGGGCGCGACAACCGCGACCGCACGATCACCAAGGAAATCGCCAAACGCGACGTGTACTGGGGCGATTTTCGCGTTGAGGACTTCGCGCTGGATGCCGTCCGCCGTGTGGCAGCGTTGGCGGAAGAACGCGGTGTGATCGTACGTTTCTTTGAACTGCCCATGGCCAGCGAGTGGCGCTACGTGATTCGTGACGACGTGCGGTCCAAGTACGAAGCTGCGCTCGCAGAGTTGCAATCGCCCGATTGGCCGGGTCTCTGGCAGTGTCCGGAGGGGTTGGTCAGCGACGAGGATTATTTCGATTCCGATCACCTGATGCCGCAAGGCGCGGAGAAGGTTTCGCGCGTGATCGCGGACGATCTGGTCGGGTTGCTCAAGGGGCAGGCGGATGGTTTCGCGGTTGCCCAGGGACGCGATTAGGCACGCGGACTGACGTTATTTGCCGGACGCAGGGAGGCGTTCATGCTCTTCAACAGTCCCGCATTTGCGGTGTTTCTGCCGGTGATGCTGGTGGTGTACTGGAGCCTGCGCGGGCGGGCGCGCCAGTGGGCGCTCCTGCTCGGTAGTTACTTCTTCTATTCGGTGTGGGATGTGCGCTTCACCAGTCTGCTGGTGATCAGCACGCTGGTCGATTACTTCTGCGGGCTGAGCCTGGCGCGGACCGACGACCCGCGTCGCCGCAAGATGCTGGTGACGCTCAGCGTCGTGGTTAACCTCGGCATCCTGGCGAGCTTCAAGTACTTCAACTTCTTCCGCGATTCGCTGGCGACAGTGCTCGCAGCCATGGGGGTACACGCGCACCTGCCGATGCTCGACGTCGTGCTGCCGATGGGCATTTCGTTCTACACCTTCCAGTCGATGTCCTACACGATCGACGTGTATCGCGGCATGCCGGTGGAGCGCAGCTTCCTCGCTTTCGCGACGTACGTAACGTGTTTTCCCCAGTTGGTCGCGGGCCCGATCATGCGTGCCCAGGATCTGCTGCCGCAGCTCAACCGCGAACAGCGCCTTGCGGACGCCGATTTTTCGATGGGCATGTTCCGCATTTTCCGCGGGCTGTTCAAGAAGATGGTGATCGCCGATTCGCTGGGCATTTTCGTGGACATGGTGTTTCACGATCCCGGTGATTTCAGCGGTATCTCGTGCTGGTTTGCGTTGTACGCGTACGCGTTCCAGATCTACATGGACTTCTCGGGCTACTGCGATGTCGCGGTCGGCGCGGGGCACATGCTCGGCCTGCGGATGAGCGAGAACTTCAATTTGCCGTATTTGGCGGCATCGCCTTCGGAGTTCTGGCACCGCTGGCACATCACGCTGTCGACTTGGCTGCGTGACTATCTGTACATCCCGCTCGGGGGGTCGCGGTGCAGCCGGCGCAAGACGATGCGCAACCTGTTCATCACGATGGGGCTCGGCGGGTTGTGGCACGGGGCTGCTTGGACGTTTGTCGCGTGGGGCATCTACCACGGTTTGCTGCTCTCGGTGCAACGACTCATCAATGGCGGCAGGCCCGGCGACCCGTCGCGCGATCCGTTCCCGCTGCGCGTGCTCAAGGTGTTCGGCATGTTCCACCTGACGTGCATCGGGTGGTTGCTGTTCCGGGCGCAGGACTGGGCGACGGTGCAACTCATGCTGACCCGATTGGTGGATTTCTCCAGCACGGAGATTCGCGGCAAGCGGATCGTGCTCATCGTGCTCGCGTGCATGTTCGTACACGTGCTTCCCGCATTCCGCGGTCTGGGCGAGCGTTTTGTCAGGCTGCCCGGTCTCGTGCAGGGTTCGCTCGCGGGCATGTGCCTGTGGGCGGTGATTCTGCTGAATCCGGGCGTGAAGGCGTTTATCTACTTCCAGTTCTGACGCCCCATGGCTGATCGCAACCGAGACAATCGCGCATCGCTCCGCCAAGCCGGGGCCATCACGCTTGGGTTTTTGCTCACGCTCGTCCTGGGCGATCGCCTGCTCGCGCACGCCAAGCTGCCGCGCGTCTACGGCAGCACGAACGAGTGCCGCTGGAAGTGCGATCTTTACGATCAGTCGGCGATGACGCCCGACGTTGTGTTCGTTGGCAGCTCGTATTCGTTCTACGGCATCAGCCCCCGGGTGATCGATGCGGTTGCCAGCGCAACGCTCGGGCAGCCCGTGCGCAGTTTCAATCTCGCGTCATCAGCCGCTTCGTTGTTCACCGAGTCGCTGACCATTCGCCGCATGCTCGAAAGCGGGCGGTATCCGCGCGTCGCGTACCTGGGCATCAGCCCGCGCGGGGTGGCGACGACACGCCGTGAGTGGCTGGTGTCGGGCATGCGCGGTCTGGGTGATGCCCGCGACGCGTCGCTCACGTTAACGTCTGATGCGGAAATGATCTGGGAAACGCTGCGCATGGCGACGCTCGCGAGCAATTTCCAGATCAAGGATTGCCAGTTGATCACGCAGCGCACGTTGCTGGGCGCGCCGCTCGATCCGGTGAGCAAGACCGAACACGACGAACTCGGCTGGGCGCGCTGGGTCGGTGCGGAGAAATTGGACATTCCACCGTGGGACAACGCGCGGACCGCGCTGGCGGATGGGGTCGACGGGCCGGCATACGCACCTGACAACTTGAACGGGCGCGCGCTGCGCCGGGCGATCGCCGATTTGCAGAATGCGGGCATCACCGTCCGGCTGATCGAGATGCCGATTGCAAGCACCGCTCGACTTGATCCGGATTCGCCGGAATGCGCGGCCTACGAAGCCTTTGTTCGCGCGGTGGAGCAGGATACCGGGCTCACGCTGCTGCGCACGCCCGACGACGTGATTCCGGACGCGTACTTCTTCGACCACCTGCATCTCACCGGTGCGGGAGCCGAGTTGTTCTCGCAGTGGCTGGCAGCCGATGTCGCAAACACGCTGAGGCAATTGGAAAATCCCGAGGTCCGGCACGCGTCAGCAGCGACCGCTGGTAGGTGATCCCCCCAAAGCGCCGTTTGGTAATCCCCACAAGTTCGGACAATACCTGTTGTTACAATCGCGTTCGCCTTGCGATTGCGAGGATGCGTCCATGCGCGTATGATCCGCGTGGTCGTTCGGTGTCATTGTGGAACCGGCGCACGACGCGAGGAGAGAGCAAGGTTGTTTCCATCGCCCCCCAGTCAGCATGTCACGAAGGCTGTGCGCGCGTTCACGCTCGTCGAGCTGCTCGTCGTTGTGAGCATCGTTGCGCTGTTGATCGCCATCCTTTTGCCCGCGTTGCGTCGCGCGCGGGACGGCGCGAAGCGCATCGTGTGCATGGCCAACCTGCACGTGTTCGGCGTGGGCGTGCAAACCTATGCGAGCGAGTTTCACGGGGTGCTGCCGTGGGAGGGGTACGCGGAGGGCGATCGTCCCGAGCGGCATCTTGGCGAATGGGAGGACGAGTCGCAGTGGTTCAACGCGGCTCCGCAGTATGCGGGATATCCCACATACGTCGAAATGCAGAAGCAGAACGACATCGGTCGCAAGCGCTTGCCCAAGGAGGGCGACCGTTCGCACTTCGTGTGCCCCAAGTCGGTGGCTGTTGCGGCGGGTCGGGAAGACGACCTGGTTGAGGACGGCTACTTTCTGCTCTGGGGTTTGAACAACGAGCGCAGGCTAAGCCGGCGCAAGACGTTCTGGTCGTACGCCTACAACACCGAACTCGACGCCGGGCTTGAGGATCGCCACGTGCGCGAGCGTGTGTATCTCAACGTCGTTGGTCGGCCCGCGGAAACGGCAGTGATGGTTGAGCGCATCATGCGTCCGGATGAGTGCAGTCCGCCGTTTCTTACCAGCGTGGGTCAGGCTGCGGTGCATTGGAAGTACTTCACCACCCGTCACGATGATGGCGGGTTTATTCTGTTCCTCGACAATCACGAGGCGTTCTTCACGCGAAAAGAGCTGAACGACGCGCCCAACGCGCCGCTTGATTATAACCAACCGGGCAAGATCATCTGGAACCCGGGCGGAACCGCCAATTGATGCAGCCCGTTGCGGTTGCGTTGTCGCATTCCTGTTGTGCGTTTGGATGAGATGCCGGTGGGGCGATCATTCGAACGGGAGAGAGTGATTTCAGGCGTAAGAAGGAGAGAGAGCGATCATGAAAAGTCAAACCCTAGCGCGCATGTTCTGCGCGTGCCTTGTCGTGACCTTGGCTGCGGGCAGTGCCCGGGCTGCGTTTTCCAAGAACATCGTGGTTGTGCGACTCGGTGACGGTAGTGCAGCCGTCAACGACACAGCCCAGCAGGTGTATCTCGACGAGTACAGCCTGGATACGGGGGCGCTGGTGATGTCGCATCCGCTGCCGGCGAGCGGTGCGGGTGCGTTCACGCTGAGCGGTCGCGGCGAGCACGACGGCCACCTGAATCTTTCTGGCAATGGGCAGTATCTCACGCTGGGCGGGTATCGCGCCGATGCCGGTGCGTCCAACCCGGTGCTTGAGTCGTCGGCGACAGTTAACCGCGTCATCGCGCGCGTCGACATGAACTGGTCGGCGGACACTTCCACGGCGCTGAGCGATGCGTACGAGCGTACGGATATTACCGGTGTGGTTTCGGACGACGGGCAGCGTTTCTGGACGGTCGGCGACGGCAAGTACGTCGACCTGGTCAATGGTGACGTGGACTACGATTTCAAGGTGCCGACAACGAGCGGCGGTCTGCGCTACGTGAACCAGGTGGGCGCGACCGGCAGCGTGAATCTGAGCCAGACGCAAACAGTCCCGACCGATCTTGCGAACGACGCCTGGCCGGACAGCATTCGCAGCGCCCGTATCGTCGACGATCAGCTGTACATCAACACACCCGCGTGGGAATCGTTCGGAAATCGCGGCGCGTACGCGACGAGCGACCCGCTACCCAAGGCTGCGGTCGATACACCCACCACGATGATCGAAGTGATCACCAACATGGAAGGCCAGGGCGCCGATCCCAAGGGTAAGCTTTATCCCAAGAGCGATGTGATCTTCCTCGATCTCGATGCGACCGTGCCGGGTGTCGACACCGCGTACAGCACGGGCGGGAAAGCCGATTACGAGAAGTGGTCGCTGGTCAATGACGAGTGGGTGAAGCTCACCGATGCGGTCCTTGACGACGACAACCAGGAGATCAACGCGTTCGACGTGATTCTCGAAGGCGACTTGGTGACGCTCTTCGCCGCGACAGACCAGGGCGTATACAAGCTCACCGACGACACCGGCTACAATCAGCCGTTGACGTCCTTTTTCAGTGCCCCGTTCTTTCTCGCGGAGTTCCAAACCGAATTTCGCGGCATTGCGATTATTCCGGAACCGGCGAGCATCGTCATGTTGGCGCTCTGTGGCGCGGGCATAGCGCTGCGCCGTCGCCGGAATTGACACGCAAACACAATAACAAGGCCCCGGGCACCAAGCCCGGGGCCAAATCCGAGCCGCGCCCGTAAGGAAGCGGAGAACAACGAGTGTGTGCGAGGCAAGAGTTGTATGCAATCAACAACAACCGAGCGAAGGAAACAACAATGAAGCGTTTATACCGGTACACGGTGATGTTCTCGGCGATACTTTCTGTGTGTGGGCTCACAGTTGTTGGTTGCAGTCATTCGCGTGAGCGCATCATTTCGCCGCGCCCGATCGCAGCCAGCCAGCCGGTACCAGTCAACGAGGTCGATGACGCAGCCATCTGGATCCATCCGACGGACCCGGCGCTCAGCCTGCTCATACTGGCGAACGAACTGCACGGGCTCGAAATCCACGACATGGATGGCCTCTTGCGCAAGCACATCGATCGCGAACTGCACCCCAACAACGTGGATCTGATCTACAGCTACCCGACGGATAACGGTCCGCTCGACCTGGTTGTCGCCAGCTGTTTTTCTCAAGCGACGCCCGGCGTGAAGGTGTGGCGCGTCGATCCCGAAAAACGTAAACTCTACGACGCGACCGCCGGTGCGATTTTGCCGGTGTTCGGCGGTGTTGAGCCCCTCGGTTTGTGCACCTACCACAGCCCAAAGGATGGCAGCTGCTACTTCTTCGTAACGCATCGCGATGGCCGCATTGAACAGCACATGTTGATTGCGGAGCCCGGCGACCATGTCAGTTCGAAGAAAGTGCGGGAGTTCAAGCTGGCGACCAAGACGGAGGGGTGCGTCGCGGACGAGGATCGCGGTGTTGTGTATTTCGCGGAAGAGGATACCGGCGTCTGGCGCTTCAATGCCGAGCCCGGCGAGCCGGAGAATCGCAAGTGCGTGATCCGCGCGGGCGAACACGGTTTGACGCCGGACGTCGAGGGCTTGGCGCTGTACGCCGCGCCGAGCGAACGCGGCTACCTGCTCGTCGTCGGCCAGGGGCCCAAGGGCGGCGAGTCGATTATCAACGTCTACGAACGCAGCCACGACAATGATTTCGTGTTGAGCATCAAACCGTCGGCGAAGCCCTACGGCCCGATCGAGCGTGCGTCGGGCATCGCGGTGACCAACGCAGCCACGATCCCCGCATTGCCGGCGGGTGCGTTGGTGGTGAACGATCACATCAACCCCAGCGCCAGCGAGGATTTCAAGATTTTCGATTGGCGCGACATCGCGAAGCAAGGCCACCTCATCGTCGATACCACGTGGACCCGCAGGCCGATCACATCCCTGGCCAAGAGTGCGAATCTGCCCTAAGTAGATAGACGCCAAACCCCTCTCCCCTCCGGGGAGAGGTAGGGTGAGGGGGCGGAACTGTTGCCGCTCCGTCGTGCCGACTGCGCGCTTCATGGAAGCTTGCAGGAGCTCGCCTACTGACGGTGGTCGTTATGCTCGGGAATCGGGGCTGGTGAAGTCACGAAATTGGCAATTCGCAATCGACGTCGGAGGGACGTTCACCGATGTGGTTGCCTGCGCGCCGGATGGGCGCTTGCATACGCACAAACTGCTGAGTTCCGGACGGTGTGTGGGTGCGGTGGACGACGGTTCCACGCGCGATGCGCTGGTTGACGCGCGGCGCTGCGACGATCCGCCTGGGTTCTGGCGCGGTTATGGTGTTGAGGTGCGCGATGCCGATGGCGCGGTGGTGCATCGCGCGGTTGTGCGGGCGTTCGATGCGCCGGCGGGACGACTTGTAATCGAGCCGGCGATGGTTGCGACGCCGCAATCGGGCTGGCGGTATGAACTCACCAGTACCGAGCCCGCGCCAGTTGTGGCGATGCGCTACCTCACGCATTGCGGGTTGCACGACGCGCTCCCCGATCTTGACCTTCGGCTGGGGACGACGCGGGCGACCAATGCGCTGCTCGAACGCAAGGGCGCTCGCACGGTTTTCGTCACGACGGCGGGCTTTGGTGATATCCTGTACATTGCCAACCAGGATCGCCCCAAGCTTTTCGATTTGCACATTGTCAAACCCGAGCAGGTCGCGGCGCAGGTTGTCGAGATTGACGAGCGGTTGTCGGCTGATGGTCGCGTGTTGAAGGCGCTCGATGCATCGGCTGTCCGCGCGATACTCGCGGGCATTGCCGATCGTGATCGGTGTTCGCTCGCGGTATGCCTGCTGCACGCGCACAAGAATTCAGCGCACAAAGAGCGGATAGGTGAGATCGCGGCTGAGTTGGGATTTGCTCATGTCTCGCTTTCGTCGCAGGTTGCGCCGCTTCCGCGCATCGTTTCGCGCGGTGACACCACCGTCGTCGATGCGTACCTCGCGCCGGTGTTGCACGACTACGTGTCCGCGGTGGCGCGTGCGTTGCCGAGCGGCAGTTTGCGGTTGATGACGAGTGCCGGCGGGCTCGTCGATGCGCGTCAGGTGGTTGCCAAGGACACGTTGCTCAGCGGGCCCGCGGGTGGTGTTGTCGGTTTTGCCCATGTCGGCAGGCAGGCTGGTTTCGACCGGGCGATTGGCTTCGACATGGGTGGTACGAGCACCGACGTCGCACGCTATGACGGCGCGTTCGAGCATCAGTTTGAGACGGTCAAGGGCGGCGTGCGGATCGTGGCGCCGATGCTCGCGGTAGAAACGGTAGCGGCTGGTGGTGGCAGCATCTGTGCGTTCGACGGCCAAAAGCTCACCGTCGGCCCGCACAGTGCGGGTGCGTCGCCCGGTCCCGCCTGCTACGGCGCGGGTGGTCCGCTCACCGTGACTGACGTCAACGTGCAACTCGGTAGGGTTTTGCCAAGCCACTTTCCGTTTCCGCTGGATACGAATGCGGTGGCGAATCGTCTCGCGCAGATCGCGGGCGAAGTGCAGCGAGCGGCCGGTAGGTCGATGACGCACGACGAACTGGCTGCGGGTTTCTGCGACATTGCCAACGAGAACATGGCGGCTGCCATTCGCCGGATTTCGGTCGCACGCGGTTACGACCCGCGCGACTACGCGCTGGTTGCATTCGGAGGAGCCGGTGGCCAGCACGCGTGTGCAGTGGCTGAGTTGCTCGGGATCGAACGCGTGCTGCTGAGTCCGCATGCCGGCCTGCTGAGTGCGTTGGGGATATCCGTCGCGGACGTGCAGCGGTTCGCGGCGCGGGCGGTGGGCAAGGTGCTGAGTGACGCGACGCTGCGTGAACTTGATCCGTGGCTCACCGAGTGTGAGGCGGAACTCGCGCGCGAAATCGAAGCTGAGGGCGTGGCGCCTGATGCAGTTCAGCCGGCGACGCGCATGTTCGATCTGCGCTACGTCGGTGCGGACAGTGCGCTGACGATCGTGGCTGATGACGGCGATTATGCCGCGGCATTTGAGCGCATGCACGAGCAGCACTACGGCTATCGACACGCGGGCAGAGGCATCGAGATCACCGCGATCCGCGTCGAACGCATTGGCAAAACCAAATCGCCGCCCTCGCCGCAGTACCCAGCAGCCGATGGGCTGCTTGTGCCGATGGAGACAACGTCGGTGTATTTCAACGGCGCGCGCCGCGAAACGCCGGTTTTTGATCGTCATGCCATGCGTGCGGGTCAGCGTATCGCCGGGCCCGCCATCGTATTTGAAGCCATGAGTACCATCGTCATTCCCTCGGATTGGTCGGGTGAGGTGCTTGCGACCGGCGACATTCTGCTGAGCGCGCCGCAACGAAAAGTGAACGCGGAGACATCGACTGAGTGTGACCCGATTCGCCTGGAACTTTTCAACAACCGCTTCGCCGCGATCGCCGAGCAGATGGGCACGACGCTGCGCCGCACCGCCCTTTCCACCAACGTGAAGGAACGGCTCGACTATTCGTGCGCGGTGTTCGCTGCCGATGGCGCGCTGCTCGTCAATGCGCCGCACATGCCCGTGCACCTCGGCAGCATGAGTGATTGCGTGAAGGCGGTGGTGGCAGCGATTCCCAATCTCGCGCCTGGTGACGTCGTGCTCAACAACGATCCATTTTCCGGTGGAACGCACATTCCGGATGTCACATGCGTGACACCGATGTTCGACGCAAGCGGTGAACGCATCGAGTTTTTCGTCGCCAGCCGGGCGCATCACGCGGAGATCGGCGGTACGCACCCGGGTTCGATGCCCGCGACCGCGACGACGCTCGCGGAAGAGGGCGTGCTGATTCGGCACTTCAAGGTGGTCGACCGCGGTACGTCACGGATGGACGCGTTGCGTGCGTTGCTCACATCGGCTCCGTTTCCTTCGCGTGCGCCGGACGACAACCTCGCGGACATCACAGCGCAGATTGCAGCCAATCAGACGGGTATCAATGCGCTACGTGATTTTCTTAAGCGCAGCGGACGCGAGGTGGTGCACGCGTACGCACGACACATCCGGGAAGCAGCCGAGGTGAAGATGCGGGCCGCGCTCGCGCGTTTGCCGGACGGAAGGTACAGCTACGACGACGCGCTCGACGATGGCAGTCGGGTCTGCTGTGCGATCGATGTGCGCGGTGATACCGCATGCATCGACTTCACCGGGTCTGCCGGGGTGCATCCGGGGAACTTCAACGCGAATCGGTCGATCGTTTCCAGTGTCGTGCTCTACTGTTTCCGCTGCCTGATCGCGGAGGATATCCCGCTCAATGCGGGTGTGCTCGCGCCGTTGGAGCTGATCGTGCCCGAGGGAATGCTCGCGCCGCCGGTAGGTGCTGAGGAGACACAGTGCCCCGCGGTGGCTGCGGGCAACGTCGAAACGTCGCAGCGATTGGTGGATGTGATCTTTGGTGCGCTCGGTACGGTGGCTGCGAGTCAGGGCACGATGAACAACCTGATCTTCGGGGCTGCTGACTGGGGATACTACGAAACGATCGCTGGTGGCGCGGGCGCGGGTCCGGGCTTCGACGGCGCTGACGCGGTACACACGCACATGACCAACACGCGTCAGACCGATCCCGAAGTTCTGGAAAACCGTTATCCAGTCCGGCTGTGGAGGCTGGCGGTGCGCAAGGGGAGCGGGGGCAAGGGCAGGCATCGCGGAGGCGACGGTCTGGTGCGCGAGATCGAATTCCTCGCTCCAGCGGATGTTTCGATCATCAGTCAACGGCGCATGCGTCCGCCGTTCGGTCTGAATGGGGGAGCGCCCGGTGCTGTGGGCAAAAACCAATTGCGCCGCGCGGGTGCAAGCGAATGGGAACAACTACCCGGTGTGACCTCTTGCCGAGTTGAATGCGGCGACACACTGCGCATCGAAACACCGGGCGGAGGGGGATTCGGCAGCGCTGAGGTATAGGGTGCGGCGACGAAATTGTGGTGCAGGCATCCTGCCTGCACAGTATCAAAGAGGGGCTGCGCTAGCTTACGCCTGCTCTTCGGACTGATTCTCGGTATCCCGCTCGATCAGCAGGCCGATGCGTTCTCTCAATTCGACAACGTACTCATCCATCCAATGCGGACAAGCACAGGCTTCGGCGATCATGGGCAACTCGACCTGCATGCGCGCGAGGATCAACGCGTCGCCGCCGAGCGCGGTGCGCAACGTGTAGACCGCGTCGCTGCCTTCCATTTGGCTGTCGTCGTAGATCGCGCGGTGCGTCAGGTCCGCGAGGAAGCAGAGCTGCGAGAGCGCTCCGCCGTTGGGCGAGTGGGAGTGGCGAATGGCGTCGCCGATTTCGCTCGGCAATCCCAAGTGGTCTGCGTACGCTCCGCCGACATCGGTGTGGTCGTAGCCGAGCAGTTCCATTTCCTTCTGGTACAAGCGCATGTTGGAGAGCGCCTTCTCGCGGCGTACCTCGCCGTAGCTCGCGGGATCGTTGCGCTGAAGGACGAGCACGCCGACGTCCTGCAGCAGGCCGACGAGAAACGCTTCTTCAGGGTCAGCCGTCTTCATCTGCCGCGCCAGCAACTTGGCTGCGATCCCGCAGGTCAGGCAGTAGCGCCAGAAGTAGCCGTAGTCGAAATTCATGCCCGGTTCGTCGGGCTCAATCTTGAAGAGGTGCAGCGTGAGCGCAAGCGAACGAATCTGACGCAGACCGAGGTGACCCGTCGCCCGGCGTATATCTGCGAAACGGTTGCCGCGATAGTTGTCGGCGGAGTTCGCCATGGTCAAGACGCGCGTTGCCAGCACGGGGTCGGTCACCACGACGTCCGCGACCTCGTCGATGCTCACCTGCTCGCAACTGCACAATTGCAGGATGCGCACGGTGGCTGCCGGCATCGTGGGCAGTTTCGCATTGCGGATCAGAACGGGCAGTTCCGTCGTCGGAAAGATCGAGGCAACAGGGGTTCTCATGGATCAGCTCTCGGGCGAATCGGTTTTGGCAAGTGCGGACCCGCTCGGTGTCCGCACGATCACCTTTGCATCGGAGCGGAAAGGGGGCTGGGTTGAAGTAGGGCTTTGGCCAATAACCATGCGCATGGATGAGCGGGAGGCAGGGTAAAGGAACGTCCCATACATCGAGCCGGCTAGGTGCGATAATTTGAGAAGGCTGGCGAGTTTCGACAGCCTGCTCGCGAGCGCCACTGTAAAACCCGGTTGAGGTGTCGGGATTATGCGGAGTCGGCATCGCGCACTTGCGGTCTCGTTCTTCGCCTCGGTTTCCGAGTCGCGGGATGTGCATTACCATGTCACTGTTCCGCCCGCGCGGCGGGACTGACAGATCGCGGCAGTTCGTTTGGGAATTCACAATTACGCTTGACCAGGAGGATCGGGACGATGACCAGCTTGCGTGGAACGTTCGTACTGTTGTTCGGTGTTACCGCCTTGGCGCTCACCGGTTGCGGGGAGAAGAAGGGCGGCGAGATGAACATGGAGGAGATGAAGGTAGAGCGGCCGGCAGCGCTCGATCGCCTCAATGACTTCGTCGGCACATGGAAGGGCGAATACACGATGCACATCAAAGGCATGGATGAGCCGATGAAGTGCACGGGCACGAGCGAGATGTCGTGGGATTGCGAGAAGTGGGTGCTCGTCGAGCACAGCAACTTCAGCATGGGTGAGAATGGCACATTCACCGGCCATGGCATGTGGACCTACGATGCGAAGAGCGACAAGTTCTACACCTTCTGGGCGGACAGCATGGGCTCGCGCGGTACCGGCGTTGCCAAGTACGACGCCGATGAGGATGAGTGGGATTTCCATGGCAAGAGCGTGTCGCCGCAGGGTACGACGTATGGCAAAGGCGAGATGACGCTGCGCGATGGTACGATGAAGTGGTCGTGGAGCGAGTCCGCGATGTTTGGCCTGATCAAGGTGTTTGATATGGAGGGCGAAAGCCACAAGATGTAGCGGCTGGTGCTTTCCAACCACGGTGCAGAATGTTATCGGGATCACGTCGAGAGAGATGTTCTCGGCGTGATCCTTCCTTTTTGCCCACATCGGTGGGCGTGCGTTTTGTCAGCGTATGGCTATATTGGTCGCCGCTAGGATCGACCGACACCGTTTCCGGATAGGCGAATCCTGACCTGGAGACGCCTTTGAACGACGAACCCTCGGGGATTGAGGCATTTGCGCGGCGGATCGCGGCGTGGTTCGACGCAGCCGAGTCGTTGGCGGCGGGTCGTACGCCCGCGGACGAGAGCGCGCACGCCGATCCTGTCGAGCTCGAGCGTCTCAAGCTGATCAACGAGGTGTTGGAGAAGCGCGTCGCGGAGCGCACCGGCATGCTCCGCGTGCTCCACGACGTCACCACGATTGCCAACGAATCCAAGACCATCGACGAGGCGTTTCGGCGCGTGTTGCGGCGCGTGGCGGAGCACAATGGGTGGTGCTTTGGACATCTCTATATCGTCGCGCGCAATGACCCGGATTTGCTCGTGCGATCGCGAGCATACTTTGAGGAAGCGCCCGATCGGTTTCAGGATTTCATACGCATGGCGCGGTCGTCGCGACTTCGCCGCGGGGAGAGTTTGCCAGGCAGGGTGCTTGAGTCGGGCGAGGCTGCCTGGGTGACGAACGTTGCCGACGAACTGGCGGCGCGCGGCCTGCATTCCGTCAAAGGCTTGGACGTGAAGTCAGCGGCTGCCTTCCCGGTGAAGGTGGACGATCAGGTGCTCGCGGTGTTCGAGTTCCTGTCGGACAAGGAGGTTCTGCCCGATCAGCGCGTGCTCGATTCGATGGCGAGCATTGGCACGCACCTCGGTTTGTTCATCATTCGCAAGCGGATGAAGCGGACGATCGAGCAGTTGACCACGCTGGAGCAGCAGCGCATCGGCAGGGACCTGCACGACGATCTGGGGCAGCAGTTGACCGGCATCGCCCTGCTGGCGAAGAGTCTCGAACGCGATCTGCGCGATGAAACGTCGAAGCACGCGCCGCGCGTCGCGGAAATCGCGCAGGGTTTGAAGGACGCGCAGACGCACGTGCGTATGCTGGCGCGCGGACTCGCGCCGGTGGAGATCGAAGCCAACGGCTTGATGAAGGCGCTTGCGGATCTTGCGCAGAGTTCACGCGCGCGGTTTGAACTGGATGTTCGCTTCGAGCCGAATGTTGGCGTACACGTTCGTGACAACGAGATCGCGACTGCGCTCTACCGCATCGCACAGGAGGCGGTGACCAACTCCGCAAAGCATGGCAAAGCGAGCGAGATCGTGATTGGCCTGGCGACCACCGAGGACGAGGTTGTGCTTGAGGTCCGCGACAATGGCATTGGCGTTTCCGACTCGACGATTCGGCGCTTGGGATACGGTATGAGCACGATGGTGTATCGTGCCAACGTGATCGGCGGCGAGTTGATCGTCGATCGCGGGCCCAATGGCGGAACGATCGTACGCTGCATCGTCGCCAATGAGGATGAACTGCCTGATGGGGAATACATCCGTGACAACTAGGCCGTCAAGTGTCCTGCTGGTCGATGACCACCCCATCGTGCGCCGCGGCATGCGCGAGATCATCGCGCGCGAACTGGACCTGACCGTTTGCGGCGAGGCGGGTACCGTCGAAGAAGCGCTGCGCCTCATTGAAGAAACCAAGCCAGACTTGGTCATTGTCGACCTGTCGCTGGACGACGTGAGCGGACTTGAATTGATCAAGCAGGTCGCAGCCAAGGGGGGGAGCACGAAGATGCTCGTCGCGTCGATGCACGACGAAACGACCTACGCCGATCGCGCTTTGCAAGCCGGCGCATTGGGTTACATCAACAAGGCCGAGGCCACCGACCACCTCATCGGCGCCATTCGCAAGGTGCTCAACGGCAAGGTCTACCTCAGCGAGGAGATGACGGCGCGCGTGCTCGATCGTACGCGCGTCGGCGGTAACGGCGGGGAGTCGCCCATCGAATCGCTGACCGATCGCGAACTCGAGGTTTTCAGTATGTTTGGTCAGGGCTACACCGCGAAGGAAATTGCCGAACGGCTGAGCCGCAGCGTCAAGACCATCGAAACGCATCGCGACAACATCCGCGCCAAGCTCGACATCGACACCAGCGCGGAACTCATCCATCGCGCAACGCTGTGGTACAACGAGAACCGCACCTAGTTCCCGTGCCGCACCCACCGCGTCCGTAACAAACCCGTTACGTAACAATTCCTTAATCGCCGTTCTTCGGCCCAAGAGCCGCACCTGGGAGATTCTCCCAGGCGTGTTTCAGGGACGCGCGTAGTCCGCGCATGCGGAGAAATCGCACGCGAGAACCAGATAGGCCCCGATGTTGCGCGGACGGTTCGTGGCGTACGCTTTTTGCAGACGTTGAGAGCGAGTGGCAACGCAACACCGCCACAACGCTGATGCATTCAACAACTGATCCAATTGAAAGGAGAGCCAAATGAACTGGGACACTGTTCAAGGGAATTGGCACCGGTTGAAAGGCAAAGTGAAGGAACGCTGGGGCCGACTGACGGACGACGAGATCGATCGCATCGAAGGGCAGTTCGAGCAACTCGCCGGCAAGATCCAGGAACGCTACGGCAAGAAGCGCGAGGAAGCGGAGAAAGAGATCCGAGAGTTCTGCAACACCTGCTGATGCCGGCGCAAGCCCGCATCCGCCGAACCGCCGTCGCGTGGACGGCGGTTGTTGAAAGCAGATGAAAGGAGGCAGTCATGATTAAGAAACGGTGCATCCTGATGTCGGTTCTGTCTCTGTTTTGTGTTGCGTCGTTCGGGATGACGTCGATCGCGTGCGCCGAGAAGAAGAAGACGCGCGAGATCAAGTACGAGAGCCCCGACTCCGAGGTGTCGCTCGAAATCGAGACCACGGAGAAAAGCTCGGACGACTAGGCGTCAAACGCCCGGGGTTAGTCAGCACACGGATGTGTGCGAAAGTTCGGTGGACTATCAAAGGATGCCGGGCAAAGAGCCCGGCCCGTAAGGAGACATGTGATGAAAGCAAACAAGGCAGCATTCTTGATGTGCGGACTGATCGCCTGGCCGGTGTTCGCCGGTGATCTGCTGGGAGACGATGTGCGTCGGCCCGTCGAAAAGGACGGCAAGTACGGCTACATCGACCAGGAAGGCAAAGTCACGATCAACCCGCAGTTCGACGAAGCCCGCTGCTTCCGCGATGGGCTCGCGCCGGTCAAGGTTTCCGGCAAGTGGGGATTCGTTAACACCGAAGGCGAGACGATCGTCAACCCGCAATACGACAAAGTCGGTGACTACAGCGATGGCCGCGCGTTCGTTCAGAAGGACGGCAAGTACGGCTACATCGACAAGGACGGCAAGCTGGTTGTCGAGCTGAAATACAACGATGCCGGTCCGTTCGTAGACGGCAAAGCCCGCGTGCAGCAGGACGGCAAGTGGGGCTACGTTCGCGAGAACGGCGAATGGATTTCGTCGCCCCAGTTCGACAACGCGGCTGAGTTTTCCGACGGCCTTGCTCGCGTGAAGTCGGGCGGAATGCTGAACGGCAAGTACGGCTACGTTGACGAGTCGGGCAAGATGGTGATCAACCCGCGTTACGACGACTGTGGTGATTTTGCCAATGGACTGGCACCGGTCGAGATTGACGACAAGTGGGGTTACATCAACAAGTCCGGTGAGACGAAGGTTGATCCGCAGTTCGCCGAAGCGCATTCGTTCTCGGATGAACTGGCGCTGGTGCGTGTCGGTGGCGCGCTCGGAATGGGCGGTAAGTACGGTTACATCGACAAGTCCGGCACGCTGGTGATCAACGCGAAGTACGACGAAGCGAAGCCGTTCCACGACGGTCGTGCGGCGGTTCAGGTTGACGGCAAGTGGGGTTACATCGATGCGAAGGGCAACATGACGGTTGAGCCGCGCTTCACGCATGCGGAGGAGTTCGACGGCGGTCTCGCGCAGGTGCGTATCGGTGGCACGCTCGGTATGGGCGGTCATCAGGCGTGGATCGACAAGTCGGGCAACGTTGTCTGGCGTGCGAGTAGCTAATCGCGGTAGTTGCTGACATTGATCGGCGGGTCTTACGGGGGCCAGCCGTCAAGAACGGCTGAGCCCCCGATCTGTTGATTGACGGTCCGGTAACGTCCGGTTGGCAATAAAGGTTTTCCAAACATCGCTGAAAGGAGCCTGAGATGAGTCTTCTCGGATGGGCATTGATTTTCTTCATCGTTGCATGCGTAGCCGCGCTGTTCGGATTTACTGGAATTGCCGCCGGAGCAGCCACAATCGCACGCGTGCTGTTTGGTCTGTTTCTGCTGGTTTTCTTGGTACTGCTCGTGCTTGGCATGCTCGGGACGTGTGCTGCCACCGCGGCAGTTTAGCGAAAGGAGTTGATGTCATGTTACGCTGGGCATTGACGTTTTTCATTATCGCGATCATCGCAGCCGTGTTCGGATTTGGCGGAATTGCCGCCGGTGCGGCGTCGATCGCGAAGATCCTGTTCTTCCTGTTTCTGATTCTCTTTGTGGCAGCGCTGATTGGCGGACTGGTGCGCGGCAAATCGCCTTCGCCGCCGATCTAGATCGGTCGCTGACACGGAGGTCTTCCGCGCTGGCCCAGCAGTATGAGGGTGCCGCCAAGCCGCGTTGGCGCGATGTGGGGACGAGCTGCGCGTCGCGCGTCTCACTGCTGCGGTCAGCGCTCTAGGACACCGGGAGAGAGCCAGGCCGGGAGGGAGAGAGAATCAGGCTGCATCATGACGGCATGGTGCATTTGGTTAATCGACGAAAGGATTGAGCCATGCGACCCAAGCCTTTTCTGCTAATGCTGTTGCTGCTGCTGATGCTCGTGCCGATGAGCGGTTGCGAACTGAGCTGCCGTTCGGACGCCGGCGACGATGTGGGTGACGCGATCGAAGACGTCGCCGACGAAGTCGAAGACGCAGTCGATTAGTCAACGGTGATGTTCGCGTCAATCATGATTTGTATTTGAGACCTGACACTTTGAAGGAGTTACGCCAATGTCTGACACAATGACCACCACTGCGGCGAAGAATGATTTGGCATCGGACCTGAACGCGTTGAAGAAAGACCTTGCGAACCTGCGCAGCGATTTCGCGGGCATCGCCGGTGGCATCGGCCATCGTGCGAAAGACCGCGCCGTCGAACTCGGCGATTCCGTACAGAGCGCGGTGAAATCGTCGCTTTCTGAGGCGGAATCGCGGGTGCAGGAACGACCGCTCACGTCGGTCCTGGTCGCGTTTGGTGCGGGTGTTCTGGTGGCGAAACTACTGGGCAAGTAAGCGATGAATCGCATTGTCGAAATCGTGTTGCGGACGTTTACGCTGCTGGAGGCCGAGGGCCGCGCCGCGAAGCGCAGCGCATTTGACGTTGTCTTCGTGGCGCTGATCTGGGCAATGGCGGCTGGTATGGCGTTCGTGGGGGCGTTGGCTGTGTTCGTGGCGATATTTCTGATGCTCGACGCAGTCGCCCCCACGCCGCTGGCCGCCGGCATCGTCGGCGTGTTCATGCTCGGTCTGGCGGTCGCGGTGTGGTTCGTCGGTCAACGTCTACGTGAGGAGCGACAGCATGTCGGGCAGGACTAACATCAGCCGGTTGTTTCCGTTGGGCGAAAGCACGCGGCGCAGTTCGTCCGAGGTACTCGCAGCCAAGGCGCAACTGCTCGAGTTGATGAGCGAGCCGCGCGACCGCTACACCATTGTCCGCGAGCATCCGCTTGCGTGCACCGGGGCTGCTTTCCTGGTGGGAATGATCGCAGCCAGATCGTCGACGATACAGACGGCTGGTCGCGTGGGACTGCTCTGGGGCCTGCGGAGCGCACTTGCGTCAACCGTGCGCGGGCTCTTCTAACCTACTATTTGCCGAGAAATTCACCGATGGGCGCCAGGCGCTCGATGCGATCGAACGTGATCTTGATTGCCGCGAGCATCGGCACGGTCAGCGTCGCGCCGAGAATTCCCCAGAGCGACGTAAAGACCATCATGCCCACCAGAATGATCACCGGATTGAGTTCAAAGCTCCGTCCGAGGATTGTCGGCGTGATCACGCTGCCTTCGAGCGTAGTCAGCGCAAGGTAGCAACTCGCCACCACGACCGCCATGCCCGGCGTGCCGAATTCCACCAAGGCAATCACCCCCACGACGCACGCGCCGATCACGGCACCGATGTACGGGATGAAATTCAGCAGCGCGCCCATCAGCCCGAGGATGACGGGATTGGGCATGTTGAGCAGCCGCATGGCTACGCCAATGGCCACGCCTAGCACGACGTTGCATACGGTGATCGTCAGGAAGTAGCGCGCGACGTCGTCCTTGATCTGGCGAACGATCTCCACGGCATGCTTCTTGTCTTCGAAGCGCGGAATCACCCTGACGAGTTTGCGCAGAAAGGTATCCCCATTCGCCAGCAGGAAGTAGAGCAGAATGATCGTGATGCCAAAGCCCACGCTCAGTTCATGCGTGAAGCCCAGCAGGTATGACGTGAGCGACACGCGCTTGACGCGAACTTCGACGGCCTTGTCTTTTCCCTTGGTGACTTCGTCAGCCAGCTTTTCGACGGTTTCGGTGGCATCCGAGAGCGAGCGCATCGACCCCTGCACGTCGCGAATCTGATTCTCGGCCTTGCGTAGCCAGTCGGGAAGCTGCTGAATCCAGTCGGACACCGGCTCACCGGCTGCGTATATGCCAAAGCCAAATCCCGCCAGGATGATCAGCACCACAACTGCCGATGCCACCGGCGTGGGAAAGCGCAGCGATTCCAACCGGTGAACGATTGGCGTGAGCATCACGCTGCCGAGCACGGCGAGCACAATCGGAACAACGATCGCGCGTGCGAAAGCCAGCGTGTACAGCATCGCGAGGATCAAGAGCAGCTTGATCGCAAGCGAGCCGTCACGCGGGCTGCTCGGCGATGATGCACTCGTATCGGTCGTTGGGTGTCCGTCGCTCATCAAGCAATCCGCTTTCCGTCCGTGGCCCGCCGCAAGAGTGTATCACGGCGCACCAGAACGGAAATGGTTGCCGTCCGAAGGCGCAAAGAAGAAGCCGGCTCGGCGCTCTGGCTGCACTGGTCGTGTGCCTTGGGGCACATCCATTGGGGACACCAGTGCAGATTCGAAACGCCGAACCGGCTTAAGTTGTCGAGCGTCCGAAGCCTTCCGACTTCAGACGTGCGCCAAGCTGAGCAGGCGCTTGCTCTTCAATGGCTTACGGCGTGCCGTGGACCTTCGCGACCGACCATGCCGTGCCCGGGCCATGGCAAGCGGTGCAGGTTTCGACGAACGTGCCCGCGAGTGTGGCTGCGTTCACGTGCGTACGCGTTTCGTCGCCATTGTGGCACGAGGTGCAGGCCACCATCCACGTCCGCATGTTGTCACGCATCGGTGGATTTTCCCAAGCGTCGTTCACGTGGCACACCTGGCACTCTGCCGCTTCGCCGGGCATCGAGGAGATCAGCAGGTCACTGAAATCGGCGATACCGGAGTGGCCGTTGAGTTCGTACGGAAGGACTTCGAGGTTCCGTGCGTTGTGCAGCTTGTGTACCATGATGCGCAGGTCCACGCTCTCCATCGTCCCGCCGTCCTGCGAGCCGGCCGTGTGGCATGCGAAGCAGCTTTCAACGCCGTAGCGCTGATTGCCGTGGAACGCGAGCACGCCGTGACACGCGTTGCAACTGGCGGTGTCGACCGTTCCGTTGTAAGGAACGGCTGGTCCGGCAACGCCGTACTGCACGTCGAACGTCCCCGTGATCACCGGTTCGCGTTCACCCGCGATGGGCGTCAAGCGTCGTCCGAACATGACGATGTTGTAGGTACCCGCGTCGAGCGGCGTGCCGCCTGGCGAGTACTGCTGACCCCAGCCACCGGCGTACGAGAAGATCTGCTCTGCCGGCGGCTCGCCAAGCGCGTTTTCCTGCGCCGGGTAGACTGCCGGGAACGGATCTTCGGAAATGAACGTATAGGTTCCGTCGACCGAATAGTTGTCGATCCAGTTGCCGACAGGCACCGCGAGGTTGCCGTTGCTCCAGGGACGCTGCGAACCCATGATCTGCTGGTAGAGCGTGGTCGGGCCGGTCACGATCACTTCCATGCGATCGAGAATACCCGTATTACCCGCGAGCAGTTCCTGCGGGTTGTTCACGTCGTTGGCCAGCTTGAAGGTTACTTCAAAGAAGTCACCGGCTTGGAAGTAGGTGCCACCGCCACCGGTCATGCCGCCGACGCTGACGATTTCGATGTACGGATTCGTGCCCTCCGCCGCGTCGCTCGACGGGAAGAGGTGCGCGTCCTCGACGTTCGCGAACATGCCGGGTCCATGGCAGCCGCTGCACGTCGTGTCATTTGCAAAGGAGTGATCGACGCCGCCCGGGAAAATGCGGTACGCAAGATTGCTGAGATCGGCTTGCGTGAGCAACCCGTCCTGTACGTCGGGGTTCGACTTGTCCAGAATGGTTCCCGTGGTGAAGTCGATGTCGGTATGGCAGCCGACGCAGTTCGCGCGGGTGATGCGGTTGTAGACCTCCGCGCCTTGCGCGGCTCCCGCGTGGCAGGCGTCGCAGTTCATGACGCCGTCCGGCAGGATTGGGAATCCAATGTCGGAGAAGTCGTTCGAGCTTCCGCCGTAGCCGGTGATGATGTAACGATACGGATCGGCGCTGTTGGCCGTCGCGGTGATCGTCGGCAGATCGTGGCTGCGGTGGATGCGGTGGATCATGTCGTCGAACTGAATCGTCACGCCCGGCGTGCTGTCGGGCGTGGTGATGAGGTCTTCACCACCGGCGGTATGGCACACCACGCAGCCCTTTACCGAGTAGCGGTTGCTGCCGTGCAGTTGCAGGTCGTTGTGACACGCGTTGCACGCGGCCTGGGTGATCAGCTCGCGCGACGCGAGCGCGGGCGGGCTGCCCGGATTGTTCGCGACAACGAAGTCCATGGTCGCGTCACCGGCTTTGCGAACACTACCGAACACGCGACGCGACTCGATAAGCACGGTGTAGGTGCCGTCGAGCAACGGCTGGCCGGTGAGCTCGCCGTCGGCAGCACCAAATGCCGGCGAGTCGAACAGCGGCGGTGAATAAACCGTGGGGAACGGCGTGGGCAACGTGTAGGTGTATGAGTCGTCCGGGTTCTGCACGAAGTTCGCGCTGTTGCCGTCCGACGGAATCACCAACTGGTAGTTGCTGGCGGGACCGGCGACGTACAGTTGCAAGCGGTTCAGGTCGGCCTTCGCGATCGGGTTGCCCTGGTCGTCCTCGATGGTGAAGTCCACCGTGAATGTGCCACCCGGTTCGACCGGCGCTCCGCCGTTGACGCCCTGAATCTGCACGACAGTCTTGGGCAGCATGGTCGCGGGCGTTTCGTAACGCAGGAACGCGCCCGGAACGTCGTGTCCGCTCAACGCGCGGTAGGTCACCTGCAGCAGACCGACCGCGTAGCTCGTGTTGTGAATTCCCAAGTCGCCGCTGTTGTCGACGTACTCCCAGTTCCAGATCGCGTCCTTGACGACTTCCACGAACCCGGGCGGGTTGTCGACCACGCCGGTCACGCTCCAGTACGGATAGGAACCGAGGAATACGGCGCCGTTCGTGGTGATCTGGTCGTAGACCAGGTCCATCAGGCCTTGCGTTTCATCCTGCACGCCTTCGATGGTGCCGTCGCCGTCATAGTCGCCGAAGGCTTCGCGGTTGAACTCGGTGATCTCCAGGCTCGGTGCCCGCGTCGTGTTGCCGTGGCACGCGGGTGCATTGCAAGCCGCGATGTTCTCAACGCCGAAGTCGGGATCGTTGGGGTCATGCACCTTCATGTTGAAGGTGTGGCCGCCGATCTTGCCCGCACCCGGTTCGCCTGGTCCCGGCGTGGGATACATGTGGCAGTCGATGCAGTTGGCGAGTTGCGTGTGCGGCGAGTTGACGAGCTTGAAGCCGTAGGTGTTGCCGTTGATGCCTTCGAGCATCACGCCACCGATCGCGTAGTGCGGGGTGAGGCTGCCATCGTCAGGCGCGACGCGGCCGTTGTGGCAGGCCATGCAGGTTGCCATGGCGCCGACACCGGTGATGGTCTCGTCCGGACCTTCGGTCGGAAGGGTGATTTCGCCGTAAATGCGGAGCAGCGTTTCATCCTGCGGTTTGCCGTGCGTTGCGTGGCAGACGACGCAGTCAAGTACGCGGAAGTTGCCATTCTGCTCGGCTGCGGGCAACCCTTTCGAGAAGTCGATGTAGCCATTTCCGCTGTGGCACTGGCGGCAGGCGGCTCGGCTGGCGAGCGACCAGTCGTAGTGTCCCCAAGGATCAGCCGACTCGTCCGCGTGGCCGGCGTGCTGCCATTCCGCGACTTCCGTATGGCACTCGGCACAGAGACCGCCGTCGAGCAGCGAGCCGCGGAGGTACGGCGCGCCCGCGTACATCGTTTCATGCGGGTCGTGGCAGGTGGCGCAACGAACGTCGCCATTGTCCAGGTGCAGCGCGAGTTCGCTTTCGGGATCGGGTCCCGGATTCGCGACCACACCCCACGGGTGCGAATTCGCATCGTCACCAGCTTCAATCGGAGAGGCCATGGCGCGACCGCCCGGTGTGTGACACGATACGCAGAGGTTGGTCTGGCCTTCTGCGGACAGCATGCCGTTCGGCAATCCGTCCATCGAGTGGCATCGGCCACAGAGGTTGGGCAACTCGGCGACCATGTGCGGCGGTTGCAGCGGATAGGGGTACGCAGCCCGCGGGCCGGTATCCATGTTCAGGAAATCCTCAACCGATGCGCCGCCGAAACGTGCGACCGCGAGTTCAAGGTCGGTCTCGTCGACGACCCGGTCGGTGTTGATGTCGAGGCGATGCTCGTATTCGCCGCTGCGGATCGCGTTAACGATATCGAGCGGGTTGTCCGGATAGTTCAGCGGGTTGGATGCGACGTCGCGCCCACCGATCTGGGCCACGCGCGAACGACGTGCCATCAGCGGTGCCGCGGTGCAGCCCACCTGGAAGGTTTCGATATTCGCGTTGGTTGTGTTCGCGACGTAGAGCGTGCCGGCAGCGTCGATCATCACGTCGCACGGGGTACGCAGTTGGCCCGCGTTCGCGCCGTAGCCGACCGCGGGGATGAACGTCGCGCTGATTTCCTTACCAGCCGGGGTGAAGGCTCGCACCGTGCCCATGAGCGCGTCGGTGATGTAGATGTTGCCACAGGCGTCGAGCGCCAAGCCTTCACTCCGTGCAAACCAGGCCACTTCGCCCGACCCGGCATAGAGTGTGCGATAACCGAATTTGAACTGGAAAACGCCCGTCGTGTCGAAGACCTGCACGCGGAAGTTGTCCACGTCGGCGACGAGCACGCGATCGTTCGTAGCGTCGATCGCAATGGCTTGCGGTGATTCGAATTGTCCCAATCCCACGCCCTGCGCGCCCCACATCCGCGCGAGTGCGTTGGTGTTGGGATTGAACACCATCACCTGGTGCGCGTCGCTGTCGACGACGTAGATCTCCTCGCTCGTCGGATGCACGGCGATGTCATTCGGCGTGACGAACGCGAGCGGTGCGGGATCAAGCGAGCCCAGCAGGTTGAACGCGTTGTCATACACGCCGACCGCGCCGTCGCGGCGAGAGACGATCACGTTGCCGCTGCTCGGGATCACCGCGATGCCCACCGGCATCTCGGGTACGGCGTACGTGTTCACCAAGGTCCCGGTGTTGTCGTACTCCAACACCTGTCCGTTGACTTGATCGGTGACGTACAAGCCACCGCCCGGGGCAGCGGCCAGTCGCGTCGGCGCCCCAAGTCCGTCAGAGATGGCGCCCGTTGGCGTCAGGTTCGACGTCTGCCCCAGAACGCTGATGGCGACGGCGAGTACACAACTGCAAGCTGTCATGGATATGCCCTCCAAGCATGTGGTTGGCGGAATCGGATTCGTCCTGGGCGCGGAGACTCCACGCCCGTTGCGCTTGAATGAGCAGATTGCGTGCCAGTGGTTGATGGACGCGCGCGGGCAGCGATTCCCACGAGGTAATGGCAGGCGTTACGTGTTGTGATTACGGCAGTTAGGTCGCGGGTGGAGTGGCAGCATGACGCGCTGATCGCGCGCGAATTTCCTTTTCCTGAGACGTTATTATGCGGGCGAATCCCAGATTTGAGAGCGGGCTGCAGACCGGCTTCTAGGGCGCGATGTACGACTGGAACGCGGCATAATCGGCAAGGTCTACGTCGTCGTCGAGATCAAAGTCGTAGATGTCGCATTCCGGGGTCGGTGGAGTGTTCGGGCCACTCATGCATGGTGGGAAGCCGAGGAAGTCCTCGGCGTCCACGTCGCCGTCGTCGTCGATGTCGCCGGGGACGTGCGGCGCTTCCACGACGAGCAGTGCCGGTTTGGTCGCGGGCTCGGCATCGAGCGCGTCGACGAACGCCTGATTGGCGGGTGCGGTGGTGTTGGGGTCGATCTGGAAACGGAACGCGACCTTGTCCGTACCACTGCTGAGCGCGGCGCTAACGGCTGCGCTGACGTCGACTGTGTAGGTCGTCGCGGGTTGGAACGGCACGACGGTGGCGAGTCCCTGGAAAGTCGCGGGCGTCGCGGAGAAGTCGGAAAGCGATTCCGCCAGGTCGGCGGGATAGGCGTACACGTGCACATCGACGTCGGGGAACGGGAAAATGGATGCCCCGCGCAAGTTGAAACGCAGCGTTGCTGAAACCGGTGGGGGCAATGTCACGGTGCTGAGGTTGTACTCCCAGGTCACGCGATGCTCGATGCTGTTGGTCGGCGACGCAGTTGAGCGCGAGATTGATCCTTCATAGCTTGATTGGTTGAAATACCAGTCGGCATCGTCGGCCACGCCGTCGAACGGCCCGAATACGCCGCCGTCGACGAGCGTTCCGTCCTTCGCGGGATAGAGCGTGAAGGTGGCAGCCGATACCGGCAACGTCGCCGCCATGCCGAGCATCACCATCGCCAGCGCGCAGATTCGCTTCATCATCAATCACTCCTCACCCGTCGCGGCGCAGACCGCATCCTGCGTTGCGCTCTTGACGCCGAACCAGTATGCACAACTCGTGCCAACGTTTTGGCGCTGCCAATAGGCGGTATTTCGCGGGAGATTCTCAGAATCGGGAAAAGGGCGGCAGCTTATCGCGCCGTGTCGTTTGGCGGGACTGCTCCGGTTCAGCCACACCTGACGCTGCGGGTGGCGCGGGGGTTATATCGTAAATCCTCAGCGGGTGCGGGCGCCTTCTTGCGCGTGCGTCGCCCCGGACGTCGTGTCAGCCCCTGGGAGGCTGGTCCGAGCACAGGCTGCCGTCAGCCTGGCCAACCGCTTCCAGCATGGGGGTTCACGATATGACTTCGCCGCGAGGCCAGAGGTCGGCGGTTCGCCGCATCTTCAAACTGTTCACGGTCACGTGTTTCATTGTCGCGGTCGTGCCGGCAGTTGGTGCGGGTGGGAAGCACATCGCTGCGTTGCTGCGCGAGGGGCCGGGGGTGTCGAACCATCCGGTTAACGTCGTGCCCTCATCGTCGATTCGCATTCCGGACGGCTGGCCGTTGGACGAACGCGGCGCGGTCACCTGTCTGACGTGTCACGAAACGCTGCCGGCGCAGGGCGATCTGCGGTTGCGCGACTTCAATGCCGGGACGAGTGATACCGTCGAGTTCTGCGCGAAGTGCCATGCCGACAACGGTAGTCGCAGCGCGACGAGCATGCACTGGATGGCGGTTGGCAAAGCCCACATCCTCGACAATGATGGGTCGGGTCGTTCGCTGGGTTCGCTCGATGCCGAGTCGCGGCGTTGCATGGCGTGCCATGACGGCGTATCGGCTGGTGAGTTCGCGAACACGACACCCTGGAACCGCGGCGAGGGTGCGATGGGCGATCATCGTCGCAACCATCCGGTGGGCGTCGCGTACCCGCACGGGATGCGCAGCGGGTCATTTCGCAATGCCGCCCAGTTGCCCAAGCAGGTCCGCCTGCCCGACGGCAAGGTGAGCTGCGTGTCGTGCCACGATCTCTACTCGCAGGAGCCGGACCGCCTCAGCGTGCCGATCGAAGAGTCGCGCCTCTGCATGTCGTGCCACGAGCTTTGACGGCAGTGCTGTATGACGAATGATGAATGACGAAACGCGGGGCAGCTAGGGCCCCGCGTCTCTCACTATTGGCACATCTTTTTTCTCGATTCTGAGAAAACAGCGCTAGGATTGGGGGCAAACGAGGCGGCTCGTTTGTGTGGTTACCGGCTTGAGTCGTTGCGAAACTGTTCGAAGAACAGGTCGATCGCAGCGCTGAGCACACCGCGTGTCGCGGTCTCGACGGCTGTCCGCTGATCCGCGTCATTCAGGATGATGTTCTGGGTGGCTTCGTTGGCGATGTTCACCACGCTGTTCTGGAATTCGGGGCATCCGCCCATGAGCATGGGCGTGATCACCATCAGCGCGACGCAGGCCGCTGCCCGCAACCGGTTCACTCGTTTGACCTGCACCATCTTGCTCCCTGCTGCTTGCCGTTCGTGGAACGTTCCGCGCCGGGACTCACGGCACGTTGCGTACCAATGTCGGTTTGGACGGTTTGCGCGCGCTTTCGGCGCCCGCGGTACGCAACTTGCCGAAGGCTCACTGGTGCGCCTGCGGACGGCGTACGGGCGCGGCGGACGCCATGTGCCTACTTTAACGTGTCGAGAGTTTCGGTGAAAGCGACGCTCGAGCCAACTCAGGCAGCCAAGCCTTCTGCAAACGCCCCGCCGTGCGGCGGACCGTATCGCGGCGCGGATGTCGGCGTGTCGCTGCCGGTGTATCGCGATGCCGCCACCTGGTGTCCGCAGCAACGGCACAGCGCGCTGCACGCGCGGCGATCGCGGCGGCGCATGGTGCGCGTGTTGATACCGGTGGTCGCGTTGGTGGTTTTCTCAGCGCTGTTCGTGGGGGCGGACCTGCTCGAACGCTACTTCGCGGACAAGTTTTCGATGGGCGTGCGGCACGCGGTGCTGACTGGCTTGGCGACGATCATCGCCGGGCTGCTGAGCGCGGGGGTCTACAAGATCATGCGTCGCCAGCAGCAGCAACTGGCGAAAACCGCGACGCAGCTCACCGAATTGCTCGAAGCGTATCAGGAGCATCCCGAATCGGCGGGCCGTTTTGAGAATCCGCACCTGTTGCACTGTCGCGAGGTGTTGCCGTGCGAGCGGCGCGAGTGCGTGATGTTTGATTCGCCGGGCGAGCGCTGCTGGCAGGCGCTGGCGCTGCGTCATCCCGGTGGCGACAACGGCCAGCCGCTGCTTTCGATCAAGCAGTGCCAAACGTGTGACGTCTACCGCATGAGCTGTCCGGATGAACTGACGGAACTGGGCGAAGGCATCAACAACCTGTTCTATCTGCTGGAAAAGGGCGCGGGTCAGATCGGGCGGATGCGCGACCAGATGGTGGAAAAGCAGAAGATGGCAGCCGTAGGGCAGATTGCTTCGGGGGCGGCCCATGAGATCTTCAACCCGCTGTCGAGCATATCCGCCGTCGTGCAGATGCTGCGCCGCCGCAACCAACTTGCGGAGCACGCGGAGCAGTTCGACACGATCGAAACGCACATTCAGCGCATCTCGCGGATCGTGCGACAGCTTGCGGACCTGACCGGTTCGACGCCGCGAGCCTGGGAACGCGTCGATCTGGGTAAGACCCTGGACGAGGTGGCGGAGTTCGCTTCGCTCGCGCCGCAGTCGCGCGGGATTGAGATCGATTATCACCGCGCAGAGCAGCTTCCGGAAACGTTCGGGCGCGCGGGCGATCTGCACCAGATGGTACTGCACCTTGTGCTCAACGCGCTCGACGCGATGCCGCACGGCGGCACGATGACGCTGCGCGCCCGCGCGATCGACGGGCGCATCGTGATCAGCGTGGGTGACACCGGAATCGGGATTGCGGGCGAGATCGGTCGGCGCGTGTTTGAACCGTTCTTCACGACGAAAGAGCCGGGGCACGGGACGGGATTGGGATTAACCGTAACGTACGGCATTGTTCAGGAGCACGGCGGGACGATCGAGTTCGTCTCCGATCCGGGCGCGGGTACGACGTTTACCGTGGAGATTCCGGTATTGCCGGAACCTCCGGATGAGCATCATGGCTGAGGCAACCATACTGTTGGCTGACGACGAGGCGACGCTGCGCACCAATCTGGCGCAGGTTCTCGACGAAGAAGGGTTCAACGTCATCGCGTGCAAGGATGGCTCGGAGGCGCTGCGCGCGCTCAAGACGCAGCCGGTGGACGCGATCATCACCGACCTGCGTATGCCCGGCGTACCCGGGATGGAACTCATCGACCACGCTAAGAAGCTCGCGCCCGATGCCGTGATCATCGTCATCACCGCGTTCGGCGAAGTGGAGACCGCGGTCGAAGCGATGAAGAAGGGCGCGCGCGATTACATCTGCAAGCCGCTGATTTTCGATGAAGTGATCTTCCGCCTGAAGCGGCTTATGGCGCACGACGACCTGGCGCGCGAGAACCGCGTGCTCCGCGAACAGATTCGCCAGTCGCACGGCGTGAGCGGGATGGTGTGCAGTTCGCCGGTGATGCGTTCGATTCGCGACACGATAAGCCGGATCGCGCACACGATGAGCAACGTGCTGATCTGCGGAGAAAGCGGGACGGGCAAGGAGGTGCTCGCCCGGGCGCTGCACTACGAAGGCATCACCAAGGAACGCCCGTTCGTGCCGGTGAACTGCGGCGGACTCACGGAAAGTCTGATCGAAAGTGAGCTTTTTGGACACCGGCGGGGGACGTTCACGGGTGCGGATCGCGATCGCATCGGATACTTCGAAGCCGCGGACGGGGGTACGCTTTTCCTCGACGAAATCGGCAACTTGCCGCACGCGAGCCAGGCGATTCTGCTCCGCGCCATTGAGGAAAAGGCAATCATCCGCGTCGGCGAAACGCACGCCAGGCCGGTGAACATCCGCGTGGTCGCAGCCACGAACCGCGACCTGGAACGCGCGATCGAGGATGATGGTTTTCGCGAGGACCTTTATTACCGGCTGAACGTGATCCGCATCACGGTTCCACCGCTGCGCGAACGGCCTGACGATATTCCGCCGCTCATCGAGCACTTCGTCGAGAAGTATCGCCGCGAGATCAACTGCCAGTGCGCGGGGTTCGACGACGAGGCGATGGACGCGATGTGCCGGCACCGCTGGCGCGGAAACGTGCGCGAATTGGAAAACGTTGTCGAGCGCGCGGTCATCTTCGCGGGCGACAGGCTGGTGACCTTGAGCGATCTGAGCATCGCGGCGAACGCTGATCGCATGGCGCCGATTTCGACGACGGACCTGCGCGCGGCGACGCGCGACTTCGAGAAACGGCACATCATGAAGGTGCTGGCACACATGGACAACAACAAAGCCGCTACGGCGGACGCGCTGGGTATCGGGTTGTCCAGTCTTTACCGCAAGATGGAAGAGCTGGATATCTCGAAAGCGCCGGTGCCCGCGGGCGGTCAGGCCTGAATTGATTATTCCCAACAGGGTGATTCCTTCCGGAGAGGTGGAACGTTGAGCAATCTCGTGTCACGGTCGGTATTGAGTGCGGTTTTTGTTGTCGGGCTGGGCTGCGGTGCGGCGCTGGGGCAGCACGGCAGCGGTCATGGTTTTCACGTGCCCATGCCGAATCAGGAGTTGTTGTTGCATTGCACGTACGCGCGCGGCGGTGAGATGGTCGCGGTGGATCAGCCGTTCAATCCGCCTTCGACGATGGCGCCTGCGGACATCAATCAAAGCGTAGCGCTGGGCGATTCCGCGACGCAGGTGCGCATCGCGCGCTATCTGCCGCAGGCGGTGCGCACGCAGAACGTGACGGCGGATGCGGACGGGCAACCGGCAGTTCGGTTGGCGATCAAGGGTCCGAAGCAGGCGTTCGATCGCTGGTTGATCGCGGACGATCCGCTGCGAAATCGCTTGACGAGCTTGATTGCGACGTGGCGCTACATGGCGGTCGCGGATGATGCGCAGCGCGACGATCTCTATCGGCAGTTCGAACAGGAGTTGACGCGTCCCGCGCAGGTGCTCATCGCGGGCGAGGCGTCCGAGCCACCAGCGGCGATTCCCGCGCGTCCTGGGGAAACGTACACCGATCCGCGTTCGGGCCAGACGGTCAAGGTGTTGAAGTTCATGCCGCACTTCGGGATGGATCAGGACGCGGGCGAAGCGGTGAACCAATCGGACAAGCGGATCAACCCAGCCGTCCTGGTGGAAGTGAAGCATGGGGGCGAGAAGGAGGAGCATTGGCTTTTTGCCAAGTTCCCCGAATTCAAGATGCACGGCGACGCAGCCACGCCGCTGCGCATGCGCCTGGACTGTCCGGTTGAGGTTGAGCGGCCCGCGCCCGATCTGGTCATCGTGACGGTGGCGAAGTCGCGGCAGGAAGTTTGGATTCGCCACGAGGGTAAGGTACACGCGGAGCACGCGTCGCTGAATGAGGCGATCAAGATTCCGGCATCCAACTACGTTTGCACCATCGAAGCGTTTGTGCCGTCGGGGAAACTCGTGGAGACGTACGTCGCAACGGACAACCGCAACGCGGTGACCGCGATCGAGGTCGACGTGCCGGACGCTTCCGGTTCGAACGCTGCCATATGGCTGGAGATGAACAAGCCGCGCGTGGTCGACAGCCCGCTCGGTACGCTGACTTTGACATTCACAACGCGGCAGGCGGTGGCGGCGGGAGGACATTGAAACGATGACGCGGCAGGTGTGGGTTGGGGTGCTCGGTTTTGTGATTGCAACGGGCGCCCGTGCGGACGGGCCGAAGGATTACTCGGGCAATTGCACGGATGCGGCTTGCCACGGCAATTTCGCGAAGCTGGCGGTGGTCCACGACCCGGTGGGGGATGAGGGCTGCGATCTGTGCCACACCGCGAAGGAAGGCACGCAGCACAAGTTCGAGCTGAACGCGAAGGGCGCGGAGCTGTGTACCGATTGCCATGACGAATTCTCCGGTAAAGTCGTGCACTCTCCGGTGGCTGAAGGCGACTGCACCACCTGTCACGATCCGCACGCAAGTGCTTTTCCCAAGCTGCTCCGCGAAGCCACCGTGGGCGCGGTCTGTGCCGAATGTCACGACGACGTGATGGACGGTCAGCAGTTTCTGCACGGTCCGGTGGCTGCGGGCGGCTGCTCTGGTTGCCATAACCCGCACGCGTCGGAACACAAGGGGTTGCTGCTCGCGGAAGGGCGCGACCTGTGCTTCAAGTGTCACCAGCCGATGAAGCAGCGGCTGGCGGATGCGAAGGACGTACACTCCCCGGCTCAGGAAGGGTGTACCGATTGTCACGACGCGCATGGCTCGGCGTATCGCATGCTGACGCGGGAAACGGGTAGCGCGCTTTGCTTCGATTGTCACGACGACATCTCGGACGCGGTCGAGGACGCCATGGTGAAGCACAGCGCGGTGACGGATGGCAAGGGCTGTGCTGCGTGCCACGACGCGCACGCGTCTCCGGATGCGCATTTGCTGGTTGCCAAAGAGGAGACGATTTGCCTGTCGTGTCACGGGGAGGAGATCAAGACGGCGAAGGGCGTGTTGCCGGGCTTCACCAAGCTGCTCGCAGAAAACCCAACGCACCACGGGCCGATCGATGACGGCGACTGCACCATCTGCCATCTCGACGTACACGGCAGTGCGCGTGTGGCGCTGCTTGGCGGTGCGTATCCCGCGACGATGTACACGTCGTTCTCCGACGATGCCTACGCGTTGTGCTTCGAGTGTCACGAAAGCGAAGCATTCACCGAAGCAACCACCGACGACGCGACGGAGTTCCGCAACGGCGAGCAGAACCTGCACGCGCTGCACGTGGGCAAGGACATCAAGGGGCGGACCTGTCGCGCCTGCCACGACGTCCACGCCAGCAAGGGCCCGCACCTGCTCGCGGAGAGCGTGCCGTTCGGCGAGTGGCGGATCCCGATAGGGTTCAAAGGCACCGAGACGGGGGGAACCTGTGCCTCGGGGTGCCACCGGCCTTACCGTTACGATCGCGACAAAGCCGTGGTGAACCTGCCCAAGTCACCGGCAGCCACGCCCGAGACCTGATCACGATCGGGAATTGAAACCCCGCGATTCTCGCAGAAGTAAGACGCCGCTCGCGTTCGTTTCTCGATTTTGGGAACGCGGCGTGGTGTCCGCAGCCTCATACCGTTGCGCCTCGCGGTTTAACTCAGACGTAAGCTATTTACTCGCAAGGCATTGCGGCGACGCCCGGCCGGGCTGACGTCCGAGCACAGCGCGTGTCGCCGGGATGGCACACGGCATGCAACGTCCAAGAATGAGTCATGGGTCCGCGCCGACCATGGCCGGTGATGAGGGGTCGGCGGCGGTTTTGAGATTGAACGCGTCCCGCATACGGGACACAGGGTCACCAAGCGGAGGAGACTTCCGATGTCACGTGCCATTCGATTCGTGCCCGTTGTTCTGATGATTGCTGTCGCGGTTCCCGCCTTCGGTCAGATCATTCCGGGCGATCCCGGTTCGTATCCGAGCATCAGCGTGGTGAACACCGCGCACAACCTGAACAACTATCCGGGCGTGACCATTCCCGGAAACCAGGTCTGCCTGCCCTGCCACACGCCGCACAATGCTTTGCTCGCGGGCGAAGACAACGTGCTGTGGAACCACGGCGAAACCGGCGAGACGTTCGTGATGTACAGCAGCACCGCCAACCAGCCGGAAGGCCCGAGCAAGATGTGCTTGAGCTGCCACGATGGCGTCACCGCGATCGACAACTACGGCGGCAATTCCGGATCGATCGTGATGACCGGTGATGCAGCCCTGGGCACCGACCTGTCGGACGATCACCCGATCGGCGTCGAGTATCCCACGAGCGCACCGGCGGACTACAACGCACCGGCATCGTTCTCGCCGGGCATCGGTGGTGGAACGGGCGTGCAGCTCGTGACGATCAGCGGCATCGAGCGCGTGGAGTGCACGTCGTGCCACCACGTGCACAACAACGGATTGGGCAATTTCCTCCGCGTGCCCATCCAGGAAAGCTACCTCTGCCTCCAGTGCCATATCAAGTAGTCGGCGCAAGGTGAGAGGTCCTCAGTCGTCCGAATAACGACGGCTGACGCAACGATACTTCTACGATTCTACTTCATTGCCAACGCACACCTGCCCGTTTAGGGTGGGTGTGCGTTCTTTTGATTAGGCGACGGCGGGTGCGCGGTACCGCGCTATGATTGGGAGCGGCGCCGGTCCGCCAGCCATCGAAATCTGCGCATGAGGAGAAACGCGATGTCAGCGCGCGTCATTGCACGGTACGGATCAGCACTTGCCTGTCTCGCATCTGCCCTGGCTGCGGGCTGTGCGTCCACACCGAAGTCGACGCAAGCCCCTTTGTTTTTCCCTGCGCCGCCGGAGAAGCCGCGCGTTCAGTTCCTCATGTGGGCGAGTGGTGCCGATCAGGTGGAACCGGGACGCGGCGGGTTTGAGCAGTTCGTGCTCGGCGACGAACCGGTCGTGCAGCGGGCGATCAACAAGCCGTACGGCGTTGCGGTGCATGATGGCGTCGCGTACGTGTGCGATACGAAGGGTCTGAGCATTTGCCGGCTGGACTTCAAGAACGGTACCTATGGCGTCATGGGGGTTCGCGGGCCGGGGCGCGTGCGCAAGCCGATCAACATCGCGGTCGATCCGCTGGGCTACAAGTTCGTCGCGGACTCGGTGCGCAACCAGGTCGTGGTGTACGGGCCGACTGATGAATATGTGGCTGCGTTCGACGTGCCTACGCCGTGTCACGTGGTTGACGTAGCCGTGTATGGCGAGGAGCTCTTCGTGCTCGACAACGACGAGACCTGTCAGATCGTCGTACTCAACCGTGCAAACGGCGACGTGATTCGCACAATCGGCGGGCCTGGGGGCGAGCCGGGCCAGTTCAAGATCCCCAACAGTCTGTGCGTGAGCCCTGATGGTTTTCTCTATGTCAGTGACACGCACAACTGGCGCATTCAGAAGCTGAAGCTCGACGGCACGCCGGTGTGGACCAAGGGCACACCGGGTTATCGACTCGGTCAATTCGGCAGGCCGCGGGGCATTCGCGTCGGGCCCGACAACATCATCTACGTCGTCGACGGCGCTACGGAAATCGTGCAGCTCTTCGATGACGAGGGGAACATTCTGATGCGTTTCGGCGGGCCGGGCGACATGGCGGGCGCGCTGGGGTTGCCTTCGAGCCTGGCGATCGACAAATCGTCGGTGCCCTATTTCAAGAAGTACGCGCACAAAGACTTCAACATTGATTACCTGCTGTTTGTGATCAGCCAATACGGTCCCCGGCTGGTCAATGTCTACGCGTTCGGATCGTTTCCGGAAGGATACCGGTTCAGCGAGTCGGAGATCGCGACGTTGCCGCGCATTTCGGTCGACGAGGGGATCGGTCCGGTCGAGGGCTCTGACGTCGCTGCGGATCCCGCACAACTCCGGGAAGAACGCAGCGACAATGAGTGAGACTGAGTCCGGTGCGAACGCGAGGTATCCGCGCTACTCAACGACACTGCACCCCGCCGCAATCGACGCGTGAGCGCGCTGCGGACGGGCGTGGCGCACAGGTTGGGAAGCGCGCCCGTCGCATCGCACTGCTGCTGCTTCTCCTTGTTGCGTTGATCCCCGCGTGTTCCGACGAAGCCACCCGCCTCCGCGTGCTGCGATTTTTCTTTGATGGTGTGCCCGAACCGGGCGCGGTCAAGCAGATCGGCTACGCGCCAATCGCGAGTCGCAGTCAACGTTCTTTTCGCGCGCCGCCGGAACGGCAGCTTCCCGAGGTGGTCGCATACACGCACAAACCATATCGCACGGGCGACTGTGCCGGGTGCCACGATCGCACGAGTGGCGGCGTGGTGAGCACGGCGCAGGAGGGTCTGTGTCGCACGTGTCATCCAACCGTGCCGGGGAATATGCGCTACGTACACGGGCCGGTTGCGGTGCAGGACTGTTTGTTCTGCCACCAGCCGCACGGGTCGATGCAGCCCGCGCTGCTGGTTTCGGACGCGACGACGCTGTGTTTGCGCTGCCACGAGCGCGGTGATCTGACGGAGGGTTCGCACCACGACGAGTTGGAGACGACGAGTTGCAGTGATTGTCATTTCGGGCACGGAGGCGACGACCGGTACTTCTTGAAGCATAGCACGCGTTGATTTCGAGGTTGCGACACACTGGCTGCGCCGCGAAGCGCAGAACGCTTTCGGCAGACGCTTGTGCCGCCGCCCGCGTACGCGCGTGCTGCGGGCAAGGCAAAGTATGTGGGACCGGTTTTCCAACCGGTCTTGACCCGCTGGAAAGCCGGTCCCACATGCGCAGGCGTGTCGTCTTTGCGTGGTTGCTGGTGGTTGCCTTGGTGGTTGCGGCGAGTGGCTGTCGTTCGCCGCAGCGGCGGCGCGATGCCGTCGGCGGGTTGGAATTGACCGACGTGGGTGGTTACGTCGAGTACGTGGCGCGTGACCGGCGACGGGATCAATCGTCGAAGGTGGGTGCGGGCGAGATCAAGTCGAAAGAGACGATCTTTGAGGAAAACGTTCAACTCGAAACCGAGGGGTACCTCTACCATCCGAATCTTGTCGAATTCTCAGCCGCGGGTTTGTTCGGGTTGCTTCAATACAAGTTCGAGGATGAGTATGACGGGACGAAGCGGCGGTCGAACGAGGACGGCGACGTGCTCGAGTTCGACCTGACCGCGGACCTGCTGAAGAAAAAGCCTTATCCGGGCACGGTTTTCGCGCATCGGCACCGGGCGCTGGAGGCCCGGCCTTTTCAGTCGAGCCTGCTCACGACGACGACGAACTACGGATTCGTTTGGCAGTACATCGATTTGAAGACGCCGACGAGTTTGCAATTCACGGATACGGACGTGAAGCTCGATCCGCTGGGGCGCGACGAAGAGACAGGCCGGCAGAAGAACACGTCGCTGCGTTTCGAGACGGCGTACAACATCAGCGAGCAGAACTCTTTCTCACTGGTCTATGATCACCTCTCCGTTTCGGAGGAGCCTTACACGCTGAACTACGATTCGGATGAGTTGGAGCTTTCGCATCGCTTGGATTTTGGCGAGGGGCATCGCAACCGGCTTGATTCGGAGCTGGATTACTTCAATCAGCGCGGGACGTTCAGCGTTGAGCGGTTTCGCTGGCGCGAGCTGCTGCGGATGGAGCATGCGGAGAACCTGCGTTCGCGGTACACGTTCGAGTTGATCGATCGCACGCAGGGGACGCTCGCGGGTGTTGATCCGATCGGTGAGCGGTCGTATCGCGTGGCGGCTTCACTGGAACACGAACTGTACGAGAGCCTGGTTTCCCAGTTCGAGGTCTACGCGCAGACGCAGCAGTTCGACTCCGGGCTCGACATCGACCGCTACGGGGCGTACGTCAACTTCGACTACCGCAAGAAGAATCGCTGGGGCGTGCTGCTCGCGGGCTACCGTTTCGGAATTCAGCGGGAGAATCGCAGCGGCGGCGATCAGAACATCGAGGTGCTCGACGAGCGGCACACCTTCGTCGATCCCGAGCCGGTGACGCTGAGCAATACCTTCGTTGAGGAATCCACCATCTTCGTGACCGCGGAGAATCGCACGACGGTGTACCGCGTCGGGCGCGACTACACGATTCGCAACGTGGGCGACCGCGTGGAACTCGACCGCGTGCCCACCGGAAACATTGCGGACGGCGAGTTGGTGTTGATCGACTACGTGTTCTTCGTCGGCGGTTCGTTCGATCTCGACACGCTCACGCAGAACTTTCATCTGCGGCAGGATTTCGACTGCGGGATTTCGCCCTACTATCGCCTGCGCTGGCAGGATCAGTCGGTCTCGCCGGCAGGGGCTGCGGGCGCGCGTGCGGAGGATGTGACCAGCCAGACGATCGGTGTCGAGTATCGCATGAATTCGTCGCTGCGGTTCATGGCGGAGTATCAGGATTACGACTCGAACATTACGCCGTATCGTGCGACGCGGATCGGCGGTGATTTGACGCATCGTTTCAAAACTGGTGCAACCGGGCGCGTGCGGGCGCGCTGGTCGAATGTGACGTACGATCCGCCGAATAGCCGGAAGACGGAGTTCTTCACGGTCGAGGGGCGCTACCGTCATCCGATCACGAACGACTTTACGGTGGAAGCAGCGGCTTTGTATCGCACGGAGGATGATTCGATCAGCGGGACGAACGACGGCGTTGATTTTGATCTGACGCTGGAGTGGTTGGTGCGGCAGACCGAGGTGCGTTTGACGTTTGAGTACGGCGAGTTCGAGACGCAGTTCGCGCAGAACGACAAC
Source organism: Phycisphaerales bacterium (assembly GCA_020639095.1). GTDB lineage: Bacteria > Planctomycetota > Phycisphaerae > UBA1845 > UBA1845 > JACKHG01. The sequence continues at coordinate 52,202 of JACKHH010000006.1, read as the reverse complement.
TCGGCCGTTTACTTGCAGATCAAGCGCAGCTTTTGAGGACGTGTGACAAGAGCCATGTGGGACCGGCTTGCCTGCCGGTCGTGACCGGTTGGAAGACCGGTCCCACAGTGCGTTGCAGTTGACGGTACGAGTTCGCGGTGTCATGGACGATGCGATGTGCGGGCGGGATAATGCGCGAGGAGCCGATGATGCGACAGCGCGGATGTGAATACGGTTGGATTGTCGCGATAGCGCTTGCGCTTGTCGTTGGCGGATGCGCACCGCGCGTTCAGCCGGTGTTCGATGCGCGTGCGGATGCGCCGATGTGGCCGCCATCGACGCGCGACGCGCGCATTCGCTACGTCGGCCAACTCGCATCGGCAGAGGATTTGCGACCCACGCGGAGCGCGTTTGAGACGTTGGGATCGTGGATCGCCGGTCCGCCCGAGCCGCAACCCTTCTACGGTCCGCGGGCCGTTCTGCGCACGCACGACAATCGATATCTCTGGGTCGCGGATCCCGGCGGGCGGTGCATTCACCTGCTCGATCTGGAGTCGCGACGTTACCGCAAGATCACGCACGCGGACAATGCGCCGCTGCTCAGCCCGATCGATCTGTGCTTCGGGCGCGCGGGCAGCGTGCTCGTCTGCGACTCCGAGAGCGGCGACGTTCACGCGTTCGCCGAGTCCACCGGGGTGTATCAACGCACGCTGCGCATGCCCACGGAAATCGGCAGGCCGGTGGCGATCGACTTCGCACCGGATGCGGGCGAACTCTACGTCGTCGACGTGGTGCATCACGACATCAAGGTGCTCGGCGGCGACGATCAGGTGGTGCGCATTCTGGGAAAACGCGGCAAGATGCCGGGTGAATTCAACTTCCCCTGCGATATCGCGCTCGATGGTGACGCGCTCTGGGTCGCGGATACCGGGAACAATCGCGTGCAGCGGATCACGCTGCGCGGCGACCCGGTGAGCATGTTCGGCCAAGCTGGTGACATGCCTGGGGATTTCGCAATGCCCAAGTGTTTGGCTGTCGATTGCGACGGTCACCTGTACGTCGTCGACTCGCGTTTTGAAAACGTGCAGGTGTTCGACCGCGCGGGTCAATTGCTGCTGATCGTCGGCGATGAGGGCGTCGGGCCGGGTGAATTCTGGCTGCCGGGCGGGATCTTCATCGATGGGGAAAACCGCATCTGGGTGTGCGATTCGTACAACGCGCGCGTGCAGGCGTTTGATTACACGCCGGATGCCGTCGCGCAAGCAGCCGATAGCCCTGGACCGATCCAGGAGACGCAACCATGAAGCTTAAGAACGCGCTGCTAACCGCAGTGTCGATGATCTGTGCGCTGTTCGCCGCGCAACTGGCTGTCGCGCAGGACCGCGTCACGCAGACCGTGCACAACCTTTCGGTGAGCGGGCCGGGTAGCATTCACGCTGCCGATGAGAGTCAGGTGTGTATTTTCTGTCACGCGCCGCACCACACGAGTGGCGTGCGCCCGCTGTGGAACCGCGAGATTCCGCTGGCCAGCTACACGATTTACGAGTCGTCCACGCTCGACGCGAAGCCGGGCCAGCCGACGGGCGCGAGCAAGCTCTGTTTGAGTTGCCACGATGGCACGATTGCACTGGGCAACGTACTGAGTCGGGCGGATCGCATCCGCATGGTGGGGGGGGATTTCATCCCTGCGGGTTTATCCAATCTGGGCACCGACCTGTCCGACGATCATCCGGTGAGTCTGTTCTATACGTCGGGATTGGCTGCGTCGGATCGCCAGCTCGCGAGCCCGCAGACGTTGCCCGCGGAAGTGCATCTCGACGCGAGCGGGCAGTTGCAGTGCACGTCGTGTCACGATCCGCATCAGAACCTGCACGGTGATTTCCTGGTGAAGAGCGACGAGTTCGGCGCGCTGTGCACCGCGTGTCATCGCATGGACGGTTGGAGCGGCGGGTCGCATCAATCGTCGGGCACGCCGATGCCGTCGATTCCCACGGTGGATTGGCCTTATGGCACGGTGGGACAGAACGCGTGTCGCAGTTGTCACCGGTCGCACACGGCTGGTGGGCGCGAGCGATTGCTGATTTTCGAGGATGAAGAAGAGAACTGCCTCGACTGTCACAACGGACAAGCCGGCGCGAACATTCTCGCGGAGATTGACAAGATCAGCGCGCACGATCCCCGGCGATACGTCGGCGTACATGATCCGGTTGAGGAATTCGGCGGCGAGCAGGCGCACGTTGAGTGTGTGGATTGCCATAACCCGCATGCGGTTTCGACGCAGCCACCGGCACTGAGCTACATCCCGATCGGCGCGACGCTCGCCTTTGTGCGCGGCGTGACGATCGGCGGTACGCCGACGAAGGAAGCGGACGCGGAATACCAGGTGTGTTTGCGTTGCCACGGCGACGCGGGTGTCACGGTTTCGCAGGCGATTCAGCGTCAGGCGCAGACGTCGAACCTGCGATTGAAGTTCAGCCCGGGCAATCCCAGTTTTCACCCGGTGGTCAGTTCATCGCCGAGTCCGGACACGGTGAGTCTGGTGCCGGGCCTGGCGAACGGTTCGTTGATTCGCTGCACGGACTGTCACAACAGTGACAGTGGGCCCGGCGCGAAGGGCGGTGGACCGGCTGGCCCGCACGGATCGATTTATGACTTCCTGCTCGAACGCAACTACACGGTGACCGACAACGTGCCGGAATCGTCGTTCGAGTATGCGCTGTGCTACAAGTGCCACCAGCAGTCAATCGTGCTCAGCGGGCGGAGCTTTAATAGGCATCGCCTGCACGTGGTCAATGAGCGCATTCCGTGCTCAGCGTGCCACGATCCGCACGGAATTAGTGTCACCGTGGGCGGCACCTCCGACCATACGCACTTGATCAACTTCGATACCGTGTTGGTGTTGCCGGAACAGACCACGGGGCGCCTGGAATTTCGTGACGACGGTAGTTTCGCGGGGAGTTGTACACTTTCCTGTCACGGCGCAAATCACCTCGATACCGCTTACCACCAGGGTCCCTAGGTCTTCGGCTGGGGCACGGACGCATAGGCATCGCCGCGCGCACAATTCCGCGGCGAATCTCACAACAGCGCTATAATTGGCCGGAATTCGGATGGTCGCCGGTGGGGGTTGCAGAACCCCGGTAGCAGAGTAAGGACCACACGCGAGCACGTGGCGAGATGGACGCGCCCGGTTCGCGCTGACGGGTGTTGGCACATGCAGCAAAGCAGCGGAAATGCAGGGCGCGACGCGTCCAGAAGCGGTATTGGGTGAACAAGGTGTTCGCGGGTAGGCGGGTTCGCTGTGGTTCGCGGGCCTGTTGCTCAGCCGCTCAGTGCTGAGTGGGCATGGCGTGTGCGACGCTTTTGAATCGGCACTGGTACCGACGGGCAGGCACTTTCTACGGATCGTGGTGGTTCAAGGCGCTCTTCTGGCTGCTGGCGAAGATCTTCGCGTCGATGGCGCTGGCGTTATCCCTTCACGCGCAAACACCTGGGTTTCGTGCTCACACATGGCGGGTTGCTGCTGATCATGGCGGGTGCCGTGGTCACGATGAAGTGGGGCGTGGACGGGCAGTTGAGCGTGTTCGAGGGTGAGACTGCCGGTGAAATCCAGGTGCGTCAGGACATGCTCACGCTGCTTGACCGCCGGGATCAGTCGCGGGCGCAGTTCGAGTTGACCGATGGCGCGTTCGGTGGTTTTGCGTCGGCGGACTTTGCCGATGCGCCGTCGTTTGACAAGAACGGGCTGCGGGTTGAGGTGGTGCGCTACTTGCCGGACAGCGCTGCGACGGAACGCATCGTTGACGACAATCCGCGGTTCCAGCCGGCGGTTGCGATTTCCCTATCGCAGGCCTCGCCCGAGGCGATGTGGATCTTCGGCGATGAACCGGCGGCGCTGGGGCCGGTGACGGCTGCCCTGCGCGTGGCGCGCGACGCGGCTGAGATGCAGCGGTTCCTGCAAGATGAGCAGAACGCCGATTCGTCGAGCGTCGGAAAGATTACGGTGACGTATCAGGGCACGGCGCGCGAGATCGCGGTCGAGGATTGCACGGCCCAGGCGATTAAGCTCGACGGCGCGGACTTGAGCGTGCGCGTGCTCCGGTACATGCCGCACGCGACGGTGGGCGGGGAGAACGGAATCGTCAACGCGTCGAACGAGCCGGTGAACCCAGCCGTTGAGGTTGAACTGATCGGCGCGGCGGGTACTGAAAAGCGCGTCTGCTTCGCGAACTTCCCCGATTTTCAATCGATGCACGGGCAGGAGGCGGCGCCGGACGTGAAGGTGGTTTTCCACGCGTCGCAGGGGGCCAAACCGGCAGCGCCGCTGGAGATTATTGTCGGGCCCGAGCGGACCACGTTCGCGCGGTTCAATCAGCCGGGTCTGCCGTCGCAGACGCAGGCGCTTGCGGTCGGTCAGCCGGTGGCGACGCCGTGGGGCGGGCAGACGTTGACGTTGCATCAGCGCTTCGATCATGCGCGCGTCGATCGTCCGCTGGAAGCAGTCGAGCCGGTGCGGGCAACGCGCATCCCGGCAGTCCTGCTGAGACTCACTTCGGGCCAGAACAGCAGCGAGATGTGGGTGCAGCGCGGGATTCCCCGGCAGGTGAGCGTGGACGGCGCGCCGTATCAGATTCTGTACGGCGATCGATCCGTCCCGCTTGGTTTTTCCGTCACGCTCAACGATTTCAAGATCCGCACTATCCCGGCGGGGATGCCGCGGTCGTTCTGAAGCAACATCACGGTGACGAACCCGCGACGGCGACACGGGCGACCGCAATCAGGCATGAACCATCCGGTCCAAGTGGCGGCTTTATTCCTTTTACCAATCGAGCTATCGTGAGGGCGCGTGAGCCGCGATGAGCGTGTTGAGCGTCTTGCGATCCAGGAAGAGCAGGTCGTGTTCGCGGGCTATATTCAGACGACGCTGGGAATGATCATCGTTTTGAACAATCGATTGCGTGAGCGGAGATTGATGGCGAAGCACGCGACGGCGGGAGGTGCGGCATGAACCGGCTCGCTGCGTGGGTGCCGATGTCGTCGCTGTTTGCATCGCTGTCACCGAGTGCGCGGCGGACTTGCCGCGTTCCTCGATTGACGGCTGTTCGGGGGATCGGTGGTGCAACCGATGGTCGCTGGCCGCCGCTGGATACGGTTGCGCGCGACGTGGTGAAAACGGTGACCGGTGACGCGACGTACGAAGGACACGATCCGGTGCTGTTGCTGCTTGCGTGGACATTCGACAGTCGCTCGTGGATGGCCGAGCCGTTGATCAAGATCGGAAATGCGGAGTTGCGCGGAGAACTTCAACTGCCCGCGGACCAGACGCGTTTCTCATTCGCCGAATTGATCAACCACCAACCGCTCACGGAGAAGATTCAAGCGCTCGCCACGCGCGACGGCAGCCGGAAGATGGACCCGCTGGAGTCGAAGGTCAGCGGGATTCACGAAAAGCTGAACACACTCAATGCCGCGTTTCGCGGGTACGCGATCAATCCGATTCCCGATCCACAGGACGCGCGCGGGGCGTGGCTGGCGATCGCGGAGATGAACCAGTCGAGTGCGCCCCAGCTTGAGCCGTTGCGGCAGGCGTGGGCGCAGCTCAAACGCACTTTCCTTGCGGACGATGCGGCTGCCTTTGCGCGAGCGTCGTCGTCGGTGACCGATGCGCTGGCTGCGCTGCCGGCGCTTTATCGTCCGAGTCCGGGGAAGATCGCGGTCGAACTGCGGAGTAACCGAATCCAGCCATTCCGCACCGCCTGGCAGATCATGGTCGCGGGCGCGGTGCTGGCTGCGCTTGCGGCGCTGGTGCGCAAGCGGGCGCTCGATGTCGTCGCGATGGTGGTGATGGTCGGCGGGTTCGCGGCGTTGTGTTATGGACTGTACCTGCGCTGGCAGATCGCAGGCCGAATTCCTGCCGCCAACATGTTCGAGTCGCTGCTGTTTCTCAGTTGGGGCATGGGCGCGTTCGCGATCCTTTCGATGCTGGTGTTCAAGGATCGCACGGTTCCGATGACCGCGTCCGCCATGGGGCGCTCGCGCTGTTCCTCGCGGACGTGCTGCCGCTGGACAGTTTCGTTCGCCCCATTCCGCCGGTGCTGTGCGACACGATCTGGATGACGATTCACGTGCCGGTGATCATGGTTTCGTATTCGGTGCTGGCGCTGGCGATGTTCATCGCGCACGCGCAGATCGTGGTGATGGCGGTCGCGCCGAACCGCCGCCGCTCAATCGATACCATCGACCAGACGCACTACTGGTACGTGCACGTCGGGAGCATTCTGCTGCTCGTGGGCATCGCGACGGGCAGCATGTGGGGCGCGTCGTCGTGGGGCCGGTACTGGGGGTGGGACCCGAAAGAGGTGTGGTCGCTGATCGCGCTGCTCGCGTACCTGGCGATCATGCACGTGCGGATCGACCGGCAGGCGATTCCGGGCTGGGCGAAGGCGCTTGGCGGGGTGCTGCTGCTTGCGGTGTTCGCGTTGATAATTCCCAAGTTGGCGCCGGTCACGTCCGGTAAGATCGCGGCGCTTGCCGGGACAGTTGTGATCATCGGATTCTTCGTCACCGCGCGCGGGATGTTCGCGACCGCGGTGAAGAGCATTGTCGCGTTCTGGACCATCATCATGACGTATCTGGGCGTGAATTACGTGCTGGGCATCGGTCTGCACAGCTACGGGTTCGGCACCGGAGCCGTCGTGCATTACATGTTCTGGCTCGGCGCGATCGATATGTTGCTGGTCGTGGCATGCGGCGGCCTCTTCCTCCTACGCCGCCGCACAGCCACGGCCGATGCTCCGGCTCGCGGGAAACAGGCTGTCACCGCGTGAAGGTGCGGGTGGTAACGGTTGTGCGACGTGGCCACGGAATGGATGTCATGAAGTCACGGTTAAGTCGCAGCCGGTCCGGTTGAATCGCAGCACAGCTTTTCGCTATGCTCGATGCGACGTGAGACCGGAGAGGGGAATTTCCGCTGGGGAGCAGGGAATCAGGAGCGACTGGTCATGCGTCAACGTGTCATCATCTGTCTGGCGCTGTTGCTCGCGATGTGCGTGATTGGCGACGCCACCGCGTTGTGGTGTCTGCATCGCAGCACCGAGCAACTCCGCTGGCGGAATCCCATCATATCCAGGTGCTGCGCGCGGACCTCGCAGCCAGCGGTGTGCGCTTGGAACGCGATTTGCTTGCGGTGCGTGCCGGCGATAAGGATGCGCAGGCGATGCGTGCGGACAGCTTGCAGCGGTTTGAGCAGGCGATCGATCGCTGCGCGGGTTGCCACCACGCGCCGGGGGTCGATCAGCAGTTGGCAGCCGTTCGTCGGACGTTCGACGCTTACGTTGTCACGACGCGAGAGAACCAGAACCCTCCGAAAATGGCCATCGCATCGGTTGCGAACGACGCGGAGGCGAGCGCGATTGCGCAACTGCTCGTCGATCAGACGACGAAGATGGCCGACCTGTCGTACAACCACTTGCGGGCGCGCGGCGACGATGTGGGCGAGAGCATTGAAGGCGCGTGGCGCACGCTTTGCGGGACGATGACCTTGACGGTGCTCTTTGGCGGGGTGGTGGCGCTGCATTTGCGCCGGCGGATGACGCGTCCTCTGGAGGCGCTGCTTGCGGACATCAAGCGGATGCGCGACGCCGCAGTAGTTGCGGCACGATCAGACGCTAATTCGGCTGCGCGCCGCGTTTATCGGCGCATCCAGAAATTCTCCTCCCTGAGCACGTGGCGGAGAAGATAGGCGGCGCAACTGGCTGCGGCTGGCGCGGGGAATCTGGCGAGTATCTCGTCGGTCGCGGAATCGCCGCCAACTGATGATCAGGTGAGCTTGATCTCATCAGCGCAGGCGTCACCGCGGCGCGAATCGATGGCGGTTCTCTTCTTCGAACTTGACGCGGCGGGGCAGTGGATCGGCGGGCGCTCATCGCGGTTCGCGCTGCGTAGACAAGCACTTGACGCGGTGATCGATTATGCGGACTCTTGCTGGAACGCGGCGACCCGGACAGGCTGCTGACGGTGTTCACGAACGTCATGATCAACGCGTTCGACGCGTTGAGCGCGCACCGCAACGGTGATGGCCGGTTGTTGATCGCGGCGCGCAACGAGGACGATCGCGTGATTGTTTCCTTCGCGGACAACGGCCCGGGTATGACCAAGGACGAACTCGCGAACGCGTTCGAACCGTTCTTCACCACGAAGGAGCCGGGCTGCGGTACGGGCCTGGGTTTGTGGGTGTGCTACCAGGTCGTGGAGAAGCACGGCGGGGTGATTCGCGTGACGAGCCAAACCGGCGAGGGCGTCTGCGTGACCGTGGAACTTCCCAAGCAGGCGACAAACGGTCAGGCGACGGGCGACCGGCTGACCACTTCGGTTTCTAATTTTCTCGAAAAATCCAGAAAGACTGATCGCCGCGGGTCGGCACGGGCGAGGGGTCGCCGACGGAGGGCGTGCTTGGTCGGGACGAGGATCAGGGAGGCACTGCCGATTCTTATATCGTCGCCCTGGTCAAAACCCGGTTCCTCAAATTTTCGATCGCGGCGTGATTGGTAACGTCACTGGCAGCTGTCGCGGCGACATCGAAAAAAAAGCGAATGTCGACTGTAACTACGGCACGCCCCACCAGGCTGTGTGGTATTATATTTCCGTAAAATGATGTCACCCAGTCCGCCAATCTGGACGCGACGCGGATCACCCCAGCGACATGGCGATATGAATCGAAATATGCCCGCGCGTAGATTGCGTCGGGTCAGCACACGCTCCGCATCAAAGAGGCCGAGTTCCGCCCGACGGTATCACCGCCATCGCCGTCAAAAGAGCGTCGTTTCACCGGTGAGGCTCAAAGATCGCGCCGCATAACGGATCGACAGCGTTGGGAGCGCGCAACCTTACTTCGAATTACTTGCATCGTGCCCTGGCCCATCATGCCCCGCCGCGTGACACCATCTCTCCGAGTGGCGGACTGGCGAACGACGCGGCATTCACGCTCAGGTCCGTAGTCGTACGTCGCGAAAACCGATTAACAACATCGACGGCAGCGCTGCGGTGGCGGCAATAGGAACCCTCGCCGGGACGAGGTCAGGAGGATTCCGACCACGTGGTTGTCGCCGCCCAAGATGAAACTTCGTATTCAACCTCGATAGGGGGATCGGTAACGCATCGCTCTAAAGCGGTCTCATGTCGTCAGCAACAGGAAGCTAAAGGATGCGTAACCACGGCATCTACCAGGCTGTGGTGTTTCTCTACGATTGTCCGACAAGATGCCCAATCGCCAATCTGAGACGCGACGTGATCGCGGCAGCGACATGGCGATAATTTCGAAAACTTGCGATTCTCGGGCAGCATCAGCGTCTCCCATCAAATGTGAGGAAGGTTCCGTCCCGATCGGTATCGATCAGCCACGCCATCGCCGTCAACAGAGCGTCGTCACGGTGATTGCAGGCGATCGCGCGTAATGAATCGATGACGGCGTGGAGACTGCGCTCTGGGCTCTGCAAACTGCACGTGCCTGGCATTCATTGCCCCCGCGTGACGCCTACTCGAGGCGGACTGGCGAACACGCATGTACTTCAGGCACGGTCGTCGTCCGAAAACCAGCCTGTATCGACGGCACTGCGCGATCTATCAGGAGAAGCTCGCTCGGGCGAGGCAGGGGAGTTTTCCGCAGGTATCGGATGTCGCGCCCAAGATGAAATTCATCAAATTCTCGATAGGGGACAGAGTAACATCGCGCAAAGGCGGTCTCGTTCCAGCAACAGGGCTAAGGTATGCAACACGGAAGTAAACCTTTCAGCAGGCTGCGTTCTCCCGATTCTCCGTCAATGATACCAATCCGCCAATCTGAGAGCGGGATCGCGGTTTCAGCAAATGGCGATAATTGAATCGAAAACTGCGCGAGTTACGCAGGCAGATCAGGCGTCTCCGCATCAAATGTGAAAGCGGTTCCGTCCGGTGATCGACCAGCCCACGCTCGCCGTCATCGTTTCACCGGTGGTTGCGAATCCACAAGATCGCCGCGCGAAACAGATCGACGCGTGGAGAGACGCAACACATGCATCAGTGGCGAACATGACCTGGTCCTTTCAAACAAATTCAGCAGCAGAGCTGTTATATTAATTCCACTGGAACACGCTGCGCGTTGATGCCGCGTCGACGATTTGGCGGGTTCAAGCATGAATAGCCCAGGGCGTCCGTCACCAGGTGCGACCCTCGTTTTCTCATCTGGGGGTTAGGGGGTTCGTTAGAGCGGTTTTGGGATCGGGTGTTTTCGGCGACGGGCGGGGACTATACCGGCATCGGGTTGTGCAGGATGAGCGGTGATCTAACGCGTCTGAATGCCCGTCTGGTTGAGGTGCTTTGCGTTGGGATCAACGGCGCGATATTCCGGCTTGTGGTGGTATGCGGAGATGACGGCTTATCGCCGTGAATGAGAAGGCGACGTTGAGCGATTCTCGAGCATGTGCGCCACGCGACGACGTGCCGCTCACCAGTGATCCGTGGTTCAAGACACGACCAGTAAACTCACCGGCCTGAGCAGCAGTGGTGGTCGGCCTTGATACGCGGCACGGGCGTTCTGCGTGATGACCCCCTTGGATGGTACGCCTGGCACAATCGTGGGGCTTGAGCGGGACGGCCACTGCGCGTCGCTGACGGGACGCCATACCCATCGAGAGGAGAGCCATCGCTGGTGGAAATGCTGCGTTTTGCCGCGGAGCCACACGCGCCGTCGCGCAATTGATCTCGGGCGACGAATCGGACATCTACGGAATCATATGGCGGAAGATCGACCACGGCGTGGATTGACGTCCGCTCGAATCGCGCTTGCAATCGCAAAGGGCTTGGAAAATGCGAAAACACATTCGCGAGCATCTGCTGAATCAACCGGTGTTCGCATTGTATTCATGTCCGTGGGCACCAGAATCGCCTGCAGAGCGCGGGCGCCACATAGTCGCGAGGCCAAGGTGGCTGTGCGCAGCCGGTGCCAGTCCGCCTTGGCGTGGCGATCGTCGCTTGCCGGAAGTCGTCAACTTCTGGGGCAGATTCATCACAGGCAACGGAGCCGTGGAATGGATCTTGCCACCAGCTTGCCCGTGGACGCGGAGCGGTGCTCGATCACAATATTTTGTGCGCGTGGATGATCAGGATTGTTCCGGTACAAGTCGGTTCGCGTAGAGCGCCGATCAGCACATCAGTCGCTGTGTCGTGTGGCGGTCTACTTGATTGTCGCTTGGCGAACGTGTACGTGTTGCGGTCGGAATCCGACCTGAATTGCGCCGTGTTCGATCCGCAGGGAAACCATTTGACTGATCCGGCGGCCAGGCTGCCGACGCAGCCGCGACCTCGCGTCTGATTCGATGGTTGCTCAACTGGCGGCTTCGGCCGCGCAACTTTCTCCGGACCGGACCATGTGGATCGTTACGCACCCGGCCGCACCTGCTGGCGACCTGGCCCGGAAGCACACCACAAACTTGTGAAACCAGTGAAACCCTGGGACGTCGTCTTCAGAGCCGGAGCCCTGAAAGGGCGACTTAGCGCGCCCTTCAGGGCCCGATTGGGGGTTATCTGACGGGTCACCCTGGCTGCTAGTTCGCCCCTTCAGGGGGGGCTGGTCGCCCCTTTAGGGCGATGGCTTAACGATTGGCGTTGGGTTCCTGGTGGACGCGGGGCGAAGCCCGGCCTTGCGGTGGTTCTAGGACGCGCCTTTCGTTCCTGCTATAGGCCGTACGGATCGCCGCTTGATTGGCAGGATCGGTTGGTTGTCAGGGTGGCGCGATTCGTTGGCGGCTACGCTGTGGATGGCTGGGCGATCGCGGAATGGGGAGACGCTTTCGCAGATGCCGCAGCCAATGCAGCGGTTCGGGTTGACGTGCGGCTGCTGGGTGCGTATTGCCGTTGCGATCGACGTATTCCACGGACTGAAAGTAGATGGCTTTGTCGGGCACGGGGGCGGTGCTCTTCGCATCACCATGCAGTTGCGGCCATGGGCGTACGGCAGGCAAGCGGTGATGTCGAACGCACAGTCCTGATGCGCGTCTTCTGCTTTTCCGCGAGCAGCATGGGGGACGTCGCCTGCGTGTCGGGCAGAACTTCGCCGCAGCGGTTGCACTGGTAGTCGCAGTAGCCGATGCGGCAAGAGTTTACCGGTGTCCAGAGATCCTTCGAGGCCCGCGTCGTAGAGCGCGGGTTGCATCCGCCGGTGAGGAACTTTCTTCATGCACGCATGCGATGCAACACTGAAAGTCAGACTCTCGCCGGAGCGCGGGCGGAGCAATGAGCCGCAGGTTGAACGTCTTGCCGCGGGCTTGCGGTGTGGTACGCAGCAGCGCGACGCCTGCGATCCCGGCAGCACCGGATGCGAGGAGGTGCCAGTCCGAGGTTGACGGGTTCGCTGCCTTCGGCTTTACGCCAGGCAAATCGATTTCCAAGCGCGACAGCTCGATTGCGGGCACGCGGGGCGCGTTCAGCAGCCGAGACATTTCCTGCGGTTTCCAGCGAGTCGCCTTGGGTTGTTCTGTGGCGGCTCCGTGGCAGGTCCGTCCCGCAGGCATACAGCCATTGCAGGTGTGCGTGTAATCCACCTTGCGCAACGCTCAACGGGGTCCGCCATGAAGAAAACCCCAAGCAGTGCACCCAACGGGCAGGGAATAGCGAGCCTGAGAAAAGCGCCCGCCGGTAGGGCGTATGCCGAAGGCGACGGTCAGCGAGGAAGAACGGAGGATGAGCCCGCCGCCGACAAACGCCTGGTTGGGCACGACGAACACGTTGTCGCAGCCAGCGATGGGGCGGTTCCGTGGAGCGACGTGAGGCGCCATGATCCGGCATGCAGGTCGGATTGATAGACCGCTACGCTCCGTCTTCGATCGCGTTCTGCGTCGCGGCAGCAATCACGGTTGTGGTCGAACGGTAGAGAATCGCAAACGGATCGACAGCACGAGCCACTGCACGCCGAAGAGGCACATGGTGAGGACGGCGGGTGAGGATGAAGTGTTCGCAAGTTGCTGCGACCAGAGGTCGATCGTCGGGCGGCGGCGGAAACGGTTGGCGACGCGACTGGCGAGCGCGTGAATCGTGCCCAGCGGGCAGAACCATCCGCAGAAGACCCGTCCCAGGATGATGGTGACAACGAGCGTCAGCAGCGCAAGCAATAAACCCGAAGCGACCGTGCGGGCAGCGAGCGACGTGGTGAGCCACACCAGCGGATCAAGCTGGAAGAAGACGGTGAGCCACGCGTGCGGCGATTGTCCGGGCACGGGTCGCGCAACCAGCAGCAGCGCGAAGAATAGCACCAGAACGGTGAGCTGCACGATGCGCCGGGCACGCGTGAGCGGTGAACGAATACTGCGCCGCTTCACGACAGGGTCAGCTCCTTCAGCGCAAGCGCGCGGTAGTCCGCACGCCCGAGGCCGTACTCCACGCCTTTGGCGATCGTGCCGATTTCGTCAGGCTTGTGGCCGAGCAACTCCGCGCCGAACGCGTCCATCGCGACGATGTCGACGCCGGCGGACACGGTGTGCATGGTCTTCACGTCCTTGACGTCTCCGCCGGTGGGGCCGTGGGCGGTGAGCATGCGCGTCGCGTCGAGCACGCAGAGTCTGGGCTTCATGAACTGCGTGATGTCGCTGATCGTGGTCGGCAGGTCCTGGTGGAACACGCGGCGATCATCGACCACGCCCATGTAGTTCTTCATGCACAGCGAAACGGTCGTCGAGCCGTGATGCTTGCACACCGGTACGTTGATGACCAGATCGCACTCGACGATCTCGGGATAGACCGGGTGCTCTTTCAGGCGGTTGCCGCCCACCGACATTTTGCGGAAGCGGCGACCGTCGAGGTAGACGATTTCCGCGCCGGCGTCACGACCAGCCGGTGCGATCCCGCTGTTCTCGTACGACTCGCGCGGATCGTTGCAGGGATAGTCGCCGATTTTGACTTTCTTTGCGCCGGCATCGAAGCATTGGCGGACGATTTCCGCGACCACTTCGGGGTGCGTGTTGGCTGCGAGTTCCGGCGTGCGGTTCCAGCCGATGTTGGGTTTTACCCAGACGGTGTCGCCGCGATGCACGAAGCGGTCCATCCCGCCGAGTCCGGTGATGGCTTGGCGGGTGAGTTGTGCGGCGACGTCGGCGGGTACCTGTGCGCCGCCGCCCCAGCGCGAGATGGCCATGTCGATCGGTGCGGCTGCGCCTTCGGCGCGAAGCCAGCGCGGCGCGCCCAGCAGTGACAAACCGGCAGCCGATGTGCTGGCGATGAATTCGCGGCGGGTGACGGATCGCATGGTGAGTCCTCCTCGATGCAGTACCGGCGGCGCGCACCGTCAGCCCTTGGCGATGCCGCGCCCAATTCTAGATGCGTTACGGATTTCGGCTGACGTTGTTACATATGGCTCGCGGCGAGCGCGGGGCGGGCGGACGCCCGGGCGATCAGTTTTTGATGCCGGCGATGGCCGAAACCGTGGATGATGACGTGGCAGGCGGGCATCATCAGCAGGACGACCGCGGCGGAGAACATGATGCCAAAGCCCAGAGCGATGGCCATGGGGATGAGGTAGCGTGCCTGTGGGGAGGTCTCGAAGATCATCGGCGCGAGCCCGACGAAGGTCGTGAGCGAGGTGAGCAGGATCGGGCGGAAGCGGCGCTTGCTGGCCTCGAAGGCGGCGCGTTCGAAGGGCACGCCGGTGGCCATCAGGTCGTTCATCGTCACGGTGAGTACGAGTCCGCCGTTCACCACTACGCCGCACGTTGCGATAATCCCAAGCACGCTGACAACGGACAAGTCGTAGCCCATCACGATGTGCCCGAGCAGAGCGGCTGCGATGGCGAAGGGGACGACCATCATGGTGATGATGGCTTCGCCGTAGCTGCGGTAGATGGCTGCGAGCATGCCGAAAATGACCGCGAGCGACGCGCCGAGTCCCCACATCAGGGCGCGCATCGCGTCGATTTCTTCCTGCTGCGCACCGCCGTAGGAATACGACAGGCCGGGGTACGTCGCGAAGAGTTGCGGGAAGACGTTGGCTTCGAGGTCCTCGCGGACTTTGTTCACGTTGGTCAGTTCGGGAACGATGTTCGCGCTGACGGTGAGCACGCGCTGCGCGTCGACGCGTTTGATTTCGGTGTAGGCGCGGGTGGGTTTGAGGTCAACGGCTTCGGTGAGCGGCATCTCGCCGCGCGACGGTGTGCGCACGATCATGTTTTCGAGGTCGGCGAGCGAACGGCGTTCCGCTTCCGGGAGGCGGACCATGACTTTGATTTCGTTGCGCGCCCGCTGCATGCGCAGGGCTTCCGCGCCGTAGTACGCGTGACGGATTTGCCTGCCGATGGCTTCATGCGTCAAACCCAGGGCGCGGGCTTCGTCGGTGATGGTGAGGTCGAGTTGGGGTTTACCAGCAGCGAACCCGTCGTCGATGTCGGTGACACCGGTGTAGTTGCGCAGCGTTTCCGCGAGTTCGTGGGCGGCGGCTTCCAGCGTCGTGCGATCGGGGTGCGAGAGTTCGACGGTCAATCCGCGCGAGCCCGACGGGCCGACCTCCCACTCGAAGTAGAGCGATTCAAGTCCGGGCAGCGGGCCGATCTCGTCACGCCACACGCGAACGAAGTCCGCAGGGATGAAATCGCGTTGCTCCTGTGGAACCAGCACGAAGTTCACGTCCGCGCGGTTGGAACCGAGACGCCCCTGACTGTTCATCCAGCCTGCGAGCACTTTGTCGCGCGGGCCGAAATGATCGGCGGCTCGGAGTCCCGCCTGCTCGATGATGTTGGCGACGCGGGTGGTCTCACTGAACGGCGCGCCGAAGGGGACGCTTACTTCGGAATCGACGCGGTCGCCTTCGATGCGCGGGTTGAAGGTGAAGTTGAGTCTGCCGCTTTCGTACCACGCGGAAACCACGATCAGCCCCGCGACGAACACCGCGACGGTCAATCCGCGATAACGCAGCGTCCACGCGAGCAGCGGTTCGTAGAGCGACTTCGTCAATCGTTCGAAACCGTTCGACAAGCGCACCTGCAAGCGCGCGATCGCGGGCAGCAGGCCGTGACGGTTCGTGTCCACCGCGCGGGCGTGCGCGAGGTGCGCGGGCAGAATGAATAGACTTTCGAAGAGCGAGATGAAGAATACCGTGATGACCACGAGCGGGATCGCGGCGAAGAAGCGACCCGTCTGACCCGGTACGTACATCAGCGGAATGAACGCGACGACGTTGGTGAGCACGGCGAAGATGACCGGGACCGCCATGTGCTTCGCGCCGGCGACCGCGGCTTCGACGCGTGACATGCCGTTCTGGATGTTCTCGAACACCTCCTCGCCGATGATCACGGCATCGTCGACGAGGATGCCCAGCGTGATGATGAACGCGAAGAGCGAGATCATGTTGATCGTCGTGTCCATCGCGGGCAGCAGCATGATGCCGCCGAGCAGGCAAACAGGCACAGCCGACCCCACCCAGAACGCGAGCTTCGGCGCCAGGAAAATCCCAAGCACGACGAGCACCAGGCCCATACCAAACGCGCCGTTGCGCAGCAGCAGGTCGAGGCGCTCGCGGTATTCGCGCGCCCGGTCCCACATGATGATCATCTCGACGGAGTCGGGGAGTTCTGCGTTCATGCGCGCGACGTAGCCGTAGACGATGTCGGCGATGTCGAGCGGTTTTTGGTCGCCGGTCTGATAGACCCAGAGCGTTACGCCGGGCTTGCCGTTGAACGACGAAACGCGATCCACGTCTTCAAAACCGTCGGTGATCGTGGCGATGTCGCCGAGTTTGAGCGTCGCGCCGCCGGACGCGCTGATGACGGGGATGTCGTAGTATTCGCTGGCGAAGAAGCGCCGGCCATGGCTGCGGAGCAGCACTTCGCCGCCTTCCGTACGCACCTCGCCACCGGGCACGTCGCGGGCTGCCGCTCGCACCGTTTGCGCGATGTCGTCGAGTGTGAGGTTCAGCGCCCGCAAACGTTCCTGGGGAACCTCGATGGTGATCTCCGGATTGCGGATGCCGCGCACCTCGACCTGTGTGATCTCATCGTAGGCGAGCAGGTCGTTGCGCACGCGTTCGGCGAATTCGAAGAGCGTGCGTTCGTCCATGTCCGCGGCGATCGCGATGGTCACGGTGGAACGCTGGCGAATGGCGAGTTCGACCTGCGGCCTTTCCGCTTCTTCGGGGAACGACGAGATGCGATCGATGGCGTTCTTGATGTCCTGCAGCGCGCGGTTGGGGTCGACGTCCTCGGTGAGTTCGACGGCCATGGTGCCTTTGCCTTCGACCGCGGTGGCTTCGATGCGTTTGACGGCTTCGAGTCCGCGGACCGCCTCCTCGGCTGGTAGCAGAATGCCTTCCTCGACTTCCTCGGGCGTCGCGCCGGGAAGCTCCATGGTGAAATTCACAATGTCGAGTTCGTAGGCGGGGTAGACCTCCTGCTTGATCCCGGAGAGTACGAGCACGCCGCCGATGATGAACAGTAGCATCAGCAGGTTGGCTGCGACGTGGTTGCGGGCCATGAACCCGATCAACCCGTCGCCGGGCTTTGCATCGTGGGGAGGCGTCATGGCGTGGCGCTCGCGGTTTCGTCTTCGGTGGTTTGTGATTCGGTTGATTGCGGAGCGCCTGTGGGCGTTTTCTCGTCGCGGATGCGCAGCGGCATGCCGGGCACCACGCTCGCGAGGTGCGAGGTCACCAGCATGTCGCCGTCTTCAAATGCGTGACGCACGAGCACGTCGTCATGTCGCCGCCAGACGATGTCGATTGGGCGAATCGCGAGCTGGCCGTCGGTGTCGCGAACCCACACGCGATCATTTTCGCGGAGTGCCTTGCGCGGGATGGCGTACACGTCGTGCAACGTGCCCGATTCGATTTGCAGGCGGACGTAGCTGTTGAGCAGCACGCGCTCGGCTGCTCCGCCGCTGCCCGTCAAGCCGAGCGGATCGCGAATGGAGACTAGCACCTGGGCCATGCGCCCAAGCGCGTCGAGATTTCCCAAGGGGCGCAGCGCGACGCCGTCGCGTACGATGGCGTCACCGCCCGTCGCGAGAAAGACCTTGACGCGCGAGGGGCTGTCGGAGTTCTCGACGGCGAAACGCAGGTCGCGAAGGCGTTCGACCGGGATGGCTGCTTCCGCCCAGAATTCGTCAGTGGCTGCGAGCGTCGCGATCGCGGTTTGCGGACTGACGAGCTGGCCCTTCTCGACGTTTTCGCTGACCACGATGGCGTCGAACGGCGCGGTGACGGTGGTGCGATCTAGCGCGAGCTGCGCAGCTTCCACGCGACGTTCGACGACGCGGATACCAGCCTCCGCGCTTTCGACCGCTTTTTCCTGCTCGGCGATTTCGGCATTGAGCGTCTGTCGGGCGGCGCGTTGACTTTCGAGTTGGGTGACCGCGTCGCGTGATTCCGCGTTGGCTGCCGAGTTGTCTTCCGCAAGCCGGCCATAGCGTTCCGCGTTCCACTGCAAGTATGCGATTTCGATTTCGAGCTGCTTGCCGCGACTCTTTTGTGCGTCGATCCGCGCCCGCATGCGCGACGCTTCCAGGCGGGCGACTTCGAGGTCCGCCTGGGCTTGCGCGACCGCGATCTCGTAATCGGCTGGGTCGATTTTGAAGAGTACTTCGCCCTCGGCAACAAGTCCGCCATCGTCGAGGTTGGGGCTGAGTTCGACGACGCGTCCGCCGACTTCGGGCATGATGCGTGTCTGCCGCGAAGGCACGACGGATCCGAAGGCGTCAACATAGACCTGGGCGTCCTGCGGGACAAGTTCGGCGATGCCGACGACGGGCGCGAGCGCTTCGGGGTTCGACTTGGGTACGTGCGGTGGCGTGCTGATGAGCACCGCGCCGATTCCCACCGCGGCGACGACGAGCAGCAGGGGGACGACGACGTTGGCAATTCCACCATGCACGCCGGACGGCGCTTGTGGTGAGTGTTTGAGTTCATCCCGGTGGGGCGCGTCGCCGGGCGCAGCACTCGCCGAGCGGCTGGCGTCAGCTTCGTGGGGTTGTGGTTGCGTCATTGTGAAAATCAAACCGTCACGAACGAGAAAGACACATCCGGAATTGCACCGGCTGCTGCCCGACCGTGCAACGGGTGTTGATTATATCGCAGCGTGAATCAATTTGATATGCAGCCGGGCTGGATTGGCGGGCAAAGTGCGTTGTTGCGCCGGGGATACATTCTGGCTTGAGTTGAACCGTGCATTCTCAAACGCGGGCGCAAAAGAACTCGCTCCGCACCGCCGGTGGACGCTGCGGCGCGGAGCGCTGGGTCTACTGATGTCGTCGGTCGGGTGTCGCGTCAGTTCGACTGGCTGCCCGCAACTTGGAACACCGGGTCAGGCGTTTTCGGCGGAGTCGGCCCGTTCGGATCGATCTGATTCGGATCATCCGGGTCGGGATCGGGCTTCCGCGCGTCGGGGTCGAACTTGTCGGTGTCGCGGGTATCGGGATCGTCCTGCGACGGGTTCACGGCCTGCGTTCCCTGCGGGCTGCCACCGGTGCTTCCGTTGGGATTCACCAACTGGTCATCGCCGCCGTCGCCGTCGGGCGTTGGCACGGTGAAGTCATCGATCGGGATCGGCAGCACGTCGAAGCCGGTGGACGTCACGTTGTTCGCGTGCGTCAGTTGGCCGCTGCACTCGGGCACGACACCGTCGGGGTCAAGCGTCAGCCGCATCTTGTAGTGCCCCGCGGGCAGACCGTCGGCGACGTAGATTTCGTCGTAGCGACAACTGTGCTGGCTCAGCGGTTCGGTATCCATTTCGTCGACCCAGAACAACTCGCCGTTGTGGAAGATCTCGAGCAGCGAGGTGTACTCGCCGGTGTTGTCGCCCCAGTCGTCGTTGGCTGCGTGGTAGCACACGTTCCAACGCACAATGAAGTCCTCGTCGACATACAAGCCGTCGCCTTCAACGATGCCCGATTCCGGCGCGTCGTCGATCATGGGCACGTTGGGTTCCAGATCGAGCTGGCAAAGCTGTGGGGCGGGTCCGTGTCCGTTGCCCGCGGCGTCGAAGTCACATGCGACACTGCTGATCGCCAAAGCGGCTGCCACGACTTTGTAACCCCAGTGCATTTCGCAACTTGTCATGGGTCTTGCGGACATTGGTTCGTACCTCCCAATCGTGCAAGTCGTTCTCGGCGGGGGCGTTCGCGCCCCAACAAGCCGGGGGGCGAGTTGAGCAAGCCGCGTGCCAGACGCGCGGTATCGCGAAGGACGCGTCGCGAATCGAGGAGTTGTGTCCGCGTTGGGAACTATTGCCCAATGTGCGGCGCGTGTGCGGGGACGACTCGTCCCATATCGCGTCCAGCGGGCTGGAAATGCGGTTCGCGATTGGGTAAACGCGATTGCGCGCTGTTCATGGGCCTGCTTGCGCTATTCCGGAGGGGCTTTGTCGACGGTTCGACGATTGCCCGCGCCTTCACGAACGTTGGGTGGCAGCGGCGTATTGGCGCGGTGACGTTGCGCTTGCGTCGGAATGGGGTGCAGTCGGCGTTTGAGTTCCTCGAAGAGTTTCTCAATCGGCAGGTATACGGGATGGTCGGTACCGCCGTCCGTTTCAGCATCGGCGATTTCCTCCCGATGCACTTGGCGATAGTCGGCTGCCCGTTGTTCGAGTTCGTGAAGGATGGAGAACGCAGCCGTTGCCTGCGAGGCGTCGAGTTCGTAGTGCCGGATGAACCAGTGTACGTAGCGCGCCCAGGTTGACTCGTTGAGCGGATCGTGCGGCCCGGAGAGTTCGCGTTCAAATTGCGCGAGGTCGTACTGCTGGGCGGCGGCTTGTTGCTGTTCGACGAGCGGGCGATGGATCGGATCGTTTTGCAGCGCCCAGTCCTCGGGTTGCCAACCGCCCTCCTCCCATTTCTTGCGCAGCTCTTCCACGGCCTGCATGCGTCGATGGTAGCTCGCGAAGTCGCGTTCGAAGATGTCGCGCTGCTCGGGTGTCAGCGACTGTTCCACCTCGGTCGCGACGCGCTCGAACTGCCCGCGCAACTCACGGAAGAGCTTGTTGGTCTGTTCCGTCCAGCGCGCGACCTGTTCGGGGGTGAAGGGTTTGTGTTGCGTGCGGGTCTGCACAGCCTCCCGCGCTTGATTGAACACGGTGCCGCCATGGCGCCACGCCATGGCACCGATCAGCCCGTAGGCCTTCGACTGCACGTCGCGGAATTGTTCGTCTGAGAGGTCGTAACGGTCGCGTACTGCGTCAAGCACGTGATTGATGCGGTTGTTGAACTCCCATGGTGGGATGGCCGCGGTTTCCTTGACGGTTTGCAGCGCGAAGAGATCGGCTTCATCGTCCCAGCCGCGAGACTCCCAGAAACTGTCGATGCCGGGTTCGGCGTTCTGGTACATCTCGTCCCAGTCGCCGAGTTGGCGCAGCTCCTGACCAATTTCTGAAATGCGCTCCGTGCCGGGGATGATGGATTGTGATTCGGGGTCGTCGACGTCGTCGCCGGCGCACAGCTGCACGTTCGCCGCGCAAAAGCAGATCAGAAAAACTTGGAGCGCTCTGCGGTTCATGGTGACCTACATGTTCACGTGATGGCTTACATGATCATGTGTCGGCGCGCGCCCGCGTGATTCGTCACCGAATTCAAACGCGTTCGTACGGCTCAAAGAGGAGTATACTGCGCACACGCTCAGAACCCGGTTCTTGTGACGACTTTTTACGATCGTCCTGCGATGGTTGTTCGTAGCGTTTGCGGGAATGGCGCGCAGGCGTAAGGGAAGGTCGCCAGGGCGCTGCGGTGATCGACGCTAGCGTTCGCGATCGATGATGAATTCGGTCATCGCTTGCAGCGACGCGCGCGCGGGTGACGCGGGCAGGCGCGTAAGTACTGCCAGCGCCTGATCTACGTGACGACGGGCGACACCGCGGGCGTAGTCCAGACTGCCCGTGTCGCGCAGGAAGTCGGCCACGGAGCGGCGCGAATCGGCGGGTGCATCTCCGGTCGACGTGGTCTGGTCGTGGCGCAGCGTATCGAGCAGCTTGGCCCGCCGCGACGAATCGACATTCGACAAGAAGTGGATGAGCGGCAGCGTGAGCTTGCCGAGATCGAGATCGCGCCCCAGCGTTTTGCCCACCTTCTGCTCGCTGCCGACGAGGTCGAGGATGTCGTCCATGATCTGGAAGGCGATGCCCGCGTGCGTGCCGAACCCGCCGAGTGCGACGACCAGCTTGCCGTCCGCGTCGGCGAACTTCGCGCCGAGCGTACACGCAGCGGCTGTGAGCACCGCGGTCTTGCGGCGAATGATTTCAAAGTAGTCAGCTTCGCAAAGATCGTAGCAGCCGCGATGGTGAAGCTGCATCATTTCGCCCTCGCAGACCGTGTTCGTAGTACTGCCAATGAGGCGTGATGCGTATTGCGAGTCGAGGCTCGAGCAAAGGTGGAACGCGTGGCTGATGAGGTAGTCGCCGAGCATGACGGCGATTTCGTTGCCGTTCATCGTGTTGATGGTTTTGTGCTGGCGGCGGACATCGGCTTCATCGAGCACGTCGTCGTGCACCAGCGTCGCGACGTGGACCATCTCGACCACGGCAGCGAGTGTGTGGTGCGTTGTCGTGACCTTGCCCACCGCATCGGCAGTCAGCAGCAACAACGCAGGCCGAAGCATCTTCCCGCGGTACGCCCGCACGCGTTCCGCCAGCCCGTCGACGAAGGGCAGGTCGCTTTGCATCTCGCGGTCCATGATGGCGACGGCACGTTGCAGGTCCGACGCGATCGGCGCGTAGAGGTCGGCGAGCGGCAGGTCGGTGGGAGCTGGTGCGGTCTTGCCCATGGTGGCGATGCCTTGTTCCTCGGTCCGTTTGCGGGCGTGATCCTTGTGATGCCAGTGACACCCCGCAGCACTGTAATTCTGGTAGCAGTCTAGCAATCGGGGGTGTGCTAACCAATTCGTTTCAAAGTTTTTGAAAGGTCGAAAACGGGGCAGGGCGATCGGTGCTCGCAGGTGGTCGCGTACGCGGCTTGCGGTCCGTATTATGCGGATAAATCAGGGGGTACCATGGACGAATTGTCGCCGACGAATGCGCCAACGGGATCCGCGGTTATGCGGGGTTTGCTGCTCGTGCTGGTCTGCGCGCCGCTCGTCGCGCTGGGGCAGTTCGTCGCCCACGCCCGGCCTGACGAGATGGACGCGTATCTGTTTGCCGACTTCGGTCGCGAGCTGCTCAGTGGAGCCGTGCTCTACCGCGACCTGTGGGACATCAAGCCGCCGGGTATCTTCTGGATCAACGCGCTGGGGTTGTGGTTGGGCGGTGGGTCGCTGGTCGGGGTGTGGGCGCTGTGTACCGCGGCGATGGCCGGCAGCTTGTTTGCGATCAATCGGTGCTGCGCCTGGTTGTATGATAACTCGACGGCATTCGTGGCGACGGTGATCGCTGCCGTCTTCCTGCCGTACTTCGTGTTTCACATCGGGGGCAATCGGCCTGCGACGTTTTACGTTTTCACTGAGCTTGCGGCGGTGGCGCTTTACGCGCGTGCGTTTCGACGGAATGCTGCGTCGCGCGCCAGCCATGCGGGCGATGAATCGATCGCACCGGCGGACGGAGCGCGCGGCCATGCCGGGTTCTGGATTTTCCTGGCGGGTGCGTTTGCCGGAGTTGGGTTTTGCATCAAGCAGACGGTGCTGGCGTCGGCGATTGCGCTGACGATGCACCTGGTGTATTGCCGGCAGTGCGCTGCGCCAGAGCATCGCGGCAAATGGACGGGGCGCATTGTTTTGTTCGTCGTCGCGTGGATGCTCGTCGTGGGGGCGGCCATCGGTGCGCTTGCGCTGACTTCGGACCTGTCGTGGGCGCTGGATGCGATCTTCATCCAGCCGATGCGCGGTGTGAACCTTCAGGGACGACGGGTTCGCCTGCCGCCGGTTGCGTGGATTGCCGACTATGCCAAGCCGTTTGCGCTTCCGCTGGTGCTGGCGCTCGCGGTGGTGGTGCATGCGCTGCTGCGCCGGCGCGGTGAATCGGCGCGTGCGAGTGAAGATGTGCTGCCACCGGGTTGGACGGGCTTGCTGTGCGGGTGGTTTATTGTCGCGCTCGCGCTTTCGCTGATTGGCGTGGCGAAGCGGCCTTGGTACCTGGCGATCGCGCTGGGCCCGCTGATGCTGCTCGCGGCGCATGCGTTCTATTTGTTGTTCGATTTTGTGCGGCGTATTCCCGCGCCGCAGCCCGCGTTTCCCGCGGTGGTGGCGGTGGTGTGGCTCGCGGTGATGATGAGCTATCCGCTGCATATGCAGGTGGAAATGGCGCATCAGCGACGTTACCTCACGTTCGAGGCTGAGCCCGACGCGAGCACCGAACATTTCATCGAGCTGATTAAAACGTACACTGATCCGGGCGATGCGATCTTCATTTCCGGGTATCGTCCGGACATTCACTGGCGAACCGGCAGGCCGCTGGCGTGTCGTTATGTCGGGACGATCTACGCGGGCTGGCTGGGCATGGACAATCTGATGAACGAACGGCTGGTGAGTGCGCTGAAGGCGAGCGCGCCGAAGCTGATCCGTTGCGGCGAGATTGACGTGTCGTCGTTGCACGGTGCACAGATGCAGGAGTGGCTGGATGCGGACTATCACCGCGTCGCGGACACGTTGGCGGGCGACGTCTGGATTCGCAACGATCAAAACACTGATACGAACCCCTGAGCAGGTGTGACCATGGCGAAAACGCAATCACGGACGAAGCGGACTTCAAGGCGCAAATCGATCGATTACCGAATTCCCAATCTGTGGGACTGCTGGGGGGCGGACGCGGGCGCGACGTCGCGCGCTGCGGAGTTGGTGATCGACCCGCCGAAATACCTGGAGGGTTGCCTGGCGTGGATTCGCGGACAGAGCACGCTGCGCGGGCGCGTCGCGGGCAGGAGTCTGTCGCAGGTGCAGGGCGTTAAGTCCACGGGAAAGTTGCGTGTGCGCGACGCGGATGTCGCGCGGCGGGCGGGTGATTGGATTCGCGGCGAGGTGATGTATGGCATGATGATTCGCTGCTCGACGGCGTGGGATCATGACGGCGACGGGCAGATCAACTCGCGACGCGTCAACGAACTGGGCACGTTTCTCAAGTCGATTCTGCTGTTGCCGCATCTGGCACGGATGGGCGTTACCGTGCTTTACCTGCTGCCGGTCGTCAAAGCCAGCCGCCTTTATCGCAAAGGCGAGATGGGATGTCCCTACTCCGCGAAGAACTTTTTCGAGCTTGATCCCGATCAGTATGACGACGCGTTCGGCGCGAAGTATGGCGACGTGAACGCCCAGTTTGAATTGTTCGTCGAGTGCGCCCATCGATTGGGCATGCGCGTGATGCTCGACATCGCGCCAAGGACGGCTGCTCGCGATAGTGATTGGATACTCGACAACCCCGAGTGGTTTTACTGGATCGATCGTCGCTTCGAACGCAGCTATCGCGCTCCGCGCATTCCCGGTGCGACGTACATCAACCCCATTCCGTCGCGACTCGGTGAGATGTACGCCGTGCAGGCTGTTCGCGACCACCTCGCGAAGTTCCGCTTCGCACCGAGCGTGACGTCGCCCGCGAAATGGAAGAAGTTCGCCGCGGATATGAAGCGCCGCCCGCCCGAAGATTTGCTCGCGGAGATCGGTAAGCATTTCGGTGTCATCACCCCGCCGGGATTCTCCGACGTGGTCAACGACGACCAGCCGCCATGGAGCGACGTGACGTATCTGCGGTTGTTCGAGGATCATCCGACGGGCGCGGTGAAGCATCTTGCGGACTCCGCGAACCAGCCGCCATACGTGCTGTACGACACCGCGAAGGCGAGTCTGTTCATGGGTAAAAAGCCCACGATGCAGTTGTGGGATCGGTTGGCGGGGATCATTCCGTTTTATCAGAAGTTCGGTGTCGATGGCGCGCGGGTGGACATGGCGCACGCGCTGCCCGGTAAGCTCGAAGCGCTCGTGCTGCAAAAGCCAAGGGAGCGCGATGCCGACTTCTGCCTGCTCGCGGAGCAGCTTGGCACCGAGCGGCACGCCGATGCGTACGCGGGCGGGTACAACATCATCATCGGCCCGAGCTGGTGGATGCAGCCTCGGGCCCACGAAGGCAAGATGCACGCGTTTCTGCGAACGATTCCGAAGCTCAAGGTGCCGGTGATGGCCGCGGCAGAGACCCCGGATACGCCTCGCGCCGTCGTACGCCGCGGCAAGCGGAAGTTCGCCATGCAAGCCGTCGTGGTCAATTGCTTTTTGCCCAACGCGGTTCCGATGGTGAATGGCGGGATGGAAGTTTTCGAACGCCAGCCGATGAACCTGGGGCTCGATGCCAAAACCAAGGACCGCTACGTGCTGCCCAAGTCCGACCCGCTTTATGGCAAGCTCGCGTTCTTCGATCGCTACGCGCTGCACTGGGCGAACGCTGGCGGGCGGAAGATGGCTGACCTGATCGGCAAAGCCAACGCGCTGCGCCGCGCGTATCTCAATGCGTTGACGAATCCGCGCGCTTACTTCGCGCCGAAGCTGAGCGCGAACGCGAAGCGGATCATCGCGACGGGCTTCAAGCTCGCGCGCGGTAAGGGGGCGCTCATCATGCTGGCGAACCTCGACTACGACGCGCCGCGCAAGACGAGCGTGAGCGGTATCGCGCGTGGCGCGAAGCAAGCAGACGTGCTGTTGAGCGTGACGTCGTGTGAGTCGCCGAAATTGAAGGCCGGTCGCTTGTCGGTGAATCTGGCGGCGGGCAATGTTGTTGTGCTGCACGTGAAGTGAGGAGCTAATATCCTTTGCGGATGGGGTCCGAGTCAGCAATGTCGCACTTGAATGAGCAGTGTTCGGCGAAACGCCCCTCCCGCTGGGAGGGGACAGGGGAGGGCATTGTGCGATGGCGTTGTCTTGTAGATGATGCGTTGTTCTCGAATTCCCCCACACCCATCCACTCCCCCAAGGGGGAGAGGGGTTTCGACTTCGTCCGCGGAAGTGACTTGACTTTGCAGCCGTGATTGTTGTAGAAGCTTCACCACAGGTCGCTGGTGGCCTGCCGGCGGATCCGGCGGGCGTAATCGGGAATCCGGTGAGAATCCGGGACAGCCCCGCTACTGTGACCGGGAACGAATGCCGCAACGTTGCCATTGCTCGCGGGTTTGCGAGTGAGAAGGCGCGGCAGGTAGGAATCGGCGAAGCGTTTGACGCGTCGCCGGCGTGCCCGGAAGTCAGGAGACCGGCCAGTATGACCGCTGTCTGGACTGTGCGCCTTCGCGGGAAGGTGTGGTGGTCACATGCCGGTTTGCTTTTCATTTCATATCCCTTCGTCGCATCGAGCGTTGTTTCGCTGTAGGGATTCGTCTGCGCCGGCAGGGCTCTTCGCACATTCACATCCTAGGTGCACACGTCCACGCTCTCTCAAACAGGAGGTGTGTGATGGTGGGGATGCATGGTAAACGGGTGACGCGTGCGCGCGGCGGTGCGTTGCGCGGTTGGCAATTCGCAATTGCGGGCTGCGCGCTGGCGGCTGCCAGTGTGACGGTCCGTGCGGATGCGTTCAGCGCGTATTCGCTGGATCGCGTGTTCACATTACCGAGCGGGGCGTCGTCGTTCGACGTGCTCGCGGACGGGCGTGTGGTGGCGATGGTCAACGCGGAGGTGTATGCGGAGACCGCCATAGGGTCAGGAACGTACGCATCGCTGGGGACGCTGCCGGGCGCGGACGTGTCGCCGGGTTCGTACGCGACGGCATTTGTTCGCGTGTCGCCGGACGGGTCGCGCATCGCGGTGGGCAACAACGGCGGAGCCAGCTTCGGCAACTATCAGGTGGGTGTGTTTGATCTCGGCGGGTTGAGCGGCGACTGGTTCTCCGCGAACCACTACGAGGCTGAGTGGATTGACAATCAGTATTTGGCGATGACCGCGGGTGCGTTTGGAAATCCCAGCGCCGTGGTTGCGCTGGACACGTCGAGTACGCCGGCGAGTCCGACGAGCGCAACGCTGGTCGACAACATCGGCGGGGGGACGAGCGGGATCACCTTCGACGGCGCGGGCAATCTCTACACCGGTAACGGTTTTGATGGCGCGGGTGCGAGCGACACGGGTTGGGTTAAGGCGTTTTCGTTGACGGATTGGCAACCGGCGCTTTCCGGAGGGGCTGCCGTCGATTTCGAGGTGTCCGGTGCGTTGATCGTCGATGTGTTGTCCGCGGGAGCACTGGGTTTCGATGCTGAGGGCAACCTGCACGTGGGTGGCAGCGATCTGTTCGGCAGCGGTGAGCGCGACTTCGCAGCCCTGGTGCGGGCAAACGCGGTCGCGAACGCGTTGGGCGGGGGAGGCGCCGCCGTCGTTTCCGATCCGTTGCAGGTGCGGCAGTTCGACCCCGATGCGTTGAACGATTTCAACTTCTACGGCGTGGATTTCAACAGCGTGACGGGTGAGTTCTACGTTCGCGAGGGCGAGACGATTTACAGCTACGTCGTGCCCGAGCCGGGAACGCTGTTGCTACTGCTTGTCGGGGCTGCGATCACGCGTCGTCGGCGATTGGGATTGGCAGCATGATATCCACGCTTTTCATGGCCACTGCTTTGGTGTTCGCCGGGGGGCTGGGCGGCGTGACATCGGCTGAGTTTGCGCTGATTGGTCCGCCGAGTTCGACGGTTGCCTTCGGCGACACGGTGGAAGTGTCGGTGGTGGTCACGAACAGTGAACGCATGGCCGCCTGCGCCTATCGCCTGCTGCTTGGCGGTAGTGCGCAGGCGGTTGTTGCGCAACGCGTCGTGACACCGGAACTGCGTTACCTGGGCAGCGATCCGCAGGACCCGCTGGGCGATGGGCTTCCGGTTGCGCTTTCGGATGGTGCGTCACTCGATGAGGTGTTTATCAACCTCGACAACGCCGATCCGTCGGGCAATCCGCTGGATGGTCTGGCGCCAGCGGTTGCGGGCACGGTGGCGACGTATTCGCTGACGTTGACTGGTGTCGGGGCGATCACGTTGACACTGGATTCGCCACGGGCTGCTCAGACGCAGTCCGATCCGGACGGTGCGCTTTTCGATGCGGTTTCGGTTGATCCGCTCTCAGCCAGTGTCACGCTGACGGTTGTCGGCGGGCCGGATATCAATAGCGATACGCACGTCGACCTGCGCGACTATGCCGCGTTGCAGATGTGCTTCGGCGCATCTCCGGTTGATGCCTGCGCTGCGAGCGATGTGGACGGCGACGGTGACGTGGACGCGGGCGATTTCGAGGTTTTGCGTGCGTGCCTGGGTGGTCCGGTTGGTGCGCCGGCGTGTGGTTTGCGTGGCTCGGTCTTGACGGAGGGCACGCGATGAGTGGGTGGAAAGGCATTTGTGGGACTGATCGGCTTGCTTGCTTCTTGCCCCGTGCTGGCGCACGGGGTTCTGATTTGGTTTTGCTGATGGTTTTCGTGATGTTGCCGGCGGTTGGGGTTGCGCGGGCTGCGGACTTTGCTTCGGAGGTTGTTTCGTGCGTGCCGGCGCCCGGGCAGTTCGTGAACAATGCGACGTTCAATGAACCGGGGCGCGTGCTTGGTCCGCCGAGCGGTGGCGGAACCAGCACGCCGGACAACACTTCGGCGCTGAGTCTCGGCGGGTTCGGCGGGTCTGTGGTGGTGCGCTTCGACCACACTGTGCGCGACGATCCCGGCAACTACCTCGGGCTCGACTTCATCGTGTACGGCAATGCGACGTGGGTGTCGAACGATCCGCAGCGACACTGGGCGGAACCGGCGCACGTCGAGATCATGCGCGACGTCAACAGCGATGGTTTGCCGGGCACGCATCCGGACGAGGTGTGGTATCTCGTGCCCGGCAGCATGACGACGAACGGCGCGGGCTACCGCGCGCAGACCTGGGACAATGTTGCAGGCGGGCCGTATCCGCCGAGCAATCCGAACTGGTTTCCGTTCGCTGGTGTTTATCCCTACTTGCCGGAAGGGCCTTGCGCTATTCCGCTCGACGAGGCTGGCCGGTACACGACGGAAGCGTTCGAGGTGTCCGCGTTGCTCTACAGCAACCCATCAGGCCAGGGCGGAGCGCTCGGGGTCGTGGTCAATCCGAACTTTGGTGACAGCGATCCCGAGAACGATCACCTCGAAGGCCGGTGGGGTTACGCGGAGTTCTCGCCGACGCTGCGCTTGGGCGATTTCGACGGCGACAACGTCGTCGATGATCCCGAGGCTGACGCGGATGTGTTCTACACAATGCCGGATAATCCCTATCGCGTCGGTGTGACGCCCGGCTCGGGTGGGGGCGACGCGTTTGATATTGCTTGGGCGGTGGACCCGGATACGTGGCAACCCGCCAACCTCGATGGTTGCGACTTCGTGCGGATTACCAGTGCGGTCGACCTCGTGCTGGGGCCGCTGGGTGAGGCGTCGCCCGAGATCGATGCCGTTGCGGATGTGAAGCCAGTGGCGTGTCCGGGTGACCTCGACGCGGACGGAACCGTGACATTGGTCGATCTGCTGCGCCTGCGGAACCTGCGCGATGTGGAAGATCCCGATCCCGCGTTCTCGATTGTGGGCGATGTGCGGAACGACGGCGTGCTGGATCTTGGCGATTTGGCGGTGCTCCGGGCGACGTATCTGGGGGCGACGTGTGAGTGATCGGAGAGAGAAGCCTTTTCGCGCTGGTGGTTTGGCGTTGCGATCTTGGCGGCGCCGGATACTTCCGCTCCCTTACAGTCGCGGCTCGGATTGGGTGCGCTTGCGCGGGTTTACGCTGGTTGAATTGCTTGTGGTGATTTCCATTATCGCGCTATTGGTGGCGATTCTGTTGCCTTCGCTGCGCGGGGCGCGCGATCAAGCCAAGTCCGTGGTGTGCCGTTCAAACATTCGGCAACTGCATCTCGCGAACGCCAGCTATGCGCTGGAGAACCGCGACCTGTTCGTGCCCGGCGCGAGTGACATGGCCAATGGTTTCGGTGGGCGGAATCGTTGGCATGGTGCGCGCGCGAGCGCCGCGGTTGATCCCGATCCGAAGAAGAACACGTTTGACCCTGAGAAAGGGCCGCTGGTGAATTCGCTGCGCGACGGGAAGATTACAGGCTGCCCGCAGCGCACGGAGTTCGTCACCGACGGCGCGCGCAACGCCTTTGAAGCCGGTTGTGGTGGGTACGGCTACAACCTCTACGGCGTGGGTTCGCGATTCTACTCGAACGAACTGACGGCGAGTGACATCACGAAGCAGGCACAGTATCTGCTCGGATGGCCCGCCGCGCGCATCGCGCGGCCCGCGGACACGGTGATGTTCACCGACACCGCGTTCGAGCAGTACCACTCGCAATGGGGGGAATACTTCATCGAGTATTCCTTCTGCGAGCCGCCCTGGTCGCTCGACGTGACCACGCAGGGCCCGGTGGAGCGCCGCGGCGAGCCGGCGGACTGGTGGTTGAGCACGCCCAGCATCCACTTCCGCCATCGCGAAAACACCAATGTCGCGTGGTGCGATGGGCACGTATCGGGTGAACGGTTGGCGAATAGCAAACTGGGGAGCGACCGACACCAGCTTGGCTGGTTTGGTTCGCTCGACAATTCCGCGTTCGCGCCGA
The DNA here is from genome assembly GCA_020639095.1 of Phycisphaerales bacterium. Classification (GTDB taxonomy): domain Bacteria; phylum Planctomycetota; class Phycisphaerae; order UBA1845; family UBA1845; genus JACKHG01. Next base: position 20,743 of record JACKHH010000006.1, on the reverse strand, counting down.
TTGCTGTGTATTCCACACCATAGAAGGTTGCACATGCCCGCCTGTCGCCTACAGCATTGGAAATTGCAGCGATGGGCAATTTCCGTTAGTGTTGGCGCGGATTCGGCCTGCGTCAGAAAACGCGTTCCGGCAACGATTTGAGCTGAAACAGCGTACGGAGGATGAAGCGATCATGAAGAGCGCTACTGGTATCGTCAGCACCTTGATTATGGCAATCGCACTCACGGTAGCGGCTGGTTGCCAGAGTACGTCACCAGATGAAGGTACGGAAGCGACGCGCGACGTTGTCGATACCGCGAACGCCGACGCGATAAGCTCCGACGCGATGGATACCGGCATGACGGCTGAACCCGTGGATTCGAGCGACCAGGACGATATCGCTACGACGGATGACACCGGGGACGATACGCCGACGTCGGCAACGCGTGGTGATCAGCGTTCGGGTAACTCCGGAACTTCAACCGACAGTACAAGCCGAGATGATTTGGTCGACGGACGGCGCGGCACGCGAAGCGATGTCGCTGACGATGATTCCCAATCCGATGACGATACCGATGGCCGGTCGTCCGACGACCAGACGACGCGTCCACCGCGAAGCCGGCGTTAACAGTCTGTCCGCGTTACGCAAATTCCATGCCATAATACCGTCAAAAAACTACAAGGTGATTCCCGTACGCGCTGCGCGCAACAGCCGTATTTCATGCAGGGAGTTTTCCCGTGTAGCGGCTCGCAAACGCGGGTCGCCTTTGCTTGCGCGCTTTCTCAAATCCTAAAATTCGGGCGTGCTGTGGTGTTCGTTGCGTGCTGGTGCACACGTGATCGGCGCACGAACATCGAAACCGAATGCCGGCATCAATCAAATGATGCGGCAGGACATGGACGCTGAACGATGTCGCGCATTCATATCCGAAAGGAGACTGAAAATGACATCGCCATCACGCAAAAATCGCATGGGTTTCAGAATCGCAGCCCCCATCTTCGCGGTACTGTTGGGAATCGCCACCGTTGCGGGTTGCGAAGACCAAAGCAACGGCGCGGCGAAATCAACCGATACCCGGACCGACGCGCTGCCGACGACCGGTCCGCCGCTGGGCGTCGTGCCACCGGTGTCGGGCGTGCCGGGTGGTATGCCGATCGATGATGTCGACATCCCCGAATCGACGACCACGGCCGGTATGACGGATCGTGACATCACCACAACCGGTGTGGATGCCGACGATACGTATGACGACGTCGACACCAATGCCGATTCCAACGCGGACTTCGGTACCACCGGAATTGATTTCAACAGCACCGGCATCGATGCCGGTAGCAATGGCTAGTCGCTGACCGTTTATTGCTCCTAGGTCAGCGTTTGTGGCGGAACAGATTCGCAGCGCTTCGGGTCGCTCCCGGGGGCGGGATCTGTTCCGCCGTTACGTTGCGCGGACCAAATCCTGCGCGGATCAGATCGGGCACGCGATGTTGCCCAAACGTTTGGTGAGCAACGCGTTCTCGCGATAATCGATGGGAATGCTGATCAAACAGGGCCTGCCCGCGTTGAAACCGGCTTCCAATGCGCCGGCGAGATCGCGCGCGTTGTCCACGCGAATGCCCTGACAGTCGAACGCCTCCGCCAGCTTGACGAAATCGGGGTTGCCGAAGGTCAGATCGGTGTGCCGGCCGAACTCGTTGTCCTGTTTCCACTCGATCAAGCCGTACGAATGGTCTTCCCAGATCAGCGTGACGAAGTTCGCGCCGATGCGTCGCGCGGTTTCCAACTCCTGCACGTTCATGAGGAAACCAGCATCGCCGCAGATGGCGAGCACGCGGCGATCGGGATGCGCGATCTTCGCGGCGATCGCCCCGGGCAGCGCGAAGCCCATCGAGCAAAAACCGTTGGTGATCAGGCAGGTGTTGGGCTCGCGACACTGGTAGTAGCGCGCGATCCACATCTTGTGCGCGCCCACGTCGCTGAGCAGGATGTCATGGTCGCCGAGCACCTGGCGTACGTCCCAGAGCGCCTTCTGCGGGCGGATCTGCCCTTCGGTATCGTCGTCCTTGTGTGCGGCGAAGTCAGCCAGCATGTCGCTGCGCACCGTGCGGTGCTGCTTCACGTCGAACTTGAGCGGTTCCTGCGCGACGCGTTCGTTCATCATCCACAGCGTGTGTGCGATGTCGCCGACGACCTCCACCTCAATGTGGTAATGGTCGTCGATCTCCGCGGGCACGAAGTCGATGTGGATGATGCGCTTGTCATTGCCGCGGTTCCACAGTCGCGGGGGGTACTCCACCATGTCGTAGCCGAGTGCGACGACGACGTCGGCAGCGTCGATGGCGCAGGCGACGAGGTCCTTCGCCTGGAGCCCAATTGTGAAAAGGCAATGCGGCGATTCGCTGTCGACGCAGCCCTTGCCCATGAAGGTGTTGATCACGCCGATACCGGTTGCGTCGGCGAAGCGGCGAAGTTGCGCGCTGGAGCGGCGGCGGATTGCGCCGTTGCCCGCGAGGATGACGGGCCGCTTCGCGTTGCGCAGGATGGCCATGGCGTCGTCGACGATCTTGTCGTCGGGCACCGGGCGGCGGTACTTGTGCGGGATGATCGGCGGATCGGTGGCGTCTTCGCGGGCGATGTCCTCCGCCAATTCGATGTGGCAGGCACCGGGTTTTTCCGTGGTCGCGAGTTTGAAGGCTTTGCGCACGACCTCGGGAATGTTGTTGGGGTGGATGATCGGGGTCGCCCATTTGGTGACGGGTTTGAACAGACCGACCACGTCCATGTGCTGGTGCGATTCCTTGTGCTGGCGCTGGCTATCGGCTTGGCCGGTGATGACGACCATCGGAGCGCGGTCCATGTTGCCGTCGGCGACGCCGGTGACGAGGTTGGTCGCGCCGGGGCCGAGCGTGCCAAGGCACACACCGGGTTTGCCGGTCAACCGGCCATAGACGTCGGCCATGAAGGACGCGCCCTGCTCATGCCGCGTGAGCACAAAGCGAATCTTCGAATTGTCGAGCGCCATCATGAAATGGGCATTTTCCTCACCGGGCAAACCGAAGATGTATTCGACGCCCTCGTTTTCGAGACACTTGACGAACAGCTCGGCTGCTTTCATGACGCGTCCTCTCCGGTTGCGCGGGTGTTGGCGAACGTTAGCCCGCTGAAGTGTAGTCAGCGACCTGCGCAGCGGCGAACGCGTGGGGCGGTGGTGTGAGGTTTGAAGCGGTGACGACGCGGAACCGCCGACCTACGATTCGTAGCCATTGGGGTGCGTGCGGTGCCAGCGCCACGCGGTTTCGATGATTGCGGTGATGTCAGTGTATTCCGGTTTCCAGCCGAGTGTGTCGCGCAGCTTGGATGGATCGGCGTAAAGTTGCGGCGGGTCGCCCGGCCGGCGCTCGGTTTCCACTGCGGGAATTGCACAATCGGTGACGGCACACGCGGCTTCGATGATCTGGCGCACGCTCGTGCCCACGCCGGTGCCGACGTTGAACGCGTTGAACCCTCCCTTGGCAGTGTGTTCCAGTGCGCGCAGGTGCGCTTCCGCGAGGTCCTCGACGTGGATGTAGTCGCGAATGCACGTGCCGTCGGGTGTGGGGTAGTCGGTGCCGAAAATCTTGATCGACTCGCGCTGGCCCAGCGCGACTTGCAGCACGAGCGGGATCAGGTGGATTTCGGGATCGTGGTCCTCACCGATGCTGCCGTCGCGGGCAGCGCCCGACGCGTTGAAGTAGCGCAGCGCGCACGAGCCCAGCCCCCACCCTTCCGCACTGTCGCGCAGCGCCCATTCGATGGCGAGCTTGCTGTGTCCGTAGGGGTTGATCGGCGCTTGCGGTAAGTCTTCCGTAATCGGGACCTGCTCAGGGACGCCGTACGTCGCGCAGGTCGAACTGAACACGAAGCGGCGAATTTCGCGCAGTTGCATCACGCGGAGCAGACCGATCGTGCCGACGACGTTGTTCTGGTAATACTTGAGCGGGTCGCGGACGGACTCGCCGACGTCGAGGAACGCGGCGAAATGCATCACCGCGTCGAACGAACGATCGAGCACCTCACTGAGCGTCTGCGCGTCAGCCAGGTCAGCACGAACGAGCGGTACGCCCTTGGGCAATGCGTCCGCGTGTCCGGCACAGAGGTTGTCGAGAACCGTGATGTTGTGCCCGGCATCAACGAGCCGGCGTACGCAGTGGCTGCCGACGTACCCGGCACCGCCAGTGACCAGTACTTTCATGCGTGCTCATCCCTGCGCCTGCGCGCGATGCGTTAACCGTCGTCTACCAGAACATGATATACAGCACGACGGTCAATGCACACACGACGCCGCCGAACGCCATCGCGCCCTTCGAGGGCGTGATGTCCATTTCGGGATTGACCGGCAATTCGACCGGTTTTTTCAGCGGCGAGATCACCGTCAGGGCAGTGAGTGTCGCCACCACAATTCCGAAGCACAGCGCCATGCGGTCGAGGAACGACCACTTCGCGACGGTTGCGAGGAATCCGGGGTTCGCACTACCGAGGATCGCGGGGCTGAACTTGAACAGGGCGTAGAGCACGGGGTTGAGCAGCAGGCCCACGGTGCCGACGTAGCGCGGGGCGCGATGCACGAGCAACCCGAACAGGAAGATCGCGAGAATGCCCGGCGAGATGAAGCCCTGGAATTCCTGGATGAACGTGAAGATGCCGCCGAACGCGGGATGTCCCAGGAACGGCGCGATGATCATTGCGATGAGTACGAAGATCACCACGAATACGCGACCAGCCGTCACCAGTTCGTACTGGCTCGCGTCCTTGCGCAGCTTGCGGTAGATGTCCATGGTCGCGATCGTGGACGCGGAGTTGAGCATCGACGCCAGCGAACTCACCACCGCACCGAAGATCGCGACGAGCACGAAGCCCTTCAACCCGATGCCCACCGGCAGCAGCTTGCGGATGAGCGTGGGGAACGCGTTGTCATGGTCGTAGGCGGGCAGCGTTTCCGTGGCGAAGCGCTCACCCGGGTCCTTGATCAGTTTCTCGTTCGCATCGGCAAGATCCTGACCACCGGCCGACAATGCCGCGGCATCGAGTTCCGCGCCGAGTTGCTTCGCGTTGTACGTGGCGATGCGGGCTGCGTCCTCGGGATGCTGCTCGGCGAAGTCCTGCTCGAACTTGTAGAGGTAGGTCTTGTCCGCTGCCGTCGTGTCCGCCAGGTTTTTCTCGATCACCTCGATGATCTGTTTGTTACGCGGTTCGTTGGCGGGCTTCATGCTGTCGGAGAGCGACGCGTAAAGTTCGGGCGAGTAGTCGGAGAGCACCGTGGCGTTGCGGTTCACCGCGTCGTCCTTGAGGTCGCCGCTGTAGAGGTTGAACGCGAGGATACCGGGCATGACCACGACAAACGGGATGATCAGCTTGAGGAACGCGGCGAAGACCACGCCCTTCTGACCTTCACGGAGGCTGCGCGACCCGAGCGTGCGCTGCGTGATGTACTGGTTGAGGCCCCAGTAGAAAAAGTTGGGAATCCACAATCCGACGACCAGCGCGGTCCAGGGCAGTTCCTTGTCTTCCGCACCGCGCACCATGTGCAGCTTGCCCTCGGGCAATCCGCCGGAGTTGAGTTGCATGAAGCGCGACCAAGCCCCGCTGCCGCGAATATCCTCGGGCGAAACGTTGTGCGTCGCGGTCGCGACGAGCGCTTCCGGGCTCGCGCCGGCGAGCGCGTGAAACGCGTAGTAGGCGATGATCGTCCCGCCGATGATCAAGCCCGAACCCCACAGCAGGTCGGTCCATGCGCAGGCTTTGAGTCCGCCGGTGAAGACATAGACGGCTGCCACCGAACCAATGATCCAGCAGCCCAACGTGATGTTGCCGAAGTCGAGCGGGCCGAGCACCGCGCCCTGGAAGTTGCCGGTGATGACTTTGGCGCCGGAGAAGATGACCGATGCCGTCGGCACACCGACGAGAATGATCAGCGTGGCGATGGCCATCACCGTGCGCGCGAACGTGTTGTAGCGGTACTCAAGGAACTCGGGGATGGTGTAAATGCCGCTCTTGAGAAACGTCGGCAGGAAGACGAATGCAACGAGCACCAGCGTGATCGCCGCCATCCATTCGTAGCTTGCGATGGCCATGCCCAACCAAGCCGCGGCTTTTCCGCTCATTCCGACGAACTGTTCGGTCGAAATGTTCGCGGCAATGAGGCTGAAGCCGACGAGCCACCAGGTCAGTCCGCGTCCTGCGAGGAAGTAATCCTGAGCGCCTTTTTCGCCGTGCGTCTTTTCCCCCCGGCTCGCGATGAGCCCCAGACCGATGACGAAGATCGCGAGCACGATGAACACGACGATGTCGATTGCGCTAATGTATTCCATGAGGTGATTCCTGCTTCAGCAAACCTGGGGCTAGTGATGTCGTGCGACAATTGGCCCGTATCTAAACCAATTTACGCGACTCCGTCAAAGGCAAGATGGGTGGGGGCGGGGAGTTCTGCGATGTCCTTGGGTATGAAGGGAGCTGGCCTCGATGACACCGTCATCGAGGCCAGCTCTCGTGTGATATCTGTTGTGCTCGGATGGTACTGTTTCGCGCGCCGATTAACTGCGGCGGCGGTGTGTCGCAAACAGGCAGCCGATACCCAGCAATGTCAAACTGGCGGGTTCGGGGACCGTGAGCGCCGCGTTGTCGACGTAAACAGTTGCGGACGCACCGAGAATTGCTCCGCCATCCAGATAGACTTTGATCAGTGCAGCGTCAGCGTCGGCTGCCGCGGCTTCACCGGTGAATCCGAACGTCTGATAGTCTTCCGTGAGGCCGCCGCCGAACATGGTGAGCGGTGTTGAACCCTTGACGCCGCCACCGTGGCTGCCATCGCTGTCGAGCCACTGCACGACGTAGAACGCGACCACGGAAACGCCGAGGGGCCCGACCCGCTTCGCGTCGAAACTGAAGTCGTACAGGCTCCCCGGGGTGACTGAGAAGGTCGGGGACTGGTTCTGGGCTTCGGCGTGCGAGCCCGACGGATCCGTACCCGCGAGGTGCAGCATCATGTGCCAATCACCGGCTGCGGGTTCAAGGTTGGTGCGTTCGGTGATGGTGCCCGCGCCGCCGCCGAAGAAGAGTTCGTTCCAGTTGTCGGCATCACCGGCTGATCCTAGCTCGAACCCGGGGTTGAGGTTGACTGTTGCCCAGGTGGGCGATGCGAACCCCGCGCAGCACGCGATCGCCAGTGCGGCGCCCAAGGTTCGGGTGTGGTTGATTTTCTGTGACATGAATCCCTACCTCCTTCTTGAAAGAGATGCTTTTCGGGAACGCCAATGGTGGTTGCGCCATTGCGCGGTCATTGTGTATTCCCAATAATACCGTCGGCGCGTAGGCACATGGCGAACTGCGCCGTCCTCCCGTGGATTCGCCAACGTTGTTGCCGAATCCGCTCTCTCTCGCGGGCAAGTGTACTCATTTGCGGCAGTGCGATACAAGCTGCGCGGCGCAAGAATAGGCGCGTTGCGCATGAAACAGTTTCAACTGTGGGTGCGCGCGAACTTGCAATTGGCAGGCGCGCCGTAGCGAATGCAACTGTTTCGGTCGGAACGTTGGCGAAGCGCCGTGAATCCCAATGCGCCGCACAATCAGTGACATGTCGCGACATGTTGTAATTCGGTTTGCGTTAACGGTTCAAGCGGTCACGCTTTTGCTATGCGAGGGAATACTTACGGTGAAGGGGAACTGGTGTTTTGTGAATTTCCCAGTGCGCGGAATAGCGCAGCCGCGGCTACGACCAGAAGACCCAGTCCTTCGCGTAGACCACGTAGGCGTAGAGCGCGAAATTCGTGATCCCGTGCATGACGATCATGAAGAGCAGGCTCTTCTTCCAGTAGAAGAGCAGGTTCCACACCGCCCAGCAGAGAATCCCGACCTCCCACATGGGGTGTTCGAGCGCGGACGCGAGCGAGCAGATGATGAACGCGCGGAGGGTGTACGCGCCCAGCGGGACGCGCTCCCACTTCCAGTAATCGACGAGCACGCGGAGCACCCACCCACGCCAGAAAATCTCCTCGACGATGGGCACGACGATCGACGCCCCGCCAATGCGGATGACGAGGAACAGCCACAGCGCCCACCCGGTCCCGAGCTGCGCGAAGCAGTCATAGAACTTCTCCGGCGGAGCGTCGCGGCCAAGGATTTGCGTGTCCGGATACCAACTGAACCCGGCGAACCACTTGTGCACGCCGATCCACATCACCGTCGTCAGCAGGCCGAAGAAGATCGCGGATGGCAGGTGCAGCTTGCCCAGGGGCGGCCAATACTTCCAGAAGATGAGCGCCACCGCCAGCGCGCCGAACGTCCGCAGTGCATACGAATACGGAACACCGGCGGGTCCGGGGAAAATCCAATTGCCCAGCGCCATGAGCACAAGAAACGACATGAACGGCGCCAGGTAGGGCGCTTCCGGAGCGCGTGCCACCCACGCGTCGATGCGGCGGCGCAGCGGGTTCGTCGATTCCGGCGATGTTGTCTCGGCAGTGTTGTCGGTCATGGGTTCGTGGCGTTACCGCGCGTGACGCTGATCACGTCACGCGGCGCAAAGAAAACCCTCGGCCGGCATCGCCCGAGGATTGAGTTGCCCAGCATCGATCGTCATGTTACCCGCCGCCATGCGCCGCAGTGCTACGCGTCGGGCTCGATGGTCACGGTCAAGTCGAAGGTGCGGAACTGCTCCTGATACAACTCCGCCCGTTCCTTGTGCGTGACCAGGATCAGGGAAATTCCAGTGTTGTGCGCCTCGCGCATCTTGCCTTCCGCTTCCGCGAGCGAAAACTTGGTGATCTTCAGGATCGAGAGCACCACGTGCCGCTCATCATTCACGTCGTCGTTGTGCAGGAGAACCTTGTAGGGCGGAAGCTGTCGCGGCTTGTTGGACGACGGCGCCTTACGCGGCTTCTCTTTGACCGCCGTTGACGCCGCGTTGTCCTGGCCCGTTGCGATCGCGTTGTCGCGTTTGTTTTCTTCCATATGGCCTGCTCCAGCCGAGTTGATCACGCCCAAGATTCCATTCGCCCACGTATCATATCGGATAAATACGCTCGCGGTCAAAACACCCGCGTGTGCGCCCTGCGAACCGCGTTACTGCGCGACGGGTTGAGAGCTCGCGGTGTTCGCCTTGGCAATACGTTTCAACATCACCGTCTTCGACGCGACGAACTCGCGCCCGGTTAGATAATCCAAAAACGTAACCCGCACGTGTACTTCGCGCGCGGGCGAAAGACCGGCTGGTATCGCGCACTTGAGCGTGTAGTGATCCGTGAGAAACCCACCGAACCAAGCGGCTGCGAGCGCGTCGCGGTCCGCGTATTCGCAGGTGGCCAGTGCGCGTGGTGAAGCCGGGTCCGTGAGATCGAGTAGCTGCACGGTGATCTTGCCCGCTGCTTTGAGCGTGTCGCCCTGAGCGTCGACCGGGCGGACGTAGACGATCACGCCGTCGTCGCCGGGCTTGCCGTCGAAATCGGATCCCCCGGTCTGGTCCACGATCACGATGCGATCGACGGTGAAGAGATCGTCGAGCGTGAGATTGGCGAAGGGGCGATTGGCGTCGACGCGTCGCTGCAAGTTCGCGAGCAGCGCGTCGCGGTCCGCGACATCGTTCGCGCAGCGTTTGAGCGCAAGGTCCTGCTTGTCGACGCGCTCCTGCAACGTGCGAATCATCGCGGTGGAGCCATTGTCGCAACCCGCACACGACATGGCGGCTACGAGCAAGACGGCAATGCGCGGAAGTGAACGCAGGCGTCGCGGTATCATCGACGTCACCTATATCCGCGAAGTCGCACCAGGGCAAGCAGCCCCAAATCCGAGCCGCGACTGTAAGGGAGCGGAGCAAACGAGAGGGTTCAATAAGCAGCAAACCGTTCGACCAGTGAAACGCCGAACCCGCAGCTTCGAGAACGGATCACCTACTCGACAACCCGCCGAGCTTGCACAGCGCCTTCCAGTGGGCCGCGATCACCGGCATCACCGAGAGGCGTGAGATTTTGACGAGTAACAGTTCGGCGAAGCGCGGATCGGCTTTGATGGTCGCGAGCGTGACGGGTGTGAGCAGCGGCATCCGGGCTGCGATATCCACGACGAGCCACTTGGGATTATCCTCGTTGGGGTCGGGGTAGGCGGCGCGGACAATCTCTGCCGCGCCCACGATCTGCTTCTCCTTCCCGGAGTGGTAGATGAACGCGGTGTCGCCGCGCTTCATCCCGCGCATGTGGAGCAGCGCGGCATTATTACGCACGCCATTCCACACCGTGCGCTTCTCGCGCACGAGATCAGCGTAGGCATAGTCTTCCGGTTCGGACTTGAGCAGCCAGTGGTTCAATGCACCCGATCCGTCATTGAAGCCGCATACGGCAGGGAATCCATTGTGGTGCAGGCATCTTGCCTGCATCTGAACAGGGAGCGACCTTCCTCCTTGCTATGCAGGCAGGATGCCTGCACCACAATTGCTGTAAGCAGGCCTTGGGATTTCACCACGGACTGCAACCCTGGTGACTACTGCCCGACCTTCGCGCTCTTGAGGTATTCGATGATCGAGTCGTGCCACTTCGCCATCGTTGCTTCCGGGCCGACGACCTTGAGGAAGTGCGGGCCGTTGGGATGCTCAATGACGGCTGCGATCATCCGCTGCTTCTCGGCGCCGCTGATGTTTCCGCTCATGTCGACGACGGTGATCTTCGCGCCGCCCGCGTCGATCGTCTCCATCTTGGCGACGTCCTTGGTGTTGCTGCCGTCCGGCTGCTGCACCTGGCGATACCAGCGTTCCAGGTTCATTTCGAGCGGGATGCTCTTCATGCCCGGGAAGTGCGTCAGCCGGGCGATGCCGTCGGCACTGTCGCCATCGGCCTTTGCAAGCACGAAAGCAGCCACCGGCGCCATTGGGCCACCGCTTGCGTCGTACGCCTTCCAACCTTCCGGCGGTGTCAGCGACAAACCGGCGAATTCGGTTGGCGCGCTGTCGAGGATCGTGCGGTCTTCATCCTTCGGCGGCATCGCGGACATCTGGCCCATGCCTTGACCCATGCCCTGATTCATACCGCTGTGAATGTCGTCGTTCGGTGCTTTGCCCTGAGCCGACGGCATGCCATCGATCGGCGGGTGGCCCGGCGGAAGTTCACCGCTCATCTGCTGCGGTACGGAGGTCGGCGCCTTGGCCAGCGGCGCGGAGGACGGTGTGGGCGGGGGCGGCGGTTGATCCTTGCTACAGGCTGACACGAGCAAACCACCGACGAGTACCGCGGGAATGACGCCAAGTGCGAATCTACGCATGATGAATCGAGACCTCCTCGTTCAAGTCAAAATCCAACCGCGCCCATATGAGGGATGCGGGAAGTAGAAATCAGGTCAAAGCGTTCCTCACCACACCAATGTGGAACCGGGTTCCAGCCGGTCAAGACCGGTTGGAAAACCGGTCCCACAGTGTGTTTGCTCCGGCGGTATCAACCAAGGCCCGCGTACGCATGAAGGGCGGGCTCAGGAGTGTGTCCCGTAAGTGCCTATGCCGCGAGCGCCTTCGCCATGGTTTCCCCAATTTGGGCAGGTGAGGCTGCGACGGCGACGCCTGCTTTCTTGAGCGCCGCGATCTTACTGGCAGCCGTGCCTTCGCCACCGCTGATGATTGCGCCCGCGTGGCCCATGCGCTTGCCTGGAGGCGCCGTCTGGCCCGCGATAAAACCGACGACCGGTTTCTTGACGTTCGCGGCGATGAACTCCGCCGCGTTCTCTTCGTCAGTGCCGCCGATCTCGCCGATCATGATGATGCCGTCGGTCGCGGGATCGTCGTTGAACATGCCGAGCAACTCGACGAAGTTGAGCCCCTTCACGGGATCACCGCCGATACCCACACAGGTGGTCTGCCCGATGTCGCGCGAGCTGCACTGCCATACCGCTTCATAGGTGAGCGTACCGCTGCGCGAGATGATGCCGACGTTCTTGCAACCCGCCTGCGGTGGGCGATGAATGTAACCGGGCATGATGCCGATCTTGCACTCGCCGGGCGTGATCACCCCCGGGCAGTTCGGACCGATGAGCATCGAACCCTTGTCGTCGAGGTACTTTCGCGCCCGCACCATATCGAGCGCGGGAATGCCTTCGGTGATCACCACCACGAGTTCCATGCCCGCATCGGCAGCTTCCATCGCGGCGTCCGCGGCGAAAGGCGGGGGCACGAAGATCATCGTCGCGGTGGCACCGGTGGCTTCGCGGGCTTCCGCGACGGTGTCGAACACGGGCAGGCCATGTTCGCTTTTCGTTCCGCCTTTGCCCGGTGACGTTCCGCCGACGAACCGCGTGCCGTATTCCAGGCACTTGGCGGTGTGGAACGCACCGGCATTGCCGGTGATGCCCTGACAGATGACCTTGGTGTCCTTGTTGACGATGATGCTCATGGCGTGTGCATTCCGTTCGAGTCTTGAACCGACGAATAGAACCAGAACCATCGCGATTCCGCGGGGGGACAGTATGGCCCTGTGCGGTCGATTTGTAAACGCGAGGGAAATGGCCGTCGTTCGGGTGGGAGGGCTGCTGCAGTCGGGCCGTCAATCGCTTTGAATCGCCCACGGCCTTGCTGCGCAAGACCGTGCCACCCGGTGCGGCATGAAAGCCCCGTGCGACGGTGTGTCGCGTAGTACGGTAGTGACCGCGGCGTGACGAAACTCCGCTCGTATCCTAATATCCGGCTATGGATGACCCTGCCCAACGTGAAATGCCGGACCCGATGCCCGAGCCTTCGCCGGATCAGGCGGCGATGGGCCTGCGGAAGAAAATTCGCAGCGTGGTCGGCTTCATGCTGCTGCTCGCGCTGCTTGTCGTGGTTGTGCGCGGGATCTACGTGGTGCGGCAGGTGCAGCAGGAGTCCGCGCAGGAAACCACCTCGCAACAATGACGCACGGCGTTCTCGATATTCCCCGCCTCAGGCGATCGCTCCATACGCTGCGCATCGCGCAGCGCGTCGACCATTACGATGAACTCGCGAGCACGAACGCGCACCTGCTTGCCGTTGAGCAGGATACCGACGTTGAAGGCGCGGTGGTGCTCGCGGAGCATCAGACGCTGGGACGCGGACGCCATGGCCGCAGTTGGAGTTGCCCGCGCGGCGCCGGCATACTGTGCAGCGTCGGTGTTGTCGACGATCCGCAGGCGACCGATACATATGCCTCCGTCGATGCCGGACTGTTGTCGCTGCTGGTTCCGGTTGCGCTGTGTGCGGGAATTCGCAACGCGACGGGCGTCGATTGTGAGATCGAGTGGCCCAACGATATCGTCCACAATCGCCGGAAACTCTCGGGCATTCTCATTGAAGCCCACGCGCGCGGGCCGATCGTGCGCTACGCCATCGGGTTCGGGGTGAACTGCTTGCAGCATGCGGGACATTTCCCCCCGGAGATTCGCGATCGCGCGACCTCATTGGATATTGCAAGTCCCGAGCCGATCGATCGGACAGCCGTGCTTGCCGCGATTCTCAATGAACTCGATGGCTACCTTGCGGTCGCGGATGCATGGGATGGCGACGCGATTCGCGGAGCGTGGCGGCGCCTTGCGGTAGGATTGGGCCGGCGCATCCGCGTCGCGCACGACGGGCAGCGCATCACCGGGCACCTTGTCGATATCGACCCGACGGCCGCCATCATCGTGCAACTTGATGAAGGCGGCCGTCGTTTGTTTTCCGCCACCAACTCAACCGTTGAGTGGCTCGATTGAATCGCGTGCGTCAGCCCGCGATGTTGGCGTCATTTCTTACTGGGGCGTTATTTCTTCCGTGCCCGCTTGGTGGTTTTCTTTTTGGTCTTGGTTGCGGGCGACTTCTTGGCGGTTTTCTTCTTCGCCGTTTTCTTCTTGGATGTCGCCTTGGCTGCGGGCTTGCGGGTAGCCTTGGAGGCTTTGCCCTTGCCCTTACCCTTTGACGCAGCGCCGTCCTCGATCACCGCTTGAGCGGCGGCGAGTCGGGCGATCGGTACGCGGTAGGGGCTGCACGAGACGTAATCCATGCCTTCGCGGTGGCAGAACTTCACGCTCTTGGCTTCACCGCCGTGCTCGCCGCAGATGCCGATCTTGAGCTTCGGATTCGTCGCCCGGCCCCGCTCGATACCCATCTGCACGAGCTGACCGACACCGTCCTGGTCGAGCACCTGGAACGGGTCGTCCGGGAAAATCCCAGCGCGGGCTTCGTCGACGTATTCGGGCAGGAACCGGCCGGCATCGTCGCGCGACAGGCCCATGCACGTCTGCGTCAGGTCGTTGGTGCCGAAGCTGAAGAACTCCGCCACGCCGGCGATCTTGTCAGCCGTGATGGCGGCGCGCGGCGTTTCGATCATCGTGCCCACCATGTAGTTGAGCTGCACGCCGGACTCGTCGAGGATCGCATCCGCCAGCGCCTTGGTCTTCTCGACGAGAATTCCCAATTCCTTCGCGTCGATGCTGAGCGGGATCATGATTTCGGGCAGCACCTTCTTGCCCTTCTTCTTGCAGTTGATGGCGGCTTCGATGATCGCCCGCACCTGCATTTCGAGGATTTCAGGATAGGTGATGCTCAAACGGCATCCGCGATGCCCCAGCATCGGGTTCGATTCGTGGAGTTGCTCCGAACGCTGGTGGATGAAGTCGACGCTCACGCCCGCATGCTGCGCCAGACGCTTGGCGTCTTCGTCGGACTGCGGGAGGAACTCGTGCAGCGGCGGGTCCACCAGGCGGATGGTCACGGGCAACCCGTCCATCGCCTCGAAGATGCCCTCGAAGTCGCCGCGCTGGAAGGGCAGCAACTTGTCGAGCGCCGTCCGGCGGGCAACCTCGGTGTCCGCGACGATCATCTCCTGGATCGCGAGACGACGCGCTTCGGTTTCGAAGAACATGTGCTCGGTGCGGCACAGGCCGATGCCTTCCGCGCCCAGCTCGATCGCCTTCTTCGCGTCGTTCGGGGTGTCCGCATTGGTGCGGACGCGCAGGCGACGCAAACCGTCGCACCACTTCATCAGTTCGTGGTATTCACGCGGTTCGATCGGCGGGACGAGGCCAAGCTGGCCGTCGTAAATATCACCGCTGGAACCGTCGAGCGTGATGTAGTCGCCGGCCTTCAGCGTCTTGCCGTTCAGCGCCATCGTCTGCGCCTTGTAGTCAATACGCAGCGCTTCGCAGCCCACGATGCAGCACTTGCCCCAACCACGCGCGACGACCGCGGCGTGCGAGGTCTTGCCGCCCGTCGCGGTGAGGATGCCCTGTGCGGCGTGCATGCCGCCGACGTCTTCCGGTGAGGTTTCCTTGCGCACCAGGATGACCTTGTCACCGTTCGCCGCTGACGATTCCGCCTCGGCTGCGGTGAAGACGATCTTGCCGCCGGCAGCGCCCGGAACCGCGTTGATACCGTTGCCCAGGCGACGGCTCGAAAGCTCCTGCGACGGAGTTTCGGGATCGATCACCGGGTAGAAGAGTCGTTCGATATCAGCAGCGGTGATCCGCTTGATCGCCTGCTCCTTGGTGATGACCGGCTTGGCCGCGCGCTTGGCGTATGATTTCGGCAGGTATTTCTTCCGTACCAGGCGTTTGATCTCGCCGGCGGGGATCACGGGCTTCGTCGCCTGATCGACTGCGATCTTGAACGCTGCCGTGGGGCTGCGTTTGCCGGTACGACACTGGAGCATGTAGAGCTTGCCGCGTTCGAAGGTGAACTCCAGGTCCTGCATGTCCTGGTAGTGGATTTCCAGCATGGCGCGAACGGCTTCCAGCTGTTCGTACACCTCGGGCAGGATCGACTTGAGTTCGTAGAGCTTGACCGGGGTACGCACGCCCGCGACCACGTCCTCGCCCTGGGCGTTGAGCAGCAGGTCGCCGTAGTATTCGTTTTCGCCGGTGCTGGGATCGCGCGTGAAGCACACGCCCGTTCCGCTGTCGTCGCCCATGTTGCCGTAGACCATCTGCACGACGTTCACGCCCGTGCCCGCGAGGCCGGTGATCTTCTCGACCTTGCGGTAGGTGACGGCTTTGTCCGCCATCCAACTGTCGAAGACGGCGCTGATGGCGCCTTCGAGCTGGGCGATCGGATCTTGCGGGAAATCCTCGCCGGCGTGCTCGCGGTAGATGCGCTTGAAGTCGCCGATGAGCTGTTCGAATTCGAATTCGTTCACCTCGGTGTCGAGCACCTGCATGTTTTCCGGCTTGCCGATGCGCTGCCGGGTGTGGTTGTTCTTGAGGTGGTCGAGGGCTTCGTCGAAGAGTTCGCGTTCGACGCCTTTCGCGGTCGAGCCGTACATCATGATGAAGCGGCGATAGGTATCGAGCGCGAAGCGGCGATTGTTCGACGCCTTGGCCAGACCCTCGACCGACTCGTCGTTGAGTCCGAGGTTGAGGATCGTCTCCATCATGCCGGGCATGGAGACCGCGGCTCCACTGCGCACCGAAACGAGCAGCGGGTCCTTCTTGTTTCCGAATTTCTTCTTGCAGGTGGTTTCGAGTTTGCGAAGGTGCTGCTTGACCTCGGCTTCGAGGCCCGCGGGCCAGCGCTTGCCGGCTTTGCTGTACGCGGCGCAGGCTTCGGTTGTGATGGTGAATCCGCCGGGAACGGGCAGGCCGATGCGGGTCATCTCCGCGAGGCCGGCGCCCTTGCCGCCGAGAAGCTGCTTCATCGAGCCATCGCCCTCAGCCTTCCCGCCACCGTAGAAGTACACCCATTTTGTCTTTTTGGCCATGATAGTTACGTCTCCCAACAGGAGGGTTGATATTCAATTGCGCAAGGTGACCGCGTTTTTCGTCCTGAACTATAGATGCGAGCGTAGACGTGTCAACGCGATTCATCCCCAGTTGACGTCTCTCCGCCCGCGGGCTGGCGTGCTTGATCGCGCCTACTTACGCCGCTAAAGTCATATGCCGTGCCGACCTCGCTGCCCGGGTGCTGTGGGCGGCTTGTGGCGCCGCGATCGCGGTGCCGACGCTCCGGTGTCCTAACAGCGACCTGCGTTAACTCTTTCCCGGATCAGCCTGTTCCCATGGCTCGAAAACGTCAGAAGCTCGGTGAGATTCTCCAGAGCTGGGGGATCATCGATGAAAATGCCCTCGCGCAGGGCCTCGAATACGGAATGCAGAACGGCAAGCGGATCGGCGAAGCGCTGGTCGAGCTTGAACTCTGCAAGATGGATGACGTGATGAAGGCGCTCGCGACCCAGTTGGGTCTCGAGTTTGTCGACATCGAACGCGACCCGCCGCCCAAGGACGCGCTCCAGCTCATCCCGCCGGATCTCATCCGCAAGCACCTCGTCCTGCCCGTGGCGGAGGAGGGTGATCGCCTGAAGGTGATCATCACCGATCCGCTCGACCTTGACACCTTCGACCTGCTCAAGTTCAGACTGGGTAAGGAACTGGTGCCGATGCTCGCACCGGCAGACAAGGTCAAGGCGTACATCGACGAGTTCCTCTCGAAGATGACGGACGACCTCTCGCAGACGATGGCGAGTATCGACCGCGCGAGCATCGACCTCGAAGACGAGCTTGAGAAGAAGGAAAAGCTCGACGCCAAGGACGAGGACGGCGATGCGCCGATCATTCGACTGGTGAACCACATCATCGGTGAAGCCGTTCGCGCCCGTGCGAGCGATATTCACATCGAGCCGATGGGTGACCGCGTGCGGGTGCGCTACCGCATCGACGGTGTCTGCCACGTGCGCGACGACGTGCCCAAGAACATCCAAGCCGCGGTCATGACCCGCTTCAAGATCATCTCGGGCATGGACATCGCGGAAAAACGCGTCCCGCAGGACGGGCGTATCAAGATGAAGTTCAGCGGCAAGCAGATCGACTTCCGCGTCAGTGCCTGCCCCGCATACCACGGCGAAAGCACCGTCTTGCGTATTCTGCGTCCGGAATCGGCGAGCGTGGGTATCAGTGCGTTGGGATTTGCCGAAGACAACTACGAGATGTTCCAGCGGATCATTCGCCGGCCCAACGGCATCTTTCTGGTCACCGGGCCGACCGGTTCGGGTAAAACCACCACGCTGTATTCCGCGCTCCAGGAGTTGAACCGCCCGGACAAGAAGATCATCACGGCTGAGGACCCGGTTGAGTACAACTTCCCGGGCATGAACCAGTGCCAGGTTCGCGAGGACATCGGCCTGAGCTTCGCGAGGATCCTTCGCGCGATGTTGCGTCAGGCGCCGAACATCATCCTCGTGGGTGAAATTCGCGACCGCGAGGTGGGCGACGTGGCGATCCAAGCCGCACTCACCGGTCACCTTGTGTTCAGCACGTTGCACACCAACGACGCGCCGTCGGCGATCACGCGACTCATCGACATGGGCATCAAGCCGTTCCTCGTCGCCAGTTCGATTCAGGCGATCATGGCCCAGCGACTCATTCGCGTGATCTGCAAGGAGTGCAAGGAAGAAGACCCCGCGCCCGACAAGTTCAAGCTCAAGTTGCTGGGCATTACGCCGGAGGAACTTGTCGGCGCGACGCTGTGCCGCGGCCGGGGTTGCCAGCGCTGCGGTGGATCGGGCTACCATGGCCGGTTGGGTATTTTCGAGATGTTGCAGATGAACAACGAGCTGCGCGAACTTGCATTCAACCGCTCGCCGTCAACGCAGCTTCGTAAAGCCGCGATCAACTCAGGCATGCGGACGCTGCGCGAGGATGGCAAGCTCAAGGTGCTTCACGGCGTCACGACGGCGGAGGAAGTGCTCCGCGTCGCCCAGGCGGAAGGTGTCGTGACCGAAGTCGACGACGACTAGGCTGCCTGAATGCAGAATGATGAGTGATGAATGACGGCGCTCGGCAGGGATAATCAGAACCCTGGGCGCCAAGCCCGGGGCCAACAAAGACAAACGCGTCCTTGTTGACCGGGCCAGTGACAAGGCGAACGCAGGCAAAGAACCATAAACCGATCGCGGTGAGCCGCGGTCAACGCAATAGAGCGAGCAACGCAGATGTCCGACAAAAAGATGCCGCCAATTTCGCAGCTCAAGGGTCGCCAGCTCGGGCGCATCCTCATCAAGATGGGCCGCATCAAGCGCGCCGAGGTACACGAAGCCCTCGAAATCCAGAAAGAGCAGCGCCGGCCTATCGGTTCAATCCTGGTCGAGTTGGGTCACATCTCGCGCGAGGACTTGAACATCGCCCTGGCGGCGCAGGTCGGCATGGAGTTGATCGACATCGGCGGGATGGACATTCCGCCGGAGGTCATCGCGCTGGTTCCGCAGGCAATGGCCACGACCTACAAGGTCGTCCCCTTCGGGTTCGATCCCGAGTCGAACACACTGATGATCGCGATGGATTCGCCGGACAACTTCCACGCGACCGACGACATGCAGACGTTGCTCGGGTTCAAGATCAAAGCCTCCATCGCCGACGAAGCCAAGCTGCAAACCGCGATCGACCGCTACTACCCCGAAGGCGGCGCCGAGTCGCTCGCCGGTCTGATCGATGAGATTTCCAGCGACGAGGACCTGAGCAAGTTCGCGGGCCGCGGCGAGAGCATCGACCTCGAAGACGTCAAAGACATGGCCGAGATGGCCCCGGTCAAGAAGCTGCTCAACCTCGTGCTCTTGCAGGCGATTCGCGACAAAGCCTCGGACATTCACTTTGAACCGTTCGAGGACGAGTTCAAGATGCGCTACCGCATCGACGGCGTGCTCTACGAAATGGTGCCGCCGCCCAAGCACATCGCCGCAGCCATCGCATCGCGCGTGAAGGTCATGGCCAATCTGGATATCGCGGAACGCCGCCTGCCGCAGGACGGGCGTATCGAATTGTTGATGCACGGCAACCCGATCGACCTGCGAGTCGCCATTTTGCCGACCATGTTCGGCGAAAGCGTGGTCTTGCGTGTGCTCGACCGTTCAAACGTCTCGCTCGACCTCGACAGGCTGGGGATGCGCGACGACGATCTCGCCATCTTCCGCCAGCTCATCCGCAAGCCGAACGGCATCGTGGTGAACACCGGCCCGACGGGTTCCGGCAAGACGACGACGCTCTACGCCGCGCTTTCGGAACTCAACGACCCGGAGACGAAGATCCTCACGGCAGAGGACCCGGTCGAATACGACATCGACGGCCTGTGCCAGGTCCAGATTCGCACCGAAGTGGGCATGACGTTTGCCCGGGCGCTACGCAGCTTCCTGCGTCAGGACCCGGACGTGATTCTGGTGGGTGAAACGCGCGACCTCGAAACGGCCCAGATCAGCGTGCAGGCCGCGTTGACGGGACACCTGGTATTCACCACGCTGCACACGAACGACGCCCCGTCATCCATTGCGCGATTGCTCGATTTGGGGCTTGAGCCATTCTTGGTTACAGCCACACTTGAAGCGATCGTCGCGCAGCGGCTCGTCCGGCGGATTTGTCCGAACTGCAAGACCGAGTTCAACCCGTCGGAAGAGATGCTCATGGAACTGGGCGTTACGCCGGAGGATGTTGGCGACCGGCCTTTCTTTTACGGGCGGGGTTGCGACTACTGCAACAACACCGGGTACCGCGGTCGCCAAGGCCTCTACGAGATCATGGTGATGGACGACCATCTCCGTGAGCTTGTGATCCGGCACGCGTCGTCGGCGCTTCTGCGTCAGGAGGCGATGAAGCGCGGGATGCGGACCTTGCGTGACGCAGGTCTCGCAGCCATCTATGACGGCAACACGACGATTGAAGAAGTCGTCAAGGAAACGGTGTTCGAGGAAGCGTAGGGCACCGCCGCTGCCTGCTCGGGCGCGGGGATCCGAACGCGGCTTTGCAGGTACGAAGTCAGAGCGACGATGGCGGGACGCGACTCGGGTCGGATACCCG
>JACKHH010000005.1 GCA_020639095.1 Phycisphaerales bacterium | reverse complement strand
GCGGCGCTGGCGGCGGCGAAAGGTGTACAACCCACGTTCGCTCTTCCTGGATGTGCTCCGCGAAATCCCCCTGACTGTACCGCAGCGCGACCTGCTCCGCCACATGGCCCGTGAACTGCGCCTCGAACACCCCACCGTCCTGCTGCTCAGCCCGCGGATCTATCACGAACACGCGAACGCGTGGATGTCGGGCAGCCGCAACGCCAGCCTCACCATGCGCGACCGCATCGATACCATCGCGCAGGTGCTCTACGAGGACGAAGCGGCGGAATAGCGCGGCGAAATCTCGGGGGTCACAAAGAAGGGAGCCCCGAAAGGACGCGCTTGCAGCAAAGGAGTTCAGCAAGGTAGTTCGCGCGCCCTTTCCGGGGCTATGTCGAAGAAATCCTCAAGCCTCAGGCCTCAAGCCTTAGGCCTGTCGTTCATCAGATAAACAGATTCGCGCTCGCCTGATCCGCTTCCGCGAGATAGGCAGCCACGCCGCCGACGGTGACGCCGTCGATCAGTTCCGCCTCTTTGATACCCATGACATCGAGCGACATCGAACACGCAACAAGCGAAACCCCCTGCGCTTTGGCTTGGGCGAGCAACGTCTCCACCGGATCAACGTTCTTCGTACGCATCACGTAGTTGAGCATGGCTTTGCCCATCCCTCCCATGTGCATCCGCGACATGGGCAGACGCGATGCGCCGCGCGGCATCATCCAGCCAAACATGCGTTCGAGCGCGGTCTTGGAGACATGCGCCGGCGCGTCTTTGCGGAGCGCGTTCAGTCCCCAGAAGGTGAAGAACAGCGTCACCTTCTGCCCCATCGATGCCGCACCATTCGCGATGATGAGTGCAGCCATCAGCTTGTCGAGTTCGCCCGAGAATACGACGATCGTCTTGCCCCGTGCCACTGGCGGCGCGGCAACCGCCGTCGATGACGCCCCACAAGCGATTGCAGCCGATGCACCGCTTCCGTTTGCGCCTTTGCGAATCATCGCGACGTAGTGGCCGTTCGTGCGCTGCGCCGATATCAACTCGTTGCCCGTATTCTGGCACCACGCGGGAATGTCCGACATGAAACCCGCGTCGGTCGCGTGTACTTCGAGCACATTGCCCGAGGCCATGCGTTTGAGCGTATCCGCGACCGCGACGATCGGACCGGGACAGCACTTGCCACAGACGTCGAGTTTCTCACTTGCCGTGGCAGTTCCCGCGTTTGCATTGGTCGCGTCAGTTGCGCCTTGTGCCGCGCTGTTTGCAGTTTGCGATGAAGTAGACACGTTGCCTCCTGAGCCTTCCAGCGTTTTGTTTGAACTGTTGGCTGGTCCGCCCGTCGGCGCGCCCGCGGGATGAAACGCACGCCACGTGCGATACCCACCCGAAACGTTCCGCGCATCGTAGCCCAGCATGGTGAGCAACCGAGCAGCCACATATCCGCGCTGTCCGACCTGACAATGCACCGCTATCGGTTTGTCCTTGGGAATTTCATGATGCCGCTTGCGCAGCTCGGGCAGCGGGATGAGCATTGCACCCGGAATGGAACCGGCATCGAACTCGTCCTGGTTGCGAACGTCCAGGATGGTCATGCCTTCGAGCGCATCGGCATGCACGTTGCGAACATCGCCGCGCAGCACATTGGCTGCGACAAAACCTGCCATGTTCACCGCGTCTTTCGCGGAACCGTACTGCGGTGCGTACGCCAGTTCGACCTCTTCGAGATCGTACACCGTCATCCGCGCCTGAATGGCCATGGCCAACACGTCGATGCGTTTGTCGACACCTTCGGTACCGACGATCTGCGCGCCAAGCACGCGACCATCGTCCGGTGCAAACAGCAGCTTGACCGACATCTGCGCCGCACCCGGGTAATACCCCACGTGGTGCGACGGGTAGAGATAGACCTTTTCATACGCCATGCCCGCACGCTGAAGCGTTTTCTCGCTCGCGCCGGTGAGCGCCACGGTGAGGTCGAACACGCTCACCACACTCGTCCCCTGCGTGCCGCGATAGGCGCTGTCGCGACCGAGCATGTTGTCGGCTGCGATGCGCCCCTGACGATTGGCAGGGCCCGCAAGCGGAATCAACGTCTCGCCACCGGTCACCCAATCGGTCACCGTCACCGCGTCGCCGACGGCATAGATGTCGGGATCGCTGGTCTGCATGTGGTCGTTGACCCGGATCGCGCCGCGTTCGTGCACGTTCAATCCCGCATCCTTCGCCAGCTTGCTTTCCGCACGCACACCGATCGCCAGAACGACCAGATCGCCCGTGAGTTCCTGCCCGCTCTTGAGTTTGGCACGAACCGCCCCGCCTTCGTCAACGAACGATTCCACCGCATCGCCCAGGTGCAGATTCACCCCGGCAACGCGCAGTTGATCGTGAACCGGTGACGCCATTTCGCGGTCGATCGGCGGCATCACCTGATCGAGCATTTCGACGAGGTGCACGCTGAGTCCGCGTTGCACCAGGTTTTCCACCATCTCCAAGCCGATGAACCCGCCGCCGATGACCAGTGCGCTCTTCGCCCCCGCGTCGACCGCGGCCTTGATGCGATCGACGTCAGGCACGGTGCGTAGCGTGAAGATTTTCGCATGGTCGATACCCGGCAGCGGCGGACGCAGCGGTGCCGCTCCCGGCGAGAGGAGCAACTTGTCGTACGACTCGCGATACGTCTTGTCGTTCTCGATATCGCGGATCACCACTTCGTGCATGTCGCGGTCGATCTCGAGCACCTCGTGCCGCACGCGCACGTCGAGGTTGTAGCGGGCGTGGAGGCTCTCCGGCGTTTGCAGCAAGAGCGCGTCGCGTTCGGCGATGTCCCCGCCCACGTGATACGGCAATCCGCAATTCGCGAAGGAGATGTACGGGCCGCGCTCGAGCATCACGATCTCCGCGTCCTCGCTGAGTCGGCGCAACCGAGCAGCCGCCGTCGCGCCACCAGCCACCCCACCGACAATCACGATCTTGGTACGAGCCATGGGTATGCTCCGATTGGGATCAGCGATCGAAAATCAAAGATCCGTGAACTTACGCGCCTCAAGCCTGCATATGGTCCCGAATGCAATGAATGACGTTGCGTGCGTGCGGATGCGCCACCTGGTAATACACCACCTTGCCGTCCCGCCGGCACGACAACAGTCCGTGGGCCCGCATCAGATTCAGGTGCTGACTACAGGCTGCGGGCGAGATCGCCAGCTCAGCCGCCAGCTGCCCGACCGACAGGTCGGTGTTTTCGAGCAACTCGCAGACCCGCAGGCGATGCGGATGCGCCAGGACCCGCAAAGCAGCCGCCACGCTCTCCAGGACATCGGCAGGAATCCGCTCGATTGTCGCCGCCTTTCGTTTCATACCCTCAATATATCATGACTTCATGATATGTCAAGCCGTGAGCCGAAGATTTACCCCAAACCCCCGCCACAATCCCAAAAACAAGTTCCCGTGTAAGAAATCCGGACCTTCGCCCGACTCGTTATTGTGGAAACCCGAAAGCTGGGGCGGTACCATCGGATTCCCCAACAGGCCGGGTTACCCGGTCCGCGTCGCGAGGCGGTGGAGAATTCGCCCGCAACCGGATGAGCCGCCAAATACCTATGCCAAGGAGCTGGCTGTGAACAAACGACACGTATGCACCGCGACCGCCCTGGTGGCGACTCTTGCGCTGCTGCTCGCGGCGACGCCCGGCATGGCACTCACGCTCGTCGGCACGACGGCTGGTGTCATGGATTCCAGTCATCCGCAGGTGGGCACAGTCGGCGGCAACCAAGCCCACCTCCTCCGCGTCGTCACACCGGCTGACATGCTCGATGCCGCGGTTGATGCCGACGTGCTGCTCGCCGACGGAACGCCATTGGTCACGACCTGGCGGCGCGACGCGGGCGACACCGATGTGCTCGACCTCGCGCTGGCGATGGTGATCGACAGTGCGCCGTGCCATGTCGAACTGCGTTTACGCTCCGATGACGGCGCTCCCGCGTTCGTGGCTGCGGGCGATCTCTCGACGAACGCGGTGCCGGTGGTCGTCGCGCCTCGACTTGTCGTGGTGAAGTTCGCCGAGCACGTCGGCGCGCTCACCGACGTGCTGCTGGGAGCCGTCGATACCTCGATCACCTTCGCGCCGCCCAACCCTTGGCGCATCGACGTTTCGCAGATTGCAATCGGCGACACGTTTAAGTTGATCCTGCGGGCAGGGCCGCAAGGCGACTTCGACGATGACGACGACGTGGACGCCACCGACTACCAGCAACTCCACGCGTGCCTGGATAGCGGCAACCTTTCAACCGAGTGCGCCGGCTACTTCGACTTCGATGCCGATGAGCACATCGACCTTCAGGATTTCGCAATCTTCCAGGCTCTGTTCACCGGTGACGACGTGCCGGCAGACTGTGGAGCGTGAGTCATGCAAGCAATCAGAGAGAATCCGAGCAACCCAAGACGCCGGGGCATGACGCTGATCGAGACCGTCACCGCACTTGCGTGTCTCGCGATCCTCGTCCCGCTGATCGTCGCCGCCACTGGCTCAACGGTACGGCCGAACCGCGAACGCATGTGCGCTTATCGCCTTGGCCAACTCGGGAGCGCGATGCTGCTGTACACCATCGAAAACGAGGGCTACATCCCGGGCTCTCCGGGAACGAGCGGAGCAGCCCTGGATCTGATTTACAACGGCCAACCCACCGACTTAGACGACATCCCGATCGCAATCACGCAAACATGGGACTGGGCGGCGCCGTTGGCTGGCTATTTGAATGTGGAGCTTTCACCGAGCCGCGCCGAGCGCGTCGAGCGGTTTCGATTCGGTGAATTCTGGTGTCCGTCGAACAACTACACGTCAGTGCCCTACAACTATAGTACCCTCAGCCCCTTCCAGCCGTGGCGCGCAACACGCATGTTGAGCTACAATAGCTGTCGCAATTTCCTCCTCTACGCGGACGATGCACCGCCACCTGTTACGATCGACGCACTGTGGAGCGTCAACATTGCTGGGACCACTGAATTGGCCCCAGCGTACTACCCAAGACTCGATCAACTCGGGACAACTGAGGACAAAGTTTTTCTCGCCGACGGGTCGCGGTACACCTCGGAATCAGGCGATGTGTATCACGACGTCAACTGGCGAAGCAGTTCTGGCGGGATGTATAGCGACGGAGGCCCTACGCTCCAGGAAACCTACCTTCGATCCTATATCCTCGACCTGCCGCAGAAGGCGTACTCGTATCGCCACAAACATGGTGACGACTATGGCATCAATGCCATCCACTACGATGGCCATGTCTCGTGGATGAGCGAGACGACATCGCGCCACCCGCGTTGGTGGTACCCAACCGGAACAACAATCCCATTCTCGGAAATGAACGCGCCAACGCGTACGCCGCTAATTGACGAAATCTTGCAGGACCCGAATTTCGAATATCACGTACCTTAGTCGCGATAACGGGTCATTTCGACGCGAAACAAGGAGTGCAGATCGTGCACACAAGTAGGCAATCCGATCGATATCACCAGCGCGCGATGACGCTCGTCGAGATGGTAGTCGTACTGGGTTGCCTGGCCGTTCTCGTTCCGCTGATCGTCGCCGCGACCGGCTCATCGGTACGGCCGAATCGCGAGCGCATGTGCGCTTATCGCCTTGGCCAACTCGGGAGTGCGATGCTGCTCTATACCATCGAAAATGACGGCTATCTTCCCGGCTCGCCGGGAACGAGTGGTGCACCTGCAATCCGGGATTATCCGAATGTGCTCGGCGATGAAGTCGACATTCCCATTCCAGTGACGCAAACCTGGGACTGGTGCGCACCGCTGGCTGGCTACCTCGATGTAGACCTCTCTCCGAACCGAGCCACGCGATTCGAGCAGTTTCGCGCGGGCAAGTTCTGGTGTCCGTCGAATAACTTTACTTCCAACCCCTACTTCGAGGGAGCGATTGGGCCATTCGGTCCCTGGAAGGCCCTGCGCATGCAGAGCTACGATTCGGTGCGAAATTTCATGTTGTATTCCGTGGATGCTCCTGCCCCCGTCGTTTCGGAGGCACTCTGGGGTTTTAACATTGGTGGTACGGTGGAAGTGCGCCGCGGCTACTATCCGCGCATCGGTGAGCTTGGCACAGTACAGGACAAAGTATTCGTGGCTGACGGATCGCGATTCATTACATTCGACGGGTCGATTGACCACGAAATCGAATTGAACGTAGCCAGTGGTGGCGCATATTCGGACGGTGGGCCCACACTCAGTACGACTTACCTGCGCTCATATTTCCTCGACTCGCCTGCCAAAGATTACGCGTATCGCCACTTGCACGGTGACGAGTACGGCATCAATGCAGTACACTTCGACGGCCACGTGAACTGGATGAGCGAGAGCACGTCGCGCCATCCGCGTTGGTGGTATCCGACGGGAACCATCGTTCCTTGGGGTGAAATGAACGCGCCGACTCGGTTGCCGCTCCTTGGCGAGATTATGCAGGAACCCGATTTCTCGTACCACGTACCCTAGCCAGGGCTTCCATCCGCATCGCGCATGATGTCCACCCCTTCGTCAGCGCACGCCGTGCATAACGTGCCCGTGACGACCCTGCCGCCCGTCGCTATAGTACGCGCGATGGAGATCATCAACACCGACATCCCCGACGTGAAAGTCCTCGTGCCGCAGCGGTTCGGCGATCATCGCGGGTTCTTTTCCGAGGTGTATAGCCGGCGCTTGCTGGCAGAGCATGGCATCGACCTCGAGTTCGTGCAGGACAACCAATCGCTTTCCGCGACGCCCGGCGTGCTGCGCGGTCTGCATTACCAGTTGCCGCCGAAAGCGCAGGACAAACTGGTGCGCGTGGTTCGCGGCGCGATCCGCGACGTCGCACTCGATATCCGCCTCGACTCCCCCACCTTCGGCAAGCACGTGATCACCGAAATATCGGCTGAGAACTGGCACCAGGTGCTCGTGCCCATCGGGTTCGCGCACGGCTTCGTGACGCTGGAACCGGACACCGAAGTCATCTACAAAGTAACGGCTGACTATGCCCCCGAACTCGAACGCGGCATCATGTGGAACGACCCCGCGCTCGGCATCGACTGGGGCGTATCGGCTGATGCTGTGATCCTCTCCGAGCGCGACAAGAAACATCCGCAACTCTCAGACGCGACCGACCTGTTCTAGGCGCTAGCCATCGCCGCCGCATCCCAAAATCTGCGCATACAAAATCCGCCGGATGCGTGAACACCCGGCGGATTGATGGATACGTTGAAGATGCGGGGCGATGCGGGCCGCGACGACAGACCGCCCTAGGCCGCGCGGCGACTCTTGTGACGTGCCACCAGCATCAAACCGATCGCCAGCAGACCTCCGGTCGCGGGCTCCGGCACCGCGTAGATCGTCGTGACGAAGTTGGCCACGCCCGTTTCCGAATCACCGCTGAAGGCAAAGAGCGACCAACTGCTGCCGTTGTAGAACGACGCGTTGTTGGTGTAAAAGCCAACCGACTGGCCGCTGGCAGTGCTCGACTGGAAACCGAAGTCGCCGTCGAAGCTGTAATTCTCCAAGCCGATGCTCCAACCCACGTTGTTGAACCCGCCGAGAGTCTCGATATTCGGCAGGTCAAACCCGACCGTGAAGTAGGTCGGCGAAGCGCCCGCGGTAAGATCGACGTCGGTGATGGTGTCTGAATACAGTTCCGCGCCTGAGCCAAACACCAGACCGCTCGGCGAGCCGTCGTTGAGCGTGAACTTGATGTCGGTCGTACCGTCGAGCAAACCGTTCTGGCTGGCGAAGCCGAACTCAATGCGCGTCAGCGTGAACGTCCCGCCGGTATTCCCGAGCCAGCCGCTGTCGCCGTAGAGCACCGTGTCCGCGTTGCCGGAATTGAACGGCACAAACCAGCCGTTATTCGGCGTGTTCTGGAAAACCACGATATCCGCATGGGCAGCCGACGCCACCCCAGAAACGAGCGCGCAAACCAAGACCCGCGTGCAGAATCTACGAACGTGCATTTCTTTTCTACCTCCAGAGCAGGTGTGATACGTCGAGAGAGAGTACAATAACATTCCAAGTGTAGCGAAATCGAAGCCCCCGCGCCAAGGGGCAACCTGCAACGATTGTGCCGTTGAAACCGGCGCGAAACGGACCATCGCAGACCCACACCACACCGTCACGGACGTGGCCTGCGACACCCGCCGCGGCAACATTTCGGACACCGCCGACGTTGACTTGGACACGCTCCGCCTACTATCTTCCGAAGGGGGGCAAGTCTCGGGGCGACTTGACCACAAACCGCCAGCCGTCAACTGGAGATGATTCGTGCGCGCCGCACATAGCCACCAATATGCCCGCGTACTCGGGCTACTGCTCGTCACCGTCGCGTCGGCTCAATCTGCGACCGGCGAGTCGTTCCACTACAGCTACTTCAAAGAGCACATCGCGCTCGAACTCGATACCACCCGCGTAGCCATCTTCGCCGACGCACAGGTTGACGCCGGCCAACGGGCTGCACGCTTTCACGTTCCCGCGGACGAGGTTGTCGCGCTGCCGATACCCGGTGCGTTCGTCGCGTCGCTTGCCGAGGCGTCCCGCTCTGTCGATGGTGTTCACAGCCGAGTGGCTGCACTGCTGCAAGATGAAAGTGTCTCACTCGCTGCTCCGGTATTCCTCGATGCATACGGCGAGCCGATGATCGTTTCTCGCAATGTGCTCGTCGGCTTCGATGCCGAAATGGACCCAACAACAAGCCGAGCGATTCTTCGTGCCCACCTGCAAGCAAACGACCGTGTCGAACGCTGGACTTCGCTGGCACACGCGTACCGCGTTCACTGCGCGACCCGCGACGGTTTCGAAGTGCTCGCGCTCGCGAACCGGCTCGCCGAGTTGCCCGAGGTGAGCTTCGCGGAACCGGACATGCTCGCGACCGCGCGCGCTACAGAGATTCCCAACGACCCGATGTTCGGCGACCAGTGGGCGCTGCACAACACCGGCCAGTCCGGCGGGACAGCCGATATCGACATGGACATCCCGGAAGCGCGTGAGTACACCACGGGCGACAGCGGCATCCTCATCGCCGTGCTCGACAACGGCATGCAGCTCAACCATCCAGATCTCGGTACCGTGACCGGTGTCGACTTCACCGGAAGCGGGACAGCCGGTGGCCCGGGCAACGCATGCGACAACCACGCGACGTTGATCGCGGGCACCATCCGCGCCATCGCCAACAACTCGATCGGCGTCGTTGGAG
This sequence comes from Phycisphaerales bacterium, assembly GCA_020639095.1. Taxonomy (GTDB): domain Bacteria; phylum Planctomycetota; class Phycisphaerae; order UBA1845; family UBA1845; genus JACKHG01. Next base: position 143,176 of record JACKHH010000005.1, on the reverse strand, counting down.
TCGCCCCGAATTGCACGCTGGTATCGGTCAAGTACGGCGTTTCGACGGTGCCCTGCAACGGCAACGGCACCTACATGACGAGTTGGCTGGTCGACGCGATCGACTGGTGCGCGAACAACGGCGTCCGCATCACCAACAACAGCAACGGCTTGAGTTCGCAGTCGTCAATCACCTCGAAGTACCTGGAAACGTACAACGCAGGTGTTGTGCATTTCGCGTCGTCGGGCAACGTCGCCAGCCCCATCGTCTCCTACCCGGCGAGTTTGTCGTCGGTCATCGCGGTTGGCGCGGTCGATCGCACCGGGACGCGCGCGTTCTTCAGCAACTACGGCACCGGGCTCGCGCTGATGGCGCCGGGTGTTGCGATTCCCACGACGGACCGCAGCGGCTCCGACGGTCAGGACCCGGGCGACTACGACACGGTGGACGGCACCTCCTTCGCCGCGCCGTACGCTGCCGCTGTCGCGGGTCTCGTTCTTTCGGTCGATCCCACGCTCACGCCAGCGGAAGTCGAGTCGATTCTGCGCAGCACCGCCCGTGACCTCGGAAACCCCGGCTACGATACGCAGTACGGTGACGGACTCGTGCAAGCCCAAGCCGCGGTCGAAGCAGCAGGTGCCCGCATTCCGGCAGGTACGTTTGCCGATTGCCTCGCGGGTCCGCAGGTTTCCACGCCACCCGTTTCATGCAGCGACATGCAGTTCGATCTTTGCGACATCGACGCCGACAACGATGTTGACCTCCGCGACTTCAGCCACTACACCAAGTGACTTATTAGGCGACACACGCTTGTCGCAACTGAATCGCGTCACACCGCTGCAAGGAAGGAACTCCCATGCGAACGATGATGTCGTGCGCGCTCACTGTCGCGCTGATGATGACGACGGTGGGCTGTCAACAGAAGGTCAAGACCGGAATCGATGTGCTCGCGGAGCGTAACTTTGCACCGCTTGTCGGCAAGCGTGTGGGACTGATCACGAACCCGACCGGCATCACCCGCGACATGCGTTCGACCGTCGACGTGCTGAACGCAGCGGACAACGTGAACCTCGTCGCGTTGTACGGGCCGGAGCATGGCGTGCGCGGTGATCAGCACGCCGGCGACCACGTCGATGACGCGAGCGACCCGGTCACCGGTCTGCCGGTGTACTCGCTCTACGGCAAGACGCGCAAGCCCACACCCGAAATGCTCGCGGGCATCGACATGTTCGTCTTCGATATCCAGGATATCGGCTCGCGATCGTACACGTTCATCAGCACGATGGCGGTCGCGATGGAAGCAGCAGCCGAGAACAACATCGAATTCGTCGTGCTCGATCGCCCGAATCCGTGTACCGGTAATCGCGTCGAGGGCCGCCCGCTCGACCTCAAGTATCAATCGTTCGTGGGGCATTTGCCAATTCCGTACGTACACGGCATGACCGTCGGCGAACTCGCGCAAATGATCAACGGCGAGGGCTGGCTGCCTGGTGGCAAACAGTGCAAACTCACCGTGATTCCGATGAAGGGCTGGAAACGCGGCATGACCTTCGACAAAACCGGTTTGCCGTGGGTCCCGCCGTCGCCACACGTTCCCCGGGCTGACTCGTCGCTCTTCTATGCCGCCACCGGCATCATGGGCGAACTCGGCGTGGTGAGTGAGGGCGTGGGCTATCCGCTGCCGTTTGAACTCATCGGCGCGCCGTTCATGGACGCCGAGAAATTCTCAGCCGAGATGAACAACGCGGACCTTCCCGGCGTCTCCTTCCGCCCGATCCACTACAAACCGTATTACGGGTCCGCGAAAGAGGAGATTTGTCACGGCGCGCAGATCTACATCACCGACCCTGCCCAAGCACCGCTCACCGACATCCAGTTCTGCGCAATGGACTACGTCCGCACGCATCACCCCGACCACCCGCTGTATACCGGCAAGCGCGACAAAATGTTCGACAAGGTCACCGGCACAAACCTGATGCGCGAAGCCTTCCTTGCGGGCAAACCCATTACGGAAATCCGCAAGATCTGGCACGACGGCGAGACCCAGTTCCGCAAGGATCGCGCGAAGTACCTGCTGTATTGATCGGGTGACGCAACACGACGCTAGCTGACGTCGTCGAACTCGCGCGGATAGCACACGTTGCCGCATACGTTATCGAGCGCGCCGTGCTTGAGCGCGCAGACCATGAACGCGTCGTCGCTCACGGGGAACGGCGGCGCGATGCCGATCGGCGGAGCGGGGACGAAACCGAATCGCGGATAGTATTTAGGGTGGCCCAGGACGACGACGATGCCGTGTCGACGTTCGCGGCACATGCGCAGGCCTACGCGGACCAAGCGGCTGCCAATCCCCTGGTTTTGCCAATCGGGCAAGACTGCCATGGGGGCAAGTGCCTGCGCCGGCGTTGATCCACCTTCCCCATCGATGCGAATCGACGTGAATAGAATGTGCCCGATGACGACGCCTTCCCGCTCCGCAACCAGCGATAGGCCCGAGTCGAAATCCGCGCGATTCCGCAGCGCGCGGATCAGACGACTTTCTCCGTCGCCGCCGAACGCGACATCATTCACCTGATCAATCGCGTCGTAATCCGTCGGCGATTCGGCGCGAACGATCAGCCGGCAGTGCGCTGCGTAATCGCCGTCCGCGATCTTCGTGACCTGATCCAGCGGCCCGCGATACGCGTAGACCCACGCGCGGTGCGTCGTCCCATCAGCTGCCATCACGTCCACAAGCACGCGTTCGTATTCGTGCGGCAGCGAATCGTCAGCCGAGCACCCTTCGTAGCGATCGAGCGCGGCAAGAACCCCCGCCCCATCCGCAAGCTGATACATCTCGCCGCGAATGCGCGCATCGCACGCGTCGTCCAGCACTGCACCTGGATAGAATCCAAGATCAAACAACCGGCCTGGACATGTCGCGTCGCCGATGAACGTACTTCCGCCTGCCAACACCGTGTGCATCGGATGCGCAAGCGACCGGCGGAGCGTGCCATAGACAAAGAGGAATTCGCTCACCGCCCCCTCCCCGGAATCAACTCGATATGAAGTCCCTTACGGCAGGTAGGCGCTCAGCGGAATCACGCGCCCCCCGAGTCCGCCGAACAGGTAAACCGACAACCCGCCAAGCGTGAACCCTCCAAAAGCGGCCCCGCCCAGCGCGAACAAACCTGTCGCGAACCCGCCAATCCCCAGCAGCAGCCCAAGCGCGAACCCGCCGATCGAGAATACCCCAATGGACCCGCCCCCGATCGACACCACCCCAAGCGAAAACCCGCCAATCGCGATCACCCCTCTGGGGAAATCACCTATTGCGATAAACCCTACCGGCTTGCCGGCCCGCTCGCCGCGCGCCGGCCCCGTCGCGATCGCAAGCAGCGGCAATCCGAGCAGTTTTCTTTTGGACGTGTAGCGGCGCGACCCCGGCCCCATGAGTTCGTCGCGCATGAGCACTTCGGCGAGCGGCAAACCGCACTCCGGACAGCGCGCCGAGTCCGTGAGCCCGACGAGGCTGTACCCGCAGTTGTTGCAATAGGGCTTACCGAGCGCCTTGCCTACCGTGCTCAGACTCATGCCGTTAAGAATACCCGCAGCGAACCGTCGCGGGTAGTGAAAGAGGCGATATTCGATTTGCGCGCGCCAAATCGGAGCCGCCGCGTTCGCAGGCGGTCAACGACACGCGTGGAAGCTGGCAACGGCTAGCCGGTGGTGGCAGCGTCGCCGATGAGCAGCGCCAGAATGAACTGGATGATGATGCCCAGCACGTTGTTGAACAGCAGGTTGAATATCTGGTCAAAGAGCATGTGAAGCGTCCTCTGTACGATCCAAGGGAATCTGAACGGTAGTGTTATCGGTCACAGCCGGCAGTTTCCTGCAACCAGCCGGAACACCCCAGCCTTGATGCCCCGCCCCCGATACGTCAGAACGTAGTCCCGCCCTAGACGGCAGTACCGCCCGACTGGCTGCCCGTGGACCAGTCCTCCTCGAACAGGCGATACCCGGCATCAGCCATCCCCACAGCCCGGTAGGTCTCCTGGGCGGGTGTATTGCCCACTTCGACGTACAGCCGCAGCCCGCACACGCCGTCCGCTCCCCGGGCAGCATCGCGAATGTGGTCGTGCAGGCGGCGATACACGCCCCGCCGGCGATAGCCCGGCAGCACGTACACGCTCTGAATCCACCAGAACCAGCCGTCCCGCCAATCGCTCCACTCGCGCGTGACCATTGCCTGACCAGCCGGTGCCCCGTCGACCTCCGCGATGAAGTACCGCCCTTTGTTGCCATCCGCCAAGGCAGCCTTCACCCCGGCTTCCACGATCGCGTGCGAGAGCGGCTTGCCCTCAGACTCCTGCGCCATTGCGACATTCCCAGCCACCAAAGTAGCCCAGTCCGCCGAGCAAGCGTCTCGCACCAGAATGTCAGATGACTCCACGATCACGCCTTTCTTGTTCTTGCGTCGATCTCTGTTGTTTGAACCACCAAGGCACTAAGACACCAAGGACAGCATATTGGTGACGAATGACGAATGACGAAGACAAATCGGCATCACACGCCGTGCTCAACTCATCATTCATCCCTCGACATTCAGCATTAACAAAACCCCAATTCGTTCTTGGCGCCTTGGCGCCTTGGCGGTTCAAAACCCAACAAAGCCCGCGCCCACTACGACCTCTCCTCACGAGGCGGAGCAATCGCAACGTACGGTTTGCCTAGGAGCTTCTTGATCACCACGACCTCGCCCATGTCGTTGCCTTCGATCGCGTGACCGATGCCTTGCAGGATGTAGCTGACGACGATCAGCCCGACGGGCCGCCACCACAGCGACCACATGCCGTGCCAAAGCTGCCACGCGCCCAGCAGCAGGCCTGCGACCAATAGGGGAATCCCAACAGCGTGCAGTGCGAGCGACGCCGGATGGCGGTGCCGCTCTAGCCAATTGTCGATCATGCCCATCATCGACAGCGATGGTAGGTGACGCGCAATGCGCTAGCAACCCAGCGTGCGCAGGACCGCTTCCGCCGACGGTCCGTGCGCCGTCAGGCTGATGGTGCGCTCGGTTTCGCCGGTGATTTCGATGGATACGTGCAGATGGTCGGCAGGCAATAGCTCGCGCACGCGATCCGCCCACTCGACCAGCACGGCTCCATCGCCCTTGACCATCTCGTCAAAGCCCAGCGCATCGAGATCATCGGCTCCGCGCAAGCGGTAGGTATCAATGTGATAAAGCGGCAACCGGCCCGGGTATTCGTTGATCAACACGAACGTCGGGCTCGTCACTGGGACGCTCGCGGGCGTTGCGTTGCCCCGCGCCACGCCTTTGACGAAGTGCGTCTTGCCGCTACCCAGCGTGCCCACCAGGGCGATCACGCTGCCCGGCGACAGTGCGGAACCGATGCGCGCACCGAGATCGAGCGTTTCCCCGACGCTGCGTGTGACGACAATCTTGCGGACCCTTTGCGCTGTCACAGATGTTCGTACCCCATCGCCGCAAGTGGCGTCGTCGCACCGTTCGTATCGCGCAACACCAGCCCCGACCCGTCTACGATCTCACCGACGCAAAGCAAGCCAAGACGCTCGACTTCCTCTGCATTCAATTCGCCAATCACGAGCAACTCGAAATCCTCACCGTCGCCCAGCACGTGGTCGCGAACACTCCGCCCGTCGCGGGCAGCCAGTTCGTGCGCGGCATCGCTGGCAACCAACTCAACCAGGCGTTCATCGAGCACCGCGCCGACCCTGGACGCTTCCGCGATACGATCCAGGTCGATCGCAAGCCCATCGGTCACGTCCATCATCGCGTGGAGTCGATCACCCAATGCCGCCGCCAAAGCTCGCGCCTCATGCACGCGCGGCTTAAACGTCAGATGTCTGCCCAGAATGCTCCCCCCGAGCTTACCGGTGACGCACACGCGGTCGCCTGGCTTGGCGCCGTCGCGGCGAATCGGCTCAATGCCGGAGAATGGCTGGGCCATGATCGTGACGTCGATCGCCACCGGGTGCGTCCAGCTCGTCGTATCCCCGCCGATCAACACGCAATCGAACGCAGCCAACCCCGCGATCACTCCGCCCATCAACTCGCGGGCCTCCGCCACGTCCCGGCCTCTCGTCCACACCAGCGCCACCGTGGCGGCCACGGGCTGAACCGCCATGGCTGCACAATCGCTCAATCCGCAGCCAGCCGCCTTCCTCCCGATGTCGTGCCACGCGGACTGCGCCGGGTCAAAATGGGTGCCTTCGAGCAGCAGGTCGCACGAAACCAGGATCGTGCCGCTGACCCGCAGGGAGGCCATGTCGTCGCCGATTCCAACCGCACCGGCCTGCGGAATCCCCGCAGCCCCATGCAGCCACCGCACGAAATCTCGCTCACCCGCGGCCATCGCGTCGAGAGTATACTGCCTGCCGGACGTGGCAACAGGTCGGCGAATCGCGTGAAAATGGGCCGGGAGCGGCATCGGACGAATAACTTGCGGCCATTTTGAATTGCGACTAGACTACGATGCTCGGGACGCGGGCTTTGCGAAGATCGGTTCTGCCGCTTCGCGTCACGCGTGGGTTCACTGGTTTTCACGAAGAATAGCGGTGTGTTATGCACTACCCCCGCAAGAACAGTAAGATCAAGAAGGCACGCAAGCAGGGCTTTCGCGCCCGGATGCGCACGTCCAAAGGCCGCAAATTGATCAACCGCAAGCGGCGTCACGGCTTCCGCAAGCTCAGCTGTATAGCGTAAACACCCCATATCTGAGTCGCGTGCGCGCTGATGTTTCGGGCTTCGAGTGCGCGCACATTTTCGCGACGCGAGTGTCACAACGTAGGCATTGCAACGTAACTTTACGAAACGTGTTTCAGCTCAATCATTGGCGCAGGCACGCCAATGTCACACAAAAAAGTGCGCCATCATTAGATGAATGCTGGTTATTCCACATTGCGTGAATTAGCGTTCATCCACTAGACTAGCAGCACTGCACAACTTGGCGGCACTTACCTCGAGATCATCGGGCGATGTAGGACGTGCGAAGTGCCATGCATTCGAGGCGGCTGATTTCGCGCCGCCTCGTCTTGCGTTTTACAATCGATACCTCGCACCGCCCGCGTGACGCATTTCATCCACCAGACACGATGCAACCAAACTGACCGCAAACGTTCATTGGGAAATGAATGATTTCCGCCATTGGTGATTTCGGTCTCCACGTGCGGTACAACTGCGCACGCACGGATGAGGTGTCATCGCGTGTGATCCCGGACACAGATTCGTGCTTGTCGCTACTGGTCGGTGCTGGATTCGGTGGCGTCGTGCGCTTGCCACTTCGCAGCCTCCGCGTCGGACATGACCACGCGCACTTCCGCGGACTTGTGCTTCGCGGAGAAACGCTCCACCGCGACGAGTTGTTTTCCGTCCCATGCTTCGGCGTACCCACCCATCTTTTCCCGCGGCTCGCCGAGAATGGCTTGGATGTTGCGTTCATCCCAATAGGCGTTCATCGTTTCTTCGCCGCGCAGCACGGGCAGGATCTCGTTGTTCGCCAGCCCGTCGAGATTGATCACCGTATGCCCCGGCGTGTAGTACTGCACGATCCCGCTGTGCCAGCAACCGATTCGCGCGCCGGGCTCGATGAACTTATCGATGTGATCCTCAACCCAACCTGCAGCCAGCGCGCCGAAGACCTGATCGGTTGAACGCGGCGACACCAAATTCCGTCCGAAGATGGCGGCGGACTCGATCACCACCAGCCACGCCATCAACGGCAAACACCGGCGCGCGAGCTTCTGCAAGCCACTCACCGGCGCCGTCGTGATCAATACGTGCACCCCGCCGGCAGTCAGCAACGTGAAGCCCACCAGCGCCGGCACGTAGTACCAAGTCCTGGGGCGGTCGAGGAACAACGCGTACGCCAATCCCAACCCGATCGGGAAAACCCAAAGCAGGTGCAGCAGCCAGCGCTTGGCGCGCGTGGGCTCCGTCGTCCCGTGTCGCGACACGCCCGGCAGTGCCGACAGCACCCACTTGAATGCCGGAGCTTTGATCGCACACTCTAGAAGGTAATTCCCGAACACCGCTGCCGTATACCCCACCGCCCAAAGCGCCCCGTGCTCCGCGTTCATCGACTTGCGCCAGAGCAGTTTGATCGCGCCGCTGCCTTGTTGCGTGGACCCGGTGTGCTTCCACGCGAAGTACCACCACCCACCGAGACACGCCAGCGCAATCGCCGCCATCAACACAATTGCACCGGCTCGCGACGCCAACGTACCGCGCGGTAGCACCAGCATCACCAACGCAACCAGCGGCAGCAACACGATCGAATCCGTCCTGCCCAGCAGCACCAGTCCGCTGCAAATGCCCACGATTCCCGCGCGTACCATCGTCGCGCTCGCGTGCGCCTCGCGCTCTGCCGGCTGAACGTAGACCGTCACCTGCCAGAGCAGCAGCGACAATACTGCCCCGTAAATACTGCCCTCCAGCCCCACACTCACGAGCATTGCGGCGTGCGGGTTCGCCCACCACAGCAGCGCCGCACTCCAGCCCGCGACGCGTCCCCACAATCGCCGAGCCGCCAAACCCAGAAACACGCCCGTCATTGCGAAGTAGATCGCGTTGAGGCCAATGGCCAGCTTCACGAAGCCGTCGAGCGACGGCGACAACCCGCGATGCACCGCCGCCAGCGCAAACCCATACAACGGATGCCAACCCGTCGTCGTCGTCACGCCGTCAGCCGTCGGACCGTTTCCCGCAGCAAGGTTCACCGCAACGTTGAAATAGTAGTACGCGTCGTCCGAAACCTGGCTGACCAGATACAAACGATCCGCCAAGGCAAACAGCACCGGCATGCCCACGACCATGAGCACCGCGAGCAGGGAAATCCCCATAACCGGATGGCGCAATGACGCGAGCGCGTCGTCATTTTCGGATAGCAACAATCGATTCTTCAAACGTTCGCCCTTGCGATCTGATCGCATGCAACAAGTTTGTAATGACTTCGCCGTGCACCCGGCTGTGCCCGCAACCGGTGCCGAAGTTCGCAAGCCTAGAAACCGGGCGGTACTCGTCAAGCTACCTTTGATGACGACGATTGTGACCCGGCCGTGACGCGGGTCAGCGCGCACGCATGTTGCGCGAATGAACCGCTGCTGCACAGGCAATCCACCGTACATTATGTCAGTAGGCCAATCGCAAACCGCGTCGTGCCAAAGGTATGCGGACCAACGACGAAAGAGATGAACGGAATTTCACGGGAACCCGCGGAACGTCGCCGCGTCAAAACGATTGTCGTCAAACTCGAAACCCAAGACAGGAGCCATCACCATGGAACTCAACCGTCGAACGTCGCTGACCGCGGGCGTGCTATTCGTAGCCGCCCTGCTGCCCGTCGTACCCGCATCGGCAGTCACGGAGGATCGCAGGCCGGTCGATCTCGTCATTTGCCTCGACACATCGGGCAGCATGACCGCGTTGATCGATTCCGCACGCGCGAAAATCTGGGACATCGTCAACGATCTCTCGGGCGCCAAACCACTCCCGCATCTGCGCGTCGGGCTGCTCACCTACGGCACGCCGGGCAATTCGCGTGCTGACGAGGGCTGGATCGTTCGCCAGATCGATCTCACCGACGACCTCGATTCGGTTTATGCCAAGATGATGGGCATGACCACGTCCGGCGGCGATGAATACGTCGGCTGGGTGCTCAACGACGCGCTCTATCGCATGAACTGGTCACGCGATCCCGACGCGCTCAAAATCATCTTCGTCGCGGGCAACGAGTCAGCTGATCAGGCCAGCGAACGCTACAACTTCCGCTATCTGGCGGAGCGGGCCCGCGGTGGCGACATCTTCGTAAACGCCATCTATGCCGGCAATCGCGACCAGGGCATCTCCGAACTTTGGCACGAGGTCGCAAGTCACGGCGGGGGAAGCTACGCAGCCATCGACATGGTGCACGGCACGATGCAGATCCCCACGCCGCAGGACGACATCCTCATGCGACTCAATAGCGAGTTGAACGACACGTACGTTCCCTACGGACCGCGCGGAGCAGCCGGTCAAGCGAATCAACTCGCGCAGGACGCGAACGCCGAGAAAATGGGCGTGCAGTCGTGCAACAGTCGGGCAGCCGCTAAGTCGTCCGGGCTGTACACCAACTCGCTGTGGGATCTCATCGACGCCTGTCGCGAGGACAAGTCGAAGCTCGCGAACCTGAAAGACGAAGACTTGCCCGACGACATGCGTGCGATGTCCCAAGCCGAGCGGCAAGCGTACGTCGATCGCGTGCAAGCGGCGCGAAATGAAATCCTGGAAAAGATGAAAAAGGTGAGCGAGGAACGCCAGCAATTCCTCGACGCCGAACGCGACAAGCAAAGCGACAAGACCAGCCTGGACGACGCGATCCGCGACGCCCTCCGCAAACAAGCGGACAGCAAAGGCTTCACGTTCACGCAAATCGAAGCCAAGGCACCGGCGAGCAAAGAAGCACCCGCCAAGGAAGACGGCTGCTAAATCAGAACCCCAGGCGCCAAGCCTGGGGCAGTATCGGGAAGTAATCAAAACCCCAGGCGCCAAGCCTGGGGCACGGAAACACTAAGCCCCAGCACCGCACACCGCATGAGGCCGCCCCGTGTGCCACTCCTCTTGATCAGTGCGCCCGGGAGGCCTCACGCGGTGCGCTTCTTTCGTCGCCGCCACCCGATCAGCCCCCCGCTTGGCGCGGGGGGTTCTGATAACCGCGTGTGGCCGGATATGACGAAGTCACGCCGTGGGCCATTCAGACAACGCACCACGGTCTAGCAGAGCTAGACCGTGCCACCCGGCGCGGTACTGCCGCCACGCTCTCGGCGTCGCCAGAGGTTGCAGCATACCAGCCCGGCTGATATAAATTTCGGGCTTGCTCGCCGTCCGCACCGCGTACCGGCGAGCCCATTGGTGAATGTAGCTCAGTTGGTTAGAGCACTAGGTTGTGGTCCTAGGGGTCGCGGGTTCGAATCCCGTCATTCACCCGTTTTCGTCGCGACCTCGCCCCATCCCCATGCGTTCGCGGGCAGCCAATCAATCGCCAACTCCTCCCAGGCTCGAACAACATGTGGCCATTCTCCAAACGCAAAAGGCAGCCCGTTGTCCCTCCGGTCGACCTGAATACTCCGGTCACCAATCCGGGCTTGGTGCAGGCAATGACCGCGTTCGCCAAGGACAACTCCAAAGACGCCTTCGAGAAAATGCTCGCGGAGATTTGTCGGGCGAACTTCCTCGTCGCCACGCTCATGGACGAAGCCCGCGTCACAGCGAAAGACGGGCCGGGCCAGGTCACCATCGAAAAAGGAAGCCGCATCAAAGTCTTCGAAGTGGAGTGGGAGAACGGGCAGTCAGCGCTTCCCCTGTTCACCGACTGGGACGAAATCCGCCGCTTCACCGACCAGCCAGTCTCAACGCTCGTCATGCCCGCCCATCAGGTGCTGCCCTTCGCCGCAAGCCGATACCCCGCCATCGTCATCTACGCCGGCGGCATGACGCTACCAATGCTCCGCGACGAAATCGCGCAACTCGCAGGGAAATTCGCACCGCAATCGTAAATTGTGCAAGGTCTACGGCGGCACCCCTATCACGCTTGCTCATTGCACGGTGTCCGTATACGACATGACGATGCCACGTAGCCCACGCACCAATAAATCGCCCGCAATGCTGGAATTCTCAGCCGTGCGTCGTCATCTTCTCACCTGGTATCGCCGACACGCGCGTGATTTGCCTTGGCGGCGGCGGGCTTCGGATGCTTATGCGGTTTGGCTGTCCGAGATGATGTTGCAGCAGACGCAGACCGCGACCGTGATTCCTTACTTCGCAGCCTTTCTCAAGCGTTTTCCGAATGTCACCGCGCTCGCACGCGCGGATCGGGCGGAGGTGCTGCGGATGTGGGCCGGCCTGGGCTACTATCGCCGGGCACATCATCTGCATGACGCAGCCCGGCATGTTGCGTTTGAACTGGACGGGAAGTTTCCCGACACCGTTGAGGGTTTACTCAAGCTGCCCGGGGTTGGGCGATATTCTGCCGGCGCCATCGCGTCGATCGCGTTCAACCGGCGTGCGCCGATCCTTGACGGCAACGTCAAACGCGTGCTCGCCCGGCTGGTGGCGTCGACGGCATCGCCTGACGCACCGGCTGAGGTACAACGACTCTGGTCATTGGCCGAAGACATTCTGCCGCAACGCAACTGCGGTGCGTTCAACCAAGCACTGATGGACCTCGGCGCGACCATCTGCACGCCGAAGAGCCCGCGCTGCGACGCGTGCCCGCTCACCAAGGAGTGCGCCGCTTTTCGCCAGGGCGTCGTCGCAAGCATTCCCAAACCGCGACAACGCGCGGCGGTGCGTCGCCAGCCGATGGTGTGCTTGCTCATCGTCGCGGGCGACCACGTGCTCGTGTCGCAGCGCGCGGACCGCGGCCTGTGGGCGGGCACCTGGACACCGCCAGCCGTTGACGACGTCGGCGGCGATGCGCACGCGATCGCGCGCGACGCCCTACCCGCAACCATCCTTCGCCGCATGACGCAGCTCGCCCCGTGCGGATCGGTGCAACATCAACTCACCCACCGAGCCGTCACCTTCGCAGTACACACGGCAACCGCACCGCGCATTCGCGTGCCCGCGAAATTCCGCTGGCTGCCGCTCGCAGAGCGCAAAACGCTACCCACCGCATTCCGCAAAGTGGTTGCCCTGCTCGAAGAACCGATGCCCAAACGCTCACGCCGGGCGTCGTAGCCGACAGACTCGTGACATTCCACCCGCTCACGATACCATCCCGCATCTGCATCGCGGCAGGTGGCACGGACTAGCTCTGCTAGACCGAGTGGACAACACAGGATGCCCACGGCCTGACTTCGTCAGACCGTGCCACCCGATCCGCTTAATTGAGACGGTGCTTGATCGTGCGAGTGAACCGTCGAGACCACCGGAGGCACTGTGACTGTCTGGCTGTGGATTGGGTTTGTGGCGATCGTGCTGGCGTTGCTCGCGATCGACCTCGGCGTGTTTCATCGCCGCAGCCACACGGTCACGGTCTCGGAGGCTGTGGTCTGGACGTGCGTGTGGGTCGCACTGTCTCTTGTCTTCAACGTGTGCATCTACTTCCTTTACGAGCACCACATTTTCGGCGTCGGCGATGTCATCGGCCGCGAGCTTTCCGGCAAGCAAGCCGCCCTGGAGTTCTTCACCGGATACCTCATTGAGAAATCCCTCAGCCTCGACAACATCTTCGTCATCGCGCTAATTTTCGTGTACTTCGGCGTACCCGCCGAGCAGCAGCATCGTGTGCTTTTCTGGGGCATCCTCGGCGCGCTGATCATGCGCGGCGCCATGATTGCTGCCGGTGCTGCGCTCATCCACCGCTTCACCTGGATCACCTACGTCTTCGGCGGCATCCTCATCATCACCGCCATCCGCATGCTGCTCTCGCACCACGAAAAGGTCGAACCGGAGAACAACCCGCTGGTTCGCCTCGCCCGCAAATGCTTTCCGGTGAGCGATGGCTTCGTCGGCAAGCATTTCTTCACGCGTATCGACGGGCGGCGTGCGATCACGCCGCTCCTGCTCGTACTGCTCGTCGTGGAAAGCACCGACGTGCTCTTCGCCGTCGACTCGATCCCCGCGATCTTCGCCGTGACCTACGATCCGTTCATCGTGTTCACGTCGAACATCTTCGCAATCCTGGGGCTGCGGGCGTTTTACTTCGTGCTCGCGGGTGCGATGGACAAGTTTCGCTACCTCAAGATCAGCCTGGTGGTGCTGCTCGCGTTCGTCGGCGTGAAGATGCTGCTCGCACACCACTTTCCTATTCCGACGTGGGTTTCGCTGCTGATCATCGGCGGAATTCTGGCGATCGGTGTGGTTGCATCGCTGGTGGCGACGAGCGTTGACGGCGCCAAACTCGCGACTGGACTGAACGAAGTCGCAGCCTACTCCTGGCGGAAGGTGCGGCGCGGCGTCATCATCGTCATCGGTGTCACCGTGGTGCTGATCGGGATCGCGTTGATTGTGCTTCCCGGTCCCGCTGTCGTGGTGATACCAGCCGGTCTGGCGATCCTCGGTACTGAATTCGTCTGGGCACGCAGGCTGCTCGCGAAGTTCAAGCTCGCGCGCGATCCTGACGCCCCGCCGCCAACAACCGAGTCCAACCCCGCTACCAGCGAATGAACTTGCCCTTCGCGGGCATCGCGCCGACAATGTCGCCTCCAACTGGAACACGCCAAACTCTTGCGGAGGTGATAGATCATGCGCGGGTATGCGATCATTTCGTCCATCCTGCTGATGCTTGTGCCCGCTGCCGTGCGCGCGGAAGCGCCGCAGCGAACGCACACCATCGTCAGCGACGACTACTTCACGCTTGATCAGATCACGACCTGTGCCGTGTCGCCCGATGGCGGGAAGATTGCGTACGTCCAACTTCGCTGGGATGAGGCCGAGGATGGCCGCAACAGCGACATCTGGGTGGTTGATCGCGCGACGCAGGCAACGCAGCGGCTGACCTTCGACCCTGCCGGCGACAGCGATCCGCAGTGGAGCGCGGACGGGCAGTGGGTCTACTTCCTGAGCAGTCGCAAGCAAGCCGATGCCGAAGCCCCGCCATACGACGGTTCCCAGCAGGTCTGGCGAATCCGCGTGGACGGGTCCGGGCTGATGCCGGTCACGCGTGTAGACGATGGCGTCGAGCATTTCACGGTCTCGCACGATGGCGACACGCTTTACTTCGCTGCCGGGCACGAGCAGGTCGCCGACGACTTCAAAGCCCTGCGCGAGAAGTTCGACAAGCTGGAATACGGCGCGGGCGTCGTGACGTTCAGCCAGTTGTGGAAGCTCGATCTCGGCAGCTGGCGGAGCGAGAAGCTCATCGACGAGAAGCGCGTGATCACCGAATTCGTCGTGTCGCCGGACGAACGGCGAATCGCAATGCTGACCATGCCGACCAACGAAACGATGACCAACGAGGGCTGGTCGCGCGTGGATGTCTACGACACATCGACCGGGCAAACGACCCCGCTCAAGGACACGCTCTGGCGTGCGGAGGCGCCGTCGCCCTACGGCTGGCTGGAGTCGCTGGCGTGGACGTCGGACGGATCCGCCCTTGCGTTCGGGATCAGCTTTGACGGTTACCCCTCCGAAGTGTTCGTCGCGGATTTCGCAGGCGGTGAGTTGACCACGCAGAAGCTGGAACGCATGGACGAAATCTCCATCGAACCGGGTCGCGGACTTCGCTGGTTGCCAAATACCCGTGATCTGCTCTTTGTCGCTGAGGATCACGCGCGGGCGCGGGTGTATCGCGTGGCGAGCATCGGCAAGGCAGCCCAGGGCGCGACGACGGTCGCCACGCCCGGTGATGTCTGTGTGGACAGTTTCGACGTTTCGCGCGACGGCGCGACGCTGGCTGCCAACGTCAACGGCTTGACGCATCCGACGGACATCTTCAGCTACGGCATTGGGAATTCCACATCATCGCCGCAGCGCATCACCCGCGTCAACCCGCAGGTCGACACCTGGAAACTCCCGCAGATGCAACTCGTCAACTGGACGAGCCCCGACGGGACGCATGTCGAGGGCGTGCTGGAGCTACCGCCCGACTACACGCCGGGTACGCCATTGCCGATGATTCTCGAACTGCACGGCGGGCCGACGGCGGCTACGCGTTACTGCTTCCGATTCTGGATTTACGGGCGGACATTGATGCCGTCGCGCGGATTTGCGCTGCTCAGCCCGAACTATCGCGGCAGCACCGGGTATGGCGACAAGTTCCTGACGGACCTCGTCGGGCGGAAGAACGACATCGACGTCGCGGACATTCTCGCGGGCGTTGATGCGATGGTCGATCGCGGAATTGCCGATCCGCAGCACATGGGCGTGATGGGCTGGAGCAACGGCGGGTACCTCACGAATTGCCTGATCACGACGACGGATCGCTTCAAAGCCGCCAGCAGCGGCGCCGGTATCTTCGACGTGATCATGCAGTGGTCGACTGAAGACACGCCCGGACACGTGATCAACTTCCAGCAGGGTTTTCCCTGGAGCAACACGCAGCGGATGATCGCTGCATCGCCGCTGTTCGCCGCCAATCGCATCACCACACCGACGCTGATCCATGTCGGCGGCAATGACACACGCTGCCCGCCAGGCCACAGCCGGTCGCTCTTCCGAGCGCTGCACCACTACCTGCACGTGCCGACAGAGCTGGTTGTGTACCCTGGCGAGGGGCACGGCTTGACCACATATGAACACCGCAAAGCCAAGATGGCCTGGGACGAAGCGTGGTTCAACCGCTACATCAAGGGCGAGCACGACACGGACGAACCGACGCCGAAGAAGATGTAGGCCAATCAGCCGCAGAGATTGAGGATTCGCAGCGCGACGCTCACCGGAACCGGTGAGGGCACCGCTGCGCCCCATTGCGCTTTCGCATCCCGCGATTGTGGGCTTAGCAGACGTATCGCACAGGCACACCACTGCTCAAGAGCAGTGGCACACGGAGTCGTAGGACGCACGCATTGCTCAACCTTGCGAGTACATTGTGGGCAGTATGTCTAGGCGAACCAGCCGAGTTCGGCGTCCCGTTCCCAGCCGAAGACCGGAGCCAAACTGCGCAGCTGCGGGGACGAACGCGCGATGCACTCGTTGCTGGCGAATCAATTGCCAAACAGACGCGAAATGAAACGGCCCGGAAGCAATCAGCTTCCGGGCCGTTGGATGTCACACCACAGATGTTCGGGCTCAATCACCGCCCGATAAACGTAGCGAGGGGTTGCCCTACTCCCTCCCCCGCTGTCAGTCGCTCGAGCGAACTAGCTACGGCGACGAAGCATCGCGAGCGTGCCGAACGCAACCAACGCGAAAGTGGCAGGCTCAGGAATCGCGGCGTCGTTCGGAAGCAGCGTGTACTGCGTCTCGGTACGACCGCTGAGATCGTCCGTCTCCCAGTCGAAATTGCTCAACGACGTGCTGAAATCGATCGTAAAGCTGTCCCAACTGCTGAAGCCACCGCCATCCGGCCAGATGTCCGAGCCCGGAAGGTCGACAGTCGTCGCCGTCCAGCGTCCGAGACCATCCAAGCGGCCGAGGCCGAGGAAGTCCGACGGCAGGAACCAGATGGCCGTGATCGGGCCGCTGATCTCGTGCGAGGTCGGCAGGCCGGGACCCACACCGTCGGCATCATAGTCAAAGGTCAGCGAGAAGTTACCACCCGTGAACTTGCCACGGAACTCGCCGAGCACGAAATCAACGGTGTTGAAGAACGTGTTCATGTGCATCTCGCTGTTCGAGATCGTGCCCGTCAGCGGGACGCCGAAATCGGTCAGCGTGATGAGATCCGTTCCGATCGAGTCGATTGTGAACTCACCGGTATTGGGATCGAAGTTGGTGTCGTCCACGCCGTTCAGCAGGTTCTGGTAGATGCTGCTGTAATCGGCGGCGGCATGCGATGCCATCACGCCGATCGCCGCAATGCACGCCAAACTCAAAATGCCTTTACCCTTCATTATTCAGCCCTCGCTATTGACAATAGTCGTTAAAGATTTGCTTACGCTTCCGTTCCTCACACTCCAAGGTTCGCGCGGCCCTGACGACCGCGCGGGTACTGCCCAACTGCCGCGAAGACCTCAGGTCGCCCCTTGAGACTCGCGAAATACCCGACACCGCGACTAGCTGCGACGCCGACGGCCAACCAACGCGGCGCTGGCACCGAAGAGCAGCAGCATCGTGCTCGGCTCGGGAATACCAGCAATCCCGAAAGCGAGCTTCTCGACGAACTGAATGTCCGACTGGAAGTTCTGCAGTGCTCCACCGTTTTGCATCACTTGCACGCCGGTGAATCCCAATCCCAGGACGGGGAACGTCGTGGAAACCGTGCCATCAAATAGCGCACCACCGGTCGGCGTGTACGTAGCCGTCGAGATGTCGATGAAGTTGTCGGCTTGGCTCTGTTCCTGGATCGAAAAACTGCCAACCGTACCTGTCAGCAGGACGCCCGTGAACGAACTGAAGTTCCCCAGGTCGAGCACGGTTCCAGTCAGCGTGAATGTCCCACCGGGACCGAAATCCGCCGACGCCAACGTTCCCACCGAAGTGTCCGTGATCAACGGGCTGCCGCTCCAAGTCGCCGTCAACGACGGAAACGCCAAAGCAGCCGCACTGATTCGCGTTGCCGCAGCATTGATTACCGCCGCACCGGGAATCGAGACCTCCTGACCACTCGAGTCATAGAGGAAGCTCGATTGCATGTCCCCGAACATCGCATCCATTTGCGCCGCAGCCACCGGCTGAACGGCAAACAACCCAACGACACCGGCAGCGAGCAGGCAAATCACTTCGCGTTTCGCTTGTGTACCCCTCATGCTCCTGCGCCTCCTATTCTTCCTTGACTCCAGAGTTTTGCCCCTTCAGGCCCGAGCCCATTCATGGGCCCCATCATTTTGCCGCATAAGACTATGCCCGGCGGCGAATTGCCGGCTCACGCCCCACTCCAACGCGATGCCAACAAAAAAGAGAGAACCGAGGCCAAAGCCTCTGCTCTCTCTCAAATCCGACCGCGTGCAAGACAACGCCTGAACTTCAGGCACGAACCTCACACACGCTCCTCCTGCGCCGACGCCTCCCAACATCGGACCACAGGCTATTCTCTTATGGTCCAATATATCTGGCCCGCCACAACAAAGTCAATGACAATTTGATTTCAACGTCCGAAAACTATCGCCCTCCCTGACGCCCAGGAGCGTTTCAACCTAAACGTTTACTAATCAAGGAGTTACGGAAGCCAGCGAAGGTGCTGAGAAGATAGGTTTCCGAGCCGGCGCACGCGGGTGGAATTCTAATATTGCACACCGTAGTAATCGATCACCTCGAGCAGGTCATCATCATCGATCACGCCGTCCTCGGTCAGGTCGGCGGCCATCGAATACGCCCCGTCGCCGATGACCGAGCCGTAGTGCGTCAGCACAAACACGAGATCCGCATAATTGACCGCATGGTTGCCGTCGGTGTCGCCGGGATAGGTGTTGGTATCCACGATCGCGCCCGGGCCGACTTGCAGCCGCATGAGGGGATCCCCAATCAGCACTTCCGTCCAGCTCAGATACGGCATTGCGGTGAACGCTGCCTCCGCCACCGTCATGTCGGCGGCTCCGTCATGATCCGCGTCGCGTAGCAGGTTGCTGTACAGGAACTCGACGTTGATCTCGGCGCTGAGCTCAGGCTCGAATGAATGACCAACCGCCGCGGTCCCACCCATGCGAATGAATTCAACAATCTTCGCCTGATTCGATGACGCGTCATCAAACATCGTCACCGCGTTGAAACTCTCGAGCGAGGTGAACACCGCGCCCGGAGCACAGCGAAACAGCGGGCCGCCATTTTGTCCGCCGGTCAGCAAGTACGTCGGCGGACGCCCATCGCCGCCATTCCGACCGTACGTCATCAAACCAATGATCCCGTCATTGAGCGGGATGAACGAACTGTTCAGAATCGACGCCGAATCATCCCACAACGCAACGCCGCCGAGCGAATCGACAATCGTCCGTGAACCCGTACCGCCAACCGTTGCTGGAAAACCTGTAAGCCAGTCGAACAGCACGAAGTAATGATTGGCGGCATTGAGGCCTGAGATCTCCTCGGCGCCCGGCGGAACCGGATGATCATCATAAGTCATGTAGGCGACTTGCATGGGAAAGTTGTAGATTGCCGATGACGAGAACACCGCAGGCGCCGGTGGCAGCGGTGAATGATCGATCGCCACGACCGCCCGCGCCGGATCGTAACCAACGAAATCCGCGCGCGTCGTATCGCTCACGCGCGCGGCGCGCTGGAGCATGTCGCGCACCGCGAAAATCGGGAGCTTGCCCTGCTCACGAGGCCCGTCAAGACGGGCAACCAGATAAATGTCCGCGGGCGACATGCGTCGGTTTTTGGCCGACCACCCCGCTGTCGAATAATCACCCTCAATCAGCGGGCTCAGGCCCACGTGCCACATCGTCTGCCACGCGAACCCGTTGCGCCGAGAAAGCACGCTTCGATCTTCAGCCCAGCGTTTGATCGACGAAACGTATCCGTGATAGGGATTCACCAACCGATTATCAATGGGTAGCCGCGTGCCCGCCGGTAGTGCCGGGTCAATCTGAAAGAGCACCGCCAACTCGCTCTCAACCGACGCGGCGTCGACCACGTTGCGCTTATTGACCACGAGTTGACCGTAGGAACCCGCGGGCTGAATCACCGCGCCCAACGTTGAGTCCGTATCTTCGATGCGATACGGCATCCCTGCCGTCGTGATGATCACGTAAACAAGGTCGCTCAGTCCCTCATTGATCAGGTGGGCGCGCGTCGGCGCGGCGATCAGGTTCTCAAACTGCTCACGCGTGATGATTTCATCGGCGGGTGTGGCGTTGGCCGATGCGCAGTCGGGCAGCCCGCTCAGGTGTACGATCTGACCATCGCGAATTCGCGGATGGTACTGCCGATACAGCTTGACGACTTCCAGACCAGCCGGGCTATCATCATTCACCAGGATGATGACATTCCACCAGTTGAGCGGAGAACGCGTATCATCGTCCAGAGGCGGGATGATCGTCTCGAAAACATCGAGCAGGCGCGTTGCGCGCGCGGGCTGCACCATGACGGCGATCGCGCAGACCAATACCGCCAGACACGAATAGCGCAGCAATCTGACTTGGCCAGTTCCGTACTTCAGCTTCCCCTCGCCTCGATTGGGAGCCGGTAAAACTTTCGAGGCGCCTCCTGTGCCCGACCAGTGGAATGCACCAACGCCACCCATGTGTTCGCTGGAGAGAGAAAACGAACACGGCGTCAAAACCTAGTGCGTCCGAGAGGGTCGACCATGCGCACGAATCAATGAGAACTCGCGCGCAACCCCCGCGCACAAGTCCGACTCGCGGCACTCCGATCACCCCGGAGCAACACGTGACATTCCGAACACTATCATACCAGATTGAGGTGTGAGAATAATAATGTCAAGGGTGCGTTCGTAATGTTTCCAACAAGTGTCCGCAAAGACCCCGCGTAGTGTGCGGCTTTAGAGCGCGCCGAAGCGGCGGTCTCGGCTTGCATAGTCGCGGATGGCGTCGTGGAGATGCTCAACCGAAAAGTCCGGCCAGTATGCCGGGCAGACGAACAGCTCGGCGTAGCTTATTTGCCAGAGCAGGAAATTGCTGATCCGACGTTCGCCAGCCGTGCGGATGAGCAGGTCCGGGTCGGGAAGCCCGGCAGTGTAAAGCGCATCGGCGATCGTCGATTCGTCGATGTCGGCTGGTGCGATCACTCCGTCGGCGACGCCCTTGGCGATCCGCTGCACGGCATCGATCAATTCCGTCCGGGCGCCGTAGTTCAGCGCCAGGCAAAGTCGCATGCCCGTGTTGTCCTTCGACGCGGTAATGGTCGTGTCCATCTCGCGGAGGACATCCTCGGGCAGCCCCTCGCGCCGGCCCACGTGTACGAGGCGGATATTGTTGTCAACGATCTCGCCGCGCTCAGCCACCAGGTAGTGACCATACAGGCCCATGAGGAAATCAACCTCAGCCTGCGGACGCTTCCAGTTTTCGTTGCTGAAGCTATAGAGCGTGAGCACTTCGACGCCCAGGCGGGCGCACTCGGTCACGATCTCGCGGACGGCGGTCGCCCCCTGCTGATGGCCGCGAACGCGCGGCAGGCCCTGTTCGCGCGCCCAGCGCCCGTTGCCATCCATGATGATCGCGATGTGGCGCGGCATGCGGCTGGCATCAATCCCCAGCGATTCGGGCGACTTTTTGGTGGCTTCGCTCATGCGTGCAACCTGGAAGAAGCGTCTACAACCTTGCGGCAAAAGCGGGGATTATAACGGCCTATTGAGATTCCGAAACGGTCAACATCCGTAGACTATGTACGCCGAATCGGACGCGGAAGGTCGCGCATTGTGCTCAGCGGGACCGCACGATCGTCTGTTCGCGATCGGGTCCGACGCTCACGAGCGTCACCGGCACCCCGGCAATCGCCTCGATCTTCGCGATGTAGTTGCGGGCCGGCTCGGGCAACTCCGCGGACGCGGTGTACGCGGATAGGTCGCCGCTCCATCCCGGCATCAGTTCAATCACGGTGTCGACGTGCGCGAGGTCGGCAGCGCTCGCCGGAATCGCGGGCACATCCCGGCCCTTCAGACGGTATTGCGTGCAGATGCCCACCTTCTCGAAACCGCTGAGCGTGTCGAGGTGCGCGAGCGCGATCTCACTGACCCCACTCAACCGCACCATGGCGCGAAGCGCGAACGCGTCAAGCCATCCGCAGCGCCGTGGCCTGCCCGTCGTGGTTCCGTATTCGTGACCGGCTTCGCGGATCTGATCGCCGACTTCGCCAAGCAACTCTGTCGGGAAAGGCCCTTCGCCAACGCGCGTGGTATACGCTTTGGTCACGCCGATGCACCTGCCGATGAAATTGTGTGGCACACCCGCACCGGCTGCGATGCCCTGCGGGCCAGTGTGACTGCTCGTGACAAATGGGTACGTGCCATGGTCAACGTCGAGGAGCATGCCGTTCGCGCCCTCGAAGAAGACGCGCTTGCCCGCATCGGCTTGATCGAGCACGTACGTTGAACAGTCGGCGATCATTGGCTTGAGGCGTTCAGCCGCCATGCGCATGTCAGCCCAGATCTCACCGAAGTTGAGGTCACCATCGTCGCCGTAGCGGGCTTGGAAAATGCTCCGCTTGCCGTCCACAGTCTTCCGCACGCGCGTCTCCACGCCCTGCAAATCAAGCAAATCCGCGACGCGTAGTGCAGGTGATCGCAACATCTTGTCCGCATAACACGGGCCGATACCGCGCGCGGTCGTGCCGATCTTCTGAGCGGCTCCACCGCCCTCGCGCAGACGATCCTCGATCTTGTGATACGGCATCACCAGATGGGCGCGATCGCTGATACGCAACCGCTTCGACACGTCCATGCCGCGTTGGGCGAGTTCATCAAGTTCCGCAAGGAGCGCAACAGGATCGACAACCACACCCGGCCCGATTACGCCGACAACGCCCTCGCGCAACACGCCAACGGGCAGCAGGTGCAATGCGAACTTCTTGTCGCCAATGCAGACGGTGTGCCCGGCATTGGCTCCACCGTTGTAGCGCACGACGATGTCGTAGTCCGCGCAGAGCAGGTCAACGATCTTGCCCTTGCCCTCGTCACCCCAAGCCAAACCAACAACAGCCGTGTGCGGAGAAGTCTTCATCGCCATGAGAATTCCCAATAAAATCGCCAGGCCTCACCCTGGGCTGGTCGAGAAGCCCGGTGAACCGGGCTCGATTGCGGATTGGGCAGCGATCTCTCACCGGCCTTGAAGGGCCGGCCTAGGCCGGGGCTTTAGCCCCGGTTACGGATGCCGCGCGCAATTCTCGCAGCCCGCTTCAGCGGGGTTCTCGACTCGTACATCACCTACTTGCTTCCGAGCACCGTCACATTAACAAACATCTTCCCTCGCCGTCCGGGCACAAAAAAACGGGCCGCAAATGACCCGTAACGCGCCCATCCCTTGCTCGTTACCGAGTGATGATGAACCAACCCGCACCCACTGTCAAGATTTACGCATCAGCGCAAATGCGTGCCTTTGTTCCCGCATCCTGGCCACGGTTGCGGCAGCGCACTCCGCGTGCACCCCATGCGTGATTACATGGGTTGATCGGCCTGATCAGCCGATGTTTGCCCTGCGACATTCTCGACCGCGACGACGTTGAAGAGGTCGCGGCGGTGCCACTTCTCCCAAATGTCGAGGCCCGCGCGCCGCACGCCGGACCAGTACTCGGCGTCTTCGAGCGTGTATTTGGCGAGAAGCGCTTTGATCTGCTCGCGGATCTTCCCGACGTATTCCGGTTTGAGCGCGAGGACGATCCGCCGGTCGTTGTACTCGAACGCGACACGCAGCGGACCGTCGGTGCTCGGCTCTGCCGTGAAAAGTGCCCTGCCCGGCGTCGCGCCGGTTGAGACGATGATGCCGTCATTGATGCAGCTCACCGGCGGAGCGGGCGGCGCGTAGGACGTCACGCGGATGCTGTGTGGCGGTGCATTGAGCAGCTCCGCCGCACGCAGGCCCATCTTCACGCCGATGACCGAATACGCACCGAGGTGGTCGTGCAGTTCGTTCATCTGGAGCTGCGCAAACCACTCGTCCGGACCGTTTGCCGCGAGGATACGTGCACGCCGTTCGACGATGTCCGGCTGAAGCATCATGTCGGGGACTGCGTGCTCGCTGAAGACGACGCGCGCCTTGCGTTGCCGACCTCGTTCGATGCAGCGGCGGAGCGCCTCGGCTGGGAAGGTGTCGTTCACGGGAACGAATGCGGGCGGATTCGCGTCGGCCACTGGTTTGAAGACATCGTGGTCGACGAGATAGAGCAGCGCAAGTTCGTCGCCCAGGTGATCCAGGCCCGTCAGATAGTGATCGCGGACGCCGGGGCCGCTGAGCAGATCGCGGACGAAGTTGGCGCCGATGGACGTCGGCTTCTGCCCTGCCAGGGCGCCTTCGCTCCAGTCGAGTGGCTTGTGTCCGAAGTCACCGGCTTCGATGTGTACGACCGGGACGCCTGATGCGACCACCGCACGATAGGCGTCGGGATCGAATTGGCAATTCCATCCCTCAGGCGCGCCAGCCACCACGATGCGCTCGATGCGTTCGGCAAGTTCGGGCTCAGCCGTCAGGGCAGCCGCCACGTTGGTGAGCGGCCCGAGTGCAAGCACGGTGACCTTGCCGGTCCGCGGCGCAAACGCGCGGGGATCGAATGCTACGTGTCGCGCGGGAACATCGCCCGGCAACACCTCGTCCCATGCCGCCTGTGCGAACGATCGAAACGGCGGGACCGGCAGACCAACACGACTGGCGGGTGCGTACAGCGGCACGTCGCCACGGTTGAAGCGATCCAGCAACCGCTCCAGGTGCCGCACCCCGCTCTCGGCATCCGCCACCCCCACGCTGGCCACAACCCCGACGACATTAAAATCAGGACTCTGCAATACCGCCGCCAAAGTCACGGCATCATCGATCCCCAAATCGGTATCAATCACAACGGCAGGCGCCCCACCAATCTCATGCCCCAGAGCCGGGCAACAGGCGATTGCAAGACCGACAAGGCAGAGTTTCCACACACGAAGCATTGGTTGTGCCCTCAAGGTATATCGTGCATCACACGACGCGTGTCACTATTTTTAAATATCGTAGCACGCTGTGCCGGAACTGTCGAGCAGTGCAGGCCGAGAAACCCGCAAATCTGGTGAATCACGAGCCAGAAATCCTCAGATACCGGGCGACGCACTCAGTGTCCGGATGTCCGGAACGGAAGTCACGAAGTGCAAGCGCGATCACGCACTATCGGGTACAATAGGAACGTGATCAGGCCAAGTCCCCAAGCCAGCTCGTCCGACCAGATGGTCTCAGCCATGGTCGAACGTGTATACGCGGCGCGCGAGGAAAAAGAGCGAATGCCCGAACGTAATGAATTGGTGGAGTTGATCGAATCTGGCAAGCACGTCCTCATCGGTGCCAAGGCACTCGCGCACTACACGAAGCCACGATTCACGGAGGACACAGACTATCTTGTCAGTGGCCAGACGTTCGTCCGAATCCGCAAATGGGCCAAGGACCACCAAGCCGAGCACGACAACCTTGGCGCCGCATTGCGTTTTCCGGGATTTGCGCTCGACGTCCTCGATGCCCGCAGCAACGAAGTGCTCAAGGAAATCCTCAATCACGAGCGAGCGATCCCCAGCCCCGAAGCGCTCGCGGCTGCCAAGTACGTCTCGATGATCAACATAGAACGCGCCCAGCGCCGCCTGCAAGACGTGTCAGATTTCGCGCAGTTGGTGATGCTCGAGGTCTTCGATGCGGAAAAGCTCCGCACCTTCCTGGTCGCCCCCTACGCCGACCAGTGGCCGCAGGTGCAGAAGCTGATCGAAGACATCAAGGCGGGTCGGCCGATTACGATCTGACGAGCACACCACCTCAATCGACCATTACTGTGCATCTCCACCGCCCGCGGCGCAGCATCGCGCGCGACAATTGAGTGCCATGAAGCTGGCTTGACGAAAGCTTCAGCATGGAGTATCCCGTCGCGCTATGGCTCAAGATCCGGTAAATGTTTCGCCTTTTGAACGAGCGGTTTGCTATTGGATACTCACGCTTCCAAGTACTTGGGCTCCACTAGCATGGGATCGACTAACAAATACTCATGAAAAAGCGATTGATCGTCTGGTAAAGGGCGGGTTTGTCGAAGCGCGGCTGCCGGTCACAATTACACTCGACGACAGGAATGAGTGCATCCATACCGTATGGCGTGTGTCCGGCGATTTCGGGCGAGTGCTCGGACAAAAGGTCAACGATTTTCTTGGAATCAATGGGCTTCAGAATACAAAGGTACATCTTAGATTAGAACCTATCCCATTACTTGGTTTTCCATTATGGTCATGTTATAAGTGGCCATGCTTAAACTCACGGACGAACAGTTGGACTGGTTGGTGGAACGGATTCCCGATCACACGCCCAGCCCCAAGGGCGGACGACCACCAGTGGACAAACGCAATGCCGTTCAAGGTATCTTCTGGATTCTCGACAACGGTGCGAAGTGGAAAGACCTCCCCAAGCGATTCGGCTCGAAGAGTTCGGTTCATCGTTGGTTCAAACGCTGGGTCGAGGGTCGCGTCTTCGAGAACATCATGCGCGATGCCGGTCGTGTAGTTGAAGAGCGCGACGGCTTTCGATTGTATGAATGTCATATCGACGGCACCTTCAGCAAGGCGCGTGGTGGCGGTGATGGCATCGGCAGCACGAAAGCAGGAAAAGGCGTAAAAATAATGGTTTTGGTCGATGCCAAGGGGTTGCCGGTCGCCGTCGACACGACTTCCGCCAGCCCGCACGAATCCCAATTGGTGCAGCGGCTGTTCAACTTCATGCTCACCGAAGAAACGCCCGAGCGCATCGTTGGTGACAAGGCTTATGACAGCGACGCGCTCGATGCCGAGTTGGATGCGCAGGGGATCGAGTTGATCTCCCCGCACCGAAGCAACCGCAAGAAGAAACACAAGACCCAGGACAGCCGCGCACTGCGCAGGTACAAACGGCGCTGGACGGTGGAGCGCACGATTGCATGGATTCAGCACTACCGTCGGCTGTGCATCCGCTGGGAGAAATCGACTATGATGTTCCAAGGCTTCCTTCATCTCGGCTGCACATTACTACTACTCAAAGAGGTTCTGGGATAGGTTCTAGGCAATTTCATAGAATTACGGCTGACATCTGAAGGGGAACTGGCCAAACAGGATTTTGAAGGAACGGTCGCAACTGAGTGCAGATACTTGCCAGACGGCACAGAGGAGGAAACAAGAGTACCAGGTGTCGACTACCACATATTCTCACTTGTCGCGGGAGGTCCTGATGGCAGCGGAGGTGTCAAACCACCAGGTACGGTTCTACTCGAGTCGGATAGCAAAGCGGCGACATCGCGAGGTTTCGAGTTCGCCGTCGCACTTTCGTTTCCTGGCGAAAAGAGAGAATTCGTGGAAGAAGTCGACAGAGCGCTGCAACGATTCCTTAAGCCTGAGAACGTATTCTACGATCGCCGCTTTGAGCACCGACTGGCTCGCATCGACCTCCTACCCTACCTGCAATCGATCTACCACGACAGGTCCGAGTTAGTTGTCGTATTCCTATGCGCAGATTACGAGCGCAAGGACTGGTGCAGAATGGAATGGCGGGCGCTACTCGACATCATCAAGAAACGCCGTGGGAGCTCGATCATGCCGTTTCGGTTCGACGATTGCGAAATCCCTGGATTTTACTCCACCGATGGTTATGTCGATGTTGGCACAAGAACCCCAGATGCAGTGGCGGAGCTCATCTCTAAGCGCCTCAGTCACAATCGCCAGGAGCGTGATTCACCAGACGCCACGGGATGACGCGACACCTTCCTTACCGTTCAAGTTGTTATTACTTCAGTCGCCAGAAAACCCACGAGGTACTGTGTTACGTGTTTGGCCACAGATTGTCCGGCATGAGGATTGGGCGGCCTTCTTGGCTTACGCAGGCTAGGGTGGAGTTGGCTTCCGTGCAGAGGACTTTGCCCACGCTCATGCGGTAGCTGTGGTCTACGCGGGTGCGGGTGATGCGGTCGACCGTGGTGTGGATCGTGACCACGTCGTCGTAGTGGATGGGGGCTTTGTAGCGGATCTCGAAGCGGGCGACGACGAAGTACACGCCCCGCTCCTCGCACTCGCGGTAACTCATCCCCTGCTGCCGCAGGAGTTCCGTACGCGCGAGTTCCAGGTACTCAAAATACTTCGCGTGGTGCAACAACCCCATCGGGTCGCACTCGGCATACCGCACGCGGATCTCAGCAATCGACTCGGATTTTTCTTTCATGGACGATTAACTGCGGGATTGAACCGCCAAGGCGCCAAGGCTCCAAGAACAACATTGTTGGGTGATAAGTCGCTGATCGAAGATCACGGGTTGCAAGTCAAAGGTTGCAAGTCGAAGGTCAAAAGTCGCACGTCGCGAGTTCAGGCCGGCGTCTCGCCTTCGTCACTCGTCACTCGTCACTCGTCACCAAGACACCATCTGTCCTTGGCGTCTTGGAGTCTTGGCGGTTCAAGCCGTTGTTCGTCACGCCACCGCGCTGGCTTCGTTTTCTTTCGTCTCGAACTTCACGCTTACGCGGGTGGAGACGCCCGGCTCTTGCATGGTGACGCCGTACATCTGGTCTCCGATGCTCATCGTTCGCTTGCTGTGCGTAATGACGATGAACTGCGAGCGGTCCAGGAACTCCTGAATGATGCCGTTGAACCGCTCGTTGTTGGCTTCGTCGAGCGCGGCGTCCACCTCGTCGAGGATCGCGAACGGACTGGGCCGGCTGCGGAAGATACTCATCAGCAGCGCGATCGCGGTCATGCTCTTCTCGCCACCGCTCATCAAAGTGATGCTCTGCAACTCCTTGCCCGGAGGACGCGCGAGAATTTCAATGCCGGTTTCCAGCGGATCGTCGGGGTTCTCCAGGATGATGTCGGCTTTTCCGCCGCCGAAGAGCTTGCGGAACAGCTCGCGGAAGTTGTCGCGGATCGCGTAGAACGCCTCGCTGAAGCGCTTCTCGCACTCGGTATTGAGCTGCGTAATCAGCGTATCGAGCTGCTTGCGGGCATCCTCCAGGTCGTTGCGCTGACCCGAAAGGAACGCCTCACGTTCCTCCAACTCTTCGAGTTCCGTGATCGCGTCGAGATTGATATTCCCCAAGCGCTGGATCTTTTGCCGCAGTTCCGCGATCTCGTCCTCGACCGCCTGCCAATCCTGATCGGCGTGCTCGTAGCTTTCGTACATCTGCGCAAGGTCGAGTTCGAGTTCGTCGCGAACGCGGGCGATCAACTCGTCGCGGTGAATCTTCGCCTCCTGAAGCGCCATCTGCTGCTCGTGGAGCCGCTGCTCAGCCTCACCCAGGTTGCGACGCAGTTCACGCGTAGCCGACGCGAGTTCCTCCATCGCCGAGCGCAACTCTTCGCGGCGGCGACGCAGTTCCCGGCCCTCATTCTCCACCTGCGTGAGCGTTTCCTGCAACTCCGCGAGCCGCTCCCTGCTGGTCGCGATGGCCGCTGTCGACTCTTCAATGCGCGCCTTGCAGTCTTCGATCTCGTGCTGAGCGGCTTCCACCGCTTCCTCAGCCGTTCGGATGCTGCGACGCAGCGCGTTGATCGTCTCAGCCGCTGCGGCCCGCTTCTCCATCAACTGGCCCGCAGCCACCCGCGCTTCGGTCAGTTTCACGGCGATCGCGTCGCGTTCAATCACCAGCGCGGCGATCTCTTCCTGCAACGATGCGACGTGGGCTTCGCGTTCCTTGCTCGACTGCTCAAGCTCGACGAGCGACGTCTGCGTCTGCGACGACCGGGCAGCCGCTTCCGCCAACTCCTGCTCGATCGACGCGACCTCACCGGCGATCAACGGCTGCTCTGATGTGAGCCGACGGATCGACTCCTCAATGCTCTGTAACGCGGCACGCGTCTCAACCCGCGCGGTGTGCAGTTCGTAGATCGCGGTACGCAGTTCCTGCTGCACCTGCTCAAGGTGCAGGTTCTGAGCCGAGCTGCGATTCAACGCGTCAGCCAGTTCGTCAATCCTCGCGCCGAGTTCGCTAAGCTGCACATCGATGCTGCGCAGCTCGGTCCGACGCGAGATCAGCCCGGCACTGCTGTGCGGCGGGCCGATGCGCACGCGACCATCCGGCTCGACGACTTCGCCATCAAGCGTGACGAAACGATGCCCGCCGGGATCAACAGCAGACATCGCCAGCGCATTCGCCAGCGTGTCGACCACGATCGTCTTGCCGAGGAGCGCCCGCGCGAGCGGCTCCAATGTTTCGGTGTAACGCACGAACGATTGTGCCGGTGCGACAAAACCAGGCTGATCGCTGAAGTCCGCACACGGCTCGGATTGCGGCAGACGATCGAGACACAGAATCGTCGTACGCTCCGGCAGGTTCGCCAGCAGACCTGGATCCGCGAGGAAGGCTGCACTCTCACGCACCACAAGGTGCTGGTCGTGATCGCCGATGGCGGCTTCCACGATGTGGGCACGGGGCACGTCGGTCTCGAACGCGTCCGCGACCAGACCGTACACCGCCTCCATGGCGGCTTCACCTTCGGTGAGCAGCTTGCGATCAAGGATCTGCCGCACACCGGCACCGACGCCGTCCATGCGCTTCTGAAGATCCTGCAAGACCTGCCGCCGGCTCATCAGCGCGCTGCGGGCTTCTTTCGCTTCCGCGAGTTGCTCGGTGTATTCAGCCCGTTCCGCGTCGACGATGCGGGCGGCTTCCTTCTTCTCCTCAAGCCGCTGCGTGTCGCGTTCGATCAAGTCCTCGACCTCGCGCAGCTTGCCGTCGAGCGCGCTGCGACGCGTAATGATCTGCTCCAGTTCGGTGGAGATCGCGGCATCGCGCTCGCTCAGGCGACCCTTCTGATCGCTGAGGTTTTCCGAATGCTGGGCCAGGCTGGTGATTTCGTTGTGCAGTTGCGAGGTGCGGCGAAGCAGGTCGAAGATACCGGCTTTTTCGTCTTCGAGAACCGCTTGCGACTGCGTGAGGTTGCGGTTGAGCGTTTGCTCCTTGCCGGTGAGTTCGTCGATGACGCTGTTCTGCGCGTGCGTTTCTTCCTGCAACGCGTGCGCGTGCTCCTGAACCTCGTCGAGTTCGGCGTGCTGCTCGCGACTTCGCTCCTCATCAGCCGTCAAACGCTGCTGAGCGCGCTGGAGCGCCGCCTGCTGCTCTTCGATACGCTTGTTGGCGGCTTCTACGCGTTCCTCGTTGGCGGACACCTCCGACCGCACATTCACCAGCCGGTTGTCGCAGGCGGCGATCTCTTCGGAGAGTGCGTCGGACTGCCCCAGAAACTCAGCCGCTTTTGCTTCGTTCTGATCGATGGTGGTACGCAGACGCGAACCTTCGTCGTTGGCTTCGTCGACCAACTTCTGAACGGAGACGAGGGCCTGTGAAAAGCGGTGATACTCAGCCATCGCGAAGCTGGCGCGCAGCTCGCGGAGACGCTGATCGTATTCCTGGAAGTTGCGGGCCTTACCGGCTTGGAGCTTGACGCTGCGGAGACGCTTCTCGACTTCCTCGACGATGTCCGCAAGGCGGAGCAGGTTCTGCTCGGTGCGGCCCAGCTTGCGTTCAGCCTCTTTCTTGCGGGCGCGGTACTTACTGATACCAGCCGCCTCTTCAAAGATCACCCGCCGCTCGGTCGGCGACGAGTGCAGCAGGCCTTCGACCTTGCCCTGCTCGATGACGGCGTACGCGGTGGTGCCCACGCCGGTATCCATGAACATCTCGCGGATGTCCTTGAGGCGGGAGGGTTCGCCACAAACCATGTACTCGCTTTCGCCGCTGCGGAAGAGCTTGCGTGTGATCGAGACCTCGTCACGATCGATGGGCAGGGTACGGTCCTCGTTGCCGAAGATCAGGTCGACCTGAGCCATGCCGGCGCTCTTCCGAGCCGACGAGCCGTTGAAGATCATGTCCAGCATCTGCCGCCCTCGGAGGGAACGGGCGGACTGCTCGCCGAGGACCCACTTGAATGCGTCGACGACGTTGCTCTTACCGCAGCCGTTGGGGCCGACGATACACGTCACCCCCGGGGCGAACTCGAATTCGACCCGGTCGGCGAAGCTCTTGAAACCGGACATGGCCACGCGTTTAAGAATCACGGGCGTTGTAACCTCCTGTTACGCAAGTAAACAGCCAATCCCTGGCTGGTGCAAGCCCGCTGGCAGCACTGCAAAGGCGGGGTTTATGGGACTGAGCGAAACTCAGCCGAACCAATAGAAAGTAGCCGCAACGCGAACAAGATGCAACGCAAATCCGCTGATATCACCGCGTTAATGCGCAAGGTGCTTCCGGAAACCCAAGGTCACCTGTGGAAACTTCTGAGGCAGCCCTGTGAATAAAACAACGCCGCAGCGCGGTCATAGGGAAAACACAACGCTCCGTTGACGACCGTCAACACGCGGCGCGCCGGCCATATTGTCGATGGGTGCCCCGTCCCTTCGAAGTTGAGCAGGCGATCGTGGGACCATGGTCCGGCTCTTGGGCCATCACAGTGTTCGGCGATGCGCGCAGAGAAACAAGCCCGCAACGAGCAACGATAGCGTCCCTGGCTCAGGGACCAACCTTATCGATGTAAGCTGTCCCGTCACCGATGGGGAAAGGCGATTGGGCTGCAAAAGGAAGAAGATTCGGGCGAACTCGAAGTCGTCGAGATTGGGTGGGCCGACGGGCAGCGCATCGCTGGAAAACGCTGTCGCGGTCGTGTCACGAAGCGTAATCGCCATTACATGCCACAAGAGGCCGTTTGCGACGAAATCAGATTCATTCCCCGCCGAGTAATTGTCCAATACGGAATGGTTAGTGATTCCAATCGCCAAATCTTCCGTCGCAAAATCCATCGGACCGACCGTCACCGACATTGCGCGATTGGGGAAACTATATCCACCGACTGACCCGTTTTCTGGGGCATTGTCTGCCACGCCCGAATCGTAGCTATATCTACCGGTGAACAGCATACCCGGCGCCAGGTCATCACTAAAAGGCAACCCATCCTCGACATAATCCAAGACACCGTCGAATCTAACGGCGACTAGGTCCCCCGCTGCGCGGGCAACGCCGGGCCCGAGGGCGAAAGCTACAGCGAGAGTAATGGTGGGTTGTGCCTTCAATCTGCGCCACATGAGTATTGCCCAACCGATTCCGTCTGCCGATTATCAATCCTGAACCGCAAACGTCGCGTTTGCCTCCATGACAACCGCTGGTTCATTCTCATCGCGCGAGCGTTGGAGCATGTAGAAATCAATCGCTAAATCGCCGCTTCCGCCTGTGACAATTATACACACCTGCGATGACGAAGGCGCATCCCCTTTTTCCTTCGGCCCGAAATAACGAAGGTCAATGCTCGAGTTGGTGCGGTAAAACCCTGGATGATTCGGGGCCTGCAACAACGTATCTGCCCCGTTTTCGTATGCAAACATACGACCATCGGACCAAGGTCTGGTGCTTGGTTTATCGCGATGTTCGACGATGCGCACAGAGAAACAAGCCCGTAGCGAGAAATGTTAGCGTACCGGGCTCAGGGACCAGCCTTATCGATGTAACCGTTCCCTTGATCGACGACTCGCGTTGATCGATACGGCGTAGCAGCAAGGCTCTAGCGAAATCAAAGTCTTCCAGGTCGGGCGCGTTGACAGGTAAGGCATCGCTTGCAAGCGCCGTACCGGTGTCGTCTCGCAGGGTGATCCTTGCCAATCCCCAGTCGACGCCGTGAGCACTGAACGGCGAGCTATTCGACACCTCGTAGACATCGAATAGTGAAATATCCCAAATCGTCATTCTCAAATCGGGAGTAGAGAATGCAAGATCTCCAATCTTGAATGACATACTAGAATTCGGAAATGAATACCCACCGGCGGTTGGGTCGTTAGGGAAGTTGTCCGGAGTATCCGAATCGTAGCTGTAGCTACCCTCGAACGGCGTCCCGATCCCGATGGTATCGCTGAACGGCAGTGTATCCTCAACGAAATCAATGACTCCGTCGAATTCAATAGTCAGAACGGTCCCCGCTGCGGGCGTAGTGATCGCCGTGAGGATGAGGATTGCGGCAACGCTTTGGATTGGCCACCGATGCGGCTTGCTCACGTTCGATCCTCCACCGGCGCTGCGACTCGCCGGATGAATCGGCCTGGACGCGCAACGTAATGGAGTTTTCCCATTACGCACGCGAAGTATGTGGTGTGCTACTGTCGGCCAACCACCGCTTCTTGCGTGGATTATACACTATTCGCGCGTCACAAGACTACTCTCATTGGGTGATTCCATGCATAGGCGTATCTTTACGAAATGCCTCCGGCTCCGATTGGGGGCCGCCGTCAGTGTTTGGTAATTCGCCCATCACGTGCGGGTTTCGCTGACGCCGATTTCGTCGAACTCGACTCGGCTTCGTGATGCTGTAGTGGCAAATCCCAAACGAACAGCCGTCGATCCTGTACCGCGCAGGCCTAGGCCGGGCGTTTGCCGGTTGGGTGCGGCCTGCCTGCCTCTCCTGCCCCCGCCGCCTCGCCGCCTACGGCGGGGCACAGGCTTTGATGGATAGCGCTTCACCGGGGCTGAAGCCCCGGCCTAGGCCGCTGCGCGGAAAGCGGGTGCTGTCGCACCCCCGGCCTCGTGATGTGGATTTTACCTGGCGGGAGAGGTTGCATTGCCACGATCGTGGGTACAATCGCATTTGGGTTTCTTGCTACGCCGGATTCCGCAGAGGGATAAGCCATGCCGGATGCAAAGGGATTGATCTTGCAGTTGTTCGCTCGCGAGTTGCGGGAGAGGCCGGACTCGGATTGTGCTCGGTTTGCCGATGGGTGTCGGCCTGAAGTGGTTCCGCTTGTGGATGGGGAATTGGTTTATGGCATCTACAAGGGCACGTACTTCTTCACGCCGGTGTCGCTGATCGTTCGGCGTGCGGACGGGTTTGAGCGCATTCGCTGGGGCGACGTGGTGCATTGTTCGAGCGTGCACGGCGAGGGGCAGGCGGTGTCCGAGTTGCGCCTGGCTGATGGCCGCGTGGTGAGCGTGACCGTCGGCGAGATGGCCACGGGCTGGGTCGGGCGGATTTCGCAGCTCTATCACCGGATGATCGAACTCTATGGCCGGTCGGCATCGCAGGGCAGCGGGTCGGTCGCTTGGGACGCCTTCCTGGCAGACGCGGACGACGCGTACTGCATCGCGCCGAACGTGATGCCCCACCCGCCGCTGGACTTCTATCGCGGGTTGTTCAGCACGTGGACGGCTGACGGGCGGACCCGCATCCTGCTCCAGATCGCCGACGAGGACACCGAGCCGGCCGCCACCGCGGCGATCGTGGTGACGGACCGGCCCCGGGACGACGTCGAAGGCTTGGCAGCCATCCTGCAAACGGACGGAGCCATCGAAGCCGATGACGCGACCATCGCCCAGGCCGGCGGCATACCGACTGGGCTGCGGGCTTGGCTGCTGATCTGGGATTGAGCAGCCGATTGTGCGGAAAAACCCTGCGGCCTCGCTGTCTCCGCGGTCGGGGTGGCATGGTCTGGCGAAGTCCGGCCATGGGCGACCGGGAACGGACCACGGCCTTGCTGCGCAAGACCGTGCCACCCGCAGTGCCCCCTATTGCCGATCCCCGGCGGTGTGGCGGCTGGACTCTGAATTGACGATACTATTGAGCATGAAGCCCATGACCTGGAATCGACTGGCCACCCTTTGCCTCCTTGGCGGGCTCGCTCTGCTGCCGACTGGCTGCGGTGTATTCACCGCCCGCAACCCGGACTTCGACAATGCCGAGACCGGCGAGAACGGGCAGATCTATGTGCTGGACGATCTCGAAGCCATCGCAGCCGATGATACGCTCTCCGAAGACGAGAAGCGTGCGGCATATCACGACCTGGGCATCGAGGACGAAGATCTGATCGATGCGCTTCTGACGTTGTAGGCTTGAGGCTTGTAGGTTGTGGTCAGTGCGTCTTCACTTCGCCTTGAGGTTTCGTGCCAATTGCCCCGGGCTTGGCGCCCGGGGTTCTGATTCTCCTCCCAACGCAATAGTCGAATAGCTCGGGTGGCATGGACGCGCTTTGCTTGTCCATGGACTCAACACATGACGCCACTCGTTCTTCGCCCCACTGACAAGCAGAGCTTGTCAGTGCCGCCCGCGACAGCGCGTCTCTTACTTCTCAAGCCTCGGGTCTCAAGCCTCACGCCTTCACGGCACGTCTTACCATCAAAACTCACAACCCCGCACCTTGCTTGCGAATTCCTCCTTCACCTCGTCGCCTGCGTGCGATATGATCCTCGCAGAATAGGCAGCTTGGGCGAAATCTCCGGCGACGGTCGATTCGATTACGGACACCCTCCGGCTGCTGGGAAATCCTGCCCCGAATCGGTAAGGGATGACCGATGCGACGAATCGCGATCATCAATCAAAAAGGCGGCGTGGGTAAGACGACCTCTTGCTGCAACGTGGGGGCTGCCCTCGCAGCCACCGGCAAGAAGTGCCTGCTCATCGACCTCGATCCGCAAGCCAACCTCACCATGCACCTGGGCTTCGAACCGGACTCCGACCGGCCCAGCATTTACGACGTGCTCACCGACAACGTGCCCATCGCCGACGCTGCCGTTGAGGCGCGCGAAAATCTCACGCTGGTGTGTTCGCACATTGACCTGGCGGCGGCTGAGATGGAACTTGTGAGCGTAATGGGTCGCGAGGTGATTCTCCGCGACGCGTTGCGGGCACACGGCGACGCGTACGACTACATCCTGATCGACTGCCCGCCGTCGCTCGGCGTGCTCACGATCAACGGGCTGGCGGCGATGAACGAGGTTTTCGTGCCGATGCAGCCGCACTTCCTTGCGCTCCAGGGCGTGGGCAAGTTGCTGGAAACGATCCGGCTGGTGAAGGATCGGATCAACGGTGAACTATCGCTGACCGGTATCATCCTCTGCATGTACGAAGCCGGTACGCGGCTCGCAGGCGAAGTGTCGGCCGATCTGGCTGCGTTTCTCGACGAGTCGCGTGGAACCGATGCGCCTTGGGCGAATGCCAAGGTGTTCGACACGATCATCCGCCGCAACATCAAGCTGGCGGAGTGCCCGAGTCACGGCATGACCATCGCGGAGTACGCACCGCGAAGCAACGGCGCGATTGATTATGCGTCACTGACGGCTGAGGTGCTTGGCGTTGATGCGGAAGTGGTCTTCGCCGCCACGCCGGCAAAGCGGCCGGTGGCTGCCGCTGGTGCGGATGAAGCGATCACGGAAGCTGAGCCCCCGGCAGAAGAAGTTGCCGAGGTTACTTCTCCGGATCAGGAGCCGGAGGTTGTCGCGGAAGCAAGTGAACCGCCGGCTGATACGACACCGGTGTTCGATGCCGGTGATCGCGTTGCGCTCGGTCCGGATGATGTGACAGAATCTGGCACTCCGGAACCAGCCGAGGCGATCGCGGAAGTGGACGAAGTGGTAGAAGAAGTCGCGGCCACTTCGGAACCCGCGATCGAAGAAGAACACGAAGCGCCCGCACCAATTGAAGCGGCTGAGCCGGTGCAACCCGCTCCGACGCCCGCACCGGCGCATGCATCGCCCGCACCGGTGAAGCGCTCCATCCCAATTGTCTACGAGGAAGAACCAGCCACGAGCGGAGCGCGGCGTGACTGACTCGCCCGATGTTGGTCACCAGCCGTTGTTGATTCGCTGGCATCGCCTGATCGTCGCGGCGTGGGCGGTGTACTGGGTCACGCTGACGGGATTGCTGCTCTCGCCGAAGGTGCCGCGTCCACCGATTGTCATTTCGAAAAAGGGCCTGGTTGTTCACTTTACGACGTTTGCGATCCTTGCGTACTTGGGCGCGCTCGCGCGGCGGTCGGCGGGTGAGACGTGTACGCGCGCGTGGGCGCTGCGCTGGTGGGCGATCTTCGCGGCCTTTGGCGCGCTGACGGAGATACTGCAACCGCTGTCGGGCAGGCATCGCGACATTGAGGACTTCGTGGCGGATGCGCTGGGGGCGGGCGTTGTGCTTGCGGTGGTGACACTGCGTCGCCGGGGGGGGCGAGGCTTGAGGTCTGAGGCTTGAAGCTTGAGGCTTGAGGCTTGAGGCTTGAGGCTTGAGGCTTGAGGCTTGAGGCTTGAGGCTTGAGGCTTGAGGCTTGTAGGGATGGCGGTCGGCGCGTCTTCTTGTTGCCTTGAGATTTCCTGCTATTTGCTCCGGGCTTGGCGCCCGGGGTTCTGATTCTCTTCTCATTGCGCATTTGTATTGGTCGGGTGGCATGGACAAGCTTTGCTTGTCCATGGACTCTACGATTGACGCCACTCGTTCTACGTCCCACTGACAAGCAGAGCTTGTCAGTCCACCCGCGGTGACGCGTACCCTTCTCCTCAAGCCTCAGGTCTCAAGCCTCAAGCCTAACCAACAAGCCTCACACCTGCCGTTGGACCATCGCCTTGCCGATCGCTATCCTCGCAGCCATGAAACTCTCCACTGAACGTATCACTGCTCGGCTTCGTTATCCGTTTCGGATCGCTCGTTCCGGAAGCTCGGCACGCGCCGACTCGACCGAGATCGTTCGCATCGCGATCACGCTCGAACATGACGGCATTGTCGGCATGGGCGAGGCGGTCCCGGTGCCCTACTACGGCCACACGCTTGAATCAATCGAGCAGACGGTCGCGTCCGCGAGCGACATGCTTGGCGATGATTTGGAAGACGTTGACGGTATTATCGATCGTTTGCTCGATGCGTTTGATGATGAACGTGCCGCGGTCGCGGGCATCGATGCCGCGGTGCACGATTGGATCGGCAAGCGACGGGGAATTCCCGTATGGAAGATGCTCGGGCTCGATCCAACGAAGACGCCGCCAACGTCGATGACTATCGGCATCGACCGGCTTGAATTGTTGCCCGAGAAGGTTGCGCAAGCCGCTGACTTCAAAGTGCTCAAGATCAAGGTGGGCACGGACGCGGAGATCGAAACGCTGACCGAGATGCGCCGGCTTGCGCCGGACAAAACGCTGCGCGTCGATGCGAATTGCGGCTGGCCGCCGGAGGATATCATCGAACGCATGCAGGGCGTAGCGCCGTTTGAACTCGAATTCATCGAGCAGCCCACGAAGGCCGGTGAACTCGACGCGGTGCGCTCAGCCCGCAAGCTCGCGGTCACCCCGCTCATCGCGGATGAAGACTCTGTCCGCCCCTCCGATGTGCCGCGACTCGACGGCGTGTACGACGGCATCAATGTCAAACTCAGCAAGTGCGGTGGCATCCGCGAAGCGCTGCGCATGATCGCCGACGCGCGAAGCCGAAAGATGCAGGTCATGCTCGGCTGCATGACGGAAACATCGCTGGGCGTTGCACCGGCGGCGCACATCGCATCGCTGGTGGACTACGCCGACATCGACGGACATCTGCTGCTGGCGGAGGATCCGTTTGAGGGGTTGACGCTGAAAGAGGGCGTAGTCCTGCCGGGTGATTCGCCGGGATTGGGAATTCGTCAAACCAGCGTTCCTCACGTTTAGCGGCGAGCGGAACGCGAGCGCGTATGGCGCGATCAGAATGTCCCCATTCTGGGCGCCGATGAACGCTATTGCCTGTGGCACGGTGTATCCGCGGGTCCTTTATCATGGTGCTCGGATATCACGTCATCCTTGGCGCGTACGGGTTTTGGCTGCCTAACGATCCTCGGGGGTCATGGTCCGACTTCGTTCGCTGCTGGGAGCTTCGAAAGTTTGGGCCGGCCAAGGTCGCGAGGACGCGGCAATCCCAAGCCGGAAAAGAGCACGATCACAAACTGCGCCTTCGTGCAAAGCAATCCTTGCGATATCCACCGGTCACCTGGACCGGCGTGCAAGCGCGTGCGATTGCTCGCGGATTCGCCGCTTACTTCGCGAAATCAGGGGTGGTTGTCTGGGCATGCAGCATTATGCCCGAACACGTACACTTGGTTGTCGCGCGACACCGCTATAGCGTTGAACAAATCATCAATCTGGCAAAAGCCGCAGCCACAAAGCAGGTCACCCGTGAGCGAGTTCACCCGCTCGCTGAATTCGGAGGAGACTCAGGTGACCTGCCACCACGCATGTGGTCGCGCGGGCATTGGCGTGTGTTCCTCAACAGCGAAGCGGCACTACGTACCGCAATCGACTATGTAACACAAAACCCAATCAAAGAGGGGAAGCGCCGTCAAGAATGGTCATTCGTGGCCCGATTCGATTGATTCGCCGACCGCCACTTGTCCCCACAAACCCACGTTTAGCG
Source organism: Phycisphaerales bacterium (assembly GCA_020639095.1). Lineage (GTDB taxonomy): Bacteria > Planctomycetota > Phycisphaerae > UBA1845 > UBA1845 > JACKHG01. The sequence goes on along the minus strand of JACKHH010000005.1, from coordinate 102,875 downwards.
GCGAGCGGAACGCGAGCGTGCGTTCAATGATCACTACGCACTAACGATAACGGTGTCATACCTCTGATCAATGATGACCGTGGCAAAGTACGCGGTAGCGCCAAACACGCGCTCCCCTTCGGGTCGCCGCTAAACGAGTGCGATTCCTGCCAATAAATACAGAACCAGCGCGATGCCCCCGGCCATTAGTGCGTAGGGTAGTTGTGTTCTGACGTGGTCGATGTGGTCGGATGCTGAGGCCATGGATGATACGATAGTGGTGTCGGAAATTGGCGAGCAGTGGTCGCCGAAGACCCCGCCACCAAGGACAGCGGCTACGACCAGGTCCATGCGGACACCGATCGTGTCCGCCACGGGCAGTGCGATCGACAACATGATCGCGAACGTGCCGAAGCTCGTGCCCGTGGAGAAAGCAATAAAGCAGGAGATCGCAAACACCGCGCCCGGCACCAGCCACTTGGGCATGCCTTTCCCAATCACCGACGCGACGTAATCACCGGTGTGCAGTTCGTGGCGACAGAGGTGGCCAATGGCGAACGCGAAGACCATCAGCAGCGCCAGCGGTACCAGCGCTGACGCGCCCTTGATCGCAACGTCCACATACTCCTTGACCGTCATGATGCCCTGCAAGCGGTAGAGCGCCCCGGCGAAGACGACGGCAGTTGTCACCGCATAGAACACCGAAGTGTTTCCGGAACACGCCCGCAGAATATTCCAGAACTCGCGCGGAGTGCCCGGCTCGAGACTGGTGACGCCGGTGTAGTACAAGCTGACAGGCACCATCGCGACCATCACCGCGATGGGCAGAATCATATTGTGTGCCCGCGGCGTCACGCCGGGCTCGGGCGGCATCGCGAGCACCTCGTCGGTGATCATGGGCTTGGCGCCGTCGCGGAGCAGTTTGCCCTCTTCGCGGGCACGGCGTTCGGCTTCGCGCATCGGCCCGATGTCCCAGCCCGTCACGAGCACGACGAACAGCATGACAAGGCTGGTGATGGCGTAGAAGTTCAGCGGCACCGCGTGGACGAGCAGCGGCACGGGATCATCAACCAACCCCGACGCCACAAGCTGGGCCAGCACGAACGCCCCCCACCCGTTCAGCGGAATCATCACGCACGTGGGCGCGGACACGGTGTCGCAAACGTACGCAAGCTTCTCGCGTGACATCCGCAGCTTGTCGAAGATCGGTCTGGCCACCGCACCGGTCACCAGGCACACGATGCTCGACTCGATGAAGGTGGCCATGCCCACCGCCATCGCGAGCAGTCCGGCACTGCGCCGCCCGCGTACAATTCGTGACGTCTGGGCGAACTGCACAAACCCGTCAACGCCCCCGCTCCGCTGCACGCCGGCGATCAACGACCCAACCATCGCGGAGAAAAGGATCACGCACGTGTTGCCGTGGTCCTTGAAGACCGCAACGCACGCTTCAAGCGCCTCCACGCTGGCGAGTAAGGGATTCCACTGTGCGATGACGAGATATCCCACCCAGATTCCCGCAAAGAGCGAGAGGAACACCTGGCGCGTTGCGATGGCCAGCGTGATGGCTAGGACCGGCGGAACGAGCGACCAGATTTCGTAGGTGTGTGGTGGCAAGGCTCAATCGCTCGTTATGGGCTCGTGCGCGGGATTCTGCGGCAACCTGTGACGATCACGCGGCACAATGCCGGCTGACGCGTTGTCACACAGGACTATTTAGCGAACCAGCCCGCTCGACGCAAAGAAAAGATATATCGCATTTGGCGACGCCAAGGCGTTGCGTGCGAGCCGTCGAATTCTATAATCGCCCCGCTTTGTCGGTCCTCAGCCTTCGTAATGGAGCATGCTTATGACGGCACAAATTGTCCCCACGGAAATGTTCTTCACACGCGGCGTCGGCGTTCACAAGCACAGCCTGCAATCGTTCGAAGTCGCGCTGCGCCAAGCCGGCATCGCCGCGTACAACCTGGTCACCGTTTCGAGCATCTTCCCCCCGAAGTGCAAGATCGTTTCCCGCGCCAAGGGCGTGGCGAAGCTGAAGCCGGGCGGCATTGTCCACTGCGTTCTGGCGGAGTGCCGCACGAACGAGCCATACCGCTTGGCGGCTGCCGGCATTGGTTTGGCATTGCCCGCCAACCGCGATGACTTCGGCTACATCTCCGAGCATCACGGTTTTGGTCTGACGCACAAGCATTGCGGCGACCATGTCGAGGACATGGCTGCGAGTATGCTCGCGACCACCTACGGTCTGGACCTCGACCCGGAGACCGCGTACGACAAGCGCCGCGAAATCTACAAGTCGAAAAAGCTCGTCGTAAAGACGCAGGCGACCGTTCAGACCGCCCAGGGCGACAAGAACGGGCTGTGGACCACGGTGGTTGCGGCTGCCGTGTTCGTTTACGACTAGACCGATAGCCACCTTCGCGAGTACTTGAATGAACGAATCCTCGTCGCGCCATTCGTTTTGCTGTCTGGAACCGCCGCTTAGCGATTACGCACCGGCGCGATTTGCGATTCTGCCAATCCCCTACGACGCGACCGTCAGTTTTCAATCGGGCACGCGCCGCGGACCGGATGCGATCATCGCCGCATCCGACCATCTTGAAGACTACGACGAGGAACTCGGCACCTACCCGTGCGAATCGGGTATTGCCGTCCTGCCGCCGGTTATTGCCCCCTCGGGCGATCCACACGAGACGCATGAAGCCATCTATGCCGCTGCCAAAAAGGTGGTGGCCGATGGCAAGTTCCTGTTCGGATTTGGCGGTGAGCATGGCGTGACGTCGGGACTGGTGCGGGCAGTCGCGGAACGCGAGGGGAAGATCTCCATTCTGCAACTCGACGCGCATCTCGACCTGCGCGACAGCTACCAGGGTTCCAAGTGGTCGCACGCCAGCGTGATGCGCCGCTGTCTCGAACACGCTGAGAAGCTCGTGCCCGTCGGCATCCGCAACGTGTGCGCGGAAGAACTCGAGTTCATGCCAAAGGCCGGTATCACCCCGATCATGGCCGCGGAGTGTGCGCGGTCCGACGATTGGATCGGGCAGGTGATCGAAACGCTCGGCGACAAGGTCTACGTCACTGTGGACATCGACGGGTTCGACCCGGCATACGCACCCGGTACGGGCACACCGGTTCCCGGCGGGCTGGAGTGGTATCAGGTGATGCGCATGCTGCGTGCGGTCGCGAAGACGAAGAAGATCGTCGCGGCTGACGTCGTCGAAGTAATGCCCATTCCTGGCCAAGCCGTCACCGAGTTCCTGGCAGCCCGCGTCGCGTACCGCATCATGGGGTATGTGTTGGGTGCGGAGCAGGGCATTCTGTAGTCGCAGTTCCAGTGATCATGCTTCCGCGTGCCACTGCTCTTGAGCAGTGGTCATGATCTGTGCGGCCCACTCGCCATCGACTCCACTGCTCAAGAGCAGTGGCACACTTGGCGCTCTCCCACCAGCCGTCCCAGCATCGCGTTGAGGATATGCAGGTGTCCTCTTATAATCCCCGCGGAATGAGCCAAACCGTCGAGAATTCGATTCGCGTGACCGTCAACGGCAAGCAGGAAACGCTCGCCGCCGGTACGACCATGCGCGACTTGCTCGACGGGTTGAAGCTTGAGCCGATCCGCGTCGCGGTCGAGATCAACAAGGACCTGGTGCCGCGTGCGACGTTCGGCGAGACGACGATTCAAGATGGCGATCAGATCGAGATCGTCACGTTCGTGGGGGGCGGATAAATGGTGGATGACAGGTATTGCGTGGGTTCGTTTGAGTTTCGCTCGCGGCTTTTCGTGGGCACGGGCAAGTACGCGAACTATCCGGTGATGGAGGAGGCGATCGCAGCCTCGGAGTCGGAGGTTGTTACGGTGGCGGTTCGCCGCGACGTGCTCTCACCTGAGGGCGGCGCGAAGCAGGACAACATCATCGACCACCTCGACCTCTCACGCATCACCGTGCTGCCCAACACCGCCGGTTGCTTCAACGCGGACGACGCGATCCGCAGTGCCCGCCTAAGCCGCGAACTGCTCGAGGGCCTGGGCAACCCCGGTGCGAAGTGGGTGAAGCTCGAAGTGCTCGCGGACAAGAAGACGCTGCTGCCCGAACCGATCGGCACGCTCGCCGCCACCGAGAAACTCGTCGAGCTTGGCTTCGAAGTCCTGGTGTACACCAACGACGATCCCATTCTCGCGAAGCGCTTGAAGGACGCGGGCGCGGTCAGCGTGATGCCCGCCGGCGCCCCGATCGGCAGCGGGTTGGGAATTCTCAACAAGAACAACATCCGCCTGTGCCTGGAGTATCTCAAGGGCGACGATCCCGACTACCCGGTGATCGTCGATGCCGGGGTGGGTACCGCATCCGACGTCGCCGTTGCGATGGAGTTGGGCGCGGACGGTGTGCTGCTGAACACGGGCATCGCGGGAGCGGCTGACCCGATCGCGATGGCGCGGGCGATGGCCCATGCGATCGAAGCGGGTCGCCTCGCGTACCGCGCGGGCCGGATACCCGCCCGGGCGTATGCCACGGCATCGTCACCGATGGAAGGCGTCATCGCCGCAAGCTAACCACCCCCCCCTGCGAAGGAGCGCAGCCGCTAACGTGAAGCGCGTCAACCGCAATCGCATCCTCGTGGCGGCTATCTTCCTCGGACTGGCGAACTTCGCCGTCTACACCTTCTTCTATTGGTATTTCCAGGGCGACGCGCGCAATGGATGCATTCGCTTCGTGGTCAACCCCGACGATCCGCAAGGCGAACCCGTCCCAGAATACGTGCTCCGCGGGCACTTTTTGCGAGCGCGCGACGGGTTGGAGACGGCTGCTGTGTCGCGTAGCGTGTGGATTTACAGTTTTGTACATTCCATCACCATCTGGCCGACGATAGGAGCCGTACTACTTTCCATGTTCGTGCTCGCCCGCCCGCACATCATCGCCACGCTTCAGTCCGACGCGCGGATCAGCGGAACGACGGTGGTCAATGGATGCATGCTGCTGGTGGTGGTGGTAACATTGGCGAGCACGTGCATCTTCGTCGCCAACCTCATGCAGGCGCTGCGCGCCGTTGCGGAAGGACGCGGATACGGTATCTGACTCGGCGCGGGCGCTTCTGCAACCTCGCCACGTTTGAGAGGATCACTTTCGGCATGACGATTCGAAAACAGGCTTGGCGCTGCGCCGCCCTGTCAGCCATTGCGGTGATGTTCGTCGGCGCGCCGCGCGCACTGGCCGCCGACGCTCACCCCCTGCTCGGGCTGCTCGACGAGGAACTCCACCATCAGGCGGAAGCGCTCAAGACACCCGACGGCCAAACCCCCTACTTCATTCAATACACCATCACCGATCAGCGCACCTGCAACGTCAGCGCCGAACTGGGTGCACTGACCAACGAGGGCACGCAGCAACGTCGCTCGCTCGACGTTGACCTGCGCTGCGGCGACTACACGCTCGACAACACGCGGCAGATCAGGGGCCGGGGCGGGTACAGCTCGTTCGATCGCTCCGGGCGCACCGCGCTGCTCCCGCTCGACGGCGATCCGCTGGCGATTCGCCAGAATATCTGGCTCGCGACAGACGGCGCGTTCAAGGACGCGGTGAAACGACTCGCGCAGGTCAAAGCCAATCTCAAAGTCAAGGTTGAGGAGGAAGACCAGTCCGACGACTTCTCGCGTGAGGAACCTGTCGTTGATATCCGATCACTCGACAACACCACCGTCGATCCCAAACCTTACATCGAGCGCATTCGCCGCTACTCGCAGAAGTTTCGCGAGTATCCGCTGATCTACGATTCGACGGTCGCGCTCACCGGTGTCGTCACGAACACGCTGCTGGTGAATTCCGAAGGCAGTAAGTTGCAGCACGGCGAGGGTTGGTGGCGGATCGGTATTCGCGCCTCGACCATCGCGGACGACGGCATGGAACTCTGGCAGTACACCGCGTTCGACGCGCACACGCCCGAAGGCCTGCCCGACGATGAAACCGTGATGCACGCGGTTGATGAAGTCATCGAGCAACTGCTCGCGCTGCGGGCCGCTCCGATTGTCGAGCCCTACATCGGGCCCGCGATCCTGCGCAACCGTGCAACCGGCGTGTTCTTCCACGAGATCTTCGGCCATCGCATCGAAGGTCACCGTCAGAAGGACGTCGAAGAGGGTCAAACATTCGCGAAGAAGCTAGGCCAGCCGGTGCTGCCGGACTTCCTCACCGTGATCGACGACCCGTCGCGAACCAACTTCGGCAAGATCGAACTCAATGGGTATTACCCCTACGACGACGAAGCCGTACCCAGCCAGCCGGTCACGCTCGTCGACAAGGGCACGCTCGAAACGTTTCTCATGTCGCGCACGCCGACGCGCGGCATCGTCAAATCAAACGGCCATGGTCGGCGCCAGCCGGGCAATCGCGTCGTCGGGCGGCAAGGCAACCTGATCGTCGAATCAACGCGTCAAGTGCCCTTCGATGAACTCCGCGCGAAACTGCTTGAAACCTGCAAGGCGCAGGACAAGGAATACGGCCTGCTCTTCGAGGACATCTCCGGTGGGTTCACCACGACACGACGCGGCGGGCCGCAGGCGTTCAAGGTTCTGCCGATCATCGTCTACAAGGTCTTTGTTAACGGCAGGCCTGATGAACTCGTGCGCGGTGTGGACATTGTCGGTACGCCGCTGACGTGTTTTTCCAAGATCATCGAGACGGGAGACGACCCAGCCGTGTTCAACGGCATCTGCGGCGCGGAATCGGGCAGCGTACCGGTTTCCGCAATCGCCCCGAGCGTGCTCGTCGAACAGATCGAAATCGAGAAGAAGCAGAAGGCGCAGGATCGCCCGCCGATCCTCGAAGCCCCCATCGCCCTGGAGACCCGCAGTGACAAATCGTGACACCGCCACGCGGCGAACGGGCCGCTTCATTATTGCGTTTCTCTGCGCCTGCACGGTGCGGAGCGCTATCGTTCGCGCGGATGACGTCGCGCTCGACCAAGCGCTCAAGGACGACGTGATCCTCCGCGCCATGGTCGATGAGTTGAATCGCGAGACGGCTGAACTGCACCTGCCCGATTTGGCTGACCCGTATTTCATCGAGTACGCGGCCCAGGACACCCAGACGGCGTACGTAGCTGCCGAACTCGGATCCATCGCGAGCAAACAGGTTGATCACAACCGCCCCATGCGCGTGACCGTGCGCGTCGGTTCGTACGAGCTGGACAACACCAACGTGGGGCGCGGGGGATCGTCCACGGGCGGATCACTGCCCATCGACAACGACTACACCGCCATTCGCCAAGCCCTTTGGTGGGCGACGGATCGCAACTACAAAGGCGTTGCCGAAATCTTCGCCCGCAAGCGCGCGTTCATGGAACAGAAGGTCATCGAGGACAAACCTGACGATTTCTCACGCGAAGAACCTGTGGTCGCGCTGGAAGCCCCGCACGAACTCACGCTGCCGGTCGCGGAGATGGAGCAGATCGTCTGCGCCGCGTCGCGCGTCTTTCGTGACTTCCCCGATGTGCAGGAATCGTCCGCACTCATTCAGGGCGCTGCCGGCAATCGCTATCTCGTCAACAGCGAAGGCACCCGCGTGCGCGACGGCGGTACCGGTATGCAACTCACGGTCCGCGCGACCGTGCAAGCTGATGACGGCATGCAACTGTTCGACACGATCACCTTCGCAGCCGAGAAGATTTCCGACTTTCCATCGGGTGACGCGATCGCAATACAGTGTCGGCAACTTGCCGAGCGGCTCATCAAGCTCAAGAACGCACCACGTCTGAAGGAAGCGTACACCGGGCCCGTGCTGCTCGATCCCGAGCCCGCGAGCGGGCTGTTCGGCGTGCAATTCACCGATCGTTTTGCCGGTGGGCAGCGGCCAGTGGGTTCGCGGAGCGACCCCGACGACTTCGAGAAGAAGATCGGCAAACGCATTTTACCCCGTTCGGTGAGTGTGATTGACGACCCGACGCAGGAACGCATCAACGGCATGCTCGCGCTCGGTGCGTACAAGCATGACGATCAGGGCATCGCGGCTCAGAAGGTGGAGCTTGTCGAAGGTGGGCGACTCCAAACGCAGGTCATGTCGCGCAATCCTTCGCGCACCCTCAAACACTCCAACGGGCACGGCAATGGTTTTTATAATCCCGATGCCGCGATCAGTTGCCTGATCATGAGCAGCGACGACGCAGTGGACGCTGCCGGCATGCGCGAAGAACTGCTGGAAGCCGCGGAAGATGAAGACCTTCCGTTCGGCATGCGTATCGCTTCGATCAGCCAAGCCGGGCCGCTCGAAGTCTACCGCGTCTATCCCGACGGACGAGAGGAACTCGTTCGCGGCGTCGATTATGTACGCATCACGCTGCGTGCGTTCAAGCGGATTCTCGCGGTGGGCGATACGCCGTTCGTCCGCAACATTCCAGGCGGCGACTCGTATCAAACAGTCGTCGCTCCGGCATTGCTCTTCGAGGAACTCGACCTCACCCCGGTCGATCGCGATTTCGACAAGCCGCCGTTTTTGCCCTCGCCGCTGCTGGCGCAAAAGCAGGCGGCTTCGGATGCGGCAACGCAGTAAACCCATGTCCGCTTCGCCGCGCGCCCAACTTCTTGCCCGCAGTCCGCAGCATGTAGCGGCTGGTGCGGTACTGTTCGTCGGTTGGAATACCGACGACCTGTTGCACCTGCACGAGAATGACTGCCTGCCGCGCGGGTCAGCCGTCACGTGTACGCACTTCGGCGAGTACGAAGTGACGCGTCGGCACGCGGAGTCCCTGGGCATTTCACAAGTCGCGTTCGACCTGCCGGACTCACGGGCAAACGCGTTCGAGCTTGCAGTCGTTGATCTGCCGCAGGGACGTGAAGCGCGTGAGATGGGATTTCACCGGATCGCGGCGTTGCTTGCAGAAAGCGGTAGCGTGCTCGTCGCGGGCGAGACGCGATCGGGCATCAAACCGGCTCGCACGGCGCTTGGCGAGATGTTTGCTTCCGTGGAGACGCTCGACAACGCGCGACGCTGCGCCCTCGTGCGCGCAACCCAGCGCAACGCATCGCTCGCAGTGTCTACCGACCTTGAACCATGGTTCACCGAGCAAGCGTTCACCGTTGCCGACACGACGGTGACAGTGTGCTCATTGCCCGGAGTATTCAGTCACGGCGAGCTGGATCACGGGACGCAGCTGCTGCTCGAAACGCTGGTCGATGACGTGAGCATGAACGTGCTCGACGTGGGCTGCGGATGCGGGATCATCGGCGCTTGGCTGCATCAGCGTGAACCTGGTCGACGCGTCGAAATGATCGATTGCGACGCGCTCGCGCTGACGGCCGCGAAGCGTACGGCGCAGCGTAATAACCTCCCCACTGACGCGGTCTACGCTTCCGATGTGTACGATCAGGTATCGGAATCATTCGACCTGATCGTCTCAAATCCGCCGTTTCATCGCGGCGTGAATACCGCCCATGACGTGGGCGAGCGGCTGGTGACGGAAGCGGTCTCGCTGCTCAATCCCGGCGGACGTTTGCGCTTTGTCGCGAACAGTTTTCTCCCCTACCCACGACTGCTCGATGCACACTTTCCACGTTGGAAAACGATCGAAGACGACGGCAAATTCCGCGTCTACGAAGTGCGCGTGGCTGCCGCTTCACGCCGTTAACACTACAGATTTTCCTTGACATTTCCGACGATTTGTGAGGTATGGGGTGTGTGCCCGTCGCGACAATGGGTGGTGACACGCGGGTATTGGCTGGAGAGTCCGCGAACCGCTTGCTAACTTCACAATCGCCTAGCATCCTACAGGTTTGAGTAATGCCGAAACGCAGTACCACCAAAATCGACAACAGCAATCACGCGCCACAGGGTACGTTCCCCTGGGCGCGACTGCCTGATGAGAAGCTGCTCGACGTCCGCCTTTGCGACCTACGCTTGCGCATCGAAGGCACACCGGTGGCGGAGCGCATCGGCGAGCTGTATGACGAGTTGAAGGCGCGCCGGCTGAAACTTCGCCCGCACTGCTGGTTCTCGCATGATTGGTTCGCACCGGACGGCGTGCCCGGTATCGCGATTCCGTTCTTCCTCGCGCACCCACGTTTGCGCAAGCTCGAAGACGAACAGATGCTCGATGTCGAGGGCGGCACGCGATCGTCGTGCATGCGACTCCTGCGACACGAAGCGGGGCACGCGATGGAGAACGCATATCGCCTGAACCGTCGGGCGCAGTGGCGCAAACTCTTCGGGCCGTCAACCAAAACATACCCCGAGTACTACCGCCCCAAACCGTTCAGCAAGAAGTACGTGCTGCACCTCGACTGGTGGTACGCGCAGAGTCATCCGTCGGAAGATTTTGCGGAAACGTTCGCCGTGTGGTTGGCGCCGGGTTCAAATTGGCGCAAGCAGTATCGCGGCTGGCCCGCGCTCAAGAAGCTGGAATATGTTGACGAACTCATGGCGGAACTCGCGGGCAAGACACCACCGGTACGAAACAAGGAAACGCTCGAACCGCTGCCGGAGTTGACGCAGACGCTGCGCGAATACTACGCCGAAAAACGCGATCGCTACGCCGCGAACTCGCCCGACTTCTACGATCGCGACCTGCGCCGCACCTTCCCCGCGAATGCCGATGCCGTCGGCGCGCGATCGGCCGTCGCCCTGCTGCGCCGCGCCGCACCGGAGCTGAGCCGCAAGGTCGCGGTCATCACCGGCCAGCACTCGTACACGATCAACGTCATGCTGCGTGAGATGATCACGCGCTGCCGCGAACTCAACCTGCACGCGACGCGCGCCGTCGAGGATATCAAGCTCGACGTCGCAATTCTGCTGACCATGCAGATCACCAATTTCCTGCAAAGCGGAGCCCAGAGATTGGCGCTATGAGCAAACGATCAAAGAAATTCCGCGTCGTCGCACTCATGCACGAGGACTTCATCCCTCCCGAGGACCTCTCGGGCATGAGCGACCGCGAGGTGGCCATGCTCCGCACCGAGTACGACGTGGTCACCGCCCTCGAAGACCTGGGGCACGACGTCACCATTCTCGGCGTTTCCGATGATATCGCGCCCATCCGAAAAACCGTCGTCGAAAAGAAACCGCACATCATCTTCAACCTGCTCGAAGAGTTTCGCGGCAAGGGCATCTACGTGCCCTACGTGTTGGGTTTTCTCGAACTGATGGGCTCAGCCTATACCGGGTGCAATCCGTCGAGCCTGATCCTCGCGACGCGCAAGGTCACCGCGAAAAAGATCCTGCGCTACCACCGCATCGCCACGCCCGCGTTCGTCGTCTTCCATCGCGGCAAACGCGTGCAGCGACCCGCCAAGCTACCCTTCCCGCTCATCGTCAAGTCCACGATGGAGCACGGCTCCGTGGGCATCGCCCAAGCCTCGGTGGTCACCAGCGACGAGAAACTCGCGGATCGCGTCGCGTACGTGCATGAGCAGGTCGGAACAGACGCAATTGCCGAGCAGTTCATCACCGGGAGAGAGCTTTACGTCGGCATGATCGGCAATCACCGCGTGCAAACGTTCCCGCTTTGGGAAATGCACTTCGACAAGGTCGCGGACGGCGTACACCGCATCGCATCGGAAAGCGTGAAATGGAACGCGAGCTATCGCAAACGGCACGGCATCACCACAGGCGAAGCCGGTGACCTGCCCGAAGGCGCCGCCGATCGCATCATCCACATCTGCAAACGCGTTTATCGCCTGCTGGGGTTGAACGGTTACGCGCGCATGGACCTGCGCCTGGCGGACAATGGCACCGTCTACCTGCTGGAACCCAACCCCAACCCCGACCTCGCGCACGACGACGACTTCTCTCTGTCGGCGCAGTCCGGCGGCATGACCTACGAGGAACTCATTCAGAAACTCATCGGGCTAGGCCGACGCTACCGCGCGAACGACTGATTCGGCACCTGTCGTGACTACAGGTTTTTCAAGCGCTGCTCTTTGTCGAAGGTTTGCAGCGCCGCGATCATTTCGTCGAGTTCGCCCTGCATGATCTTATCGAGGCTGTAGAGCGTCACGCCGATGCGGTGATCGGTGCAGCGGTTCTGCGGGAAGTTATACGTGCGGATGCGCTGCGAACGGTCGCCGCTGCCGATCATCGTCTTGCGGGCGCTGTCGACGGCTGCCGTCTGCTGCCGTTGGTAATGATCGAACACGCGACCCGTGAGGATGCGCCGCGCTTTGGCGCGGTTCTTGTGCTGGGATTTTTCGTCCTGGATACTCACGGTGATACCGGTTTCGGTGTGTACCAGCTTGATCGCGGACGATGTTTTGTTGACCTTCTGCCCACCCGGACCGCTGGCCCGCGCGACGTGCTCCTCGACGTCGGCATCCCAGTTGATGTCGATGTTGACTTCCTCGGGCTCGGGATAGACCGCAACGGTGGCTGCACTGGTGTGGATGCGACCCTGGGCTTCGGTCTCGGGCACGCGTTGCACGCGGTGGCCGCCGCCTTCGTAGCCCAGCGAACGCCACGCGCCTTCGCCCCGGATCGTCATGATGACTTCTTTGAGCCCGCCGAGTTCGCCACTCGACTGATCGAGCACCTCGACTTTGTATCCCATGCGCTGGCAGTAGCGCAGGTACATTTCGTAGAGATCGCGGGCGAAGAGACCGGCTTCATCGCCTCCGGTCCCGGCGCGCACTTCGAGCATGACCGCGCCGATCGCGGCATCATCGGCCGTCACCACGCGTTCCTTGAGCGCTTCGAGCTGCTCCTCGTAGCGTTCTTCGAGATCGGGCAGCTCCGCTTCCGCGAGTTCGCGCAGGTCGGGATCGCCGGCAGAGTCGTGCATGAGTTCGCGCGCCTCTTCCAGGCTCTTTTGCGTCTTGCGCAGCTCGCGGTACGGATCGGTGAGGAACTTCAGCTTGCCGAGTTCCTTGGCGAGTGCGATGGCTTTGTTGTGATCGCTGGCGATCTCGGGATCAGCCATCTGCGCTTCGAGCGAAGCGCGGCGATCCGCGATCTCCGCGAGTTTGTTGAGCAGTTTCTCATCGACGGATTGGGCCATGGTTCAGTTCACTTGATCAGGGTCGCCGGTGACGTGGACACGAAACGGTCCGCCCATAGAAAAACCACGCAGGCAGCCACTCGGACCGCGCATGCGTGGTTGGGATTTTGAACCAGGTTGTTAAAGGCGACCAGCGGGTTTCTTCTTCTTGGTCGGCTTTGCGAAGTAGTCGCCACCGAACTTCTTGGTGAAGCGTTCGACGCGACCAGCCGTGTCCACGAACTTCTCCGCGCCGGTGAAGTACGGGTGCGACGCGCTGGAGATTTCGAGCTTGACCAGCGGATACTCCTTGCCGTCGAGCGAAATCGTATCCTTGGTCTGGATGGTCGAGCGCGTAAGAATCTTGTAGTCGGCTTCCACGTCGTGGAACACAACCTCGCGATACTTGGGATGGATTTCTTTCTTCATCGTCTGCCGTCCTTCACCTGGGCAGGCCAACTCCGCGACCCGCCAATTCCGAGCCGCAACCGAGCCACGCATTATATGTGGGTCCCTCCACAACGCAAGGCAATTGGGCTGTAGGTGGCTACGAACAGTCAGGGGTGGCCCAGGCCCTTCGGGACTGGGGTAGTGATTGAGCAAGCATGATGGATCACCCGTCGTTTCGGTCGCTACAAGACGAGAAACGGCGAGTTTGCCCGATAAATCGAAGCCCCCAGGCCCAGAGGGCCTGGGCCACCCGATGGCGGCGATCCACCTCAACACACTAAAAAAGGCAGGGTGCCCGCACGGGTCGGGGCCGTGCGGACACCCCTGGGTGGAGGAACTGTTCACCACCGTTTCGAGGTCAAGCCTGCTGCTGGACGGCTGACGTCACCAGGCTGCGGACCTGATCGGTCAGGTCGCCCGAACCGAGGACGAACGTCGCCTTCGTGCCGGCCAAAATCTCCGCCAGCGACTCCAGCTCCTTCATCCGCGCGAGAACCGGGTTCTCCGCAAGCAGCTTGGCGGTGTTCGCCTGGCTACGCGCGGCTGCCGTTTCCTCACGACGACGGATCAGGTTCGCCTGGGCCTGCTTCTCGGCTTCGATTACCTGGTTGAGAATCAGCTTCATCTCACCCGGCAGGATGATGTCACGCAGACCGATGCTGCGGACGCTCACCCCGAAGTCGGCTGAACGCTTCGCCAGGACATTCGCAACCTCATTCCCAACGGACTCCTTGTCCGTGAGCAACGCGTCGAGCGTGCGCGTACCGATCGCGGCACGCAGTGCCAACTGTGCCTCGCGGTACAGCGCCTGCGCGTGGTCAGCCACCACCGACACCGCCTTCTCGACGTCGACGACCGTGTAGGCCACGAGCAGGTTCACACGCAGCGTGACCTTGTCACGGGTCATGATTTCCTGACCGGCGACATCCGCGAGTTGCTCGCGCAGATCGATCGCCTTCCAGGTCACACGCCCGGCGCCCTTCCAGTAGACGTAACGCCCCTGGCCGAGACGCTTGATGAGCTTGCCGTCACGGTAGAGCAGCACCTCTTCGTGTGCGTCCACGTCGATGCCCTGCAACCACTGCGACCCACCCGGGTGGCTCAAGATGGCTTCGAGCCGTGGGTGTTCGAGCCCGAACGCATCAACCTCGAACGTCTCAACGGTCAGCGTGTACGGCGTACGCCAGAAGGCGTGACGCCCCGGCCCGAGGATTTCCGCGAGGCGGTCATCCTTCCAGAGCAATGCACGCTGATTGTCGCTGAGGTCCACGATGGTGAGCGCGGCGCGCACCTCACGATCCTCAAGCAACACGTCGAGCAGATCGTGTTTGAACCGCGTATTGAGCGTGTTGTACACCTCAATCGCGTTGCGCGCGCGGTTCCACAGACGGTACTGGCCCGGCAACAGCAAGCCGACAAAGTCCCCGTGACGGAACCGCAGACCGCGCTCGTGCTTACGAATACGAATCAAACCCAACATGGATATAACCTCCTTTCTCGAGCGCGTGGGCTCATGCAAACTCATGTGCGTCCCGACGTCGAGACGTCACTGTTTGTTCCGCCCCGGACTAGACGCCCGGGGTTCTGTATTGTGGTGCAGGCATCCTGCCTGCATTCGCGACCAGGATTGGTCTTTCCCCACATAGCCAGGACGGTCCAACTCCCCGCCCTCCGGGAGGGGCAAGGGGAGGGCATCAAGCGAAGCCGTTGCAAAGCGCGACGACTTCGCGTGAACCGATGCAGTTTCTGAGTCGGCGGAGGAGTCTTTGACTCAAGAACACTTTCGCTGACTACCCCCACCCTGCCCTCCCCCAGAGGGGGAGGAGTTTGCCATCCTGCTATTTCGTAAATCCCTATTCTGCTTTCCCGATTCAGTGTCATGTCGCTCAACGCGTTCGCCGCCGCTGCCCGACGAGGAGAGCCTTCTCTCGCATCGCCCCGCGGAACGCGGTGGGCGAACGCTTAAGCCGGGTCAGTGACCGCCGTTCGTGCGAACTCGCGTCTGCTTTCCGTCTGACGCGAGATCGCACGATTGGCGATTTGACTCGGCGGTATCCGCGTTCGCTCGAACCGCTTCGACGGTGTCGCCCGTCGTGGCGCACGGGCTGATGATGCAGCCCATACGGTGCGATCGGGACAACCGGCGACGCGACGAAGCACTCTCCCCGCCAAGGCTCGGTAGCGGCTTACGCCGTCCCGGCTATTCGCCGGGCGAGTCATCCCCCCGCCTCGACCAGCCGGTTGACTGAGCGGGGCGGGGGGACGACTCCGGGTTGGTGTTTGAGGCGGGATTCGAACCCGCACCAGCACGATCCTAAGTCGTGTTGCTCGACCATTGAGCTTCTCACACATGCTACGTTGTCGCTTCAGACCCCGTCACGCGGAACGTACGCGAGCAAATCGAGCGAACGATGCCCACGCACACCGCCGGTACGACAACCGACATATCCTTCAGGCCGCCGCGCAACGCGTGCGCGGATTGACTTTTCTCCATGCGAGCGAGACGTACCCTGTGCCACAGCTCTTGAGCAGTGGACGCGATACGCAGCGACGCTCTGTGACATGTCCCACTGCTCAAGAGCAGTGGCACACATGCGCGCACCTTCTCCGTCCGCGCATCGCATCGGGACACAACAGCCCCGGCAATCGACACGCGTACCAACTGCAACCGGTTCAATACGATCGCTAACCGAAGAGACCGTCAGGGGTTACGCGGAAAGACATGCGCAACAAAAAACCCCGCAGGCCGCTGTCGCAAGCGCCTCCGGGGTGGATGGGCAAAAAACAATTGCACACTACCCGGGAGGCCCGTCATGGGCGAACGTGATTCCGCACGCGGAATCCAACGGCATGAGCCCACCGCTTATCAGCGATAGCGCGAGCCATTCGTTTCGCCGGCTGCTTTTGAAAATGTCGAGCTGACGGGTAGCCACTATGGCAACCTCCACTACACATGCACGCCGCCCAACGCGACGTGTTTGGGAAATATACCTCAACGCAGGAAGGTGTCAAGTATAAATCACATTTGTCCCCTGAAAATACGGCGATTCGCAACGCGCGATGACGCGGGCTGGCACGCCGATACCGCCTGTTGGGCGACGCTCGCGCGGCGCGGTATCATGCCCCGCGCAGTTGTTGCGCATGAGGATCAAGTGTCTCACAAAGAAGTAGGCAAGATGGATACGAAAAACGTTCAACGCGTGATCGAAACCTACGTGCGGCCCTGGCGACCGCAGGCGGATGCGCTGCGCGGACAAGTCGTGGTGATCGACGCAAATGGCGGCGGAGCACATGACGCGGCGCAACGGCGACTTGATGACCTTTCGCTCATGACCGCGGGCGTGCTCTTTCACTTCACGCAACAAGCGGGCGGCATCCCCATCATGACACGCGCGGACGACAATCCGAGCCGCGACTGTAAGGGAGCGGAAAGCAATGATGTCGTCGTCGATATTACCTTTTCCCAATCCGAGCCATCCGACAACACACAATTCACGTGCACCGTCCAAGCACGAATCGGAAGCACGCAATCGTCGCCGCTCGAATCCGCGATCGTCGACGCATTCCACACGATTGACGCCCTACCCGATGTATCCTTGCGAGCTAACTCCGCGCCCACCGGTATCGCCATCACCGCAACGGCTGCGGAAGCTTGCGAAGTAAAAACACGTCTCATCCCGCAGAAGGTCGCGGAGGCGGTTTGTCGCGGCATGATTGCCTTTGTGCAGAAACAGGCTGCCGCAACGCCGCACGCCTCCCCCAGCGCAACACCCGTGCCGCGTTTCGTCGATCGCACGCCGGAACAGGAAATGCAGGAAACGGCTGAGCGTGTCTGGCCGCACGGCAAGCTGCCGATCGAATACGCCGCGTGGTTCTGCGACACCTTTGTCCGCACGGTGTTTTCCGATCGCACGTTCGTTTACTGCCAACCTAATGTCACCGTTGAAGGCGACACCGTCCGTATTGCCGGCGCAACCAACGTCGCACTGCTGCGTGACACATTCGCCGACGCGCTGCGCTGCGTGGGCATCGAGAATGTCATCAACGAGCTTCGACTGCTGCCGGAGGACGGCGCACTCAACGGCGAGCGGTTCGCCGTATGCTTGGCAAGCATGGCGCTCACCTACGCCGCGCCGTCCGAATCGGCTGGCCTGCGTTCGCAACTGCTCTATGGCGAACCCGTCCTCCTGCTCGATCACAAAGACGGGTTCCTGCTCGTTCACGGCGACGACGGCTACTGGGGCTGGGTGCGCGAGGAGCGTTTGCGAATACTCACCGCAGCCGACTTTGCGCCCTACACCGCGACGCGAAGGGCGGTACTACAGCGTGATATCGATCTGGGGGGCAGGCGGATTCCACGAGGAGCCGTTCTGCCCATCGCGCGCGAAGCGGATGCGCGCATGCTCCTGACGCATCCCCACGACGACCCGCTCGAAGTCGGCGCGCGGGACGTGCGTATTCAGGATGCGTCGCGCAACGGCGAAGCACGCATCTCTGCCGCCCTGGAATTGCTGCACGTTCCATACATTTATGGCGGGGTATCACCGATCGGTCTGGACTGTAGCGGGCTCGCGCAGAAGTCGAGCTTGCGCAGCGGGCTCGCTCTGCCGCGTGACGCGGGCCAGCAATTCCTTAGCGGCAGACTGGTGGCGACGCGGTGGAATCCCGACGCGATCGCACCCGGCGACCTGCTCTACTTCATCAACAACTGTGGGCGAATCTACCACGTCGGTGTAGCAATTACCCCTACGCATTTCATGCACAGCGGCCCACCGGAAGTGCGCATCGACAGCTTGCAGGAAGGCGACCGCTTATACTCAGTCGAGCGTGCGCGGACGTTTCTCGCGGCGCGGCGGTTCGGATAGGGTTTCATTCCGCGCATTGAATGCGCGTCTCTCGATTGTTTTGACTTGTCCTGCTGTTGCGGGCATTCTTTGTTCTTCCGCTCCCTTACAGTCGCGGCTCGGATTCCGCTTTCTTTCCGGCGCGGCTCCCTTGGTGTGCTGCGTTTGGTTGCGTGACACGACGGAGGCATAGTGGCAATGGGTTCTCTTGGCAAACTGTTGCGCGGTCTGCTCAACATCAACACGATCTGGGGCTTGATGGTCCTCAGCGCATTCGCGCTTTGCGTCGTGCAGCACTATCAGCCTACGTCAACGGTGCTACCCGCGGACAGGCTTGTCGATGGCGAGAACGCGCTGACGATTCAACTCGCGGGCGATGACACCCCCACCGATTACACGTTCGCGCTGACGCTCGCGAACGGCGCGCTGAGCTTCGACGATTCCGCCCGCGTGAAAGAGGAATCCGGTGACAAGCCGTGGCTCATTTCAGCGGAGGCGGTCGGCGAGCACTTCCTGCTCACCTGGGACTCGCGGGCGGCTGGTGACTACGTCGTGGCGGTGAATGGCGTCGGCGTGCGTCACGGCACGCTGGTGACACTTCCCGCGTTCACCAATGCCGCGTTCGACTACGCCAAGATCGGTTTCGATATCGCGCTGGGCCTCGTCGCGACGATGGTGTTGTTCCTCGGGCTGATGCGCGTCGGAGAGGCTGCGGGCATCGTGCAGCTCGTCGCCCGCGTGTTCCACCCGATCATCCGCTTTCTCTTTTCCGACGTGCCCAAGGATCATCCCGCGAGCGGCGCAATCCTGATGAACGTCACGTGCAACGTGCTCGGTCTGGGCAATGCCGCGACCCCGTTCGGCTTGAAGGCGATGAAGCACCTTCAGTCGCTCAACCCGCACAAGCACGTTGCGACGAACGCACAGGTGATGCTGCTCGCGATCAACACGGCTGGCTTTGCGATGATCCCGACGACGCTGCTGGCCGTGCGTCAGAGCGCCGGTTGCAGCAATCCGTTCGAGATCATCGGAACGTGTATGGTCGCGGGCGGAACAGCCACCGTCACCGCAATCATCGCTGCGAAGCTGCTCGGTCGCCTGCCCTTCTTCGCCGTGCAAGCCGCGCTGGCTGAGTCGGGCGGCGAAGGCACGAGCAGCCAGGAGGTGGACGCATGATCGCCGCGAACATGTTCAAGCTGGTCGTCAATCAGGTGTCGATGCTCACCATCCCGCTGCTGTTCTTCATGATCATCGGCTATGCGATGTGCAAGCGCGTGAAGGTGTACGAGTCGTTCACCGAAGGCGGCAAGGAAGGCTTTGAGATTTTCCTGCAAATCCTGCCGTACATCATCGCGATCCTGGTGGGCATCGGCGTGTTTCGCGCGTCGGGAGCGCTGGACTACATCTCCGATCTGATCGCGCCGTGGACGCTGAGCATCGGCATGCCGGCTGACGTAGTGCCCGTCGCGCTGATGAAGCCGCTCTCGGGTTCAGGCAGCCTGGGGCTCGTCGCGGAAGTCATCCAGGCGAATCCGGATTCGTTCGACGCGAAGGTGGCGTCGACGATGTTCGGCAGCACCGACACCACGTTCTACATCCTCGCGCTCTACTTCGGATCGGTGGGCATTAAGAAGACGCGTCACGCAATGGTCGCGGGCCTGCTCGCCGACCTGGCTGGAATCCTGGCAGCCGTGTGGGTGTGCCATCAGGTGTTCAAGTAACGGAGTAGGTGTTCAGTTAACGGAGTGATGCGCCGAACGACGCGAGTCAGTGTTCGCCACGAGCCATGTCGCTGACCACGCGCGCGTAGTCCTCTTCGTTGTCGAAGAGTTGCAGGACTTCGATCTTGGCGTAGTGCTCGCCGTCATAGCACTTGAAGACGAAAACATCCCCTTCGTCCAGCGGGTAGTCCTTTTCCGGATACGGCACATCCGGCGCTTGCACCACTTCATCGAAGCTGGTTTCAGCGAGCCGCAAAATGCCCGGCCTGCCTTTCCCGACATCGAAGTTGCGAATGATCAGGCGATCCTTACGCTGCATGACCGCGAAGTCGCTCTCGCCGCGGACATCTTTAAAACCTTCTGCAAAGCTGACTCGATCGATATCCTGGTCGGAGATGATCGCGTAACCCTCTTCAAGGCCACGACTCAGATCGTGGCTGCCATCCGGTTGATAGCCCCAGTGCACGTAGGCGCGCCGCGGTTGCCAGCCGGTGAGCATCACGAAGTTGCGCTCGCCGCGTTTGGCTTCGATGGTGTCGTACATACCGACGAATCCCGGTGCGTACGCCGAAACGCGAATCTCACCCGCGCCCAAGCCCGGGAAGCGAAAACGCCCGTACGCATCCGTCTTCACGCGCGTTTCACCGATGCGAACATCAACGCCCGCGGGACTGGCGTCGTCTTCGAGTTTGACGAGTCCGGTGATGTCCACCGCATCGGCTTCGGTGACCTGCTCCAACCGCAAGCCCTCAAGCACGAGCACCTCGCCGGGCATAACGCCGAACTTGCGCTCAACCTCATGGAAACCGGGCACGCGCAGGCGCACGCCGCAGTCCGGCCCCCAACTCCCGACCTCCACCAGCACCTGATCGGTTCTGAATGACTGGTATCGCCGACCCGCCCAGATGCGGAATTCGCAGTTCACGCTCGCGGGTTCGTCGATGTCGGCATCCACCGAGATGACAATCGCGCCGAGTCGCTCGCTCTCATCTTGCGCCAATGCGGTGTTGGCGTAGTCCATCGCAGCGTCGATGGAATCGAATACTTCCGTTGCATGTACCGTCCGCCCAGCCGCGCATGCCACCACCGTCACCAGCAGCGCGATGACTTGAACTCGTCCAGCTTTCACGATCACGTCTCCGTCGGCCGACCCGTTCCGTAGGATATGACGATTCTATCGAGCTTTTGTTTCCGGGAAATCCGCAAGCTGCGGTCGATGTGATCATTTTCCACCAGCGCGGACTGTCCGGCAAGTTTAACATCGCCACGAAAACCCCGCTCCAGGGGCCGAGAACAAACTTTTCTGACAGCCGAATCCGATGACCCATCTAGAATCGGCGGGTGGCCGGAGGGTCCGCCAAAGTTGTCCGGCCGGTTCGTAAGTTGCTAAGCGCCAACGAGTTCGGAGCGCATCATGAGCCTTTTGAAGTTGCGTCATTCCCCGCGATGGATTCCCCCAGCCATCATCCTGACCCTCATCCTCGCCGCTCCGGTTTTCGCCGAGCCGGAGCAGGAGTTGGAAGGCTGCGCGAAGTGCCACAGCCAGGCGGTTTCGCGTGAGATCGGCCCGCCGGCGGAATTGCTCGCGAAGTCGATTCACTCCGACCTGTCATGCGACGACTGCCACGGTGACATCGACGCCGACAACGTCAACCTCGAATCCGAACACCCGCACGGCGACATTCAGTTGATTGGCTGCGCGGAGTGCCACGAAGACGAATCCGAGGTCTACAAGAAGCACGGTCGCCTCGAAGTTCACACCGACCCCGACATCCCCGAATGCTGGGATTGCCACGGTCACCACGACATTCTGCCGGTGGCGGATCAGCGTTCGCGCGTACACCCGGTGAACCTGCCGAAGACGTGCCTGAAGTGCCATACGAACCTGAACATGCTGGCCAAGCACGAGGTGCTGCGCGCCGGCCCGGTCGAGATGTACGAAAGCAGCGTACACGGCCAAGCCACGACGGAGAAAGGCATCTACCTTTCCGCGACGTGCAACGATTGCCACTCATCGCCCGGCCCGGACGGCGCGCCCAGTGCGCACCGTATCCTCTCGCCGCGCGACCCCGAATCGACGACGTATCACTTCAACATTCCCGACACCTGCGGCAAATGTCACAAGCCGATATCGCGGGATTTTTGGGAAGGCATCCACGGGCAGTTCGTCGCACGCGGCGAAATGGCTGCCCCGGTGTGTACCACCTGTCACGGCGAGCATGGCATCATTCCGCCGGACGATCCCAATTCGCCAGTCAGCCCCACGCACGTTGCTGAGCAGACCTGCGCCCCCTGCCACGAATCGGCGGTGCTCAATGAGAAATTCGGCTTGCCGGGCGGGCGCTTGGCGTCGTACATCGACAGCTATCACGGTTTGAAGAGCAAAGCCGGTGACCTCAAAGTGGCGAACTGTTCGTCGTGCCACGGCGCGCACCGCATCCTGCCTTCCACCGACCCGACGTCATCGATTAACGCGTCGAACCTGCGGCACACCTGCGGCAAGTGTCACCCGGGCATCACCGAGGACCTTGCTCAGACGAAGATTCACGAAACCGGTGCCGGTCTGCACACTGGTTGGGCGGAGTTCTTCCGCAAGCTGTACATCGTACTCATCGTGGCCACGATCGGCTTGATGTTGCTGCACAACATCGGCGACTGGTTCCGCAAGGTGCGCGACGCGAAGAAACTCCCCCACGTGCAGCGCCTGAGCATGAACGAAGTGATGCAGCACTGGGCGCTGATGGTGTCGTTCATCGTACTGGTAATCACCGGCTTCTCGTTGCGCTTCTCGGAATCGTGGTGGTCCCGGCTGATCTTTGGTTGGGAAGGCGGATTCGAGATTCGCGGTGATATTCATCGTGGAGCCGCCGTGGTGATGACGGCGACGTCGATCTGGCACCTGTTCTACATGTTCACGCACCGCGGGCGTCATTGGGTGCGCGACATGGTGCTGGCGATGTCCGACTTCACCCACGTTTGGCAAAACTCGCTGTACTTCCTCGGCCTCCGCGCGGAAGAGCCGAAGTACAAGCGTTTCAGCTACATGGAGAAGGCGGAATACTGGGCGCTCGTCTGGGGTACAATCATCATGACGGGCACCGGCATCTTTCTCTGGTTTGACTATCTCGCCAACCGCCTGGGCCTGCCGAAAGGCTTCCTCGACGTCATGCTCGTGATTCACTACTACGAAGCGTGGCTCGCGACGCTGGCGATTCTCGTCTGGCACGTTTACCACACCGTCTTCAAACCGACGGTTTACCCGATGAATACCGCGTGGCTTGCGGGGCGCATGTCGAAGGTGATGTACGACCACGAGCATCCCGATGGGCCGCGACTCAAGGGCCGAAAGTTTCGACCGCGTCTGGAAGAGGAAGTTGAAGACAACGCGCTCGGAAGCCACGACGAAGAGGAGCACGAGCACTAGTCGGCGAACGGGCCGCCGGCGGTGATTTAGCGGTTGCGAAATCGCGCGGATTCGTCAACGATACCGGGCCGGTGCAACCGCCGGGCCGCGTTCGCCCGTACTGTTGCACGTATCAACCACGACCAGCGCAAGAGATGCCCATGCGGATCCCTGCTTTTCGACTTACCCCGTGTCAATTGGCGTGTGCTGCCGTAGTCGTCGCGCTGACTGCATCGACGAACTCAGCCTTCGCCCAGGACAACGCGTTCTGCCTGGAATGTCACGGGCGCGACCGCAATCTCGTGGGCACGCGCGGGGATCGTCAGGTTTCGCTGTTCGTTGACCTCGAGCAGTTCAACAAGTCGGTACACGCCGACCTCGACTGCGTGACCTGCCACGAGGATCTCGAAGACACCGAGCTACCGCACAAGTTCGATCTCGCGCGCGTCGATTGCACGATGTGTCACGACGAAGCGGCAGAGGAGTTCGCGGAGAGCATTCACGGCCAGCGTCTTGAGGAAGAAGACCCGCTCGCGCCGCGCTGCCAGGATTGCCACGGCAACCACTACATCGTCCCGCTGTCCGATCCGAAGTCAGCCGTCGCCCCGTTCAACGTCCCGCAGATGTGCGCACAGTGCCACGCGGAAGGCGCACCGGTCGAGCGTGCGTACGACATTCCGCAGGATCAGATTCTCAAACGCTACACGCAGAGCATCCACGGCGAGGGCTTGTTCAAACAGGGGCTCGTGGTGACGGCGGTCTGCACCAGTTGTCACACGGGCCACCACGTGCTCCCGCACGACGATCCCAAGTCGTCGATCTCGAAGGAGAACGTAACCGCGACGTGCATGAAGTGTCACGGCATCATTGAGAACGTACACCGCAAGATCATTCGCGGCTCGATGTGGGAGAAGGAACCGAACAAGATTCCCAACTGCGTCGAGTGCCACTCACCACACGAAGCCCGCAAAGCATCGTATGACACCGGTCTTGCGAATGCGGACTGTCTGCACTGCCACCGCGATCCGGAACTTGTCGCGACCGCCGATGGCAAATCGCTGTTCGTGAATCCGGAAGAGTACGCGGAGTCGATTCACGGGCGAAAGGTTGTTGCGTGTGCGCAGTGTCACACGGGTGTCGATCCGTCGGACCCGACGCGTCCCTGTGCCTCGCTCGAACAGAAGGTCGATTGCGCCATTTGCCATGAAGCTGCGGTATCAGACTATGAGATGAGCGTTCACGGCACGCTGCACGCGAAGGGTGATCCCAACGCACCCGCCTGTGCCGATTGCCACGGAACGCACGGCATTCTTGAGCACAGCATCAAAGACGACGCGCCGACCATCCTGCAAGCCAAAGTACGCGAATCGCCAACCTTCGCGATCAACGTGCCCACGCTTTGCGGAAAGTGTCACCGCGAAGGCGGAAAAGCCGCCGTCCGCTACCTCGGAGAACAGCACAACATCGTCCAGAACTACACGATGAGCATCCACGGCAAGGGTCTGCTCGAGAGCGGGCTCACCGTGACCGCGACGTGCACGAGCTGCCACACCGCGCACCGCGCGCTGCCCGCGAGCGACCCAGCCGCCAGCGTGAACCCCGACCACATCGCAGCCACTTGCGGTGAGTGTCACCACGGCATCTACGACAAGTACTCGACCAGCGTACACTCGCCGACGGGCAACCCGGAGTATACGCAGCTTCAGGGCATGTCTGCCCTGCCGCGTTGCAATGATTGCCATTCGCCGCACTCGATCTCGCGCACCGACGAGAACGATTTCAAGCTGTCGATCATGGATCAGTGTGGCAAGTGTCACCAGGAATTGACCGAGTCGTACTTCAACGACACGTATCACGGCAAGGTGTCGCTGCTCGGGGAAGCCGAGACCGCGAAGTGCCAGGACTGCCACGGCGCGCACGACATCCTGCGCGTGACCGATCCCAAGTCGCGGCTGAGTCATGACAACATCGTCGCGACCTGCGCCCAATGTCACCCGGGCGCACATCGCCAGTTCGCGGGGTACCTGACACACGCCACGCATCACGATCCGAAGAAGTACCCCGCGTTGTACTACGCCTTCTGGGGCATGACGACGCTGCTGGTGGGCACGTTTGGATTCTTCGGGCTGCACACGCTGATTTGGTTGCCACGGTCGTGGCGCATGCGGAAGGAACTTCGCCAAGCCGAGGCTGCACTGACCATCACCACGACAAAGCAGTACATGCGCTTCGTCCCCAAGGTGCGGATCATGCACCTGGTGATGATCCTGAGCTTCTTTGGGCTCGCGATTACCGGCATGATGCTCAAGTTCAGCTATACGCGTTGGGCGGTGGCGCTCTCGCGTGCGTTGGGCGGGTTCGAGTCGGCTGGTTTCATTCACCGCACCTGCGCGGTGGCGATGTTCACGCTGTTCGTCTTCCACCTCTGGGACCTGCGCAAGCGCTACATCGAAAGCGGTAAGACGCTCTGGTCGTTTATCTTCGGTCCTGAGTCGATCGTGCCGCGATTCAGCGACATTGGCGAGTTCTTCGCGACGATGAAGTGGTTCATCGGCCGAGGTCCCAAACCCGATTACGGCCGCTGGACCTATTGGGAAAAGTTCGACTACTTCGCGGTGTTCTGGGGTATCGCGATCATCGGGTCAACCGGTGTGTTCCTCTGGTTCCCCGAGGTGTTCACGTACGTGCTGCCGGGTTGGCTGATCAACGTCGCGACGATCATCCACAGCGACGAGGCGCTGCTCGCGACGGGATTCATCTTCACCATCCACTTCTTCAACGCGAATCTGCGTCCGGAGAAGTTCCCGATGGACACGGTGATCTTCACCGGCAGAATGCCACTGGCGGAGTTGAAGCACGAACGCCCGCTGGAATACCAGCAGATGGTCGAGAGCGGCCAGTTGGACAAACGCATGGTCGATCCGCCGTCGCCGCTGGCGTTGCGGGTGATCAAGATATTCGGGGCCACCGCCCTGCTGATCGGGTTGACGCTAGTCGTTCTGATCGTCTATGCGATGATCGAAGCCTATCGCTAAGGTTATTGCCAGCCGCCGCGTGCATTTGGCTGGTGGCAGCGCGTGTCCTCCGCGTGTAATGCTTTGCGCTGCTGCGCAGTAAACTCGTCGGGCTGGTTGCTCCGTATTCAGGATTGACCGCTATGCCAGACCACAACGACACGCCACGTGACGAATCGCGCAACACGACGCCCTCGACACCGGGCGCCGCCAAGTCATCGGAACCCGAGACCGAAGCGCATCCGCTGTGGCACAACGTGATCACAATCGGCGGGATGTACATCGCCATCATGGCGCTCATCCTGCTGCTGACCTTCGGGTTGTTCTCCGTGGTGTCGCCCGCGAGCAACCCGTACGTCGACATCTTCGGATACCTCGCGATTCCAGTGCTCATGGGCATCGGCGTCGCGTTGATGCCTTTGGGTATCCTGTTCAAGAGCTGGCGCATCCGTCGCATCGATCCCACGCAGAAGTTGTCGTTGCGTTTTCCACGCATCAACCTGAACGACCCCCGCCAGCGCCGCGTGGCCAAGCTCACCGTGCTGGGTATTCTGCTGTTCTTGCCCATCCTCGGCGTGAGCAGCTATCACGGGTACCACTACACCGACTCGACGCAGTTTTGTGCCAATGCGTGTCACTCGGTCATGGAACCGCAGGCGGTCGCTTTCAGCCGGTCGTCGCACGCGCGCGTCGCCTGCGCCGAGTGTCACATCGGCTCCGGCGCGAGCTGGTTCGTAAAGTCCAAGCTGTCCGGCACGCGGCAGGTGTTTGCCGTGGTGTTCGACACCTATCACCGCCCCATCCCTCCCGCAATCGAACAACTGCGCCCGGCGCGCGAAACTTGCGAACAGTGTCACTGGCCGAACAAGTTCTTCGGCGCCCAGCTTCGCCAGATTGCACGCTTCAAGTCGGACGAGAACAACACGCGTCGCGACATCGAGATGCTGGTGAAAACCGGTGGCGCCGACCTGGCCACCGGTCGCGCGGAGGGTATCCACAAACACATGCTTTTCTCCGGGAAAATCGAGTACATCGCCACCGACGACAAGCTTCAGGAAATCCCCTGGGTGCGCTGGATCGACGAATCGGGCGAGGAGCTGATCTACCGCTCCGACGGCGAAGCCGCAGCCAGCACGCCTCCGGACGGCCAGCGGCGCATGATGGACTGCATGGACTGCCACAATCGGCCCGCACACAAGTTCCACTCGCCCAGCGACGGCGTGAATGCGTTCCTCGAAACCGGCGGCATTGACCCCGGCATTCCGTACATCAAACGAGAAGCCGTCAAAGCGCTGGCGGTGACCTATCCCAATGACGACGCAGCCCACGAAGGCATCGTCAAGAGCATCTCCGATTTTTACCGCAAGGAATATCCCAAGCAGTTCGAAGAGGATGGCGAGAAAATCCGTGCTGCGGCGGAAGCCACCTCGCAGATCTACGACCAGAACTTCTTCCCGTACATGCGCGTCGACTGGCGCACGTATCCCGACAACATCGGCCACCTGGAATCGCCCGGGTGCTTCCGCTGCCACGACGGCAAGCACGTGAACCAGCACGGCAATGCCATCAGCCACGAGTGCAGTTCGTGCCACACATTTCTCAACACCGTACACGTTGAGTCGAAGAAGGATCTGATCAGCAAGGGCGAGTTCCAGCATCCGTACGAACTCGATGCAACACACGCAGCCGTGCGCTGCGATCAGTGCCACACGGGCGGCCTCACGCCGGAGACTACCTGCGCCGGGTGCCATACCGGCGTGCAAGGCTTGTTCGCGGGCAGCGATCCGGTCTTCGCGCGTTTCAAGATCGAACCGGATCCGATGGCCGACGATGTCGGCTGCTCAGACTGCCACGACCTGTCACAACCACTCACGCGGGCGAAGATGAACACGGTGTGCGCCGACTGCCACGATGACGAATACGACGGCAAGCTCGACGAGTGGGACGCGAAGTTCCACGATGTGCAGGCAAAGTTCCTCGAGAATTGCGACAAGTTCGAGGCCGTGCTGGACAAGACACGCACCTCCGGCGCGGACGCGGCGCGGCAGACGCTCGAGGATACGCGTAACGTTCTTATCCGACTCAACCACGCGAACCACCTGCACAATCCGGACGCAGCCATCAAGGTGCTCGATGCCCTGACCGACGAGGTCAACGACGCAGCCGATAAGATGAGCGTCAACCTTGGCAAGGAACTGGCAGGGAGCGACGGCCCCAAGTAAACACTATCCGGCAACGCCTTAGCGCTCGCCACGCAACAAATACGCCAACAATCGCCCCAAAAAGGCTGGCCAACGTCACAGCAACCAAGGACGAGCACGCGCGTCTCGTTTTCCCAATCCGACGGGCCATAAACTGCGCGAAATCAGCCGCTTTCCGCAACAGAAATACTCGCGCGAAATCCACCTGGAACGCGCGCCAGTCCATTGACAGGTGCAAGCCATACTTCATACGATGGGCCTGAAACAGTCGCAGAGACTGTTTGCGATTTCATTCCTTCGGTGCATTCCCGCACCGTGAGCGACAACAGGAAGGGACGGCGTAGCGTGAAGAGCTATCCGGTTTGCATTCTTGCAACATTGGTGGGGTTGTCTCTGACATCCGTGGCCTTCGGACAGACCCTGGTCTGGTCGGACGAATTCGACGGGCCCGAAATTGATCGTTCCACCTGGACCTTCAACACCGGCGGCAGCGGTTTTGGAAATGGGGAATTGCAGTATTACACCAACCGCCCGGAAAACGTTCGCATCGACAACGGCAGCCTGGTGATCGAAGCCCGCCGCGACTACTTCCTCGGCGACAAGGCGTTCACCTCGTCCCGCCTGGTTACCAATGGCCGGTTCTCGTTCAAATACGGCACCCTCGAAGCGCGGATCAAACTCCCTGACGTGGACTACGGTATCTGGCCCGCGCTGTGGATCATGGGCAGCAGCTACGGCGCGATCGACTGGCCGCGATGCGGCGAGTTGGACATCATGGAGTTCGGTCGCAAGGACGGAAAAGAAGCAGGATTGGTCAATCAGCGCGTTTCTTCGGCGGGCCATTGGGAACTCAACGACGAGCACATCTACACCACCGACTACACCGACAGGCCGACGGTGCTCTACAACGACTACCACCTGTTCAGGATGGAATGGACGCCGACGGAAATCAGGACCTACGTCGATGGCGATCTCTACTGGTCGCTGGACATCAGCGATCCGGTGGCGGACGACCTGGAAGAGTTCCACGAGCCGATGTTCATCCTGACGAACGTCGCGGTCGGCGGATGGAACTTCATCGAAATCACCGATCCGGGCGCGATCACCGCTCCTTTCCCCGGCAGGATGTACATCGATTACATCCGCATTTACGACAACGGCGATACGGAACTGTTCTACGGCGACGACGTGCAGGAGACGGGTGACTTCGGAATCTTCACCGAGACCACACCGGTCAACAACCACGTGCAGTACGAGACCGATGCCGACCTGTTCATCTGGAACAACCTCACCGAAGTTGCGGAAACCCCATACGAAGGCAGCGAGGTTTGGAGCATGTCAGCCGCTCCGGGCGCCTGGTGGGGAATGGGCGTGCTTTCCACGCAATTCGATCGCAACCTGAAGAACTACTCCGACGGCTACCTGCACTTCCAGATGAAGACCACGTCCACCGAGAATTTCAAGATCGGACTCAAGAGCGCGACGTCCGGTGAAGCCTGGGTGCTCTTCGAGGATGGCGTAACCAACTACGGTCTGGTGCGCGACGGCAACTGGCACAACGTTGTGGTACCGTTGAACAAGTTTCTGAATACCGACTTCAACACGGTCAGCCAGTTGTTCATGATCGCGGGCGACCCATCGGCTGGCCCGTTCCAGTTCGCGATCGACAACATGTACTGGACGCCGAGCGTCGAACGTCCCACGCCGGAGAACGGCAGCTTCGGTATCTTCACCGAAGACCCGGCGCACAAGACGGCGGGCAACTACGACCTTGGCCCGGATGGTGGTTTCTACATTTGGGAGCATACCTTGCTGGAAGGATCGCACGATCCGTACGAAGGCGCGGAAAGTGTGTCGCTCTACTCCGTGCCCGGTTTGACCTGGTTCGGTGCGGCCTTCACGCCGACGATCAAGCACAACCTTTCCGCGTTCCGCTTCCCCGAAAGCACGTTGCACCTGGCGATGAAGACGACGTCGAATACAACGTTCCGCCTGGGCATGCGCAGCGGAAACGTCGACGACATCGACCAGAAGTGGATCGAATTCGCCGCGGGCAACGACCCGTACGGATTCGCCCGCGACGGTCAATGGCACGTTTTGGAAATCCCCATGGCCGACATCATCGACGCGGTCAATCTCACCGAGGTGAGCATGCTGTTCCAGGTTCTCGGCGTCAACGGACCGATTTCGGATATCGAGTTCGACGATGTCTGCCTGCTCGGTGGCGGTGATGCATTACCGGTCGGCGCGGGCCTGCCCGAAGCGGACGCCGGCGATGATCAAGTGCTGATCCTCCCGACCAACAGCACGACGCTCGACGGTTCGCAGAGCACCGACGACGGAGTCATCACCGACTTTACCTGGGTGCAGATCAGCGGCCCGTCGAACGCAACGCTCACCAACGCGAACACCGCGATGCTCGGCGTGTCCAATCTCGTCGAGGGCACTTACATATTCCGCCTGACGGTGACGGACGATGACGACCTCACCGACAGCGACAGCGCGACGGTAACAGTGGCCACACCCGAACCGACCGCGGACGCGGGCGCTGATCAGGTCATCGCCCTGCCGACCGACAGCGCGACGCTGACCGGTAGCGGCTGGGACGCGGACGGAACCATCGTTGCATACGCGTGGGCGCAGATCAGCGGCCCCGCGACCGCGACCATCACCGATCCGTCGCAGGCAACGACCGACGTCGAAGACCTCTACGAAGGCACCTACGTTTTTGAATTGACCGTCACCGACAATCTCGGCTTGATGGGCAGCGATCAGGTGCAGGTCGAAGTCACCAATCCACCGCAGAACATTGCCCTGGGCAAGCCGGTCACCACGTCGACCGCAGCCAGTGGCGTGCTCCTGCTCAACGGCGGCTTCGAAGACGGTAGCGGCAGCGACGCCGACAACTGGTCGTTGCTCGGTTTCCCCGCGGGCAGTTCGACGGCGACCGCCACACGCGAATCGTCAAACCCGAACAGCGGCGCGTGGCACGTCCAGCTCAGCGTGGTCGGTGCCGCCGATGGCGGTCCCGCAGCGCTCGCACAGCAGATCACGCCCGATGGTTCGATCGTTGCAGGCGAGACGTACAACCTGTCAGCCAAGGCACGCCGTTTGGGCACGCTGGGCGTCAGCGTTGTCGCGCAGATGAACATGCAGTGGCTGAATGCGGGCGGCGGCGTTGTTGGCGGGACCGGGTTCCTGGACATCGGCGGCGGATTGACCGAGAGCTACGCCAACTTTGGATTTACCAATGTCGTGGCGCCTGCCGGCGCGGACAAGGCGTTGGTCATGCTGCGACTGGCGGGCGGCGCCATCGCGGGCTCAAGCGCTGACGTGCTCTTCGATGACGTCGAACTCTCGTCGGTCAACAGCATGGCGCTGGTCGGCGATTTGGCGGTTGACGGCGACGCGGGCACGGCATGGGCAAGCGAAGACGGTGATCCGCAGTGGCTCGAAGTCAACCTGGGTGCTCGTTACGAAGTCGATCAGGTCGTGCTCAAATGGGCGGATGCCTATTCGCAGGTGTACGACATCGACGTTTCGGACGACGGTGACACGTGGACGAATGTCTACGCCACGACGGACGGTGCCGGCGCGACCGAGTCGATCGATATGCACGCAATCGCACGATACATCCGCCTCTACGCCCACGTGGGCGCGACCGCGAATGGCTGTTCACTCAACGAGTTCGAGGCATACGGCGTGCTGCTCGCGGGCGACATCGACGATGACGGCGACGTGGACCTTGCCGACTTCGCGTTGCTGGAAGACTGCCTGACTGGCCCGGTTGCGGAAGTGCTGCCGGGCTGCCACGATGCCGATCTGAATCGCGACGCCCACGTCGATCTCAAGGACTTCGCGAAGTTGCAAATTGCGTTTGACGCGGGCATGTAGCGAAGGCGAGATGGTTACCTGATCTGCCGGACGATCCACTGCCGGGCCGGGTAGCGGATCGGGACAGGTAAATACCTCAATGACAAATGCCCTGTAGCGGCGCGATGTTTGCCGCTACAGGGCATTGATTATTCGTCAGGTTGTGATCGACCGTGCGAGAATCGTCGCGCGATCAGTCGTTGCTGCTCCCCGCGCTACAACGAGAGCAGCCAGGTCGCGACGTCTTCGATATCCTGATCGCTCAGCGTCTTGCCGAAGTGGCTCGCCCCGCCGCCGAAACGGGTTTCGAGATCGCTCAACTCATTGTTGCCCGCGAGCGCGGGGGCCGATACGCCCTGTCCCGCATCGCCGTGGCACAGGTTGCAGCCATCGGCCACAAAGGTTGCTTCGCCGGCGACCGCGTCACCCATCGGAATCACGTCGCCGCCGTCGCCATCCCCATCACCGTCACCATCGCCATCTCCGTCTCCATCACCATCGCCGTCTCCATCACCGTCGCCGTCCCCATCACCGTCATTGTTACCGTCATCAACCGGTGCGGGATTGAGGGCGTCCGCCACCTGGTTGGCGAACTCGGTGAGCAGCAGATCGAACGCGGTGTTGCCGGTCGCGGTCAGGCTTTGAAAGAGGATGTCGTCGGCGTTCGCTCCGCAGCCACTGGACCCGGCGCAGAGCACCATCGCGGCAAACAACAATGCGACGGGCGCCGCAACAGCGCAGGACTTACGAACCATTTTGCGTGATGAACCGTTGGCCGACTTCTTCAACATGGCGAATCTCCGTCGAGTTTTCTGCGAACGCAGTGCTGGGCACGCCCGGGCGAAACCTGCCCGCGTACCGCTCATCTTATTTATTCGTCCGACTCGTCCGCGGCCTTTGGCCCTTTGTAGTCGGCTTTGAGCAAGTGCTCGCCGCCGAAGTGCGGATCGTGGCACGTGGTGCAGTTCTCCGCGCCCTTGCCCGCATGGGCGGGCTCGCTCAGGTCTGCCGGTTCGTCGTGGCAATCTGAACAGGTTGCGAGCACCGGCTGGCGCAGCAACGCCGGGTACTCGCTGCGATGCGGCAAATGGCACATCAGGCAATCGCCCTCAGCCACCGGGTCGTGCTTGATTTCATCGTTGTCGAAGTAGTCGTCGTGACACTCGCCGCACGAGGCCTGCAAATCCTTGTTGACCTCCATTTTCGCTGACATGTCGTGGCACGCGTCGCACTGCTTTTCGACGTACGGATCGTGCAATGACGCGAAACGCGGCGGAGGAAACTTGATTTCCGGTGGCGGGGTCTGCGTGGGGAACGACTTCTCAGCCGACGCTTCCGCGCTCTCGTCCGGAACCTCGAAGAAGAACCGGGTAAGCCGGTCGCGCGTATCGGCAGCGCAGCCCAGCACGACGGCGATTGCGAAGGAAGAAACTGCCAACGCGCAGAGAAGTTTGCGCATGCCACGGACTCCTTTCGGCGGCGCTGATCTGATGGCTATGCTAACATAGGCACATTGTTGTCAATTTCAAGCAGCGAATTTCCAGAACCATACTAGAATCGGTCGCCGCCTCGCCGCGGCAAGAGTCTTAAGTCTCGGCGTTCACCTCGGGTGGTCGGCGTACGCCCTGGCTTCGACCCGTTCATCAGTATCGCAAAGACAATCTCGCGCAGTTTATGCTTGCAGAGGCTTATCAACGCCCGTATACGTTTCCGATGAAATGAGGACGGAGTATGCGTGCGGCTACGAGTCTGTTTGGCGCGGACCATGGCTCTAAGGAATGTGATGCACGCAGCGATCATGGGCATGCGGTCTAACCCCGTTCGGTTCCCTTTTTCACTGTTCGTCGCAACGCTGCTTATTGCAGCGACCTCCGCGGCTGCGCAGGATGAAAGCGACGAGGTCAACGACAGCGAACGCCCGCGTTACTTCTCACTCGACCGCCTCGACGGCTACCTCGAACTCGAAACCCAGTTTGATCAGACGCGCGTGCGTTCCGAGCTTCGCCAGCGCAGGCAAGGCCGGCGGCAGTGGTCACAAACCAATCGCGATGTGAATATCGAAGAGCGCTTCGGCCTTGGTCTTGGCGGAACGATCATCGACCCAAGCTTCATCACCTTCCAAGCCGATCTCAGCTTTGCCCTGACGCAAAGTCACTTTTCCGAACGCAGCCCCACCGCGGACTACAGCGACGATGACAGCGGAACGCTGCTGCTCTACGACGCGCGGATGAACTTCTTCCAGGGCAAACCGCTTTCGGGTTCGGTGTACGCCATCCGCCGCGACGATCGCATCAATCGCCGCTTCCAGCCGTCGCTCGACGAACGCCAGACCGGCTTCGGTACCGACTGGAGCTACGTGGCGGACGACCTCTCGATGCACCTGCGGTACGACTACCTCGAAACCGACCGCACGGGCAATCGCGATCGCTACGACGACGAGCACTACACCGACAGCACGCTGAACTATGGCGTCGACTGGACGGTCTCGCGAAACCACACGATCAACGCGACGTATGAACACGCGGAAAACAAGCAGGAATATCAGGGCCTGCGCGATGCCTACGAAACCACGCGCGACCTGATCATTGTCGACGATCGGTTCACCTTCGGTACCGACGACGCGAATGAATTGTGGACGCGGATGCGTTGGCAGGAAGAGAGCGGCGACTTCGCCCGCGACATCTTCGAAATCGGCCCGCAGTTGACGTTGAAGCACAACGACAACCTTTCAACGATCTACCGCTACCAGTTCAATCGCGAGAAATACGAAGCCTACGACATCTCGACGCACCGCGCCGACTTCCAGCTTATTCATCAGCTTTATACGAACCTTACCACGACCGTCGACGTGTTCGGGCTGTATGAGGACATTGACAACGACGTGCAAACGACGCAGTACGGTGCATTGATTGATTGGCAGTACAACCGCAAGAATCCCTACGGTCAGTTGTGGGCGAACCTCGCACTGGCGTACGACACGGAGGATGTCAACGGTGACAACGGTTCGCGCGTGGTGCTCAATGAGTCCGCCACGTTCCGCGGCCCGACGCAGATCACGCTGCGACATGCGAACGTGATTCCGGGCACGATCGTGGTCACCGATTCCGCGAATCGCCGGGTATATCAGCCATTGCGCGACTACCTCATTGTCACGGTCGGCCAGTGGACGCAGATTTCCCGCATCGCGACCGGGCGCATTCTCGATGACGAAACGATTCTGATTGACTACGAATACTCGACGCCAGCCGACGGCAAGCTCGACACCATGCGGGTCGACTTCAGCCTCGAACAGCGTTTCGACAACGGCTTGACGCCGTACTATCGCCTCTCGTACCGCAACCAGGAAGCCGATTACTCACGCGGCTTCGCCCGCTACGCCGATCGCACAAACCACCACCGCATCGGTATTCGCTACGAGCAGCCCAAGTATACGCTGGGCGCGGAGTACGAAATCTACGACGACACCGTCGAGCCCTTCGACGCCTTCCACCTCAACGGTCTATATCGCTTCATTCAGACGTCGGAACATTCGCTCGACGCGTCCGTGCGGTTCTCGCGCTTCTTCTTTGAAGGCGGCGTGGATCAGCGCAACGTGTCATGGCTCGACCTTCAGCTTGACCACCGCTGGTACCTGCGTGAAAGCCTCTCGTCGTTTGAGCGCGTCACCTACCGTTGGCAGGACGACTCGGTGCGCGGCACGACGAACGCGTGGGACGTGTCGGCTGGTTTTGATTACGCGATCGGCGAACTCACCGCGGAATTCGTGGTGGAGTACGACCGCTTGGACGTACCCGGCAGCGAGGAAGACGACGTTGGTGTGTATTTCCGGTTGAGGCGCGATTTCGAAAATGTCCTGGCGCGGAACTAATCTCAAACAGATGCGCGCAGGAGCAAGCAAAATCCGAGCCGCGACTGTCAGGGAGCGGAGAACAACGAGGGCTTTCGCAGCGGTATTGGCCGCAACGTTGTTCACCGGATGCGCGCAACCCAAGGGCGAACTCTTCAGCCAGCGCGGCGAAACGCGCGTCTGGCCGAAACCGCCCGAGCCCGCACGCATTCGTTTTGTCGGCGTGCTGAGCGGTAGCGACGACCTGGAAGCCGGCAAGTCCGGTGGCGAAGCGTTTCAAGCCGCGCTTCGCGGCAACCGTCGCCCGATCAAGTTTTCGTCGCCGCATTCGCTCGCACGCAAGGGCCCCTTGCTCGCGGTTGCGGACGTCGGCGTTGCGGGCGTGCACATTGTGAACCTGGTGGAGCGAACGCACCGCCTCGTCACTGGCTGGGAAGACCAGCGCTTGGGCGCGCCGATCGGCGCTTGTTTCGTGGGCAGTCGCATCTTTGTTACCGATGCCAAGCGCCGCGAAGTGCTTGAGTTTGACGAAGCCGGTGATATGCGGCATCGTTTCGGTGCGGACGTGTTGGACAGGCCGGTGGGCTTGGCATACGTCGCGACGCGTGATCAGCTTTACGTCGTCGACGGCGGCACGAATGACATCGTCGTCTTCAGCCCGTCGGGTAGACTGATTCGCCGCATCGGCAGGCCCGGCAATGACGGAGGCGCGTTCAACCGCCCCACGCACATCGCCTGGGACGGCGCGGAGCGCATCGCAGTAGCGGATTCCGCGAACTTCCGCGTGCAGCTACTCGATCTCGACGGCAATTTCGTCGGCGCGATCGGGCGCAAGGGCGACGCTGCCGGGGACTTCGCGCTGCCCAAGGGCGTCGCGTTCGACGGCGACAGGCATTTGTACGTTGTTGACGCGCAGTTCGAGAACGTACAGGTGTTCAATCAGAATGGAGCCTTGTTGATCGCCTTCGGCCAGGAAGGCAACACCGCGGGCAAGTTCGCCCTGCCCGCAGGTCTGGCGATCGACGAAAACAATCGAATCTGGGTGGCGGATTCCGCGAATCACCGCATCCAGGTGTTTGACTATCTCGGGAACAGGTCATGAAGCACGTCGCGCTTCGAGCAATGGGCTGTGGAATCGTGTGGCTGATCGCGTCAGCCGCCTACGCGGACGAGTCCGTGGTCAACTCGCCGCACGATCTCTCAGCGCGCGGGCCGAATCGTATCCGGGCTGTCCACGAGGACGAGGTGTGCATCTTCTGCCACACGCCGCACAACGCAGCCCCGCAAACGCCGCTGTGGAACCGTGAGGATCCGCAGCTTTACTACCGCATCTACGAAAGCTCGACGACCGACGCGCGCATCGATCAGCCGTCGGGCCCGTCGAAAATGTGCCTGAGCTGTCACGACGGTTCGCTCGCGCTGGGCAACGTGCTTTCGCGTCCGATCACCGAGCCGATCGTCATGACCGCGCGGACCATGCCCCCGGGCCGGTTCGACGCGAACAGCGATCTCACCAACGACCTCTCAGACGATCACCCCATCGGGTTCCGTTACGATCGTCAGCTTGCCAACGTCGACAGCGAAATCCGTCCGCCCGAGGTGGTCTCGCGCGAGTTGCCGCTGGGCGTGCATGCCGAAGTACATTGCACGACCTGCCACGATCCGCACAACAACGAACTCGGCGAGTTCCTTCGCGTCACCGATCAGATGTCCGCGATCTGCGTCTCCTGCCACGAGATGAACGGCTGGCGCCACGGCGCGCACGGTCTGAGCAAGAAGACGATCAGCGGGCGTGCGGTCGATCCGCGTGAGCGACTCAAGTATTCGACGGTCGCGGACAACGCGTGCGCGAGTTGCCACAAGATCCACTCCGCGCCGCAGCGCGAACGGCTGCTGCGTTTCCAGCGTGAGGAGGACAACTGCCTGAACTGCCACAGCGGCGACGTCGCGCGTTACAACATCGCTGCCGATCTCGGCAAGCGCAGCAATCACGACAGCCGCTGGCGCACCGGCATCCACGATCCGGAGGAAACGCCCTTTAACATGTCACGGCACGCCGAGTGCGTCGATTGCCATAATCCGCATGCCTCGCGTGAGCGGAACATCGGCGCCGTGCAGGGCACACTCGGCCAGACCGTGAAGGGTCCGAACGTCGGTGTGAACGGCATCACCATCACCGGACGCGCGATCGATGAAGCCCAGTTCGGCTACGAGATCTGCTTCAAGTGCCACAGCGACGGTGTGCTGCGGCCGCGACAGGCGAATTCGCGGCAGGTCACGCAGACGAACACGCGACTCGAGTTCCAGACGTCGAACCCGTCATTCCACCCGGTCGCTGGGCCACGGCGCAACAACGACGTGGTAAGCCTCATCGCCCCGCTGCGTGTCGGCAGCACAGTGACGTGCATCGACTGCCACAACAGCGACAACGCGCGCTTCGCCGGTGGTACCGGGGCCAACGGTCCGCACGGTTCGCTGTATGAACCGCTGCTCGTTCGCAACTATGAAACAGCGGACTTCACCGCGGAAAGCGCTGACGCGTACTCGCTCTGCTACAGTTGCCACAGCCGCGACAGCATCCTCAACAATGAGAGCTTCCCGCTGCATCGCCGGCACGTCGTCGACTTCCGCACGCCGTGCAGTGTGTGCCACGACGCGCACGGCGTCTATCGCGGTCAGGGCAATGCGAACAATCACAGCAACCTGATCAACTTCGATCTTTCAGTGGTCAGTGCAGCCGATACCGGCACTGGTCGTCTGCTGCAATACGAAGACACGGGTCGTTTGGCGGGCAACTGCACGTTGGTCTGCCACGGCTCGACGCACATTGGGTATCCGTACGCGGGCACCGGCTCAGCCAAAGGGGTTACGAGCACCCGCAGGAGCATTACGGGAGCGAACCGATGAAGCGAGCGGCTAGGATTTCGAAACTCGTCCTGCCGGGTGCGCTGCTGCTGATCGCCGGCATCGCGACGGCGGGCATCAAGGGTTCCAAACACGATTTCAGTAACGCCGCGTGGTCCAAGGATGACAACTGCGGCGCGTGCCACACGCCCCACCAGGAAACACCACCCAAGCAGGGGCCGTTGTGGAATCCCAATGCCGACCTCTCGCGCCGTTTCGGCACGACAGCCGCGCAAACGCGCCGGCTCAATCGTCGCGACATGTCCACGACGAACGACCCCACGGGCAGACGTCGCCTTGCGGGTCGCATTTTCGACCCGGGTGCCGGTACGCTGACTTGCCTGCGCTGCCACGACGGTGCGCTCGCCAGCGACATGATCCCGACGATCTCCGAAGAGCGCCCGGTGAACACGTTCCATCCGAGCACGCGCGTCGCGGGCCATGGCCGGTCGAACCATCCGGTGGGAATTCCCTATCCCGGGTTTGGGCACGACTATCACCCGGTCACGCGCGTGACTTCGAGCGGCGCGGTCGTGCTGCCCGACGGATATGTCGAGTGCCTCTCGTGCCACGATCCGCATAACGAATCCGGCTACAACCACATGCTGGTGATGAGCAACGCGGGCAGCGCCCTGTGCCTCACCTGCCACAGGAAATAACCGTGCGAAACCGCCCCATCGCCGATCGATCCGCAATCAAGTCTTCCACGTCGCGAGCCCGTTCGCGCTGCTTGAGCCTGTTCGCGGGCGCTCTTTGCGTCTCGATTCTGACGGGCTGTGCTTCGCGACCGATCACGGCTGATCTCGCGTACTTCCCGAAGAACGCAACAGCCCACGTCGTCCACCTGAAAACGTTCAACGCGCTGGACGATCTGGTGCGGGTGGGCGAACATTGGACCGACACACTGCGCGGCGGTTTGGCGAGCCCGTTCGTCGCCCGCCCCGCCGGCATCGCGTACCGCGACAATCACCTGTACATCTGCGACCCCGGCGCCAACGTGGTGCATGATTGGGATTTGGAAAGCGGTAAGGCTCGCAAGCTCGGTAATGGTGACGACCTCGCATTTGGAAAGCCGGTGGCGGTTGCCGCCGATGCCGATGGGAACGTGTACGTCGCGGACGCGGATCGCGGCGACATCGTCGCCATCGCCCCGGGGGCGGACCCGCACCGCTTCAATGCCGGTCGCGATGCGTACCGACCCGTCGCGATCGCGGCGCGCCCAGGAGCCCTGCTCGCCGCCGATGTTGCGGCACACCAGATCGATGTGTTCGATATACCCGGCGGTGCAGCCCGTTCGTCGTTCGGCGGCGTGGGCAGCGACGCGGGCAAGCTGTACTACCCTGCGGGTGTCGCGGTCGACGGCGCGGGCAACATCTTCGTTTCCGACATGATGAACAGCCGGGTCCAGGGCTTCACGCCCGATGGCAGCCCGCTTATCAGCATGGGCCAGCCCGGCGATCGTTACGGCGACATGGGAAAACCCCGGCACCTCGCGGTGGGACCGGATGGCGTCATCTTTGTCGCCGACCCCGAATTCTCCCGCGTACACGTGTTCAACGCGCAGGGCCAGTTGCTCATGCTTCTCGGCGAAGATGAAGGCATCGGCGCCACGCCCATGCCGGTCGGCGTCGCAGTCGCCGAATCGTTGCCGCCAGGCATCGCTGCACTGGTGCCCGACAACTTCGAGGCACAATACTACCTCTTCGTCGCCAACAGCCTCGGCGAGAAGCACATCAGCCTGTATGCCATCGGAATCGGGTTGCCGTAGCGACGACCGTGGTCGGTCTCCCCTGCTCTCCTGCGTAACGCATGGCTATTCCGTATCGCGGCGATCAACGCGCCGCAGCCTGCGCGTCAGGTAAACGATGTTGATCGCATCGCCTGCAACGGTGAATATCCCCACGCCCAACATTGCGGCGGCAAGCCACCTCGGAATCGTCACATACCGACCGATGACGAACAGCAATCCCGCAACCAAGACCAGCAATACTGCGCAAACTGGCAACGCTCGAATCGACTGCGTCCGCAGATTCTGCAATCTCGTCTTATCCATGACTCGCCGCGAAATTCGAACCGATATGCGACTGCAGAACCGATTCTTGCGCTACAACCACCAATTGTCCCTACCGCCTCGAACCGATCCAGGCAACCGCGCGTCAACCGCTCGGCTGGCACCCGATACACAAAAACGGCAGGGTCTGCTCTTGCAAACCCTGCCGCCGATGGTGTCACAACTTGCTGCGTGAACCGCGTCGCGGACGCGATTACTCGTCCTCGCGCAGCTCCAGGCCTTCCATCTCGTGCAGGCCCTTCTCTTTCATCTTGTCGAAGTCGAACTTGTCTTCCGGATCGAACGTCGGGTGATCCTCGGTGTGGCACTTCGTGCAGGTCTCAGCCGTCGGCACGACCAGACCAAGCGCCGTCAGCTCCGACGTTTTGTATTTACGCTTTTCCTTCTTGATCTCGGCCTTCAGGTCCATGTAGCCGCTGCTCGCGCCGTGGCACGATTCGCAACCCACGCCCGCGCGCTCTTCAGCGTCCTTGACGGCCTTCTTGTCCTCGGAGTCGGGAACCGCGTAGCCACCGGCCTTGCCGTAACCGACGGTGTGGCAGGCGAGGCACTTCTCATCGGTCGAATAGTCCTTCGCCGCATCGAGGTTGTGCTTTTCCTTCTCTTCGGTGGCGTTGCCCGGCTTTAAGGTTTCGAGCGCCTTCGCGTGCGGCGTATCTTCCCACGACTTGTATGTCTTGATGTGGCACTTCTTGCACGACTTCGAGCCCTCGAACTCGTACTTGTCGTCGCTGGCCAGCACAGCGATGACGGCCGCTGACGAGATCGTCGTGCCCTCGCCCGCCTGCGCCGGTGTTGTTGACCACTGCATCGCGCACACGAGTGCGGCGACCAGTCCCACGATTGCCATAACCCGGATCGATCTCATGTTCGTGCCTCCTCTGCTTTTGTTATTTCGATTGACGGTTGTCGACACTCCACGGTTCGTGATCTTCACATCATAACCGTGTCCACAAATCCACTCCGGCACTGCCGGGATCATAATACGCGCCCACGAGCCCGTAAAGATCGACCGGCGCGGGCCAAACACCCCAGCAGGCGGCGCACCGCGCGCCGCCTTTTCACAGGGAGACACGAGAATCGCCGCTAGGTTAGTTGGCAATTGAAGTTACGACGGTGCCCGACGCCAAGGACCGGGCCGCCGATCGGGGAAACGAATGACCGGTTCGTCGTCCTCGTCGTGGCACTCACCACACGCCGGCGGAACCGTGTATTTCTGGTCCACGTGGCAATCCGCACAGTCGTTTTCCTTGTGATTGTCGTCGAGGGTCTGTCCGGTAACGGCTGCGTGGTCGAAAGTCTCCTGCGACCAGCCCTTGTGACACGTTCCGCATTCGCGATCGAGCTTTTGGAACGGCAGCGACGTGTGGCAATCGCGACAGCTGTTACCCGCGTGATACTTGATCAGCGGCAGATCGCTCACGCGATGCTCGAATGGACGCGGCGGGCCGGTACGCCGATCGTAGTGACACACATCGCAACTCGCGCCTTCTTTCGCCGGATCAACATCCATGTGGCAACGAGCGCACGGGTTGTGATGATCGGCCAGCGTACGCACGCGCTCGGGCTGCTTCTGATCGCTGTGGCAGCGCTGGCAGCCGTCCTCGCGATGGCACTCCGCGCAGGAAATCCCATAACGATCAATGTGCTCCTTGTGACGGAAGAGCACTTCGGCGCTGGGGCGACCTTCCAGCTTCGTCTTGTAAATGCGGAGTTCCGGTTCCTGAATCGGGGGGTGCATCCTGCCGATCAGGTCGTCCTTGGACGGCACCGCGGATTTGTTGCCATTGGCGTCCGCCGTTTCCACGTGGCACGCGCCGCACTCGGTGTTTCCGCTCCACTCGCGGTGACAGCTCATGCACTGCCGGTGATACGCACCTTTGAGGCTCGGTTTGCGCATGTCGACGCGCTTGGGATTCAGCTCATGACACGTCTTGCACGCGGGGTGCGCGAGCCCTTCCGGCGTGTAGTGATGACACACGTCGCAACCGTGCGTCATGTCCGCCATGGCTGCGTGCCCCTTGTGGTCGAACGGCACAGGGAGGTAGCGGTCCGCGATTTCACCGAGGATCACCACGTCGGGACCTGTTTTGCTCTTGAATGCCTGTCCGATCGCTACCGTTGAGGGCCGCGAACACGGCAACAAGCACGGCTCGTCGGTCGTCGGCTTCTCGCAGGTGTGGCAGTTCGCGCAGTCCTTCGCCGCGATCTCCGCGCCGTGCGGTGAGGGTGCGGGCGTATCTACCGGTGCGTTGTCCTGCGTCTGTGCGGATGCACGCACGGCGCCGATCAGAGACAAGCCTCCGATCAGCAACACGCAACCGATCAGGTGCCGCGAG
Organism: Phycisphaerales bacterium; assembly: GCA_020639095.1. Taxonomy (GTDB): domain Bacteria; phylum Planctomycetota; class Phycisphaerae; order UBA1845; family UBA1845; genus JACKHG01. Next base: position 59,275 of record JACKHH010000005.1, on the reverse strand, counting down.
TAAAACCGTTCAATGCTCTTGCGGGCGTTCATGTCGCTCTCGCTTGGCCGGGGTGGCTGATAACTGGGAAGTAATTGACGATGACGCGATAACAGAAGATCAGCAGCGAGATCAAACCGACGGTCACCGCCACTTCTCCGATCGACGGGAAGTAGGTCTTCTGCGGGTACAACGGCTGAAACGCGACGAGGAATACGTTGATTCGGTTAAGCGCAACGCCCAGTACGATCATGAGCGCCGCAATGAACAACCCCGTCGGCGATTTTCGCACGCGGGCGAACAGCAGCATGATGAACGGCGCGATCACCCCAAACACCATCTCAACGACGAACATCGTCGCCTGCGGTGAGCCTTCGCCGATGAGGCTCAGCTTGTCGCGCACCGCGAGGTCGCCCACCTTGAACCCAAGGTATATCCCCAGCAATACCGGCACGAATTTCGCCAGGGGGCTGAGGATGTGCATCTCCGGTTTAAGCTTGAACGACCGCGACGCCACCATCGACTCGACGATCACCATCGGAAAACCGACCGCGAATGCCGAAAGCAGGAATAGCAGCGACAGAATCGGCGTATCCCACAGGTCGTGCATCTTCGACGGGGCGAGCACCATCAGGTTGCCCAGCGACGACTGATGCAGACACGAGAGCACGACGCCCGCGATGATGAAGAAGAACATGATCCTGCCGACCAGCCCGTTCAGCTTCATGCAGAACACGCGAACACGCGGCCAGCGCTCTTCCTTCTCCAACCGCTCGCACACGATCGGCAAAAACTCAATGTACAACACCGTGAGGTAGCACATCACGCACAAACCGACCTCGAACAGCACCGAGTGACCGCTCCACATCGCCGGCACAATCGGGTGCCAGATGTTGTAGAAGCGACCCAGGTCAATCATCAAGCCGAGACCCACAAACGTGTACCCGAGCATCGCCGTCAGCAGTGCGGGCCGCACCACCGCGTGATAGTGCTCGCGATGGAAAATGTGCGCCAGGGCAGCCGTTGTGAAACCACCCGCCGCCAGCGCCACGCCCGTCGCCACGTCGATCGCGATCCAGATGCCCCACGGATGCTGATTGTCCAGGTTTGTAATCGAGCCGATGCCGAAAATGAAACGCCAGATCGCAAAGCACACACCGATCCCGGTCAGGATCAGCAGCACCAGCACGCCGGGCGTGATCAGCTTCTGGTTCATCGGCTGGGGTGGATGATGATGCGCGCTCACGATTGAACCTCCGCGTGCTGGTCGCCCTCTTTCGATTCGTCGTTCTTCTCAGGCCGCGTCAACCACATCGCCGCGCCGAGCAGTCCGTACCACATCAGCGGCGGCAGGAAATTCTTGAAAACACCGTGCTGAATGGCCTCGGTGCGTCGCGGCGGCGCTTTGCTGTCAACTTTGTGGAAACCGATTTCCTCGAAGGGCACGTTGGAAATCCACATCCAACTCGTGCCCCCGGCTTCGTGCTCGCCGTAGATGTGATCGATGTATACGTCCGGATTGTTCGCGATGCGTTCGTGCGCGAGTTCGAGCAGATCACCGCGCCGACCGTAGGTCATCACCTCTGCCGGGCAGATCTTCACGCACGCGGGCAACTCCTGCTCGCTGGGTACACGATGAGCGCACAGGTTGCACTTGCGCACCTGCGGCGTCAGCGGATAGTCGTAGTCGTATGTGGGAATCTCAAACGGACACGCCACCATGCAGTAGCGACAACCCATGCAGCGACTCGGATCGTACACCACCGGTCCGGTATCGTTCTTGGTGAATGCACTGACCAGACACGCGGACGCACACGCGGGATCGAGGCAGTGCAGGCAGTTGAACTTGTTGTACACCGGGCCCGAACCGTCGGGCCGGCTGTAGCGGTTGATCACCGTGTGGCTGCGTGCAACTGGTCGGCGCTGCTCATCGAACACCGACTTGTCCTCGAATGATTCGATATCGGGGGGATCAAACCCTGCCGCCTCCTGACATGCGTACTCACAGCGGCGACACCCGATGCACTTGGTGACATCGACGAGCACACCCATGTCGTTGGAATGGTCGCGTTGCGGACCGGCAGATGAGGCTCGTGCGCAGGTTGCGCTGGCGAGCGTCCCGCCCCCCACGACGCCCAGCGTGTGGAAGAAACCACGACGAGACAGGCCCATTCTCGACCCCCTTTGCAGTCGGGGCGGCTTTTCACGCCGCCATCTGACACTGCCGGGCGGCACCATCACCGCCGGGCATCGTCGAGCGTCAGGAGCGCGAACGCAGCGCTCGGGCACCTCGACGAGAAATTCACGCCTCTCCGATTTACCCGCCGAATTCTAGCGCGGTGGCTGATTTTGGATTGAAGATTTAACTCGTGATGTGAGCGGCGATTAGGCCGAAAGTTTGCCCGATAAAACTCTGCGCCAATTCCAAAGGCTACAGTGAAACGCGCAGTTGCTGCGCTGCCGCGTCCGCAGTCTGATCGATCAGCGTCGCGATCGTCATCGGACCCACGCCGCCAGGCACAGGGGTGATCAGTGATGCGCGCTCCGCAGCCCCTGCGAAGTCGACGTCGCCCACGTTGCCCGGGTTGTAGCCCGCGTCCACGACGACCGCGCCCTGCTTCACCCAATCCGCTTCGATGAATTCGGGTTTACCAACGGCAGCGATGATGATGTCCGCACCGCGCACCAGCGCCGCAAGATCACGCGTCCGCGAATGGCACAGCGTCACCGTTGCATGCGCGTTGATCAACATCGATGCCATCGGCCTGCCCAGGATGGGACTTCGCCCCACGACCACCGCGTACGCGCCGTCGAGCGGGACGTGGTATTCGCGGAGCAGGCGCATGATGCCCGCCGGCGTGCAGGAACCGAATGCGGGCATTCCCAGAATCGTGCGACCCAGTGACGCGGATGTGACACCATCGACATCTTTCTCGACGGGGATGGCTTCGAATGCGGCGCGTTTATCGATCGGCTGGGGGACAGGATGCTGCACCAGAATGCCGTGAATGCTCGCGTCGCGGCCCAGATCAGCGATGATACCGACCAATTCCTCGGTGGACGTCGTCGCGGGCAGTTCGACGCGCACGGGCCGCATGCCCGCTTCTTCGCAGCGCTTGCGCTTCATGCGCGTGTATGTCACGGACGCGGGATCGCTGCCCACGAGCACGGTCGCGAGACCGGGCACGACTCCCGACGCTTCCTTGATGCGCGCAACTTTGCCAGCCGCTCCTGCGAGCACGCGCTGCGCGAGCGCCCTCCCATCCATGATTTTCGCGGAAAGCTCCGTGGCCATGCACCGATGGTATCGCAGCCAGGGCGCACTGTCACTCGCCACCTGTTCGGGAAGATCTTCAGGTACAGTATTGGCGATGATTTGCAGCTACGCCCGCAGCGCAGCCAGCCGGTCACGTGCAGCCGCGATGAATGCGGGCGTGGTCCCGCAGCATCCACCGATCAACTCGACCCCCAGTTCCGCCAAGCGCTCGGCGCTCTTCGCGAACAACTCCGGCGTGTCCTTGTACTCGACCTTGCCCGCGTGGATTTCGGGAATTCCCGCATTCGGCTCGATGAGCACGGGCAGGCTGGAGAGTTCCTTGAACTTGGCGGCGAGCGGGATAATCCCCTCTGCCGTGAGCTGGCAGTTGGAACCGATGATTGTCGCGCCGGCGTTCTCAAGTTGCGGCGCGCAGTCTTCGACCGCATTGCCCATCATCGTGTAGTAACCGCGCGGCGTATCGCTGAATGTCATCGACACCGATATCGGACCGCCCCACACGCGACGACAACCATTGAGCGCCGCGATGGCCTCCGCGATGTCCGTCATCGTCTCTATCCAGAGCAGATCGACACCGGCATCGACGAGAATCCCCGCCTGCTCCGCGAACATGTCCGCAGCCTCCAGCGCCGAGATCGGCCCCAACGGCGCGAGCATCTCTCCGCTCGGTCCGATCGAACCCGCGACGAGTCGCTGACCATCGGCTGCCTGTCGTGCTACGCGGACGGCAATGCGGTTGATCTCCTCGAAATGCTCACCGAGACCGGAACGCGTGAGCCGCAGACGATTGCCATTGAACGTATTCGTGATGTGTACGCGCACGCCAGCCGCTGCATACTCGCGGTGAATCGCCTCGACGGCGTCCGGATTGTCGAGCAGGTACTGCTCACCCGGCGCCCCCGGCGGCAAGCCCGCCTGCATGAGCATCGTCCCCATCCCGCCCTCAACCAACACCGGTGCGTCGCGCAGCAATTCGTCGATTTTGCTCATCGGTACCCAAAAGCTCCTCGCAAAAAACGCCGGCGAATTATAGCGCGGTAGACGCGTGCGGCGCACAGAAATGCGTGTGTTTCGCCGCGTGCTTCTCGGTAGTTTTCTACCAGTCCACGTCCGTCTCCAGGATCGCGACTTTGGAAGGAAACTGCCGGTCTTTGTGGTACCAAGACTCCGTCAGGGCTAGCAAGACGACCAACGGCCGGACTACGCAATAGGTTTCTCCCAGCATTGGAGCCACAACTCGGATCGCCCCTCGCGCCATCGCCCCCTGCTTGGCGCAGGGGGTTCCGATTCTGGTAAGCATCAACTGCAATCAGAACCCCAGGCGCCAAGCCTGGGGCCCGGAGTAGACGCAACTGCCGCACCCCGAATGCGTACCGACAGACAATTGCCACATGCCAAACCGCATCCCGCTTGGCGCGCGAAGTCTGTAGGTCTACGCTTGGACCCGTGAATCCACCGCTTGGTTTTTTCCTGACATTCCGAACGTATGGTACCTGGCTTCACGGCGATGCGCGTGGATCGGTCGATGAACTTCACAACACGTACGGCACGCCAATGATTGAGCCGGATGAGCAGCGCGAACGTCGCGAGGTGGCGCGCATGGGCGGCTCGGCGATGGTCTTCGATGAAGCAATGCGTCAGCTCGCGACAGATGCACTTATCAAAGAGTGCGCGTTTCGACGTTGGAACCTCATCGCGTACGCCGTACGCAGCAACCACGTGCATGTCGTTGTCGCATACGCGCACATCCGACCGGAAGAGATAACGCGAAACCTCAAATCACGTATCACGCGCATACTCCGCACACGAAACGCAGTACGAAGCGACCAACGCGTCTGGGCAGCGGGCACGGGCAGCCGAAAGTACCTCTGGACGGAGCAAGACGTAGCCAACGCCGCCAAGTGCGTCACCGAATACCAGAACGAACCCCGCACCAGGTAAACCAATTCAGAACCCCAGGCGCCAAGCCTGGGGCCAAACAAACAATGCGCCGTCTGAGCAGCAGCCACCCAGCCCGCAGCATGCCGCCGATTGCTCTACTGCCCACGACACGCAATCATGGACGCCACATACATTACACGCCCCCTGCTTGGCGCAGGGGGTTCTGATTCGGATGAGCATCAATTGCGATCTCGACACCAGCCGCACGCCTGGGGCTGCCATGATTGCCCCTAACGCGAAATATCACAGCCGCCAAACGAATATCACCGCAGCTAGAGCTGCGTCGGAGCGACGCAAACCCGCCACAACTTGGAATATCTGCCGCCCGACGCCTGCTGAGCACAGCAGGTCTGTTTTGCGTGACATTTCCGGTGTGGACGATATGCTGCACACGCCCGCCGCGGCTGGTCGATAGGTACTCGGGGGGTATGGCCCAATTTGAAACGGAACTACATGAGCAACCTCGATTCCGCCATTCGCCCCGGTATTATCCTCGACCCGCCCCAACCGTGCGTTGAACCTGTCACCACCCCGAGCAAGCCGCGCCGCAAAGGTCGCCTTGCCTCATGGGTGCGCACGGTCACCTGCTGGTTCGACAGTTCCACGAAGTCCTACACTGCTGCCGAGATCGAAAAGGAATACAGCGTGGACTGGTTGCGCCTCATTCCCTTCCTCGGGATGCACCTGATGTGTCTCGGTGTGATCTGGGTGGGCTGGAGTTGGGCGGCGGTCGGTGTGGCTGCGGGTCTGTACGTCGTACACATGTTCGCGATTACTGCGTTCTACCACCGCTACTTCTCGCACCGCACGTACAAGACGTCGCGGTTCATGCAGTTCGTCTTCGCCGTAGTCGGCAGCTCAGCCGTGCAGCGTGGGCCGATCTGGTGGGCGGCGCGTCATCGCCATCACCACCGCCACTCCGACGAAGAGGTCGACATTCATTCGCCGGTGCAGCACGGTTTGTATTGGAGTCACATCGGGTGGATCACGTCGAAGCGCGCGTACAAGTACGACGCGAAAGCCGTGCCCGATCTGGTGAAATTCCCCGAGCTGCAATTCATCGACCGCTTCGACAACCTCATCCCGCTGCTGGAAGCGATCGGCCTGTTTTTGCTGGGCATGGTGCTCGAAGCACGCGGCTGGAATACGTCCGGATGGCAGATGCTCATCTGGGGATTCTTCGTTTCCACGATCGTCTGCGCGCACATCACGTTCACCATCAACTCGCTCACGCACATGTGGGGCACGAAGCGCTACGAGAGTCGCGACGAGAGTCGCAACAACCTCATCCTCGCGCTGCTGACCTTCGGCGAGGGCTGGCACAACAACCACCACTACTACCCGGGCTCAACGCGGCAGGGCTTCTACTGGTGGGAAATCGACATGACCTACTACGGCCTGTGGATCATGTCAAAGCTGGGCCTGGTCTGGGACCTGAACGCCGTCCCAGAGAAAGTACGCGCGGCGCACCATCTCGAAAATGCTCAATGACCGTTGCGTTTTCGCTGGTACCTGAACCACCAAGACACCAAGGCACGAAGAACAGCCGTTTGTAATGACCTGTAGGGTGGGCACTGCCCACCAGGATATCCTAGAGCGTACGCAATCAAACGGTGGCGTACGTGTGATGCACAGCGTCGCTGCCTGCCATCCCCGATTGGTCCCAATCCGCCGCTACGCTTCCGCGCGTGCGATACCACTTACCGCCGGCCCTGTCTGCGCATACCCTGCGTACGAACGGAGAGTCCCTCACTTCGCGGCTTCGGATTCCTTGACTGCTAGTCGATCTATGAATGTACGCGCGAGTAACTTCTTGAACTCGGCGGCTTCGTTGCTCTCGCGCAGGCCCTCTGGCGGGAAATCCTGCAAGATCAGCAATCGCGAACCGCGCGGCGTGGGGATCGCATAGACTTCCAGCTTGACGGGAGAGCCCATGATATCCCCCGAGACCGCCAACCCCCTGCTTTGCTTTCCCCCCATGTCACACTTGTGGTCGCGAATGTCCGCCTCATTCAAACCCATCTGCCCAACCACTTGGGAAAGATACGCCTTCGGCGAAATCTCGACCTGGAACGCATGGAACATGACGTCGCAATCGTTCCCGGAGAGCGTCCACATTTTGGCGCCTGGCGTCTCCAAATCCGCCTCCCACCCAAACGCTGCCGGATACTCGAATTCCACGCTGCCATAGGGGAACTTGCGGACCGTCCCAGCTCTGAGCACCAACTTGGGATTTTCATACGTCCCGTCAAGCTGGGTGGGTTCATTCAGCCTGAGCGTGTGGACTTTGCCGCTGACCTCCAACCTGTATTCCAGAAGCGGTTCACGACATTCATCGACTTCGGCTGTGGGTTGACTGGCGAAGATCGAAATGATTAGCGCGACGAGGTGAATCATCATCAAACTCCATCATGCTGTGAAGCTGCTCGCTGTTCGACAAGACGCGGACCATATGAATGGAGGATTCGCGGAATATCAAGCTACGTTTTCGGCGATGGCCGAACAGCGTTCGCGCACGCCTCGCCGCGTTCGATTTGCGCGACGTTCATCAGCGTGGTCTCGGCGATCGTCGTCAGCGCCTCGTCGGTCAGGAACGCCTGATGGCCGGTGATGACCACGTTCGGAAATGTCAGCAGCCGCGCAAAAACATCATCCTGGAGCAACTGGTCCGAGAGGTTGTCGAAAAAGAGCGCCTCTTCCTCCTCGTAGACATCCAGCCCCAGCGAGCCGATCCTGCCATTCTTTAGACCGGCAATGACCGCCGGCGTATCCACCAGCGCCCCGCGCGACGTGTTGATCAGCATCACGCCCGTTCTCATCCGCCCGATCGCCGCATCATCGATCATGTGCCGCGTCGCCGGCAGCAAGGGACAGTGCAGCGTGACGATGTCCGCTGCCGCGAACAACTCGTCGAGTTCGACGTAGCGTGCCCCCAGTCCCTTGACCTCTTCACTCGGGACCACGTCGTGGGCAAGAAGTTCACACCCGAACCCGGACATGATCCGCGCCACCGCGGCCCCGATCTTGCCCGTGCCCACGACACCCACTGTCCGCCGCCGCATTTCAAAACCGACCAGCCCCTCCAGCTCGAAATTGCCCTCGCGCACGCGGTTGAACGCACGATGCACGCGGCGATTCAACGCCAGCATCAGCGCAACGGTGTGCTCCGCGACCGAATGCGGCGAGTAGGCTGGTACGCGTACCACCGGCATCTTCAAACGGTCAGCCGTTGCCAGGTCAACATTGTTAAAGCCCGCGCAGCGCAGCGCGATCGCACGCGTCCCGCCCGCGTACAGACTTTCAAGCACGCCCGCGTCGACTCGATCATTGACAAACACACACACACCAGGGAAACCAGCCGCCAAAGTCGTCGTTTCGGGCACAAGCCGCGGTTCGAGAAAGGTCAGTTCGTGACCGTACCGCTCGTTGGCATGTTCGAAATAACGTCGCGTGTAACCCTTCGTGCTGAACACCGCGATCCGCATATTGGCATACCTCAATCGTGCCGCAACTCCCCTCCCTCCGGGAGGGGCAAGGGGAGGGTAAAAAAGCAAACGCAACACTCAAAAGAACATTATCGATAACGACGAACAACTTCACACCACGTCATGTCACGGACGTTGCATCTGATGCACGCCATCGCCATACGCCCCCACCCCGCCTCCCCCACAGGGGGAGGGGTTCGTACGTCACCAAGCGGTGCGTCATCCACAACTGCAAAGCAGCTTCAGCGCATAGCCTAGAACGCCCGCGCGCAAAGACAACGCCCCATCGGCAAAAACCGACGGGGCGTTGAGGTTTATCAAACAAGACAGCTTATCGCACCGGCGACGCGCTTATTGCGACGACGTGAACGGGCTCGGGCTTTCGAGGAAGCCTTCGAGCTTTCGGCTGCGAACCGGGTGCTGCAACTTGCGAATCGCCTTGGCTTCGACCTGGCGTACGCGTTCGCGCGTGACTTTGAAGATCTTGCCGACCTCTTCAAGCGTGTAGGTGTAGCCGTCGCCGATACCGTAACGCAACTTGATGATCTCGCGCTCGCGATACGTCAGCGTCTTGAGCACTTCCTCGATGCGGTCCTTGAGCATTTCGCTGCCCGCGGTCTGCACCGGCGATTCGGCATCGTCGTCCTCGATGAAGTCACCGAAGTACGAATCCTCGCTCTCACCGACCGGACGGTCGAGCGAAATCGGATGCCGCGAAATCTTCATCACGCGGCGTGCTTCGGACAGCGGCATCTGCGCGCGCTGCGCGATTTCGTCGATCGTCGGCTCGCGGCCAAGATCCTGAAGCAACTGCTTCGAGATGTTCCGCAAACGCGACATCGTTTCGATCATGTGTACCGGAATGCGAATCGTCCGGGCATGGTCCGCGATCGCACGCGTAATCGCCTGGCGAATCCACCACGTCGCGTACGTGCTGAACTTGTAGCCGCGCTTGTATTCGTACTTGTCGACCGCACGCATCAAGCCCGTGTTCCCCTCCTGGATGATGTCCAGGAAGCTCAAGCCGCGGTTGCGATACTTCTTCGCGATACTCACGACGAGTCGCAGGTTACCACCGGAGAGCTTGCGCTTGGCGTCCTCGTATTCGCTGAAGACGCGGCGGATCGACGTGAGTCGATCGTTCAACTCTTCCGGCTCCTCCATCACCAGCGAACGAAGACCCTCGGCTTCATCCTGCATGGCTTCGAGTTCTTCCGCCGGGTAATTCTTCCGCTTCTGGGCAGCTGCGATCCGCTTGTCCAGATCAGCCATCTTGCGACTCACCGCGGTGAGCTTTTTCATAAGCGGCTGAATGCGACTGGTACGCAGCGAAAGCTCCTCGATGAGCTTGGAAATCTTCCGCCGCCGGCTGTTCATCGTGGAGACAGCCTGCTCGCGTGCAGCCTTGGCCACCCGCTTGCCCTGAAGCGAACGCCAATCTTCCTCGTTGCGTTCGAGCAGCGCCCGCGCGGTGTCGAGATTCGCCGGCATGCGCGACAGAATCGTGGTTTTCGCCATCTGCTCCGATGTGAGGATCTTCATCGTGCGGTCGAACGGAAGCGTACCGTTGGCCACGCGTTGGAGAATCTCAATCGCCTGTGCCGAGCAGTAATCGCTCTCCAGCACCTTCTGACGAAACGCCATGCGCGTCAGTTCAATCTTCTTCGCCAGGCGGATTTCCTCTTCACGCGTGAGCAGCGGAATCTCGCCCATCTGCGTGAGGTACATGCGCACCGGATCGTCGATGCGCCGCACGTTGGACTCGTCCGCCAGGACCGCCGTCGCCGGTTCGGTCTGCTCGGTCTTGCCGGTATCGCGCGTACCGCCGCGCCGCGCTTCCACGCGTTCCGCTTCGGTCTCATCGAGCAGATCAAGACCCGCTTCCTCAAAACGAATGAGGATGAGTTCGAGCTTGTCGAGCGACACGGCTTCATCCGGGATGGCTTCGTTGATTTCTTCCCAGGTGATGTATCCGCGCTTCGCGCCCAGCGCCGTCAAGTCCGTGACGCATTTCTCGATGGCCTCATTCACCGCGTCCGGATCAACCGGCGCTTGCGGTGTCATCGGCTCCAACTTCTCGTTTACGTCTGCCATTTCCATCATCGAGTCCGCCGTTTCCATCGAAGTTGCCCGTCCAGTTACGCCCCTCGCGATTCAAACGTCGCCGAGCAGCGCAACGCCGTTAAGCGCTGCCCTTGCTCGTGCTCGCCGAGCCTCCAGCACCCATTGCACCCTTGCTGTGCAGTTCGCTTGCATACACCGCCGCGGGAATTCCCGGGGCGAAATTGTTCGCACTCTTACCGGCGCCATGCACGCGACGCAGCCACTCATCTTCGACCGCCCGCGCCGTCTCCGGCGATTCTTCCAATGCGATCCGCCGACGCTCGGCTGCATCCCGCGCTTCCAGGCGCGGAGCAAGTCGGCGCAGACGGTCAGCCGCATCCGCTGCGGTCGACGCGAAGTTGCCCACGCGCTCGCCGCGATAAACCAATTCAGTCAGCCAGCGAGCGTCCGCGATGTCGTGAAACTTCGACAGCACTTCGCCCAACTGGAATTCCCCTACGTCCTCGCACAACCGGTGCGTGACCTCCGCGATCCGACGCGTTCGCGCTTCGACAATTCGCCCCGGGTCGAACACATCCGCGACATCCGCGTATAACCCTGGCTCGTTGAGCAGCACTTGCAGGATCACCGTCAGCGCCGCCTGCTCCATGTCGCTCGCGGGCATACTGGGAAATCCCCGCGCGCCTGCATCGTCCACGCCTGATAACGTGGCGACAGGCGCATCGCCCGCAACGGTTGCAACCGGACCAGCATCCACTGGCTGAGCGCGTCGCACATCACGCTCGGCATCGAGCAGGAGCTTGTGCACGTCAGGTCCGGGAAGCGACAGCAACTGGGCGAGCTGATTGACGATCAGGCCCTGCTGGATCGGATCCACGCCGCGGAATCGGGACATGCCCGCCACGACCTGGATGAACTCGCGGATTGCCTCCTTCCTTCCCCCGCCGGACTCGTTGGTGAAACGATCACGAGTACGGCGCCATTTGAATACTAGCGCGTCAACAGCCGACTTCAACGCGCCGCGAAATTCATCCGCGCCCTGCGTTTCCAGAAACTCCGCCGGGTCTTTACCGGACGCGAGGTGCGCAATCCGCACATTCAGATTATAGCGCAGTGCCACACCCACGGCACGATCGGCTGCATTCTGACCAGCCGCGTCCGCGTCGAATACGAAAATGACCTCGTCGCACCAGCGGCGAAGCAGCCCGACCTGCGCATCGGTCAGCGCCGTGCCGAGCGTCGCGACGACGTTCTTCACGCCATGCTGATGCAGCGCAATGCAATCGGTATAACCCTCGACCACGATGCCGCAGCGCGACGCCCCCATCTCTTCACGTGCCTGATCGATGCCGAAGAGGTTCCGCCCCTTATCAAACAGGGTATTCTGCGAGGTGTTGAGATATTTCGCGCGGTCGTCGATCAACGTACGGCCGCCGAAACCGATCACGCGATTCATCGTGTCGCGAATGGGAAACATCAACCGCCCACGAAACACGCCGTAGTCACCGCTGTTGCCGTCCGCAATCAGACCCGCGGCGCGCAGAAGCGGCGGCTTCACACCGGACGCACCTGCGCGCGTCATGATCCACTGCGCGTCTTCCGGCGCCCAGCCGATCGCGAATGCCTCAACCATCTCGGGAGCGATCTTGCGTTTGGCCACGTACTCGCGCGCGACGCGCCCGAGGTTCTCGTCACGAAACGCGCGCTGAAACGTTTCACACGCCCACGCGTTCACCCGCGCGAGATCAGCCCGACCGATACCGTCCGTCGGCGCGCGACCAACGCGGCGATCGAAATCGATACCCGCGCGATCCGCGAGGATGCGCATGGCTTCGACGAAGTCGACCGACTCGCGCATTTGGATAAACGAGAAGACGTCGCCGCCGGCACCGCAGCCGAAGCACTTGAAGATTTGCTTGGCGGGACTGACTGAGAAAGAGGGCGTCTTTTCCTGGTGGAATGGGCACAGACCGATGAAGTCACGGCCGCCTCGTTTGAGCGCGACGTGCTCGGACACCACATCCACCAGGTCAACCCGCTGGCGGATTTCCTCTTTCAAAAGGCTGTTATCGATCAAGGGTATTCAACAGACCCGACGAGTGCGCTACGCCCCTAAGGACACAGCAACCCTCCCCGTCCCGCACCTTCACGGTGATTCACGGTTCAAAGTAACCCGAAATCCTGGCAAACGATTTCTGGCGAAGTCTCGTGTTCGCCGTGCTAGCCCTGCGGTTGGATCAGTAGACCCGGACCACGCCCGGCCGTTCCCTTTTCGTGCCCGTGGAACGCGCCCCAGGTGCTGGTCATGTCTGAAGATGAAGGGCAAAGCACTGTATTATAACACGTTAGCGCAATTTGGTCAAAAAAAAGTAGGCTTTTCAATGCGATGATCGCGTCTGCGCTTGCGCAAACGCGATCACCGTGCGCGCCTTCGGCGCGATTAGCTTTCATACTGTGAAAATAGGAAGAATTCGTGACGCTACGGCGTTGCGGCCATGTCCGCGACTTCGGACAGCTGGGTACCCGTCTGCCCGAGGAAGTTCATGAACACGCTCTGCGTCAGCACCGGCACCGCCAGCGATCGCACGTTGGCTTTGAGCTGCTCGTAGCGATCGTGAATCTGCTTCTGTGCCAGGTACTGGCGATCATCGGACTCATCGTATTCGAGCGAACGCTTCGGCGTTGGCGGCGGGCCACCCAGGACCACGAAGTCGACGCGAGCGGTAAGCCGCTGCTCGATCTCACCGCCCCACTTCTCGATGATCGTCTCGATCCGCTCGGGACCGTCTGAGTCGTCCTTGCCGTCGCCGTTCATGTCGAACTCGCCCATGACGAAGAACTTGAGCGTACGCGTGCGGTCATAGATTGGGTTGGCGATGATGTCACCCGCCATCACCAGGTCGTTGGTCATCTTCTCGATGATGCGGCACTCGGCGCTCTGGTCGGCAATGCTCACCACCTCGATGCGTGCCTTGGCCCGGCCATCCTCCGGAATACCCGCCAGGGCATCGTACACGGCGAATTCAAGCCCGAGCGTCAGGTGATCGCGTTTGCCCAGGTTGATGTAAACCACTTTGTCGCCTGGCTTGGCGGTGACGATCTCACCGTCACCAATGCGGGCGGTCGCCAACCGAATCGGGGAAACCTGCGACTGCCCCAACTTGGCTTTGAGCTGCTCGAAGCGGGCGTAGAGATCGTCGTACTCGTCGCGAACTTCCGCGGTCAGCGTGCGCTGCGCCTGGATGTCGTCGGTGCAATTTTGCTGGATATCTTCAATCTGCTTTTCAAAGCTCGCGACTTTGTCCTCATGCTCCTGCTGCGAGGCTTCATACTCGCCGCGCAGCTTTTCAACCTCGGCACGCAGTGCCTCAGCCTGGGCGGCGTATTCATCCTTCTGACCCGCCTGCATGCCTCGGAGACGTTCGGTCTCCGCAGCCATGTCCTTCGAGCCCTGCTCCGCCTGTTCGAGCGCCTCGGACGCTGCACGGAAACGTCTATAAACGTCATCAAGTGCGTCGGCGTACGACGTGGTCACCAGCGGCGTTCCGCTCTGCTGGATAAACCGATCAGCCTGCATCGCACTCGTTGCCGCGTCGAAGCTTTCGCGAAGGGCGGCGATGCGGTTGTCACGCGCGCCGGAAGCCAGCTCGGCTGTGTCCGCACGCTGGGCTTCGATCAACGCAACCATCGTCGAGCCCGACCCGGGACGCGCCGACGTCCACTCCGGAAGCTGCTTGTCAGCAGAGCCGATCACCTTGGCGATCTCGTCCTTGATGGCGGTGTCATCCTTCGCAAGCTTCTCCTGGTCGAGATAGAGAATGACCAGCAGCACCGTGGACGTAAGCCACAGCGCCACGAAGACGATCAGCCATATGTGAATTGCGGTGATACCGCCCTGTCCCTGCGCTCTGGCCACAGCCATCGACGAGTACTCCAATCAGTCAGCTTGTCCGCTCGGTGTCGAGGGAACCGGGGATGTTTGCGTCGGAATCAATGGTCAAAGCATCTACCGACGGTACCGTAGGCCGCCATCCCTCCCATGCGCGACGTTGCACCGCGAAGAGGATGGCTGTGAAAACGCCGGACGCGACCGCGCCGCGCATCGACGACAAGCCGCTATTCTGAGTCGCCAGCCAGCAAGTGTCAACCGCGAGCATCCCGCCAGCTAGATGGTTCACTTTGACGAGTCGGGGGGGCACGGTCTGCCGCAGGCAGGCCGTGGAGATTTCAAGACGACACCGCTCCCGCACGACAAGCCAGACGCGCGATCACCGCGATCCGCCACGGCCTTGCTGCGCAAGACCGTGCCACCCTTCCACGTTTAGCGGCGACCCGAAGGGGAGCGCGTATCCCAAGTGCAGATATCAGGTATCAGTACGCCCTCCGCCATCAAGCGCTCGCGTACCGCTCTCCGCTAAACATCGTCAACCAAACCTGACGGGCCGTCAGTTCAGTTCTTCGTCGCTTGCGAGATCGCTCATGGGGGATGGATTGCGGGCGGGCGGCGCAACATGGGGAATCCCCAGCAACGTGAGCGCCTCACGCTCGACGATGCCCCGCAGCGCCTCACGCGGGATACGCGGCAGATTCGTCCCGCCGCAAAGGTGATTCAGGCCGTACAGCGTCTCAATGCTCTCTGCCGGCGAGTTGAACGGGAACCCGCTGCCGAAGAGCAGCTTGCCCATCACGCCGTAGTTGTGCGCCGCCAGCAACGCCTGATACGCCTCCCACGGCTGGTGCAGCAGCCAACTGATGTCGGCATACACGTGCTCGTGCTTGGCGAGCAGCACCAGCGTCTCGCGGGTCCAGGGATATCCGAGGTGGGCCACGACGATCCGCAACGTCGGGTAGGTGCGTGCAACCTCGTCGAGCAGGACCGGCTGGGCGAACTCGAGCACGCACTCACTCGCGATCCGCACGCCGGGATGGAACAGCACGGGCAGGCCAGCCGCTACCGCCTGTTCGTAAATGGCTTCGACCTTGCTGCTGCACGGGTGGAGATTTTGAGCGGCTGGCGAGAGGGCCACGCCCTTCATGCCCAGCTCCGTGCGGGCCCGCTCCAACTCCTCCGCCGCCAGCGACGGCGTGGAGGGGTCGATGCCCGCGAAGCCGATCAGCTTCTCAGGCCGGGTCCGGACGTACTCCGCGACCGCGTCGTTCGAGATTTCCGCCCCCAGGTACTCGCTCTTGAAGCCCAGGACGATGGTGGCGTCCACCGGCTCAGCCGCTGCCAAATGCCGAGCGGTACCCGCATTCGCAGGCACCTCCCGCGAAGCAGTAGCCGCCAGAACCACGGACCGGACAGCCGACGACCGCTGCCGCCCAAGCTGCCCCGGAGAGTCCCAAAAATGTGTGTAGCAATCAACGATCATGAATATGCGCCGCTCGACTCGCAGGCGGCATCGTATCCGCCCTTACCCAAACCGTCGAGACTTACTTTCAAGCGCGGTTAGGCATCCGCACACGAGAACGACGCAAACTCATGAGTCCGGCCAACGTCACCAGCATCGCCTCCATGCCGAACGCACCACAGAGCGCACCGATCGGGCTGCTTGGCTCTTCGTCGGCTGATGTGCGGAAGGCGCGGTTGATGGCTTCCTGGACCTCGGTTGCTTTCGCTTCCGTCAGGAACGGTTCGAGGGCCGGGGCCAGCGACGCGAAGTCTTGGCCGAAGACTGCGGCTGCTCCGGTGCCGTTGGGTAGGTTCAGCGAGCGGCAGCTGACCTCAGCCCGCAGGGTGAAAGGCTCGTCGGCATTTGCGAAGTAGGCGTACTGCACTTGCTGCGTCGGCACCAGCGCGATGTGCACCCTGCCGCTGTCATTGAGCACGTCGATCAAATCCTGCGTTTCCGAATCGGTCGCCCCCTGCACGAGTTCCGGCCCGCCGAGATTCACCTGCAACACGCTCGAATTCACCAGGTGCACTTCGCCGTCCGGCTCACCCGTGACCGCAACCACCGACTCGAACACCGTGATCTCACCGCCCGTCGACGTGTCCTGCACGATCGCGAATTCAAACTCCGCCGACAACCCGGTCAGGTCGCGCGAAGGGTCAGCCGTCCACACCACAATCGCCCCATCGAGAAACGCGGAGCTGATCACCAGGTTCGACTCACCACTCGTATTCACGTTCAAATCACCAGCCGTCAGCACCACGTCGCGCGTCTCGACGATCGACGCGATGCCCTGGTACGCAATCGTGCTGACATCGGAAAACGAGACAGCCTCCACGCCGAGTTCCATCGGGTTCGGCTCTTCGGAAAGCGTGGGGTCGGAAAAGACAGCCGCACTCCGTACGCCGTGCCCGAGGCCCTGGTCACCGTCGAAATCGCCCAGGCCGGAGAGCGCCTCTGCCGGCAGTGTCGGCGACGTCTCGGGGAACATCTCGATGGAGCTGTCGGTCGATGCGGACTCGCCGTCGACGTACTCGGTGGTCGCAGCCTCGAGCGTGGCGGCGACGTTGGTGATCTCCGCGCGGCCCGCGGATGCGAAGACGATAGCGGCTGCGATGGCAGCCGCGATGCTGGTGCGGTAGCGACGAAACGGCATGATGCCTGCGGTCATGAGCTTTACCTCTCCCGGTTGGCCCGAATCCGCCGTGGCGTCGGGCGTGCCCTGCTAGCGTCCAAAACGTCCGCCTCGTCGCGAAAGTCTACGCGTGCCCCAGTGGGATGTCGAGCAACGGACACGGGCCAGACTGCCCACCGCACATGTGGGACCGGCTTTCCAGCCGGTCAAGACCGGTTAGGAAACCGGTCCCACAATGACCTGAGTCATGACCGGTTGGAAAACCGGTCCCACAACGGACCTCCGCATCTCACTTCCCCTGCTTGCTTACCTCACTCGCACATCTTCCACAGATACAACCCCGAGAACGCGAGCAGGAAGACGATGCCCGCCCGGCTCAGCCAGCGCATCCAGACTGGCGGCATGGCATCCGGTGGCACGTCGGGCGTGAACATCGTCGCGTGGTTGATGTACGCCAGCAGCGGCGCGGACAGGAACGCGACCGTCGTCACAAACCAGACGAGCGAGAGCATCTTGGCTGCGAAGCACGCGATGATGATCAGCGCCCCGACGCACAGCGCGATGTTGAACACCCAATACGTCGCACGCTCCCGCGCCTCCGGTATCACGCCGAACTCGCGCAGACCGGCAGCCAGCACGCGCGGGTACCCATCGATCACCGTCATCGTCGTGCTCAGCATGCACGTCAAAGCCGCCGTTAAGATGAACGGCCTGCTCCACGTGCCCAGCGCTTGCGTGTACATGTTCACGAGTTGCTCGGCGAAACCCGCAGCCCCCCGTTCAAGTGACACACCACGTCCATACATGACGAGCGCCCCCAAGCTGAGGAACAGCACAGCCATGACGGTCGTCGCGATGTAACCGAGATTGAAATCGAAGAGCGCTTCGCGCAGCGTGCATTTGTGGTGCGTTTGTTTCGCGCGTTCCTCACGCCACAGCGACGGCCACGCGGAAATGTCGACGGGCGTAGGCATCCAGCCCATCAGTTCAATTGTGAAGGCAACACCAACCACCGTCCAAATGCTCGGCGGCGTGAAGTCGGGCACGTGTTCGAAACGATGGAAGCAGGCAGCCACAACCGCGATGACGGTACTGACCGCGAGGAAAACCATCATCAACTTCATTAAACCGTCAAGCCAGGGATATCCACCAGCACTTAACAACGCGAGCGTGAACGCGACGAGAATGATCGCCCACCACGTCACCGAGATGCCGAGTGGAAAGAGATTCGCGGAGAGCCCGGCGCTGAGCAACGTGACGGCTGCCACTGTCGGCATGCCGGTACCGAACGAGATCACCAGGAACACGATGAGCGCCCAATTGCCGACGCGGCGATACCCTTTGAGCATGCAGTTGCCGGTAGCGGCTGGGTAACGATGTCCGAATTCAAAGAAGGGATACTTGAAGAGGTTGACCAGCACGACAATGCTGAGCAGGGTGAAACCGTACGTCGCGCCCGCGCGCGTCGATTGCACCAAATGGGAAACCCCAATCGCCGCGCCGGCATACACGATGCCCGGCCCCAGCGCCTTCCACAGTCCCGCACGTCGCGCAGCGCGTTCGCCGTCCAAGTTGGGTCATCTCCGTTGCCGAATGGCGATCGATCCGGGTGCCAGCCAAGCACCCGAATGTGACAAGTGGGGAGCAATCTACGGAATCGTAAGTTCCGATGCACGCAAGAAATGGACGATTCACCCTAGTCAATCCGCCCCAGGCCAGCCGCAACCCTGCATTAACCTCTTGAAGCGACCCCATTTATGAAAGTCGCCTTTTTCGGCCAATCCGGATTTCAGTATTGTGGGGCAAGTCTCAGCCCGTCTCGCGATAAAGTTTTTTCCCCGAGCCCGTCGATACATTTTGCGCCCAGAGAACACAATTGGTTTGCGGATTGGAAGGAGTCCATCCACATGAACGCACGGATGCGTGAAGATCAATGGCAGATGACCGCACAGAAGCGTCGCAAGCCCGGCGCGGGTGCTCCGCGGCTCATCCCCTTCGACGGCGGCGAGATTCAACCCGTCGATCCGCAACAGGCTCCCTCTGAAATCGCATTGGAAGCGACCGGCCCGTCGGGTGAGCCCGCGCATTGGCTGGACGATTTCTTCTGGGTGGACCTGCTCCAGGCGTGGTCGCGGGAAAGCATGACGATCCGCTTTCTGCCGACCCCGGACGCGCTGCTGCATCCCGTTGTGATCCACCAGGTGAACATGCTTCGCCGCGTCGCGACGAACTGGCGTATCGCCGGCCATTGCTACGTGCACGATCTCGCGCCGGACGGCATGATCGCACAAGCCGCCCTGTCGCCCTATCACGAAATCCACCTGATCGACGGCCGACGCGAAGGGTCAGCCGCAACGGCTCACGCGCTGCGCATCGAGGACGCCCTGGCAAGAATCCGCCGCGTCCAGGTCGCCAACAGCCGCAACACCCCGATCCTCGTCTGCGTCCGCGAAAGCGACAAGCAACCGCAAGGCCAGTGGGCACCGCAAGCCCCAACGCGCCGAACCCCGGCAGGCGCAGTTCGCTAGGGAATTACCGTTCGTAGCTCTCGGTCAACCGCTGAACCCAAAGTCAAAGTCGCGCGTGCCACTGCTCTTGAGCAGTGCGCCGCGGCGTGATGGGCGGGGTGGCCCACCCCTTCATGGGGTGGGGTCGCGATGATCCCGCGATAGAATGTGGCTCTATTTCGTCGTCTATCCTCAACAGAGCAGCGGCCAGGTGGTGTCCCTGTACAACCGCAGGATCGCCGGGTCGCGGAGTTCTTGCTAGCGGGAAATGTTCCAAGTCCAGGCGTCGGCTGTGGTCACCGGGCAGACGCCGGATTTCGTGCGCATGTGCTCGAGGGTCTCGACGGCGGTGTGTTTCATGCCATCGTCGTGGAAGAAATGGAGACGCCGGTGGCATGAAAGGGTCCAGAAGTGAACGTGCCCCGGCTCGTCAACTCGGCGGAGCCGCGATGGCATGTCACCGAGAGTGCGTCGCAGGCGCGGAAACGTCCAACGCTCTTGGACGGCGGATGATCATCGTGACCCCACCCCGTAACGGGGTGGGCCACCCGTCCAACTACTTCGCGCACCGAAACGCACATATACACCAATGCTCATACTGAGAACGGACTACACAGTCCGTGTCCCGACCTCTTACCGATTCGTCCCCCACAAAACGCGAACCCGAGCGCGAGTACGACGACCAAGGTGAGTGTATGTGGCTCCGGAATCAACACGAGGGAAGACACGTCAGCCTGGATGTTAATACCCGCCGACTCCGATCCGCCAAGGAAAAGCAACCGCGGACTGAAAGCTGTTAACTCCGGGGGAACCAGCAGGAGGGAATCGTCACTGAGCTGCGTCGTGTCGGAGCCAAAAAGTTGAATCGAAAAGGTCACCGCTCTATCGGCGATCAGGACATCGCCAAATGCGAAGTATGAGTCCGACAAGCCACCTTCGTTGTTCCTGATGTTGATGTAGCTGGTAGATCCAGACGGTGACGAAAAAGGAACGCCCCCGGCTTGCCCATCAATCTGGCTGATTGCATCGTCATAGTATCCAAACCGCGGATGTGGCTCGCTGTCCGGCGTAGTCGATTCAAACGTGTAGCTGCCCGAGAAGGTGTCACCGACGTTAACCTGCCCCCCGAGGATGCCGTCGCGGTCGGAAACAAACGTAATGTCACCCTCGAAGGCAAAGGTGACTGGTGTTGCCTGCGCCACGCCGGCGCAAGCGAATGCCATGATAACTACCGGAACAACAGTGATTCTTGTAGACATAGGAGATGCTCCTTCAATGGTGTTGCCAAACCAACCATCTCCGGCCCGTTGACCGAGACGACTCAGCCAACTACCTTGCGCGCCGCAACGCACGTATACACCAATACTGATACTGGGAATGGACCACACAGGAAGGGGGGTCTATTGCCGTGCGGCACAAAGACCATTGGACCATATCCAAAATGCGCCCCTCGAATGCACAAGTCAAGCAAATCCCGCCGGTTCCGATAAACGTCACTCCCCGGGGCCACTCGTGGACCATGCCGAGGTTCGCCGACTCAATACAGAGATTCGAGACGCTATTGCGCGGGTTGGGTACAAGGACATGAACAGACTCCAGTGGATTGACGCCTGCTGTCTGCACCATCTGCGCCGCTACGTGCAGCGGCCGGGCGAGTGCTCGATACTGCTCGTCGCTCCCGAGTCCCTTCGATCTGATTATTCCGGGGAAACCAAGTTCCCATTCGGCGAACATACAGTTTTTCGCAATTCAATGTAAGTTGCGTACCGGGCTCGACTTGCGGCTTGACGCATTCCCTACCCCCCATTCGTTGGGCGTGTGTATGTCCGCATGGGGCTTGCGGCAGGGCTCGGCACGCGAGTTCACCTCACCTATCCACGGCCTCGCTGCGCGAGACCGTGCCACCCTCGGCTTTGCCATCCAGGTGCGGCCAGTTCGGTTGCCGACTCTCCACCGGCTTGGGCGTGCCACTGCTCTTGAGCAGTTCGCTGTTACATGATGGCACCCCGTTGGCTCGTCCGCTGCTCAAGAGCAGTGGCACCTGGGACGACTGACTCCATTGGTGCCTGACCCCATCGTCGGCCGTGTACTTGGCGCGGGTGGATTGCATCACCGCCCGCCGTTATCGCTGGCCGACTTCGTCACCGTCCGATTCATCGCCGTCCGACTTCTTCGTCGACCGGACCCCAAACTGCCCAGGACACCCCGATTTTGAGGCCCCTGGGGGGTACTATTTCTTTTGCCCCCCTGTGAAGTGCGGTATATCATGTCGGCCCGCCATGTCGCTGCGGACCGCGCGGACCGTTGCGGCTGACATTTGGTTTGGTGCCCGTCACACCTGCGGCATCCACGTTTTGGCGGGACCGTTGCAACATGATTTTCGCACGACCCAGCGCGAAGGAGTCTGCAATTATCACAGCACTAGGTGACTCATCGACCTCCCCACGAAACGTGCGGGCCGGCGGCTGCAAGCGGCGTTTGCGCGGTGTTTCCGCCCCCCGCTTCATCGCATCCGCCGTTGTGTTACTGGTTTGTATTTCACAGGTTGCAGCCACCCCACTGGCTGACCCGCCCACCGTGACTGAGGTGCGCTTCGAGGGGCTGAACTCGGTCAGCTCGGCGTACGCCAACTCGCTCGTGCGCACGTCGGAAGGCGCTGCGCTCGATCAGGGCTTGGTCGCTGCCGACGTGGCCCGGCTGCTGACCAGCGGCAAGTTCGCGTCGGTCGAGGATCGCGTCACAACGAGTGATGCCGGCGCGGTGGTGACGTTCGTGGTGACCGAGCGGCCTCAGATCACCGACGTTCGCTTCACCGGCAACCGCAAGTTCTCCGACGACAAGCTGAGCAAACAGGTCCCCCTGCAAGTCGGCGACGCGATCGACACGTTCCGCGTACGCGACGGCCAGGAAGCGATCCTCCAGCTCTATCGCGATGCCGGTTACGGCGAAGCCACGGTAACGCACGACGATCAGTTGCTGCGCAGCACGGGTGAACTGCTCTACGTTGTCGAAGAAGGCCCGCACGTGCGCATTCGCAAGATCCTGTTCGAAGGACTGGAGAACATCGAGGAAGGCGAGTTGAAGAAGCGCATGTCGTCGAAGACGTATGCGTGGATCTTCCGCGACGGCAAGTTCGACGAGGACGCCGTCGATGCCGATTCCGCGACCATTCAAAACTACATTCGAGAGCAGGGCTATCTCGATGCCCGCGTCGGCTATTCGCTCGACTTCAGCGCCGACCGCGAGGACCTGACGATCACGTTCACGATCGTCGAGGGCGTACGCTATGTCGTGCAGGCGATCACGTTCGACGGCAACACGGTGTTCAGCGCCGATGAGTTGATAACCGATCTGCCGCTGGATGTTGATGCGCCGTTCATTCAGGACAAGCTCGAGAAATCGCAGCGGCAAATCGTCGATAAATACGGATCGGCTGGCTATATCTACGCACTGGTTCGCCCGGTTCGCGTGTTCAGCGAAACGCCCGGTTTCGTGCGGATCACGTTCGATATCGAGGAAGGTTCGAAGTTCGACGTCGGGCGTATCGTCATCCGCGGCAATTCGCGTACGCAGGACAAGGTCATTCGCCGCGAGTTGAGCGTGTACCCCGGCGAGGTGTTCGACATGCCGGCTGCCCGCGAGTCGGAAACGCGTTTGCAGCAAACGCGGCTTTTCGGCGGCGCGTCGGTGTCTCCGGTGGGCGATGAAGAAGGCGTTCGCGACGTGCTCGTCACCATCGACGAAGGCAAGAAAGCCGGTGACTTCATCTTCGGTTTCGGCGTGACGAGCAACAGCGGCCTGGTCGGGTCCATCGTGCTCGACCTGCGCAACTTCGACCTCTTCGACACCCCGCGCACCTTCGCGGAATTCATCAAGCTGCGTTCGTTCTACGGTGCCGGTCAGCGTCTGCGCATCGAAGCCCAGCCCGGTACCGATCTCAACCGCTTCCGCATCGACTTCACCGAGCCGTACCTCTTTGATAAGCCGACGCGTTTCGACTTCAGCGCTTACTTCTTTGAACGCGGACGCGAGACTTGGGACGAACGTCGCATCGGCACGACGGTCAGCTTCGGTAGGCGGCTCAAGTGGGAACCGCTGGAGGATTGGTACGGCGAGGTCGCGTTCCGCGTTGAAGGCGTACGCGTGGACAACCTCGAAGTTTTCGCGCCGCGCGACGTGCGCCGCGACGAAGGCAGCGACCTGCTCACCAGCGTGAAGGGTTCGTTGATCCGCGATCGCACCGACAGCCGGTTCCTGCCGACAACGGGCGACCGACTCCGCGTAGCGTACGAGCAGTTCGGTGTCATGGGCGGCGAATTCTTCGGCAAGGTGTCGGGCGATTACACGCGCCACTTCACGCTTGCGACGGACGAGTTCGAACGCAAGAAAGTGCTTTCGCTCAAGGGCGTCGCGGGCTACGTCGTCGGCAACGCGCCGGTCTACGAGCGGTACTACGCGGGTGGTATCGGATCGATTCGCGGTTTTGATTTCCGCGGTGTCTCGCCGCGTCAGGGTCTCGACCCCGACAATCAGGTCGGCGGCGAGTTCATGCTGCTCTTCTCGTCGGAATACTCCTTCCCGCTATACGGCAAGGTGCTGCGCGGCCTCGTCTTCACCGACATGGGTACGGTCGAGGAGAACGTAGAGATTCGCGATTGGCGTGTCTCGGTGGGCGGTGGCGTTCGCGTGCAAGTGGACTTCTTCGGGCCGATACCGCTGGAATTCGACGTGGCTGTCCCGGTCATCGATAATCGCGACGACGACAGACAGATATTCAGCTTCTTCATCGGTGCAACGTTCTAGACGGATGCACGACGGTTGTGCGTGACGAGCGGGTTTGCTTGCGCCCGTTCGCGGACAACGCGTGTGCTCCCTCGGGAAAGGATCGTAAACATGTTCAGGACGAAGTCAGCCAGTATGCTTCTCGTGCTCGCGGGCACGCTCTGCTTCGCCAACGCGGCGAAAGCTGACACCAACATCGCGGTGCTCAACGTCGCGCGTATCTTCGAAGATTACGCCATGACGCGTGATCTCGAATCAATGTTCGATCAGGCGCGGCGCGACGCAGCCGATGAGGCGGATCGCCGCCGCAACAGCATGGACCAGATGCGCCGGGCGCTCGCGGCATTCGACCCGAACAGCGCCGACTACGAACGTCGCGACGACGAACTCACCAAAGCCGAGGTCGAGTTCCAGATCTGGTCGAAGACGACGGAAAAGAAGCTCAAGGGCGACCACCTGCGCTGGATGCAGAAGATTTACCACAACACGCAGGACGTCATCGCAGCCATCGCCAAGGAGCGCAACATCGACCTCGTGCTCACGTATGACGAACTCGCGGACGACGCGCCCGATTCGGTCGCGCTGCGGCAACAGATCCTGCTGCAAAAGGTCATCTATCACAGCGACCGCGCGGACATCACCAACGAAGTGCTCAATCGCCTGAACGATGCGTACAAGACGCAGGGCGGATTGCGCGGCATGCAGCCGACGAGCGGCGGCGGTCCCGCGCGGGCGCCCGCGACACAGACCGAAGGTTCCGACCGGCCATGACGCGCACCGCCACACTTGCGGAACTCGCGACGTTGGTCGGCGGCGAGCTGCACGGTGACGGTACGCGCACGCTTTCGGGCGTTGCGCCGCTTGACGTCGCACAGGAAGGCGAGATCAGTTGGCTGTCTGATCTGCGCTTCGCGCCGAAGCTCAAGAAAACGCAAGCGTCGGCGCTGATCGTTCCCCCGGAAATCACCGACCCGCCGCGCGACGCGATCATTTGTAAGAAGGTGGATCATGCGCTCGCGCAGGTGATGACGCACTTCGCCCCACCGGTCGTGCATCCCCCGCAAGGGATCGACGAGACGGCGCGCATCGCACCCGGCGCGAAGATCGGCGACAACGTCGCGATCGGCCCGTACGTGGTGATCGAACAAGGCGCTGTCGTGGGCGATGGAACCATCCTGCACACGGGCGTGTACATCGGTGCCGAAGCGCATGTCGGCGCGAACTGCACCCTCTGGCCGCACGTCGTCGTGCGTGAGCGCTGCACGCTGGGTGATCGCGTGATCATTCACGCGCAGAGCGTGATCGGCGCCGACGGTTTCGGGTATTACCTGCACGAGGGCCGGCACACCCGGGTGCCGCACATTGGCGGCGTGATCATCGAGGACGACGTGGAGATCGGCGCCTGCTCGTGCGTGGACCGCTCCAAGACGGGAAACACGGTTATCAAGCAGGGTGCGAAGATTGATAATCTGGTGCAGGTGGCACATAATGTCGTCGTTGGCGCGAACGCGGTTCTCTGCGCTCAGGTTGGCGTAGCGGGCAGTGCTCGTCTGGGCAGTTACGTGCTGCTGGGCGGCCATGTGGGCATTCGCGACAACATTGAACTTGGGGACGGGGTCCAGGTGGCAGCGTGCTCCTGTGTGCCGCAGGATGTGGCTGCCGGAGCGAAGGTGGCTGGGCTTCCCGCAATTGAATTCCGGCAGTACCTGCGCGAGAGTGCGAGCCTGCGCAAACTCCCGGAGGTCATCGCCCACCTTCGTGAGTTGACCAAGCGGGTTGAGCAACTTGAATCCCCAACAGACCATTCGCCGCGTCGTTGAACTCGACGGCAAGGGCCTCTTCACCGGTGAGCCCACCATCGTGCGCTTTCACCCGGCGCGGCCCAATACCGGTCTGTGGTTCCTCCGTTCCGATCAGCCCAAACCTGTTCGCGTGCCCGCGCGCGTCGAACTCGTATCCAAGCGCGCTCGCCGCACCAGTTTGCAGAATGGCACGGTGTCGATCGAAACAATCGAGCACTGCCTCAGCGCTTGCGCGGGCATGGGCATCGACAATCTTGAAATCGAACTCACCGGCAATGAACTTCCCGTGCTCGACGGCAGTTGTCTTCCTTTCGTCGAGCTGATCAAGGAAGCCGGTATCGAGCAGCAGGACGCGCAGCGCGATCCGTACCTTATTCAGGATATGATTCGCGTCGTCGACGGCGACATGGAACTCGTCGCCCTGCCACCGCTCAAACCCGACGCGAACACGCTTGAGATTCTCTACGAGCTGGACTACGGCTCGTCGTCACCCATCGGTCGTCAGGTGTGCGCGTTCTCCTGCCAGCCGGAAGCGTTCGCCGAGAAGATCGCACCAGCGCGCACCTTCGTGCTCAAGGAAGAGGCGGAAGCGCTGCGCAAGAGCGGGCTGGGCACGCACCTGACGTATCACGACGTCGTGGTTTTCGATGAGAACGGGCCGATCGACAACCCCTTGCGTTTTCCCGATGAGTGCGTGCGGCACAAGGTGCTCGACCTCATTGGCGATTTGATGCTGCTCGGGCGCTTTATTGTAGGGCGCGTACACGCGCGCAAGTCGGGCCACGCGTTGAATCATGAATTGGTGCGCGCGCTGCGCGCTTACGAACAGCGTGCGATGATGTCGGCGATCGCCCGCGCCAAACCCAAGCTGGACATCCACCGCGTTCGGCGTATCCTGCCCCACCGCTACCCGTTCTTGATGGTGGATCGCATCGTCGAAATCGAGGGTACCGAGCGCGCGGTCGGCATCAAGAACGTCACGATCAACGAGGAATTCTTCCAGGGACATTATCCGGGCCAGCCAATCATGCCCGGCGTGCTTATCATCGAGGCAATGGCGCAGCTTGGCGGGATTTTGTTGTCGCAGGACCTTGAGCACACCGGTAAGGTTGCGGTGCTGTTCAGCCTCGACAAGGTGAAGTTCCGCCGCTCGGTCACGCCCGGTGATCAGTTGATCCTGGAAGCGAAGACGGTTCGCGTTCGCACGAATCTCGGGCACGTGCAGACCACCGCCCGCGTGGGCACGGAGATCGCCGCCCAGGCGGACATCAAGTTCATGCTGACCGACGCACACGAAGACTAAACGCCGGCGGGAAAGAATCGCGGCACGGTGACGACACGGAGTTCACGGTGACACGGATGCAGTTGCAACAGGTTGAGGATATCCACCCGATGGCGGTTGTCGATCCGGGTGCGCGCCTGGGTCAGGACGTGCGCATCGGCCCGTTCACCGTGGTCGGACCGGATGTGACCATCAGCGACGGCACCGTGTTGCACAACAACGTGACACTCATCGGTCACACCACCGTCGGGCGCAACTGCGAGTTTTTTCCCGGATGCGTGATCGGCTGCCCGCCGCAGGACCTCAAGTTTCGCGGCGAGCGCACGACCATTGAAATCGGCGACAACAACGTCTTCCGCGAACAGGTCACGATCCATCCCGGGACGGTTGGCGGGGGCAGCGTGAGTCGCATCGGAAACGGCAATCTGTTGATGGCCGGAGCGCACCTGGGACATGACGTGCTCATCGGCAACAACTGCATTCTCGCAAACCTTTGCCTGCTCGCGGGCCACGTCGTGCTCGAGGACTACGTCACCCTCGGTGGCCACGTGGGCGTACACCACTTCACCACCCTTGGGAAACACAGCATGGTCGGCGGCATGACGAAAATCGCAGCCGATGTACCCCCGTTTCTTACTGTCGCGGGTACGCGTTCGAGTCGCCAGGAAGTGCGCATGGTCAACGGCGTGGGCTTGCAACGTCGCGGATTCACCGAAGAGCAGATTCGCGCGCTCAAGCAGGCGTTCATGCGCATCTTTTCGCGCCGCGCCCGGGCGACCGGTACGCCGATCATCCGCGCGGTGCAGCAGGTGCGCGAGGACACCAACGACGAGCACGTGATTTACCTTTGCGAGTTCCTGATGCGCTCGTTTGGTTGCGGGCGGCAGGGTCGCTATCTCGAATCGCTACGCACTCAGCCGGTGCCTCGTACGCCCGGCAGGTAGTGCATTTGTCCCGCGTCGGGTTTTGACGCGGGCACTTTGAGGGAAGTTCAATCATGGCAGGCAAGTTGCGAGCGGCGGTGATCGGCGTCGGGCACATGGGTCGCCACCACGCACGTATTTACAGCGAAATCCCCGACGTTGACCTGGTCGCCGTTGTTGATGAGGACCTGGACCGCGCCAAGGAGATGGCTGCCCAGCACGGCGGCACCGCGTATGCCGACGTCAGCGAGGTGATCGGTAAGATCGATGTCGCCAGTGTGGCTGTGCCCACCGTGTACCACCATACCGTTGCGCGCCCGCTGATCGAGGCGCGCATCGGCGTGCTGATCGAAAAGCCCTTGGCGCAGGATTCCGCGACCGCCGGTGAGATCGTGCGCTGGGCGCGCGATGCCAAGTGCGTCGTCGCGGTCGGCCACTCCGAGCGCTTCAATCCCGTTGTGCTCGCGATGAACCGCATCAACGTCGTCCCGCGTTTCATCGAAACGCACCGCATCAGCCCGTTCACCTTCCGCAGCGCGGACATCGGCGTGGTGCACGACATGATGATTCACGATATCGATATCGTGCTGCACCTGGTGAAGGATCGCAAATACACGGTGAACGCCTCCGGGTTCCCCGTGCTCGGTCCGCATGAGGATGTCGCCAACGCGCGCGTGACGTTCTCGAACGGGTGCGTCGTGAACCTCACCGCATCGCGACTCGCGCTCAAGACCGAACGCAAGATCCGCGTCTTTGAACCTGACGCCTATCTTTCAATGGACTATGGTCGCAAGACCGGCATCGTCATTACCAAGGACTCCAACCTAGACCTTTTGAAGCTCGCGCGCGAACGCAACTTCAAGGACCTATCGCAGATGGCGAACTTCGACTTCGGCAGCATGGTCAACATCGAACCGCTCGAAGTCGACGACTCCGTCGAACCGCTACGCGCCGAAATCGATTCGTTCCTCAATGCCGTACGCACCGACTCCGCGCCGGCAGTTACCGGTGAAGACGGAGCAGCCGCGGTCGAGCTGGCTGAGCGTATCGTCGAGTCGATCAAGAAGAACACGCCCGCGTCCGCGCTGCGCGACGCGAAGTGAGCGCTCGGCTCACCGTCCGAAAACGCTGTTGACGAATCCCTCAATCGCAACATCGCGCGTTGCATCCAGTGATCATTCGCTACAACCGCTACGCCATGCACGACCCGACCATGACCGCGTAATAGGTCGTCACAGCCGCATTTCCGCGCAGCAATCCCCCTCACGTTTCGATTACGCTACACGAACGCGGCGCGGTACCGGTCTTGCCAGATTGAAAATCGCGGACCGCCGGTGTACCACCGCATCGACGGACGTGCCCAATGGGGAAAGGTCGTCACCATGCGTTGCGTGAAGCTCGCCATCCTGTTCGGAATGATCTTCGCCGCGGGCTGCGCGTCCGCAGAGCGGGCCTACATCGCCCCGGTTCCGGTCGCGGATACCCGCTTGCTCTTCGACGCCCAGCCCGGATACCCTCAGGCCGACCAGATCGCCTATGCCAGCGATTGGCCTTCCACCGATGCCGTTATCCAAGGCCGAGAGCGGATTTTCTACCGCGAGAGCATCTACGATCTCCAGGGCATCCGGGGCAATGGCCGCGACCTCACCTTCCGCCGTTTCCGCGTGGAGCGGGTCGGCGAAGCCTCGCGGTAGTCTCGGGAATCTACCGCAATCCACCCCGCACCGGGCGGCAGCCAGCGGGCATCCGTGCCTGTCAGACAAATCCGCTTGATGCCGTAACCCCTTTGGTTTAATATGACTTGTGTCAATCCGGCAGTCGTTGGACGGTCGGATTTGACGTCGTCCGACGCACTGGCGGAGCGGCTTTATTCGGGTCGTTGCCTAGAGGATCGTCGGGCCGAAATTGTAATGTGATTCGCTGCGCATGATGGGACCCCGGGCCGTCTGGAAGCCGGGAGCGTCCAGGAGCTGCCCATGTCAACGGTGACGAAGAAAGAGCTGATCGATCGCATCGCTGATGAAACCGGTACCAAACGCGTCCTGGTCAAGCGCATCATCCAAAACTTTCTCGACGAGATCGTCAACGAACTCGGTGACGGTAACCGCTTGGAGTTCCGAGACTTCGGTGTGTTCGAGTGCAAGGTGCGCGCCGCGCGCACAGCCCAGAACCCGAAGACGCTCGACCCGGTCAACGTACCCGCCAAACGCACGGTGAAGTTCAAGATCGGCCGGCTTATGAAGCAGCGTTTGGTCGGCGACGGCAGCCCCCCACCCGACGTACTCGATGCCGTCGCGCCCCGTGCGCAACAGAAGTAACCCCCAGCAAGCAACTTACGACGAGTAGCAAGGCTGCGCATCCGCGCGACTAGCTTCGCATGTGCCGTCAGCACTCAGAACCCCGTGCGCCAAGCACGGGGCAGGAATCAAAGCGCAGCGTCTTCCAGTTCCTCACCGCTCCGCGTACGCACGCCGCATTTCCGCACGAATCCAAAACGCTTCGGGAAACTCCACCGGTCTTGCGTTAGGATGCCCCCACATCCGGGAGACCAACCATGCGACTTTACGACCAGCACCTGCACACCTGGAACTCATTCGATTGCAAGACCCCGCCCGAACAGAACGTTGCCGAAGCGCTCGAAAAGGGCCTCGCGGGCCTGACGTTTACCGATCATTTCGACACGCATCCGAGCGAATGGCCGGAATGCAAGTATGACGACGCGAAGATCGCACGCGAGATCGACGCGCTCCGCGACCGCTTCGGCGATCGCATTTTCATCGGCAAAGGCATTGAGGTGTGCTATCAGCCGGAGCGGATGGACTTCATCCTGGAGTTCCTCGCAAAGCACACGTTCGACGTCGTGCTGCTCAGCGTGCACTGGGCGCACGGCAAGCCGGTGCACGTGCGCGAGCACTTCGACGGCATGGACCCGCATACGTTTATCCACGACTACCTGACAGCCGCACGCGACGCGACCGCGCACATCGCGCACATGCAGGAGCATGGCGGCCATCCCTTCCACATCCTCGGGCATATGGATTTTGCCAAGCGCTACGCGAACCGCTATTGGGGTTTTGACGAACCGATCAACGAGCCGCAGCTCATCGACGAAATCCTGCGCAACTGCCTCCGCGCGAACCTGATCCCCGAGATCAACACCTCAACGCTGCGCAACAAAATGGCGGAACCCATGCCCGGCAAAGATACCGTCCAGCGCTACGCCGACCTGGGCGGCACCTGCATGTCCCTGGGCAGTGACGCCCACAGCCCGCAATACGTCGGAGAGAATTTCGACGACGCTGTCGGAATCATGCGCTCGGCCGGGATCAAACACCTGGCAGTATTCCGTGACGGCGAGATGAAGCCCGTCGACGTTGACTAGGCGCGTCGCGTTCCACCCCCGCGCTAGGAATCCAGCCCTCCAGCCCGCGCTGACTTGCCAATCAGCCCCAACGTGCTACGATTCCAGAAAACGTGCTACCTGGTATCGCGGCGGTTTTCATGGAGGTTTGGAATGAAGCGGAACATTGTGACGGCGTTTACGGTTCTTGGCTTGGCTGCTGGCCATTTGTTTGCGGTTGAACCGGATTGGGGCAGTCTGGCCTACACCGCCCACTCGGCGTATCAGGCCGTGGATGGCTCGGGAACGGGGACCTTTCCCCTGGATGCGCCGGTCAAGCTGCGCGGGGTACTGCTCAACCGGTCAGCCGCCATGCTGAACGGGACGGCCGGTACGCCGGGCTTCCTGGGGGCACAGTGGCAGGTTTACGTGCAGGCGGACCAGCCGAGCGACTTCGGCGGCACCGCTTGCTACCTTGGGCAGTATTATGGCAACTTCCCGTTCAACCCGCCCGAGGAAAGCTACTCCGACGCGGAATGGAACGACGAGGTGGATCGTGTCACGCACGATCCCGACAGCGACCGGCTCTTCCAGCCGGGCGACGTCGTCGAGATTCGCGCGCGGGCACCGGGCCTCTTCTTCAACGGCAAGACCAACGTCAACGAGCAGCACCTCAAAGATCCCGAGTTCGACTTCGACATCGTCCTGCTGGAAGCCGATCGTGGCCTGCCAACACCGACGCTGATCACGCTCGCGGACGTGAAGGATGGAAGCGACGACTTCATCTTCGACGCCACCCGCGCGAGCGGCGGTGAGCAGTACCAGGGATCGCTGGTGCGCATCAACGGCGTGGAGATCGTCGAGAGTACGTGGTCGGCTGATGGTACCGTCACGATCACCGACGGCGTGAACACGTTCCCGCTGAAGCTCGGCCTGGGGGCGGGCTTCGACTTGTACGCCCCGCCGGTTGGCCCGATCGATATTGTTGCGATCTTCGATCAGGAAGACGGGACGAGCGGCGGCATTGCGGGCTATCGCCTTTGGGTGACGCGGGATTACGACGACAACGGCTGGATTGTCGGCGGGCCGAGCGGCGACTTCGATGCCGACGGCGCGCTCACCGA
Organism: Phycisphaerales bacterium; assembly: GCA_020639095.1. GTDB lineage: Bacteria > Planctomycetota > Phycisphaerae > UBA1845 > UBA1845 > JACKHG01. Next base: position 26,241 of record JACKHH010000005.1, on the reverse strand, counting down.
CGCGGACTATGCGATGTTCGCCGACTGCATGGCTGGTCCGAGCGTCGCACCGGCACCCGCGTTCGCAAGCATCAGCGCTTGCCGCGAAGCGTTCGATTTCGACATGGATCGGGACATCGACCTGGATGATTTCGCGACGTTCCAAGAACATTTCGAATAGGCGACTGCTGTCTTGCTGTGGGATCGATTTTCCAGTCGGTCTCGACCGGCTTGAAAGCCGGTCGCACATGGCAGGAGACGCATTCCCGAAACGGCGGATCGCAGCGCAGCCACCATCGCATCGACGGGTTGGTTTTACCCTGGTCGAATTGCTGGTGGTGGTTGCGCTGATCGCCCTGCTGATGGCGATGCTCGTTCCCGGATTGCGGAGCGCGCGGCGGCAGGCGAAGGTGGTGCGCGTGCATGCGGAATTGCGACAGGTGACCGTAGCGATTGACGCGTACATGTACGATCAGCGCGACAAGCCGCCGCCCACGCGGTCAGCCTGCGGCACCGATGATTTCTTCCAGCTTCCGGTCGAACTCGCGGAGAGCAGGTTCCTGCCGCGTAGTCCGGACAACGTACCGCAATCCGATTTTCCCGACCTGTTTCAACCGACGCGCACCTATCGCTATCGCGCGCCCGGGCCGATCTGGCTCAATGGCACCTTCTTTGACAAAAAAAACCCGCGTGCGTTCATCTGGGTGCCTGATGATTTTCCCTATTGCAAGAGCGACGTCGGGGCATACGACTACGCCCGTGAGGATGACCCGCCGAGCCAGGTGAGTTACGCCGTCTGGAGCATCGGACCCGACCCGACCGCGCGCAAGTTCCCCCGCGTCATGGGCCAGCAGGTGGTCGATGAGACGAAATTCCCCCTACCGCAAACCTACTGGTTGATGAACAGCCACGATACCGGCATCATCACGCACTACCGCGATCAACGCGGGCTGATGTACATGAGCCCGTAGGCACGCCCTTGTGCAACGTCAAATTCCGATGCGTTCGGCAGCCAGAGCCGGTGACGAATGGATATCGATCCCGTAGCCGCATTCTTATCTCTCGGCGCGTTTGTGTTTTCGCCAATGATCGTCTTCGTGCTCTGCTCGATGTATGAGCGGGCGGTTCGGTCGCGCGCGGCCGCAATCATCACGTTAGTTTTTACGGTGGTTGCCGTCGCCGACTGGGCATCAGTTTTCTGGCTCGGGTACAACGGCGTACCAGAGGCTGATCCACGAATGGCTGGGCGACAAAATGTGGGCTGTTGTTTGACGTTGATCGGGCCACTCATCGCAGTTGCGGTGCTGCTGCTTCACCGACGCGGTGTACGCAGATATTCGCGACTCATTGATGCAGGAGACACCTGCCTGAACTGCGGCTACAACTTGCAGGGATGCCCGTCAGAGCGATGTCCTGAGTGCGGCACCCCGATACCCCCCTCGGTCTCCAGTAACGAGCCATCGATGAAGTGAAGTATGCGTTTGCACGCCCGAGAGCAAATAGGGCGACGTTACACGGACGTCATCGCGTCCTACTGCAATCGAAACGGCTGATGTACATGAGTCCATCGTACGAAAATCGCGCGCGTTTCGTCGATTAATCTCTCCTTAATGCCGATTTCGGGCCTTGCGGGCGGTTGTGTGCTAGCGTCGTCTGGGTACCCTCCGTACTCCGTCCCGCATGGGATGTGCGGCCCGTTGTATTCCTGGATGCAGAGAGCCTGTTTTGAAACGTGCATTGCAAATCGTGTTGGGTGTCGTCGTACTGGCTGCCGGCGCGCTGGTGGTTGTTTACCGGCAGACCGGTCAAGTCGGCACGTCGTCAGTCGAAGCGTGGATCGGCACGCAGGTCGTTCGCGTGCTCGAAAACTACATCACACCGACCGTGAAGTTCGCTGAACTGGATTACCAAGCGCCCAAGACGGTTGTATTCAGCCAGCTCACGCTGGAACACGACGGCGTCACCATCGTCGAACTCGACGAACTCACGCTGGAACTCGCGGAGATTCCCAGGCAAGGTCAGCCGATCAAGATCCAGCAGATCAAAGTCACGCGGCCCCAGCTCATTTTCCAACAGACGGAAGGTGGGTTCATTGGCTGGAGCGATTTCGTGAAGCATCGGGCGGATTCACAACCGACGGCTGCCGAGGGCCAGCGCTTCAGCGACATCCTCGAACTGCGACACGTGGAAATCAACGACGGCGAACTGGTCTACATCGAATCCGGTGACGCGGGCAAACGCATGACGCTGCCCGGACTTAACTTCGCGCTCGATACGCCGCCGATCGCAGACCAGCCCGGTGCCTACGCTTTGCAAGGAACGCTCAAACGCCCGCACGTGCTCGACGTGTCGCTCGATGCGGCGGTGAACCTCGACACCTCGACGCTCACGATCAACGCACTAGATGCGAGCGTCGCGCTGAACGACGAGGGTCGCGACGCCTTACCACCACCGTTGCAGCGCTTTCTTCAGCAACATCAGGCCAAAGGTACGCTCACCGCGAAGGTTTCCGGCGAGTTGCCGTTGAATGCGTTGGACGAGGCGACCGCGAATGTTCACGTCGAGTTGACCGATGCGCACGTCGCATTCGCGGGCGCGACAATCCCCGTCGGCAAAGCCACCCTCGACGGCACGCTACCCGATGGCGAACTCAACATTGAACTCGTCGACGTCGCGCTGCGGATGGGTGGCGAGCCAGTCCTCGCCGTCAGCCGAGTTTCCGCGACCACCGAGGGCTTGCCCACGGACGGCGAAGACCTCGTCGTTTCCAATCTGCAAATTGATGAGCCGCAGGTGTCGATCTTGGAGAATTCCAATGGCGATCCAAAAAGCGAAAGCACGATCGCGCAGAACCAGCCGGACCCGCAGGACGTGACAAGTGATGGGCTGGACGCGCCCGATGTCGTGCTGAAGTCTGCCACCATTACCGACGGTAGCGTGACCGCACAACCATCGCCCGACGAGCAGGCGGTTGAACTCGACGGGATCGGCATGACGTTTTCGGCAAAACGGGCAGCCGAAGATGGCCGTCTGGAGCTAAGCGGAAAACTGAGCAGACCGCCGCTGCTCGATACAACCTTTGCCGGCACGCTGCTCACGACCGACAACGTTATCGACGTGCAAGGTTTTCACCTGGCGGTGACGCTGAACAAAGAAACGCTTGCGCAGCTGCCAACCAGCCTCAATAATCGTTTGCAGCAATATGGCGTGACCGGCGCGTTGACTGTTGACTTCACAGGCCGCGTCCCGCTGAGCGCGCCGCTCGACGCGTCGGGCGAGGGCACGCTCGCGGTACAGCACGCGACCCTGCGTACCGGGGACACCGTTTGGCCAATCGACGCGTTCAACGCGCAGGCGATACTTGCGGCTGGTTCCGCTGATGTCGGGTTCGATGGCCGCCTGCTTTCGGGCGATGTACACGGCGAAGGAACCGTGGCGTTGGCCCAGCCGCGTGCGTTCGATTTGGACTGGACCATCACCGGCATCAAGATCGAAGAGACGCTGCAAACGCTCGACAAGAAACCAGGCGCACAACCGCAGAAGTTCGCGGGCACGGTGGGTTCGACCGGTCAAACCCGCGGCGAACTGGTTGCATTGCCCGCGTCCCTCAGCGGCAATGGCTCGCTGACCATTCGCGACGGCCGGCTTGTGAACCTTCCGATCATTGGTGATATCCTGGCGTTGCTTTCCAAAGCACCGATCGTGCGCTCGGCTGAACCGAAGGACCAAGCGGACATCGATTTCGAATTGACCGGTGAGGGCGTCCGCATCGTCAAGGCGAAGATCATTTCGTGGATCGCGTTGATTCGCGGCGAGGGGATGATTGGTTATGACCAATCGCTTGATCTGCTGGTCAATGCCGGTGTGCTCGGGCGTATCCAGGACGAACTGGGCCGCGTCGGCGAACTGCTGAATACCATCACGGACAGCATGGTCCAATACACGGTGAAGGGCACGATCGAAAAACCCAAGGTGGGTGTTCGTGCCTTCGGTGCCGGTGGATAACCTGCAATTCACGCCGATTGCCGTTCTTAACCACTTGGCGAATCACCAACGACTGATCAGCGTTCCTGCATGATACGGGCAGCGACGAGCATCCCGATACCAGCCGGGAATTCGGTTATCACCCCATACAATAACGCGCGGTACAGCACTTCTCGGACGTACTTTGGCAACCTGTAGCAACTCCGTTTCACATTGGATTCTCTAATCTTCGCTGCCTAATGTTTCGTAACGACGGGGGGAGGGGCTCTCGTGCGGGAGCAGTATGTTTAGCGCCTCCGGTTCGGGGTGGATTTTTGGGGGAAAGAGTCCATGAAGAAGTGCATGAAGTGGGTGGGTGCGATGACGAGCGCCTTGGCTGTCTGTGCTGTATTCTCGCCGCTCGCGGCTCGGGCTGACGGTACCGAAACGCTCGGAGTGCCGTCCGTCGACATCGCCGCGGGTGCGGGTTTTGTCGCAGCCGGTACCGGCACGGTAGACCAGCCGGGGCTGATCGAATTCGATGTGCCATCCGGTGAAAGCGTCAACCAGGTATTGCTCTATTGGTCCGGCGAGTATCGCGATACCGATGACGACACGATCACGGTGAACGGGGTCGAGGTTACTGGCACGCTGATCGGCGGGCCGACGTTCTTCTACAGCTACCAGGGCAACGTCAACGTTACTGCGTACCGCGCGGACATCACCGATCTGGGTCTGGTGACGGACGGTTCCAATTCACTCGAGATCACGGACATGAGCTACGACGGCGACAATGCCGGCGCGGGCGTGCTGGTGATCTTCGGCGACTGCGGTGAGGAAGATCAGAGCGACAACTACTGCTCGCGTCATGGCTGGAACACGAAGCGCTGCAATCGCTATTGCAAGAAGTCGCACCGCAATCACCGCAGCACCAGCAGCAGCGATGAAGATGCCTGCGCGTCGATCGAAGTGTTCGACGGCGCCGATATTGCGTTCTTCCAGTTCCCGGAGCCGCGCAAGTCGACCGTTCCGCAGGTGTTCACCTTTGATGCCGCGAGCGAAGACCGCGTCGCCGACCTGGCGATCTTCACCGGAAGCGTGGAGGCTGAGCGTCCCAACCAGATTCTGATCACGGTTGACGGCGAAACGACTGAGATCATCGACATGCTTGGCGACTCGGCTGGCCCGTCGTGGGATGCGCCGACCATTCCGGTCGACATTCCCGCCGGTGCCACGAGCGTGACGGTTGAGATCGTCTCGACGAACAGCACGAACCCGCTGGGCGCGTCGGTCGTTTGGGTGACCGCAGCCCTTGCGGTTCCGGACGCCGGCGACTCGAAGCCGAACCACAAGCACGGGTGCAAGCGTACGCGTCACCACAACAGCCACTGGAGCGGCAAGTCACGCTCGGGTCGTGGTTGGTGCCGCCATCGATAGATTTCCCTTGGAAAAGCGTCACAAGGAGCGCCAAACTCCGATATGACGCATTTGCGGGTTTCCTGTCCGATGCAATCCGGGCAGGAAACCCGCCCTTTTTTTGGGAATTCCGTCATCGCAAACAGCACCACGTCGCAGCCGTCGCGTCGCACAAAACCGAGCGGGAATCAAGGAGATGCGGCGCGGGATTCGGCCCTGACAGGGGCCGCAGAGCTACGCCAGGGGTGCAACCCCTAGTCATTCGGTGTGCCTCAGAAAAGAGCCCTGACAAGGGCGACACAGGCCGTACCGCAACCGCCTCCACATGTGTTGCCCTTGTCAGGGCTCGGCAGTTTTGCTTCCCCTCATTCCACGGGTTTCACCCCTGGCTAGATTCTCTCGCCCTATTCAGGGCGATGGCTTTCCGCTGAATCCACTGTGCATTCACTTGATTACCTCTCCAGGCAGTCGCCTCGCTTGGGCGTCGCCACTGGTTGCCTGCGATACGGGTACAATCTGAGCCCCTGCGATATTGTGACCTCCCCGCCTAAACACCGCCCCGGCTTCGGGCGTCTGTATGGGTGACTGAGCGGAACCGACCGGTGAACGACTCGCGCACGACGCCAACAGAATCGACTGCCGGCGAGCCGCTCGATGGTGCTCGACCCGACGTCGGCGTGACGGATAACGCGCTGGCGAAGGTACACGCCCAGCGTGGCGCGTTGGTGCGTTTGGCGTACCGGCTGGTATGGAACCTGGATGATGCGGAAGACGCCGTGCAAGACGCGCTCGTGCGAGCGGCTGAGAGACGTGAGCAGCTTGCGGACACGTCGCGCGCCTGGTCGTGGGTGCGGGCGATTGTCGTTCGGCAGTGTCACGATCTGCGGCGACGCACGCAACGCGGCACTCGGGCGATGGCGGCCATCGAGGAGCGCAAACGCGATGACTCCGCCCCACCGCAAGCCCATGAATTGGTGGCTGGTGCGGAACTCAATGACCGGGTGCGTGCAGCCATCGCCGCGTTGCCCGAACGGCAACAGTCGGTGCTCGTGCTGCGACACCTTGAAGAACTCAGCTATCCGGAGATCGCCGAGTTGTTGGGGATGAGTGAGTCAACCGTTCGCGTGCAAGTACGTAACGCGCGGGAGAGTCTTTGCCGGATGCTGAAGGAGGCTTGAGGCTTGAGGCTTGAGGCTTGAGGCTTGAGGCTTGAGGCTTGAGGCTTGAGGCTTCTAGGAAAACGGCTTTCGACCTTCGACTTGGGACCTTTGACAAAAGAAGTCTTTGATCTTCGATTTTTGATCTTCGATCTTCGATCCGCAATGTCATGAACTGCGACGCTGCCAAGACCGCTTGCCACGCTGCCATCGACGGCGAACTGTCGCCGGCGGATCGCGCTTCGCTGACGCTGCATTGTCAGAGTTGCCCAGCCTGTGCTGCGTATGTTCGCGACATGGAGGTCCTTTGCGGTTCGCTTCGGGATTTGCGGATTGAAACCGAGGCGATCGGCCGACCGTCGGCGACAATGGCAACATCGTCTACGCGTAGCGCGGTACCACCCTGGTTGCGGCACACCGGGCGGATCGCCGCCGCCATCGCTCTGCTCTTTGGGGCGGGTCTGGTCGTGCGCCAGTTCGGCGACCGGCAGCCTGTGGCCGTAGTGGAAAACACAACACCGCAAACCAGCCCCATGCTGGCAACACCTGATGTGCAAATCGCCCTCGCGGGCGATAGTGCCGACCGGTACATCGCGGTCGAGCAGAAGGTCGCGACTCCCACAGTGCACGTGTACGTGATGTATGAACAACCTTGATCGGGCCCGGCGGATGCGCTTGTCGCGCGTCCGCCGCCCGCGAACCTGGAGTGATTGCAATGCAAACCAAACGACACTTCGCAGCCACAATCGTATTGATGTTGTTTGCCGCGGCTGCCTACGCACAGTCGAACGCCGACGCCCGCACCGCCGAATTCGAACAGCGCGTGGTATCGCTCAAGTACGGCGAAGCGCCACGCGTCGCCAAGCTTTTGCAGCAATTCATGGAGCATGGCCGCGTCGGCTTTGAGGAACGCACCAACACCGTTGTAATCCACGCACCGGCAAACGAAGTCGAAATGGCGATGCAGATGATCACGTCGTTGGATGTTCAGCAGTCGCAGAACGACAGCGTCACCGAAATCATCACCTTGAACGACGAGGCGCCGCGCAATCTTATCGAACTGATTCAGACAATGGTGGAGGGACGCGTTCGCGCGGCATTCGATCGCGCCAGCGGCGCTCTGGTCGTCTCCGGCGCAAAGGCTGATATCGCGAAGATCCACGAATTGGTCCGCGAACTTCGGATGCAACGGGACTTCCGCGAGCAGGAACAACAGATCCGTGAGCCCGCGGTGGGGAAACCGCTGTCGGTTTCGTTCTATTTCATCCAGGCGATGCTCGGACCCGAGAATTCGCCCATCGCGCCCGAAGCCGTCATTGACGTTCCCCCGACCGATCCGCGCGACGACGCCACGCTCAAGAAGCTTGAGAAACCGGTCACCATCAACGTACGCGACTTGCCCATAGCGCACGTGCTCGAAGAACTTTCGGCGGATGGCAGCATTGATCTGAACGTTGATTGGCGTGCTCTTGAGTCTGAGGGCATTGGTCGCGATACGCCGGTGACGCTGAGCCTGCGCGAGCCCGCGCCGTTGGGCCAGGTCCTTCACCTTGTGCTCGATCAAATCAGTGGCGACGCCACAGTCACCGCGGTTGACTATGCGGTTCGCGGGGGACTCATACAAGTGTCAATGCGAAATGTGTTGGACAATGACACGTATCTCCAAGTGTACGACGTTCTCGAACTCACGAAGGCCGTACCACGCTTCGCACTCGACCCCGTCGCGGGATCAGGCAGCGCCGCACCGGTCAATTCCGGTTCGCCAGGCGGCGGGTTCGGCGGCGGCGTTGGCATGGGCGGTGGCAACCAGAATCCCTATGCCGGTGAAGAGTCCGGCGCCACGGCACCTGACGGTACAAACATCCAAGCCGTAGCGCCGGTCCTCTGGAGCGAACGCGATGACGAACCCGCCGAGAACCTGATCGACTTGATCGTCAGCACCATAACGCCAGATGATTGGGCCGAGAACGGTGGCAACATCGCCACGATTCAGCAGATCAACGGCACGCTCGTCGTCAAACACAACGCCCGTGGCCACCGCGCGATCGCCGACTTGCTCAACATGCTCCGCGAACGACAGGCGGTCATTCGCGCCCGCGTCAGCAACATTCCTCCGCCCGCGATGCTCGACCCCGTCATGGGCACGTTGGCGGAATTGGGATATCGCCGCGCGATGCTGCTGGCGCCACTCAATGTCACCGTCGGCCGCGATGAACGTTTCAAGCTTAAAGGCAGCGCCGCTCAGTTCGACCGCATGCTCGGCGTTGAAGTCACCGGCCGGGCCAAGCGAATCGACGACGACACCGTTGAACTCCAGGTCAACGCGGAGATTGGTCCCAAGGTTGCCCTGCCCGGAACGCTCGGCGGTCCCGAACCGATGTTCGCCCTTTCAAGCGCCGTTACCGCGCCGCTCGGAGATTACATCGTACTTGCAGCCTCACCCGGCGCGACCGATTACGGCCAGGCGATCATGCTCGTGGTTCGCGTCGCGGAGGTTGGAAATTGACAATAGTACGTCACCCTGTGGGACCGGTTTTCCAACCGGTCTGACCGGCTGGAAAGCCGGTCCCACAGAGTCGCGGACGTAGGTCACAAATAGCGCCATGGCAAACGCACCGGAGACACAAACTCCGGGGCGTCTTGCATTATGCGTCCCGCCGATGCCGCTCAAGAACTCGGGCAGAGAGTCAGTTTGGGTGGCACAGTCTTGCGCAGCAAGGCCGTGGTCTGTCCCGGAATCCCCACGGCCCGACTTCGTCAGTCCATGCCTCCCCGACGCGCCAAAGTGAACCACTGCGGGGAGTTTGACGAATGATCCTGGCGCGGATATATTATTTGCATAATGGCGTCAGTATCCCAACAAGTACCCACCACGCCACGACAGGCGGCCCGCAGGCGGGCGACCGTCGATCGCCGCCTGGATACGCAGCTTTTTCGCGCGCTGGGCGATCCCACGCGTGCGCAGTTGCTCGCATGTCTCGTCAAGTGCGGGCGCCCATGCTCGGTGAGCGAAGTCGCGGAGTGCTGTGCGGTGGACTTTTCCGTGGTCGCGCGGCACCTCGCACTGCTCGCGCGGGCCGGCGTGCTCTCCGCCAACAAGGAGGGCCGGACCGTCTGGTATCAAGCCCGCTGTACCGAACTGTCAAGTAAGCTTCGCGCACTGGCGGACGCGATCGATGAATGGTGTCCCGCGACGCGCGCCTGCCGAACGAATCGAACTGCCGACGCGGCATCGGCTGCGTGTTGCCGTCCGCGTACATCACGTCGAAAGGATCACCCATGAAATCCGAATCCGCAAATCCGAACGCTAAGAACCACGACGACGTCCGCACGCTGGTACGCACCGGTTACGCGAACATCGCGACGCAGGGCACGACGCTCGGTTCCGGCGGCTGCTGCGGACCAGCAATGTCCTGCTGCGGAGAAACGCGAATCGCGGAAAGCGTCGGCTACTCGGAGGCCGAACTCGCCCAACTCCCGGACGGCGCGAACATGGGCTTGTCATGCGGGAATCCCACAGTCATCGCGTCCCTGCAAATCGGTGAGGTCGTGCTCGATCTCGGCGCGGGAGGCGGGTTTGATTGCTTCATCGCCGGGCCCAAGGTCGGCGCGACGGGCCGCGTGATCGGCGTCGACATGACGCCCGAAATGCTCAGCAAAGCCCGCAACAACATCGCGGCCTATCGCGACCGCACCGGTCTGGACAACGTGGAGTTTCGCCTTGGGGAAATCGAACATCTACCCGTCGCGGACGCGAGCGTGGACGTGGTCATCTCGAACTGCGTGATCAACCTATCGCCGGACAAGCCGCAGGTCTGGCGCGAGATCGCCCGCGTGCTCAAGCCCGGAGGCCGGGTCGCGGTCTCCGACCTCGCCCTGCTGCAACCGCTACCGGAAGCCGTCCGCGCCGACATCGCCGCCCTGGTAGGCTGTATCGCCGGAGCGGAACTCGTGGAAAACACCGAACGCTACGCCCGCGATGCAGGCCTGACCGACATCCAATTGGAAAAACGCGGCGACTACATCGCAGCCATGACGTCCTTCCAAGACCCGCTCTACCAGAAGATCGCAGCAAACCTGCCGGTCGGAACGGGCCCAGCCGACTTCATTACGAGTTTGAGTGTTACGGCACTTAGGAATCGCTAAGTACAATTGCGCCAACTGCAATCCGCGCAACGTCAGGCGATTGTGAATGTGCAGTCGGACCCGCTCCTACCGCGTTGCGCCTGCCGACTGAACCGGCTTCTTGGCGTCCGTGTGCTGCGCGAGTTGCTTGGTGCTCGCGCCGGCCTCATCCAGCGCTTCGACGACTCGACCATGCGTCAGCACGACCGGCAGTACGATCGGGCTGTCGGGTTTACTGGCTGGGTACACGACGTTGAGCGGAACCGCGTCGCGGTTGAACGCTTTGAGATCGTCGGCGATGTCCGGATTGTGACGCGTGAAGTCGGCTTTGATGGGCACGACGTTGCGCTCGCGCATCTCCGCCCGCATCGCCTCGGTATCGAGCACCAGCTTTTTGTTCGCCTGACACGTCAGACACCAGGCAGCCGTGTAGTCCACGTAGACCGTATAGCCCTGCGTCGCCAGTTCCCGTGCCAGGTCAGGTCGATACGCGATCCACGGAATGTGATCACCCGACCAATCCACATGCGCCACCGGGTCTTCACCAGCCACCGGAGCTGCGACGGCTGACTGCTCGAGCGGAATATACATCGACTCCGCAAACGCCCCGCCGCCGAGCACGATTGCGATCGCAATCAGCCCGTAGGTCATCTTGCGAACCGTCGGCCACTGGAATTCGATCTTGCCGTACACCCACGCCGCGAGCCCGCAAAACGCCAGGAAGCCGACCGTCCAGACAACCCCGCTCTGGCCAACGAGCGCACCAAGAATCCACAGCAACCAGACCGCGGTCCCGACCAACAGGAAGCCCATGAACTGCTTGAACGTGATCATCCAGGTTCCGGGCTTGGGAAGGTAACGCATCCACGCAGGCCGGGCGGTCAGCAGCACATAGGGAAATGCCATACCCACGCCGGCCGACATGAATACGATGAACGTTGACCACTGGTTGTTGCTCGCGAGCGCGTAGCTGATCGCGGACGCGAGAAAGGGCGCGGTACACGGCGTCGCCAGCAGCGTCGCGAGCACGCCCTTCATGAACGCACCGCTGTAGCCTTCGCGTTCCGTCGTCGCGGCCAGCTTGCCGGTCGCAGCCCCGGGCAGGTTGATCTCGAACACACCGAACAAATTCAACGCGAAGACGAACATCACCACGATCATCGCCACGACAAAACCGGGCACCTGGAAGAACGAACCCCAACTGCGCGTGGTTTGCGTCGAAGCCTGTAGCCAAAGAATGCCCACCGCCAACACGAGGAACGAAACGATGATGCCCGCGCCGAACGTCAGCCCGAGACGAAACACACGCTTGGGTTCTTCATTGGCCTGCTGCACGAAGCTGAGGATTTTGATCGAAATCACCGGCAACACGCAGGGCATGATGTTGAGGATCAACCCGCCGAGAAATCCGCCGATGATTGCGCCGATCAAACCCAGTCCCGCCAGCCCCGACTTCGCAGGCGCAATGGGTGTAGCATTCGCCGCACCCGGTGTCGCGGGTTTGTCGGAAGCAGATTCGTCAGTCGCCGCGACAACAGGACCGTCCGCGACGTCCTCCGTCGTCGCGCTGGCCGACACGCTCGACGAAGTCACCTGCACCGCCCACTCAACCGCTTGCGGCGGATGGCACTGCCCCTTGTCGTTGCACGCTTGATAGCTGAATAGCCCCGAGACGGTCACATCCTTGGAAGCCGTTGGCGACTCCACCTTCACCGGCAGCGTCACCTTGAATTCACCACCGAACTCGCTCACCTTCCCGAAGACCTTGTCGTCGCGAATGTGCGGATCGGGCCAGACGGGCTGCTCGTACGTAAGCCCAGCCACCGTTCGCGGAAACACCACCGACGGCACGAAGAACTCGCCGAGCGGCTTGTTCGATTGCGTGTGGAAGCCTGGCTTGACCGTGACATCGAGCACGACGTTGAACGTGTCGCCCTTCGCAACTTCCGCCGGTGAAACCGACGCCTTCAGCGTGATGTCGCTGGCTTTGTCCGTGGCGACCGGCAGCGAACGCTCCGCCAAGCGAAACAGCAGCGACTCGTCCTCATCGGGGTTTTCCTTTGGCGCGTCTGCCGTCGGCAACTCTATCGAAAGCGTCTTCTTGTCCAGGAAGCACTGCAACTTGCACACCAGCCAGCGCACATCAGCCGTCAACGTCACCTTCTCGCCCACAGGCAGATTGTCCGGCGGGGTGATCGTGGCCAGCAGCACCGGCGAACCCTTGAGCACGTAGGAAACAATGCCCGCCTGCTCCTCACGCGTCGGCGCGGGGAAACGCAGCCCGCTCGCATTGAACCCCTCGGGCAGTTGCCATTTCACCTTCGGCGGCATACCGCTGTCGCCCGGATTCTCCCAATAGATGTGAAACTCCTCGGGAATCTCGAAGCTGATCGCGACGTCGAAGGGCTTGCCCGGTGCGATCGCCGCGACGTTGGCATGCAGCGCGACGTGTACCTCCGGCGCCTTGGGTTGCGCCCACGCGGGCACAACCGCCAGCGTAAACACCGCGAGAGAAAACCGAAGCATCTGGTCACGCTTCATCAGCAACTGCCCTTTCGGAATCGCACCGCCCTATTTCTCAGGTCCGCATGTCGTTCATCGCGGCGCACGTCAAGCGTATTCTACCAGCCCCCGTCCGCATTGCCGGAGGTATGTCAATCGTTGTCGGCAATCACCCCCACCACCGGCGGCGGATTCTAACCCGCACAATTCCAATCGCCCAACGTTTCCCGTTACCCGCGTGTGACACCTGCGGCATCGCGTCGTACAATCCCGCTCCACCCGCGAGCCGGTAGGGACGCGGCGGGCCATGCGCGGAAACCGCCCGAAAACTCCCGGCTTATCCGCGGTCGATCGACGGAATGACGCAGTGACGAAGGCAGTCGACATCCTGCTGCTGGCGGTGGTTTGCTACTTTGTGTATTTCGGCAACCTCGCACGCCACGAGTACATCGAAACCGAGGGGTTGCGCGCCACCGTCGTGGCTGAGATGCTTGAGCGCGACGGGTACCCCATGCCCACCGTGCATCACGCACCGTACCTCAACAAACCACCGCTCTACGCGTGGACCGAGGTCGCACTCGCACGCCGCATTGGGGAATTCAACGAACAGATCGCGCGCATCCCATCCGCTCTGTCCGGGTGCGCGCTCGTACTGCTCATGTACTGCCTCGGCGAACGTTGGATCGGACGCGGTGCCGGTCTGGCTGCGGGTGCGTTCACGCTGCTCTGCCCCACCATCGCGGACTTCGCGGTGCGCGCCGAGCTTGACTTGCCGTTCAGCTTTTTCTGTACGTGCAACATTGTATTGACGTTTGCCGCGCTGCGGACGCGCGGGGTGCGCGCCGCGTGCTTCTGGATTGCCGCGTATGCGCTCGCGCTAATAGCCGCCATGTGGAAGGGGCCGCACAGTCTGATCTTCATGTGGCTCGTGTTGTTCGGGCAGGGGTTTGTGCGAAAGGATTGGCGGTGGTTGCGCTCGCTGCCGCAGTGGGCGGGGCTTGCCGCTACGCTGGGCGTGCTTATTTGGTGGACGCGGGCGCTGAGTGCGTTCGCAGGTCCGTCGAACGTAGGCAACATTGCCGCGATCGAACTGCTCGCCAGGCTCGTGCCCTACCGCCTCGAACATCTGACCGGCATATTCACGTTCATCCCGATGGTGCTGGTGATTACGCTGCCCGCGTCGGTATTCGTCGTGCTCACCTTCAGCCGGCGCGTGCGTCATGCCGCCACGGGCGACCCCATCATCGAACCACCAAGCATGGCGATGCCCGTCCGACTCAAGGCGTGCGCAACCGGCTGGTGGGGCTGGATGCGCCACGACGAACTCCGCACGACGCTAGCCATCTGGATCGTGCCCTGCCTGCTATTCATGCTCTGGGCGCCCGCGAAAGCCACGCGCTACAGCATTCCCCTATTTCCGCCGCTCATCCTGCTGGCTACGTTCATGCTGGTGCGACTCGAAGGGGTCGCGGAATCCGGTGATGGCGACCGCTCGAGCGAAAAGGAGCCGCCCATCACGCGAAACGTATGGCGGTGGATGTTCGGCGTGTTCGCTGCCGTTGGTGTTTTCGCAATCGTGCGGCTGGCTGTGGGGTTCGCGGGCAAGACGTTTGGCCTGGGCAGCGTCGACGCATGGCGGCCCTGGGCGTTTCTCGCAGCCGGGTGCCTCGTGCCTTTTGCGATCGAATGGTTGCGGCTCGGGGGGCGTTCGATGCGTGCCCGGCTGATCTTGCTGCTGGTGGTGCTATTGGGCTGCCAACCGGTAGTCCACGACGTCTGGTGGCCGGTCCGCGTGAAGCACGATTCGCAGCGTGCGACGGCTGAGCGAATCGACGAAATCGTGCCAACTGGCGCCCACGTCTACATCCTTGGCGTGCACGAATTTCACGACGTGGCCATCTACGCGGAAACCCCGTTCGACTTCGTCCCAACGCTCGATGTAGCCCTCGCCCGCGCGAAGCAGCTCGACCCCAACGCGACCACGGCATACGCCATGTTCCGCACCGACGAAGCCGAAGAACTCACCGCCGGCACCACAGCCAAATACGAAACCGTGTTTGATTTCGACCGACTGGGAAAAGACAATAAACTGGTGAAGGTCGAGAGTCCGTAGGGTGGGCACTGCCCACCAAACCGGATGCGAATCCCGTTGTTTATGATGTGGCTTCGCAGACTTCGATTGGCTTGTTTCTTTATCGCTGGTGGGCAGTGCCCACCCTACTCGATGCGGTCGAACGCCAAATCCAACACTATGGCTGAGTGTGTGATTGCGCCTGCTGAAATGTAATCCACACCGGTTTCCGCTACGGCGCGGACCGTGTCCAGGGTGATTCCGCCGGAGGCTTCGAGTTTAACCTTATCGCGGAGTTTGCGCGCATCGCGTAACTCGACGGCGCGGCGCAGGTCTTCCAGCGGGAAGTTGTCGAGCAGGATCACGTCGATCCCGATCACGTCAAACAACTGCTCAGCCTGTGCGAGCGTATCCGCCTCCACCTCGACGAAGGTTGGCGGCGGGTTGATTTCCCCGGCATGGTTGAGCATCTCGTACACCGCGACTGCGATGCGTTCCGGCGGGTAGCCCGCGAGGTGGTTGTCCTTGATCAGGATCGCGTCGTGCAAACCCATGCGGTGATTGCGCCCGCCGCCGCAGCTCACTGCGTACTTTTCGATATGTCGCCAGCCAGGCGTCGTCTTGCGCGTGTCGAGAATCTCCGCATTCGTACCCGCGACCGCGTCAACAAACCGCCGCGTGTGCGTCGCGATCCCGCTCGTCCGCTGAAGAAAATTCAAAAACGTGCGTTCGACAGTGAGGATCGATTGCACCGAACCGGTCAGCGTCGCCAGGACCGTCGGCGGTTCGCTGATCTGTGCGCCGTCGCGACCGGCCTCCGTCCACGCGAGTTCAATTCCTCCGCCGAAAACATCGAGCACAATCGGCGCGACATCGCGCCCCGCGAACACGCCCGCCTCTCTGCCGACCAGGTGAAACTCGCCTGCCCCACCATCCGCGGAACCGCCCAGCAAACCGGCGGTAATGTCCCCGCGCCCAACGTCTTCCTCGCGAGCCATCTCCGCAAGCCTGCGAACCTGATTGGTCAATGCGTCATTCATGGTATGCGTTGAACTCAATCCTATTTTCCGTTATCCGAGCCGCGACTGTAAGGGAGCGGACGAAAACAGCGTAGCCAATAGTCGGCAAGTGCGCACGGTTATCGATGGTCGTCGCGTTCTTCGCCCGAATCGGCGTCTTCCTTTATTCCCGCTCCCTTACAGTCGCGGCTCTGATTTCTGCTCCCTTACAGTCGCGGCTCGGATTTCTGCTCCCTCACCGTTGCGGTTCGGACTTACAACCGCTTCGTGTTGTGCCGGTGTCCTTTACGCCGGACGGATTTGCCTTTCGTCGGCTGGGTGATGTCGAGCATGGTCGAGGGGACTGTATCGCCATCGCCGTGCTCCTCGACTTCCGCGATGCGATCCCGCAGGCGGGCCGCCCGCTCGAAGTCCAGCGCCTCCGCCGCCGCCAGCATTTCAGCCTTCAACTGCTCGATGGCTTCCATGCGATCGAGCTGCTCAGCCGACTGCTGCACCGCCTCGGCTGCTACTTTGCGCGCACTCAGCACTTGCTGCAACCCGGAGCGAATCCCCTTGCGAATCGTTTCCGGGGTGATGCCGTGCTCTTCGTTGTACGCGAGCTGAATCTCGCGGCGGCGATTCGTTTCGTCCATCGCCCGCTGCATGCTCGGCGTAATCTTATCCGCGTAGAGCACGACCTGTGCGTTCACGTTACGCGCGGTGCGCCCGATCATCTGAATCAGCGACGTCTCGCTGCGCAGAAAACCCTCCTTGTCCGCGTCGAGGATCGCCACCAGCGACACCTCGGGCAGATCCAACCCCTCACGCAGCAGGTTCACCCCCACCAACACGTCGAACTCACCGCCCTGAAGCGATTTGAGAATTTCCACACGATCGAGCGTGTCGATCTCGCTGTGCAGATACTCCCCACGCAGCCCCTCTTCTTTGATGTATCGCGAGAGGTCCTCAGCCAGGCGCTTCGTCAGCGTGGTCACCAGCACGCGTTCGCCGATGGCCGCCCGTTCGCGAATGCGGTGCAACAGGTCGGGCACCTGACCGCGCGCGGGGCACACTTCGATCGGCGGATCAACCAGACCCGTCGGGCGAATAATCTGCTCGACGATCTCCCCACCGCATTTTTCCAGCTCATACGGTGCCGGTGTCGCCGACATGAAAAGCACGTTCTTCCACGTCTCCTCGAACTCGGTGAACCGCAGCGGGCGATTGTCCAACGCGGACGGCAAACGAAAACCGTGATCAACGAGCACCTTCTTGCGTGCCTGATCACCATTGAACATCGCGCGAATCTGCGGAATCGTCACGTGCGATTCATCGATCAGCAGCAGGTAATCCTCCGGGAAGTAATCGATGAGCGTGTAGGGCTTGGCACCCGGTGGCGAGCCGTTGAGGTGACGCGAGTAATTCTCGATCCCCGAGCAGTACCCCACCTCCTGGATCATTTCGATGTCGTACTTCGTCCGCGCCGCAAGCCGCTGCGCCTCCAGCAGCTTGCCGTGCCGCTTCAGTTCCATAAGCCGAAGCTCAAGTTCCTCCTTGATCGCGGCGATAGCGGCTGCAATGCGATCCTCGGGCATGACGTAGTGCACCGCGGGAAACACGAACAACCGATCCTCGCTCGCAAGCACCTCGCCCGTCGTCGGATTGATGAAATCCAACCGCTCGATCTCGTCACCGAACATCTCAATGCGATACGCGAACTGCTCGTACGCCGGCCAAAGCTCCACCACGTCGCCGCGCACGCGAAAGCGCCCGCGCTCGAATGCGATGTCGTTCCGTTCGTACTGCAAGTCGACGAACCGCCGCAACAGCTTATCGCGTTCGATCTCGTCACCAATCGCCAGCGGAATCATGCTCGACTTGTAAGTATCCGGCGACCCCAACCCGAAGATGCACGACACGCTCGCCACGATCAACACGTCCCGCCGCGATACCAGCGAACTCGTCGCGCGCAAACGCAACCGATCCAGATCGTCGTTCCGCGACGCATCCTTCTCAATGTAGATGTCGCGCTGGGGAATGTACGCTTCGGGCTGATAGTAGTCGTAGTAGCTGACGAAGTACTCGACGGCATTGTGCGGGAAGAGTTCGCGAAACTCCTCGTAGAGCTGCGCGGCAAGCGTCTTGTTGTGCGAGATGACCAACGTCGGCCGATTGAGCCTGGCCACGACATTCGCCACGGTAAACGTCTTGCCCGAACCGGTCACGCCAAGCAGACAACCGCAGCCCTTCCCGCGTTCGATGACGCCGGTGAGTTTGTCGATGGCCTGCGGCTGGTCCCCGGATGGCTTGAATTCACTGACGAGCTGAAAGCGTTCCAATTCGCGCCTCGCTTTGTAATTCCTGGGACCGCATGCGTGGGGTACTATATCCATGCTGGCGAAAGCGGTCCACGCGAGCCATCGCAACCGAGCGCCAGCCTGGTTGGCAACGGGTGGCACGGTCTTGCGCAGCAAGGCCGTGAAGGCAATCCCCCAAACACACGTCACAAAGGACGCAACAACATGCTCTCCCGGCTCCTGCCCGGCGGTAACGCAATAGCGCTGCTCTTCAGCGCGTACGTCGTCATCATCATGCTCATGCCCGCGAAATATCTCTTCACCCTCACCGGTGTCGGATTGTGTGTGGCGGGATGCATCTTCATCAAGACCCAGACCGGGCTATCCGTCCTGGGCATCGTTGCCGGTATCGTGCTCATCGTCCTGGGCATCCGCACCGCCGTTCGCGAACACCGCAAGGAAATCGAAGATGCCGAGCATGCCGTGCAGGAGGCCAGCCGCGCTCGCAAGTCTCGGAAATAGGCCGCCTCCGCACGCGGATCGGCGATAGAGTAGCTTTACAAATCAGGTATGCACCCACCCCCACGGGCCAACATTTGGGTTCCACAAGCTTGGGCAAATCGCTAGAATGGCTGATCTGGGAAAATGGAGGGTCTACCGCGCGGATGGTCCAGCTACGCTGAATCCCACCGACGGCAATACCTGCATCCAGTCCAGAAAGGGGAAACGATCGCCATCACGCGACGGTGGTGCAGCATCGGGCAACGCTTCTCCCATTCAATTTACGAACCGGCAGCAAGTCCGCGCCGCTCTCAACCAGGAGGAGGAAGCGCAATGGACGCGTCCACAACAAAAGCCACGGTACTCGAAATCCGCGCGCAGCGCGCGCGTCAAATGATTGCGCTATCGGTAGCTGTTGCCGCGCTCGCGCTATCAACCAGCGCGTTGCGCGCCAACGTCATTGAGGTCAACACCGCGGTGGACAACCTCACCGCGAATGACGGCTTGTGTACGCTGCGCGAAGCCATCATGAACGCGAATCTCGACGCGGATACGACCAGCGGCGATTGCAACGCGGGCAGTGGCCCCGACCAAATCATCTTCACCGACCTTGCCGGATCTCCCGATGTCTACCGCCTGGTCCTCGTCAACATCCCGATTAGCGTCGGCGAGAACTTCAATGCGCGCGGCGACCTCGACATCATAGGCAACGGACTTGAGATTGCGGGCAATGGTCGGACCGAAACCATCGTCGAAGCCGGTCCGAGCGTCGCAATCGGAATCGATCGCGTCTTCGACGTACACGGCGTGTCCACGGTCGGTTTTCGTGACATGACCATCCGCCATGGCCGGGCGATCAACATCAACCCTACACCTGACATGGGTGGTGGAATTCGCAACCATGCAGCCACCATCAACCTTCGTCGCGTCGACGTCCGGGCGAACGGCGCCATCACCGGCGGTGGAATCGGCAACGATGGCGGCGGCGTCTTCCATGTCGTCGATTCGGCGATCCAGGATAACCAGTGTTTGTTTGACGGTGGCGGCGGTGCGAACCGACTCGGCGGACACATGACGTTTCGCAATGTGCAGGTGCTCAACAATCGGTCCGAACTCTCGGGTGGAGGTTTGTCCAACCGTTTCGGCGACTCCATGGAAATCTACGATTCGCTGATCGATGGCAACGTCGGCTACTACGATGGCGGTGGGATCGTGAATTCGGTCTCCGGGATGATGCGCGTCGAGCGAACCACCATCAGCAACAATCGCGTGATCGACGACGAGTTCGGTTATGCCGGTGGCGTGGAGAACTTCCTCGGTGGGACCATGCACCTGCTGGGCTGCACCATTCGGGACAACCGCTGTCCGCGCAATCCGATTGACCAGTTCACTGCCGGTGGTGGCTGCGCGAACTTTGACGGCGGGACGATGTACCTCACCAACACGACGGTGAGCGGGAATTCGTCGGAGATCGGGTCGGCGTTGTACAACGAGATTCGCGGACATTACTTCCTGAACCACGTCACCATCTCGAACAACTTCTCGTCGAACGGCAGCGGTAGCGTCATGAATTTCGACGCGGGCACCATCGGTTTGGCCAACACCATCATCGCTGATCAGGCGTTCGGCGCGGATTGCGACAATGGCGGCACTGGTGCGTTTTGGTCGTACGGCTACAACCTCGACAGCGACAACACGTGCTTGCTCACCGCGACGGGCGACATTCCTGCTGGCAATGCCAATCTGGCGCCGCTCCAACTGAACGCACCGGGCAGAACTGCCACACACGCATTGCGTCCCGGAAGCGATGCAGCCGACGCCATCCTCGACGCGAACAGTTGCGGTGCGCCAGTCGACCAACGCGGCGTTCCGCGTCCGCAAAACACCTTCTGTGATATTGGCGCGTACGAGCAACGCGATTGCAACTCGAATGGATACGACGACGCGGCCGAGATCGGGCCGGGTAATTGTTGCGCCGCCACCGGTCAAACAGGATGCAGCAATCCCGCAATCACCGCCTGCGTTTGCGCCGGGGATCCATTCTGCTGCAATGTTGCTTGGGATTCCATCTGTTCCCAGCAGGTTGAGGGATTTGGCTGCGCGAGTTGCACATTGGGACTCGACTGCAACATGAACAACGCGCTCGACGAGTGCGACATCTCCGGTGGCACGAGCATCGACTTCAATCTCAACGGTACGCCGGATGAATGTGAACCAGGCCCGGTCGCGGTGTGCAAACCGTATGACGCGATTGCCGCAGGCAACTGCTGCGCCATGGTCACGACCAACAGCATCGATGGCGGCTCGTACAATCCCAACAGCCCGCCGGACATGATTGCGCAGCGCTGCATCACTGCGGTCGACGGCGTGCCGGTGCTTGATGTCTGCACGACGGCGGTCGAAATCTGCGGCCCTGGCCCGCATACCTGTGAACTGACCGTGTACGATCTGGGCGGCGCGTCGGACACTTGTACATCGGGCGTTACCGTGGTCGACGCAACACCGCCCACCGGAAGCGGCGGTTTGGGTGGCACTGTACGAGCAACCCCCATCGTGGCTGTGGACGACAACTGCGCAGCCACATTGGGATTTTCTGCAACGATCTCCGACAATTGCTGCGTGGACACGAACAGCATTGTGCTCACACCACAGGTACCGCCCAACGCAACGTTGGATAGCATCACGTACGACATTCAGTTCATTTCGACCAATTCTGTCCTTGTGCAGGGCACGCTCATTGTGCGCGACTTGATGCCGCCCGCATCGCCGACGGATGGCTGCGTGACGTCGATTGGGTTGATGATTGAATATGCCGATTGTGCGGGGACGGCGGGCTTGCCGATTGTTTCGACGAACTCCATCGCCGATCTCACGCCGCCTGACATCGTATGTCCCGCCGACGTGACGTATGATCGCGGGTTGGGCACCGGCCCTGGCTTCTCGCCGGCGGAGTGGCTCGACCAAGCCATGGCCAGCGACAACTGCACCGCCACACCGGTGATCACCAATGACGCGAACTCGGTTGGGTTGCCTTGTGGCAGTTTTCCCTGCGATGGCGGCAACTTCGTGACGTTCACGGCAACGGACGACTGCGGCAACGTCTCGACGTGCGGGGCTACGCTCACGGTGATTGACAGTCACCCGGGCTGGAACAGCACCGACGTCGAGATCGAACTCACCGGGCACCAGCCGACGTACTGGTCGGCGTTCACCGGTCAGCCTGCGGGGGTCGCGCCGTTCACCGTGCTTGACCCGGGCGTATTGCCGGGTCGCAAGGCCGCCGACGGCTCGGGCGAGCGCGTGCTGCGCGGGTTCGTCGTCGCGTGGGCGGTTGATCGTTTTGGCCAGGAGATTCGTTGGAATCACCTCAAGGGCGACGTCGCGATCGTGAACTACGGCAGCGGCAGCGCTTGGGAATACACCGCCTACGCATTTCAAACGATCAACCCCGCCATCGCCAACGGCTCCCCCACCGGCACGCCCGGTACGCTGTTTCTCAATGGTACGGAGTACGATCGCGGATACGGCGTGTTGCTCCTCGACTTCTACGCCTCGGGCGGAACGCCCTTCCATATTGCCAATTGTGCAGCACCCGCGCTCGACAGCGAATTGACCCTGATGCCCATCACCATGGACCTGCGCCAGGAGACAAGTGGCCCGGTCACCACCAAAGCCAACTTCACCATCTGGAACCAGAACGAGGTGAAGTTCACCGGCCTAGATCGCTGCGTGACCTGCTGGGACAGCACGCTGCTCAGCCAATACGGCACGCCGAACCACTTCCTGCGCGAGAATCTCCAGACCGACAAGGGCAAAGCGCAGATCGACGGTCTCGCGAGCCAGGTGTGTGACGTCGATTACGAACCCGGCGACGGGCCGGTGGGTTCAAACCCGCTCGATCAACTGAGCGTCGCGGATTCCCTGATCGGCGTGGTCGTCAAGAAGATTGGGATATCCAGTTCGATGTCCGACTACGCGGGCATGAATCTCGTGGGCATGGGCTCGCAGACCGGGTCGATTCGCTTCGACCTCTTCGGCGCCGGACCCGACGAACGGCCCGACGACGTCGGCGGCACGCGTACGCCGCAGCGCACCAGCCGGGAAATCGCTGCGGAGATCGCAGCCGATGACACGTCCGCATCAGCGCTCGCGGCACCGGCAGACGAACGCCTCAGCGCCAGCGAAAAAGGCAGCTTGTTGATATTCCCCAAGGTCGAACTGCGCTGGAACGCTGCCGGTGATACGCTGATTCAGGACACCTTTATCGACCTGACCAACGACTACCCCGGTGACGTGCTCGTGCAAATGTACTTCGTCAACGGCGACCCGCCGGTCGCGGCTGGCCCGTAAGCTCGCCGCGCTAAGGTTGATGAAGGATGCGCACGCACGACGCGCGTAGCAGCCCGAATCGCTTAACGCAGTGCTTCAATCACACACTGCTAGTCGTACGCATTCGCCTAGCCCATCTTGCTAATCAGCTTGAGTGCGGCGCCGCCAATCGTTAAGCTGGGGCGAGTCGCCGGAGACCATCGGGCGTTTCCGGCGATTCGTGCGCAGATGATTTGCCTCAGCGATGAAGTCGGGAGGGAGCGGGCATGGAAGTTCCCCGGTTGCGCTGCGCACAGCCGGCGATTGACGCCCAACGGTCCTGTCTGGAGTGGGGAAATGCCGCATCTATTGATCGAGAAGCGAACAGTCTACATCGCTGCGCTTGTCTTTGCGATGGCCACTGTCGTGCAGGCGCAACCGTCCAACGACGAATGTCCGTCCGCAACAAGTCTAGCGGTTCCGTTCGTGCAGGCGGGTTCGACAAGCTCCGCGACATTTGACTCAATTCCCGATTGTGGCACATTTATCGGCGCGCCGGGCGTATGGTATCAGGTCGTCGGCACGGGCGCCCAATTGACCGCATCGACGTGCAACGCCGCCAACTATGACACGAAACTCAGCGTGTACTGTGGTGAGTGCCAACCGGCATACTCCTCATGTTGCCCGGGGAGTTCGATTCCGGGCTGCGACGACGCGACCTGTGAGGCGGCCGTTTGCGCCTTCGACCCGTTCTGCTGCAATGTTGGGTGGGATAGCATCTGTGAGGACGAGGCTGCAGTGGCCTGCCCGGATCTATGCTCGAACGCACAGACCTGCGTGGGTGGTAATGACGATGCCATTGGCTGCGGGTTGACCTCGGAATTCACCTGGTGTTCGGAAGTCGGCGTGGCATACCACATTTTGGTCCACGGATTCAACAATCAAACCGGTGATTTCACTCTTTCGATAACCGAAGGCGCGCCGTGCATCAACACGACCGGCATCGCGTGCCCCGCAACTGTGGGCGCGTGTTGTGCCGACGGCGTGTGCGAATTGAATACGGCGGATGAGTGCGCATTGCGCGGCGGCGTCTACAACGGCGACGGCACAATCTGCGACAACTTTGAATGCGAACGCGCCCACCCCGGTTGGAATTCCGTTGATGTTGGGATTAGCCTTACAGGCCATCAGCCGACCTACTGGTCCGCTGCCACCGGTCAGCCCCAGGGGGTATCGCCATTCACCATTCTCGATCCCGGTACGCCGCCGGGCCGCCCTGCGATGGACGGAACGACCGACCGCGTGCTGCGTGGCTACATTGTCGCGTGGGCGGTTGATCCCAACGGTGTTGAGATTCGGTGGAATCATCTCAAGGGCGACGCGGTAACGGTCAACTACGCGCTGGGTACGGCTTGGGAATACACCACGTACAGCTTCGCGGTGGTCAACGGCTCAGCCAATGGTGCCCCGACCGGCCTCACGCCGGGACAACTCGATCTCGACGGCATCGAGTACGATCAGGGATACGAAACGCTCCTGCTCGATTTCTACAGCTCCATCGTCGGGGGTACCTTCGACACTGAACTCACGCTGCTGCCGGTTTCCGTGGATTTGCGCCAGGAAACCGAAGGCCCCGTCGCCACGAAGGCGAGCTTCACGATCTGGAATCAGAATGAAGTTAAGCTGACCGGTATGGATCGTTGCATCACCTGCTGGGACAGCACGTTTGTGAGTCAGTACGGCGTCCCCAATCATTTCCTGCTTGATAACCTTCAAACCTCCAAGGGCAAAGCCCAGATTGTGGGTGTCCCCAGCAAGCTCTGCGACTTCGACTACGATCCGGGCGACATCTGCACGCAGAACGCGCTGGCTGCGGACCCGACCGCAAGCGGCGCCGACCCGACGTGCGATCCGCGCGACATCCTCAGCCAGGACGCGTCGCTGCTGGGCGTCGCAATGAAGCAATTCCAGGTGAACAGCAATGGGTATGACACCGCGGGCATGAACCTCGTGGGCATGGGCTACAAAGCAGCCACGATCAAAGCCGACTTCGCAGGCTCCCCACCGGACGAGCGCCCCGGCGACATCGGCGGCGGGCGCACGCCGCACGTTATCGCCCGGCAAGCCGTTGGTGACGATTCACTGAACGCGGAATCGCAATCGCAGAGTGGCGACAGCGCGTCAGCCGTGCTGGCTGCGAACGATCGTTGCAGCGCCAGCGAAAAGGGCAGCCTGCTGATTTTCCCCAAGGTTGAACTCCGCTGGAATGAAGCCGGTGACACGCTGCTCCAGGACACCTTCATCGACCTGACGAACGACTATCCCGACGACGTGCAGGTGCAGATGTACTTCATCAACGGCGACGCGCCGCTGGTGATCAAGTAGCAGCGACCTCGTCAATATCACAGAATTGATTGCGCTACCGGTAAGGTGGGCGGCGCCCAGTTTACCGGTAGCGTCCTTTTTTGCGCGTTGCCCTACCTTGGCTGGTAAATTTCCAGGCCCGTCTTGCGGAACTCTTCGCTCTTTTGTTGCATGCCTTGCTTTAGGGCTTCTTCTTCACTCACGCCTTGTTTGGCGGCGTAGTCGCGGACGTCCTGGGTGATCTTCATCGAGCAGAAGTTGGGGCCGCACATGCTACAGAAGTGTGCGGTCTTCGCGCCGTCCTGCGGTAGCGTTTCGTCGTGGAACTCCTGGGCGCGTTCGGGGTCGAGACCCAAGTTGAACTGGTCCACCCAGCGGAACTCGAACCGGGCTTTGCTGAGTTGGTCGTCGCGATACTGTGCGCCCGGGTGCCCCTTGGCGAGATCGGCAGCGTGGGCAGCGATCTTGTAGGCGATCACGCCCTCGCGGACATCGTCACGATTGGGCAATCCCAAGTGCTCCTTGGGCGTGACGTAGCAGAGCAGCGCGCAGCCGTA